>NZ_JAFIQV010000007.1 GCF_017356015.1 Azospirillum sp. SYSU D00513
TCTGGAGCAGGATGAAAGCGCGGCCGAAGATGCCGTAGAAATCGCTGCTTTCGATCGAGCACTCCGCGCCTATGGCCGAGATTACAAGCCAGAAGCCTAATCAAACAGGCTCTAATATGCACGCAACGGCAAAGTCGGAGCGAAGAACCGGATGAGCGGATTGCGGGCACGGGCATGATGGAGTCGCTCCCGGCGGCAGGCGGTTCATCCGGCATCAGCCGGAACGGGGCGGAGCGCAAGCTGGCCACCGTCCTGTTCGCGGACATCGTCGATTCCTCCTCGCTGGTGGCGGGGCTCGATCCGGAGGACGCCGACGAGGCTCTCCACCCGGTCCTGAAGCGGTTGGCCGAATGCGTCACCCGCTACGGCGGGACGGTGTCGCAGATGCTCGGCGACGGGTTGATGGCCATTTTCGGCGCGCCTTCCGCGCTGGAAGACCACGCGTTGCGGGCCTGCCTCGCCGCCAGGGACATGCTTGCCGATGGTGGTCCCGGCGGAACCGGCCGCACGCCGGTCCGCCTGCGCGTCGGCATCGCGTCGGGCGAGGTGCTGGCCCAGCTCGAAGCCAATGATCTCTGGGCCGACTACCGCGCGACCGGCGAATGCGTGCATCGTGCCGCGAAGCTCCAGCAGAAGGCCGAGCCGGGCAGCGCCCTCGTCACCGGGGAAACCCTGGACCTCATCCCCGTCGGCGTGACCGTCCGTCCCGCGGGCTCCCACCAGCTCGGCGCCTCCGGACCGGCGACGCCTGTCTTCCTGCTGGAAGCGGCGCGCGCGGCGCGGCGCACGGCGGCGGACCTGACGGGCACCACGCCCCTGCCCTTCATCGGGCGTGAACGGGAACTCGCCCTGCTGACCGCCGGGCTGTGGAACGCCGCGGATAGCAAGGGCTCCGCAATCCTCCTCGCCGGCGAGGCCGGCGTCGGCAAGTCGCGCCTCGCCGGAGAATTGCTGCGCTCCCCGCTCGCCACCGGTTTCGGCCTCGTGCAATGGCCGCAGACGCCGATCCGGGGGCTCGGCGATCCGGAGGAGCTGGAGGCTGCCGCCCTCTCCCTCGCCTCGCTGCCGGCGGATGGCGGAGGCTCCCTGGGGCATGGGGCGGTCGTGGCCGCGGCACGGCGGACGAGCGGGAATCTTGCGGCCGCCGCCCTGGAGAACCTGTTCGAGGTCGAGCCCACCGATCCCCTTTGGAAGGGGCTTGATCCGGAACAGCGGCTCGGCTTCGCGGTCGAAGGCTTGGCCGCCGCCCTGCACGGGCTGTCCGGCGCACGGCCTCTCCTGCTGCTCGTGGAGGATGCGCACTGGGCTGGTCCCCTCACGGTGAAGCTCCTGAACACCTTGGCCGAGCGCTTGGCCGGGTCGCGGGTCATGCTGCTCGCGACCACCCGTCCGGAAACGGCGGGCGGCTGGAAACCGGCGGCGAACATTCCCCGGCTCGCCATTGAACCGCTGGACCTTCCGCACAGCCGCCGATTCCTCGATGCGTGGCTGGGCTCCCACCCGTCGCTGGTGCCGCTGAAGGAAAGGCTGACGGCACAGAGCCAGGGCATGCCGCTCTATCTGGAAGAATCTCTGCGTGCCCTCGCGGCGAGCGGAGCCCTGGCCGGAACGCCGGGCGAGTGGCGGCTCGCGGATCCCCTGGCCCTGCCGGAACTGCCGGCATCGGTCCACGCGCTGCTGGCGGCCCGCATCGACTCCCTCGACAGGGAGGCTCGGCGGGCGCTGCTGACCGCCGCCGTGATCGGCCCGGCCTTCGACGCGGAGCTTCTGGGGCGGCTTATGCGGGCCACGGCGGAAACGCTGGGGGCGACGCTCGACCGGCTGGAACGGTCGGGCTTCATCACGCGGATCCGGCTTCTTCCGAACCTGGAATACGGGTTCCGGCACGCTTTGATCCGGGATGTCGCCTACGCCACCATCACGCGGCGCGAGCGGAAAGCCCTGCATGTCCGAGTCCTGGCGGCCCTGTGCGAGCGGCGGGAGCATGACCTGCCGAGCCGCACCGATCTGATGGCGCACCACGCCTTTCTGGCCGAAGACTGGCAGGCGGCCTATCTCTACGGGCGGCGCGCCGGGCAGTGGGCGGAAAGCCGGTCGCGCCTGCTGGACGCGGAAGCGAATTATGGCCGTGCCCTAAACGCCGTCGAGCGGCTGGAGCCGACGCGCCGCAACCTGCTGCGCCGGATCGACCTGTCCATCGCATTGCCTCGGGCCTTGCTGCCCCGCGGCTCGACCGATGTCCGGGCGCATCTCGACCGGGCGCGCGACCTCGCTGGAGAATGCGGCGATCCTGTGCGGTATGCCCGCTCGTCCTCCATGCTCGCCTCCTTCCTCTGGGCCTTCGCCGAGCTGGACGACGGCGTCCGGCTCTGCCGGGAAGGGCTATCCGCGCTCGACCGGCGGGACGATCACGAAACGCGCGTCCAGCTCCTGCTGCGCCTCGGCGGAATACTGGCGGACAAGGGGCTTTTCGCCGATGCGCTCGACGCGCTTCGGCAGGGAGCGGTCCACATCGCCGGGGACCGTGCCTTGCGCCGCTACGGTCTCGCCACCATGGCCTCGGTCCACGCGCACAGCGTGATCGGCCGGAGCCTCGCGGAACTCGGCAGAATGCCCGAGGCCATGGACGCTCTCTCCATTGCCATGGACGGAGCCGATCAGTCCGGGCACAGCTTTTCCAAGGTCTTCGCTCGGGCGCATCTGGGCTGGGCCTACCTGATCGCGGGCCAACCCGAACCGGCCCTTCCCGTGTTCGGCGAGGCGCTGGCGCTGTGCGGGGCCATTCGGTCCAGCCTTTGGAAACCCTTCCTGCTGGGCGGGCTTGGCCGCGCCACCGTCGCGGCCGGCGACTCCGAAGGCGGTTTGAGGTGTTTCGAACGGAGCCTGGAGGTCTTCCGGGACAACGGTTCCGGCAGAGGCGGACTGCACCCGCGCGTCAGCCTGCCGCAGGTCCGGATCTGGCACGCCGACGCGCTTCTCGCCCGTGGACGGCCGGACGAGGCGCTGACGGCCGCCTCGGAGGTGCTGGAACTCGCGGAAGGAACGGCGCAGCTGGTCTATCAGGCCCGCGCCCTCGGCATCATGGGGCGGGCATCCATCGCGCTTGGAGGTTCCGGCGGCGAAGGGCGGCTTTTCCTGCGAAGGGCGCAAAGCCTGGCCCAACGCCTTTCCATGACGGCGCTCGCCGAGCAATGCGGCAAGGAGCTTTCCAACCGCTCCGCCACCCGCCTGTCCGCCACGGCGCGCTGAGTCCTTCAGGACAGGAGGCGGGGCTTCTCGGCCGGCATCGCGGCACTGCGGTAATATTCGAGCACGTAAAGGCGGATGCCGCTCGCGAGCGGCACGCCGTAGGACGATTCGTCGGCGATCTCCGTGCACAGATCCTCAACCGACATGCGCTTGCGGTGAGCGATCAGTTCCAGTTCGTTCCAGATCGGGGTCTCGACCCACACCAGTTCGCTGCGCCCCCCGACCAGGATCCGGCGCGCGGAGACGTCCAACGCCTCCTCGGGCAGCAGATCGAACAAGTCACCGCCAAGACGGCGCGGCATCTTCCGCAAATGCATTCCCATGATCCCTCTCGCGGATCCGCCGTTTCCACTCCGCACATCTAAGCGCGCGGGCCGCAACCGGGCTGTGAAGTTCTTCACGGCGGGAACGGGGTTCTTGGGACGATAGTCGGCCATCGCCAACACGCAGGGGCATGACGATGAACACGACGATCTCCCACACCTCGATGATCCGCGGCGCCGATGGCCGCCTCTACGCCGTGTCCGCCCAGGGCATCAACGAAGTGGCGGAAAGCGCCGGCATGCGCCGCGCCCCACAGCGGGCCGGGGACATCGCCGGCTACGACGCCGCCGACCATGAGGCCGGCCGCATGTCGATCACGCCGGGCACCTGACCCCCGCCCGACCTGTCTTGGCACGGCCGCGCCGGCGGAAAGCTCCCGCACGGCGCGGCCGGCCATCGGCACCAGCATCCTTCCAGTACGAGTCAGAGCGAGTGAGCCGCGATGCCGTTCGATCACGTCGATGTCCGGGCCGTTCCGGCCGAGGCGCTCAAGCTTCACACCGCCGGAACCCACCGCATCGTCCCGCCCGAACGGACCCTGGAACGGGTCACGCCCTTCCTGCCCGTCATGGGCATCACGCGCGTGGCCAACGTCACCGGTCTCGACACGGTGGGCATTCCGGTGGTCATGGTCACCCGCCCGAACGCCCGCTCCATCTCGGTGTCGCAGGGCAAGGGCGTGACGCTCGCCGCGGCCAAGGCCTCGGGCGTCATGGAGTCGATCGAGGCCTACCATGCCGAGCGCATCGCGCTGCCGCTGAAATACGCGAGCCACGAGGAGATGCGCTGGACGCATCCGGTGGCCGACGTGACACGCCTGCCGAGGCTGTCCACCAGCGCCTATGATCCGAATGTTCCGATCCTCTGGATCGAGGGCGAGGACCTGCTGAACGGCGGAGCCAAGTGGGTCCCGTTCGAAACGGTGCATCTGAATTTCAGCGCTCCCCAGCCACCCGGCCATGGCTGTTTCCTGTCCGGGTCCAACGGGCTCGCCTCGGGGAATCACCGGCTGGAGGCCATCTCGCACGCGCTCACCGAATTGGTGGAGCGCGACGCGGCCACGCTCTGGCGGCTGCGCGGACAAGGGGAGCAGGACGCGACCCGGGTCGATCAGGCGACGGTGTCCGACCCGGTCTGCCGCGCGCTCCTCGACCGGTTCGAGGCCGCTGGCGTCGGCGTCGGCATCTGGGAGATCACGAGCGACCTTGGGCTTCCCGCCTTCCTGGTCCGTGCCGTGTCCCTTGAGGACGCTCCGGTGCACGGCATCCGCCCGGCGACGGGCATGGGCTGCCACGCGGCGCGCGAGGTCGCCCTGTCGCGGGCCTTGACCGAGGCCGCGCAGAGCCGCCTCACCTTCATCGCCGGCGCGCGCGACGACATGCCGCGCGAGGAATATGCCCGCCATCTCGATCCCGCCCATCACGCCCGATGGAGGGCTCTCGTCACGCGGGATGCCGGCCCGCGCGGCTTCACGGCCTGCCCGACCTTCACGGGCGCCACCATCGAGGAGGACCTGGCCCACCAGCTTGCCCGGCTGCGCGCCGCGGGCATCGAGGAGGCGGTCGCCGTGGACCTGACCAAGCCCGAATTCGGAATTCCCGTGGTGCGGCTCGTCGTTCCTGGTCTGGAGGGGCTGGACGACACGCCCGACTACCTGTACGGCGCGCGCGCCTGCACCCTTCTGGAGAGCCGGCCATGAGCGATGTCTTCGTCTTCCTCGGCCCGACCCTGCCCGCCGCCGAGGCCGCGCGGGCGTTCGACGCCGTCTATCTGCCGCCGGTGGCGCAGGGCGACATCGCGCGGCTCTGCGCCCGCAAGCCGAAGGCCATCGGCATCATCGACGGCTTCTTCGAGGATGTTCCCTCCGTCTGGCACAAGGAGATCCTCTTCGCGCTGAAGGAGGGCATCCCCGTCTTCGGCGCGTCGAGCATGGGCGCGCTGCGCGCCGCGGAACTGCACCCCTTCGGCATGGTCGGGGTCGGCGCCATCTTCGAGGCCTTCCGCGACGGGCGGCTGGAGGACGATGACGAGGTGGCGGTGATCCACGGGCCGGCCGAACTCGGCTATCCCTGCCTGTCGGAGGCGATGGTGAACATCCGCCGCACGTTGGCCGACGCGGCGGCCGCCGGCGTCCTGCCGGCCGCGACCGCGGAACGGCTCCAGTCCATCGCCAAGGAGCTTTCCTACCGGGAGCGCGGCTACGGACGCATGCTGCGGCACGGCGGCGAGACGGGGCTGCCGGCGGAGGAGCTGGCGGCCTTCAGGGCCTGGCTTCCCGAGGGTCGCTTTGACCAGAAGAGGGACGACGCCCTGCTCATGCTGCGCCGGATGCGGCGCTTCGTCGCCGAGGGGGCGCCGGCTTTCGAGCCCCGCTTCCACTTCGAACGCACCACGCTCTGGGACAGGGCGGCGGCGATGTCCGGCACGATCCGGGCCTGACCGGAAGCCATCACCCCGTCGAATTCCTTCGTCGCTGCTCCCGCGAACCCCTATCATACCCGGGTAGGGCGGATGACGGAGCGGGCGTGCGGAGCGGATGAGCAAGGGTATCCTGGATGAGGTGGCGGCGGTCCTCCAGCGGAACCGCCTTCTCGGTGAGCTGGACGATGCCGAGATGCGGGAACTGCTGGCGCTCGGCCGGCTGGTCCGCTTCGACATCGGTCAGACGGTTTTCAGCAAGGGCGATCCCGGCGATTGCCTCTTCGCCATACTGAAGGGCCAGATCGGGATCCGCGCCTCATCGGCGGACGGAAAGGCGATGCTCCTGAACGTCCTCGATCCCGGCGACGTGCTGGGCGAGATCGCGCTGATCGATGGAAAGGAGCGCACGGCCGGCGCCGCGGCGCTGCGTCCGTCCGAGCTGTTCCGCATCGACCGCGCCGACTTCCTGCCCTTCCTGGAACGGCACCCTCGGCTGTGCGTGCGCATGATGGGGGTCCTGTGCGAACGGCTGCGCTGGGTTTCGGAGAACATCGAGGATGCCGTCTTCCATGACGTGCCGCGCCGCCTTGCCCGGCGCCTGCTGATTCTGGCGGAACGGCACGGCGTTCCCGGACCGGCGGGCGTGCGCATCGGCGAGCCGACCTCCCAGGAGGCGCTGGCCGCGATGCTGGGCGTCACGCGCGAGATGGTGAACAAGTCCCTGAAGGCGTTGCGCCAGTCCGGGGCGGTCACCTACACGCGGGGCTTCCTGGTGATCACCGGGATGGAACGCCTGAAGGACATGGCCGGCGACGCCGAACGGGGTCCACAGTAGGCAAGTTTCGAACGCCATCTTACAGCCCCGTAACGGTCACAATGTTTTCACGACTTTTTTTACAGTTCTGTTATAATGATCGGGCATTCAATAAACGACGTGCCGTGGAAAAGGGTTGGCGGTCATGGCTGCAGAGCAGTTGGAAACACGGGGCGGGAAACAGGTGGCTGGCGTCAGTCCGTTGGAGTCCCGCACGGTGAGCCTCGCTGGCGGACCAATTCAGATCCGCCTCGAACCCTCCTATTGGGAAGCCGTGGAGGACATCTGCCGCCGCGAGGAGCTTTCGGTCGATGAGCTGTGCGCCGAGCTGAAGCGCCGCCTCGACGAACAGGTCCGGCGGCAGCGCATCACGGCGGAACCGGCGGCCCTGGCCCTGCCCAAGGCGATGCGCGTCTTCATCGTCGGCTATTTCCGGCAGGCCGCGACCGAGAACGGGCACGACCGTGCCGGCCATGGGCGCGGCATGCCCTTCACGCGCACCCCGTTCGAAGGCGGGAACTGACAGCCGCCAGGGCACCGGGTCGCGATGCCGGGAATGCGGCGCGGACAGGGCACCTATCCGACCGGGATAGTTCATTTTGGCTGACGTTCCGGGGCAAAGAGCCTATATATCCGCGCCATGACCACATCCCTTTCCAAGATCGGCTCGAAGGCTGGCCCCAAGGTCGGCATCGTCAGCCTCGGCTGCCCTAAGGCGCTCGTGGATTCCGAGCGCATTCTCACCCGTCTGCGCGCGGAGGGGTACGAAATCTCGCCGTCCTACGACGGCGCGGACGTCGTGCTCGTCAACACCTGCGGCTTCCTTGACAGCGCGAAGAAGGAATCGCTGGACGCCATCGGCGAGGCGATCAAGGAAAACGGCAAGGTCATCGTCACCGGCTGCATGGGCCTGGAATCCGACGTGATCCGGCAGGCCCACCCCGACGTGCTGGCCGTCACCGGCCCGCACCAGTACGAGCAGGTGGTGAACGCGGTGCACGAGGCGGTCCCGCCCAAGCACGACCCCTTCATCGACCTCGTTCCGCCCGAAGGGCTGCGGCTGACGCCGCGCCATTACGCCTACTTGAAGATTTCCGAAGGCTGCAACAACCGCTGCACCTTCTGCATCATCCCGAGCATCCGCGGCGACCTCGTCAGCCGTCCGGTGGTCTCGGTCCTGCGCGAGGCCGAGAAGCTGGCCGTCGCCGGGGTGAAGGAGCTGCTGGTCATCTCGCAGGACACCAGCGCCTACGGCGTCGACCGCAAATACGCGGAAGAGGACTGGTACGGCCGCAAGGTCCGCGCCCGCTTCTACGACCTCTGCAAGGAGCTGGCGAACCTCGACGTCTGGGTGCGGCTTCACTACGTCTACCCCTACCCGCATGTGGACGAGGTGATCCCGCTGATGGCGGAGGGGCGCATCCTCCCCTACCTCGACATCCCGTTCCAGCACGCCTCCCCCACCGTCCTGAAGGCCATGCGCCGCCCGGCATCCCAGGAGAAGCAGCTCCAGCGCATCCAGAAATGGCGCGCGGAGTGCCCGCACCTGGCCCTGCGCTCGACCTTCATCACCGGCTTCCCCGGCGAGACGGAAGAAGAGTTCCAGTTCATGCTGGACTGGCTCAAGGAAGCCCAGCTCGACCGCGTCGGCTGCTTCAAGTACGAGCCGGTGCAGGGCGCCCCCGCGAACGACCTGCCCGGCGCCGTGCCGGAAGAGGTCAAGCAGGAGCGCTGGGACCGCTTCATGGAGACGCAGAAGGCCATCAGCGCCGCGCGTCTCAAGGAGAAGGTCGGCTACACGCTGGGCGTCCTGATTGACGAGGTGGACGAGGACGGCGCCATCGGCCGCTCCTACGCCGACGCGCCGGAGATCGACGGCAACGTCTTCCTGAACGGCGAGACGAACGTGAAGCCGGGCGACCTCGTGGACGTCACCATCGAGCACGCCGACGAGTACGACCTCTGGGGCTCCATCGAGCGCCAGGACTGACCCTCCCGCCGAGAGCAGCGCCATGCCCATGACGCCCGAAGACAGCCAGGTGATGGACGTGCTTCAGGGCGGGCGCTGCTTCTATTGCGGCCAGCCCATCGGGGCCAAGGCCACCTTCGACCACGTCATCCCGCAGGCCTACGGCGGTGCGGACGAGCCGTCGAACATCGTGCTGACGCACCGCCGCTGCAACCAGGACAAGTTGGACCGCCTCCCGAGCTGGGAAGAGCTGGAGCGCTTCATCGAGCAGCGCCGCCGCAGCCGGCTGGGCATCTGGCCGCCGATCCGGGCGCTTTATGATGCCGACCCGGACGAGGATGAATGGATCGTGGTCGCGCGCGCCATCGCGGATCTGCGCCGCTGAGGAGCAGGCGGGGGTTTGAGCGGTTGGTTGGTGGACACCCCAACCAGGAGGCCGCCATGAAGCAGCCGCACACCGAAGAAACCATCAAGCACACCGACGACCAGCAGAACACCGGCAATCACAAGAAGCCCGACGCCCCGGACGCCAAGGGTGCGGACCGCTTCGGCGGCACCCGCGCGGGTGCGGAAAACGTGGAGCCGAAGAAGTAGCGCCGGAGCCGGCGCCTCAGCCGATCTTCTTGGCGGCGAAGGCCTTGGCGATGGCCATCATCGACTTCTCATGACCGGCCCCGCCGCCATCCCTCACCGCCGCCGTGCGCACGGGCGTGGGTGCTGCCCGGCCACCGGCGGTCCCGCCGGCCGTCCCGCCTGCCATTGGGGGCTCCTGCCCCATCTGGCTGAGGACGCGGGCGAGCGCGTCCTTGCTGAGCGCACCGCCCGCGCGTGGCGCCCCCTGCTGTGGGCGGGATGGCGATCCGCCTCCCCCGCCGGCGCGGCGGATGCCGCGCTCCACCGCCGCCGCCGCGATGGCCTTCAGGAAAGGCTGCGCGATGCCCAGCATGAGCTGCGGATCCTCGGCGGCCCAGGCCATCAGGATTTTTTGCGCGGCAGCCCGGCTGCCCTTGGAGGCGACCAGCGCCTCGCGCACCTTGTTGTCCACGTAGGAACCGCTCATGCCCGGCGCTCCCGCCCCTGATCGAACCATGCCACACCAGGGTCCATGCTTCGCCCTTTTGGGTTAAGAAAACGTTGCGGACCGGTGGCGCGCCGAAGGACGGTTCGGGGCTGGTTGCGGCCCTCGCGCAGTTGGGGAATAGTGGCGGCATGCTGATCGAAACCTTCGCCGACCTGACCTGCCCCTGGTGCTACATCGGCAAGCACCGGTTGGCGCGTGCCCTGGCGGAGCGCCCGCGCGTCAACCCGACGGTGCGCTGGCAGCCGTTTCAGCTGAACCCCGACATGCAGCGCCGGGGCATGGACCGCGGCGCCTATCTGGTCGCGAAGTTCGGCGGGGTGGAGCGCGCCCGGCAACTGCACCTGATGGCGGAGGAAACGGCGCAGCGCGACGGCATTCCGATGGCGCTCGACCTCATCCGCCGCATGCCCAACACGCTGGACGCGCACCGGCTGATCCGGATCGCCGGACGCCGGGGCCTCGACAGCGCCATGGCCGATATCCTGTTCCACGCCTATTTCGCGCAGGGCCTGGACATCGGCGACCGCGACGTGCTGGTGGAGAAGGCCGGCGCGCTGGGGCTGGACGGCGAGGAGGTCCGCCGCCTGCTGGACAGCGACGCGGAAACCGCCTCGATCCAGGCGGCGGACGGGCTCGCCCGGCAGTTCGGCCTCCAGGCGGTGCCCTGCTACGTCTTCAACCGCCGCTACGCGCTCTCCGGCGCGCAGGAACCGGCCAGCTTCCTCCCCCTGCTCGACCTCGCGCTGGACGAACAGGAAGCGGCCAGCCCGGTGGCGGATTACGCCCCATGATCCGGGTCACGCCGCGCATATCGCTGGACGAAAGCGAGCTGGAGGAATCCTTCACCCGCGCCTCCGGCCCCGGCGGGCAGCACGTCAACAAGACGGAAACGGCGGTGCAACTGCGCTTCGACGTGGCCGCCTCGCCGAACATCCCGCCGGACGTGAAAGCGCGCCTCGCCCGTCTGGCCGGCTCCCGCATGACCTCGGACGGCGTCCTGATCCTCGTCGGCGAAAGCTACCGCAGCCAGCTCCGCAACCGCGAGGACGTGCGGGAACGGCTGATCGACCTCATCCGCGACGCCTCGGTCCCGCCGAAACCGCGCCGCCCGACGAAGCCGACCTACGGGTCGCAACAGCGGCGGCTGGAGGGCAAGGCGAAGCGGTCTGAGGTCAAGCAGGGGCGCCGGGGTCCCTCACAGGATTAGGGGCCTGCGTCGGAAAAAAAAACGGCGAATCAGAGAGCCATCTTCAGCTCAATCGCATCGTAGTCGCTGCGCAGACCATCCCGGTCATCGATCAGACCGGCTTGGACCAGTGCAGCGACATCGGCATGGACGTTGGAATAATCCCGCCCAAGGGCCTTTGCCAAGCTGCGGATGCTTGCCTCTGGATTTCGATGGAGATGCCGAAGGATCTCAAACCGCTTTCCGGTCAGGGTTTTGGTCATGAGATCCCAGCTTTCGAAGCTGATGTGGGACTCCGAAACCGTTTTCCCGGCTTCATGACGCCGCAACGCGTCTTTCACACGGTCAATAGATTTCCCAAAATCGACGCCGACATGGATTTCCAGAGTCGTCATGTCTCCTCCTTCCGCAATGCCGCGACATCGGCTTGAAACTGGTCAAGCAAGTCGGACAAGCCGTTGTAAGTCACAGGAAGTTCCACTCCTCGCACATGCTTATGATCACCTTTTCCAGCCTCGTTGTCATACCCGACCAAGCGCTGACCATTGCGACCATAGAAGAGGCTATATTTGTATAAATGAGATGACGCTCGAACCGGCACCGGTACGGACCACACCCGAATCTGGATGATGCTGCCATCGTCCAGCAGGTCCTTCGTGCTGATCAGGAGCGTAGCCGTATTCTTCACAACCGAAATTTTGGCATTTAGGCCATATGGCGTCAAGGCCATCGCTTTTCAGGGAGAGTAAGCTCAGAACCGCCCGCGCAGCCGGCGGAAGAAGACCTTCGCGGCGACGAAGGCGGCCCCGGCCAGGACCGCCAGCATCAGGATGATCATGCCCAGCGCGCCGAACACGCCCTGGAGCGTGTCCCAGAAGCCGAACTGGGCGATCAGAATGGCGAGAAGGATGATCAGCAGGATCGGCATGGCGGGTCCCCTCCGGTTTCGCTCGCGTCGCGCTGCATAACGCGATAAGGAGCCCGTAGGTGCCGCCGGAACCCCCAACTCCCGCCCGCGTTCAGCATGGGCACGCCCCGGGGAGGTTCCATCCATGGCACAGGACACGGTGTCCAGATTACAGGCCCGCCCCATCAGGGTCCGCCCCGCGGCCCCGTCCGCCTCACCGCAGACGACGATCCTGATCGCCGCCCTCGTTCTGGTGACGCTCTATGTCGGCAGCGACCTGCTGGTGCCGCTGGCGCTGGCGGTGCTGCTCAGCTTCGTCCTGTCGCCCATCGTCAGCCGGCTGGAACGCTGGCGCCTCGGCCGGGCGCCATCGGTGGTCGCGGTGGTGGCGCTGGTCTTCGTGGTGATTGCCGGCTTCGGCACGGTGGTCGGCAGCCAGATCGCCGATCTCGCCAGCAACCTTCCCACATACGAGCGCAACATCCGCGCGAAGATCCGTTCGGTCCAGCAGGGGGCCACCGGCGCCACCAGCGACGGCGTTATCCATCAGATGACGGAGATGTTCCGCGATCTGCGCCAGGAACTGGAAACGCCGAACCCGCAGCCGAACATGCCGGCACCCGGCACCCCGATGGCGCCGCCGCCGGTGAGCGGCCCGGCGGAGCCGCCCGAACCCGAGCCGATGACCGTCCGCATCGAGGATCCGGCCGCGAAGCCGCTGGAGGTGCTGCGCGACGTGCTCGGCCCCGTGCTGGCGCCCATCGCGACCGCCGGCATGGTGCTGATCTTCACCATCTTCATCCTGTTCCAGCGGGAGGACCTGCGGGACCGGCTGATCCGGCTGGCCGGGTCCAACGACCTCAGCCGCACGACGGAGGCGATGAACGATGCCGCCGAGCGGGTCAGCCGCTACCTGCTGATGCAGGTGGTGGTCAACGTCACCTACGGCATCCCCATCACGCTGGGGCTCTGGCTGATCGGGGTGCCGAACCCGATCCTCTGGGGGCTGCTGGCGACCGTGCTGCGCTTCATTCCCTTCGCCGGCCCGGCCATCGCGGCGACCTTCCCGATCCTGCTCTCCTTCGCGGTCGCCCCCGGCTGGTCGATGCCGATCCTGGCCATCGCCCTGTTCGTGGTGGTCGAGCTGTTCTCCAACAACGTCGCGGAGCCCTGGCTCTACGGGTCGGCCACGGGCCTGTCCTCCGTCGCGATCATCCTGGCCGCGGTGTTCTGGACGACGCTGTGGGGGCCGGTCGGGCTCCTGCTCGCCACACCGCTTACGGTCTGCCTCGTGGTGCTCGGCCGCCATGTGCCGCAGCTCCATTTCCTTGAGGTGATGCTGGGTGACCGCCCGGTCCTCCCCGACGAGGCCAAGGTGTACCAGCGCCTGCTCTCCAATGACCCCATCGAGGCCGCGGGCATCGTCGAGCACGCGGTCGAGGATGGCGCGGAGCTGCCGGCCCAGTTCGACGCCGTGCTCCTGTCGGCCCTGTCGCTCGCCGAACAGGACCGCAGCCGCGGCACCCTGACGCCGGAAAGCCGCAAGACCGTGGCCGACGGCATGCTGGCCGTGACGGCCGACTTGTCCGATCTGGGCCGCCCGGCCGAAGCTGGTCCGGAGGAGAAGCGCCCGCGCATCCTCTGCGTTGGCGCCCGCAACAACCTGGACGAGGCCGCCGCCGGGCTGCTGGGCGAATTGCTGCGCCGGAGCGGCGCCAGCCCCACGGTGCTGTCCTGCGAAACGGTGTCGCCGCGCCAGATCGGAAACCTGGAAACGGAGGGCGTCGCCGCCGTCGTGCTGTCCTACCTGAACCCCTCCGCCCTGCCTCACGCCCGCCGCATGGTCCGCCGGCTGCGCCTGCATTTCGGCCCGCGCACGCCCATCCTGCTGGGGCTTTGGAGCGCCGATCCGGCCGCCGACGCCCCGGCCCAGGCCACCGCCGAGACGGCCGCCGACCGCGTCGCCACCAACCTGTGCGGTGCCCTGGCCGAACTGCGTAGCCTGGGTATTCTCCCCGAGGAGCGGGCTTCGGACGATCAGGAAGAGGAAGCCAAGCGCGCCTGACACTTGACGGAACTCGCGTAACAGGCGAAGGTTGCAAGGCCCAACAACTTGGCTTGAACGCGATGTCCGGCACCCTCCTCGCTGGCGCAATGGGCAAGGCCCCACGACGCAGCCGCATTGCCCGCAGGGCCGTGCCATGAGCAAGTCCATTGAGGGCATCACCAACTGGATGCACATGTTCCGCTGGATCGTGAAGCTGATCCGTGACGAATACGGCGTGGACGAGGCCATCCTGACGCGCAACGCGATCCTGGAGACCGACGTCGGCCTTTCCATCGAACAGGTCGAGCAGGTGCTGGACTATGTCGCCGACAGCTTCAGCATCCGTTTTCCGCCCGGCACGCTGGACGAGCTGGTGAAACTGGAGGAGCTGTGCCTCCTGTCGAGCTGGATGAAGGGCTACTACAAGCGCCCGGAGTTCATCTCCGACGGTTTCGAGGCCAAGTGCCGGTCGATGAACGCGATCCCGGCGTGATGGCCGACCGGCCGCGCGCCGTCTAACCGGCCAGCCGCAAGGTCGCGGCCCCGAGCGCGATGACGACACCCGACGCCAGGCGCGCGGGGCCGACCCGTTCCTTGATCACCAGGGCCGCCAGCGCCATCCCGAACAGGATGGACGTCTCGCGCAACGCCGCGACCGTCGCGATGGGGGCAAGGGTCATCGCCCAGAGCGCCAGGCCGTATGAAGCGAGCGTGCAGAAACCACCGCCCAGTCCGACGCGCCAGCGCGAGGCGGCATGGCGGGAGAGGCTGCGCGGATGCCGCCACAAGGCCCAGGCGGCCAGCGCGAGGCCGGAGCACAGATTCAGCCACAGCACATAGGCCACCGGCGCGCCGGACAGGCGCACGCCCTTGCCGTCGATGACGGTGTAGCCGGCGATGAGCACCGCGTTCACGAGCGCGAAGCCCGTCGAGGCGGCAGGTGCCCCGCCACCCCGCCGGGCCAACGCCAGCGTCAGGACGCCCCCGCAGATCAGCAAAGTGCCTGCCCACCCGGCGGCGGACAGCGTTTCGCCCAGCAACCCGCCGCTCGCCACGGCGACGATCAGCGGCGCCGTTCCCCGCATCAGCGGATAGGCGTGACTCATGTCGCCGGTGCGGTAGGCGGCGGCCAGGAGCAGGCAGTAGAAAACCTGAAGCGCCGCCGAGCATGCGAGATACGGAAGGCTGTCCGCCGCAGGAATCGGCAGGAAGGGGATCGCGGCCGCGGAGATCAGGGCGGATCCGCCGGACACGAGCACCGTGTCGAACAGCTTGTTCCGTCCGGACTTGATGGCCGCGTTCCAGCTCGCGTGCAGCACCGCGCCCAGCAGCACGGCGATCAGGGCCTCGTAGGGCAACGAGCTTTCGCCGTCAGGCGCGGCCTTCGGCCGCCAGCGGCGAGTCCGACGGCACGGCCACGAAGTTGCGCGCGTTGACGTAGGGGAATTCCTTGATGACCGTGTAACCGTTCTGACGGACCCAGTCATCGAACGCCTGCAGGTTGGCGTTCATCACCTCGATGAACAGGATCGGCCGGTCCCGGCGCAGGGTGTTCTGCGCGCCGCGAAGGGCCTCCAATTCCATCCATTCGACGTCCAGCTTGATGAAGTCCACACGCTCCTCGACGATGCTGTCGATGGGAACGACGTCGATCCCCCCGGTTTCCGCCGGGATCAGCCGCGCCGCGCCGATGTTCGCGCCTTCGACATGAAGGGCGAAACGCCCTGCCCGGTCCCCTACCCCATAGCCGAGATGCCGGGTATCGATCGTCGTGATGCCGTTGAGTTCCGCATTCTGTTTCAGCAACTCGATCGCGAAGGGATTCGGTTCGATGACGATGATCTTCTTGGGCTCCATGAAGAGCCCGTAATAGACCGCGTGGTTCCCGACATTGGCGCCGACCTCCAGGATCACCGAGCCGGGCGGGACGATGTCACGCAAGTACGCGAGTTCCACCTCTTCGAAGAAGCGGCCGGCGAGGAAATGGCGGTGAATGAGGTCCAGGGGGTTGCCGATCGCGAACCGGACTTCCCGGCCCTCGGCGGCAAAGGTCGCAAGCAGCCCGTTCCGCCGGCAGAAATCTTCAAAGACGGCGTAAACGGCCTTGCGCCATTCCCCTCCGTTGGCCGAACGCGGCCCTGTCGAGTGGGCACCGCGCCGGTTGACGAACAGGACCTCGCCAATCTTGCGGCAGCGGTTCGCATACCAAAGATCAAGGTAGTATTTGAAATCCTCCCCCGTGTTCATCGAGACATCGAAGCGGATGCCCTGGGCGATCCTGGACCGCACGAAATGGCCCATCTGGATGGTCAGAAACGGGTCGGTGAACAGGATGTCCTGGATGGAGGAGGTTGGCCCCAGCTGTTTCTCCCGAAGCGTCGTCCGATCGCTGCCGTACTGCGCTTCGGCGATCATGCCGAAAATCGCGTCGCATTCGCCTACATGCGGCGAAACGGCCGCGAAGCAGCCGGGCGCCATCAGGTCGTCGGCATCGAGAAAGAAGATCCACTCCGCGCCGTGGGCGACGGCATAGTCGATGCCGTCGTTGCGGCGCTTCGAACGGCCATGCTCTCCCGCGCTGTCGGGCAGTTCGAGGATCATGATGTCGGTGAAGGGTCCCTGATCCGTTCCGAAGGCCTTCTCGACGGACGCCTTGGCTTCACGGGCCAGAGCCTCATGGCCCGGTCCGACCGGAATGATCACGGCGCACTTCATGCGTCCTCTCCCGCGGGGTCGCTGTCCTTGCCGGCGTGGCCGCCGGCGTCTACGACGAGAGTTATAGCCTGGACAGCCGGTGATGAGTGCGGAATTCAGGAACAGGCGCAGGAGCAATACCGGGTTCGGAAAATTCCGACCTCCGAACCCGGTATAGGGCCGCGACTGCGGCCCCGCGCCCCGTGGCGCGGAAGTCCTGACCACAGGTCAGGACTTCATGAAAATCGTATAAGGTGGTGGCAGCGGCATTCCTTACCGCCGCACCACCGTGCAGCTCTTCGTCAGCACCTCGGCGGCGCGGTCCAGGTCTTCGGCGCGGACCAGGATGTAGTCCGTGTCGTAGGTGCTCATCGCGAAGATGGGGATGCGTGCCTGGGCCAGTGGCACGGCGATGCGGGCTAGGATGCCGAAGAGGGAGAAGTCCAGCGGCCCTTCCACCTTGAAGGCGCGCCAGCCGCGTTCGGCCTTCACCTCGTCCGGGACACGCTCCTCGCGGCATAGGACGGACAGTTCCTCGCCGGTGCGGGTGGCGCTGACCAGCGGGTCGGTCCAATCGATCCAGGATGGCAGCCCTTGCGCCGGGTCCAGACGCGCGACGGCCAGACGGTCGGGCAGGACCGACAGGGTCAGGCCGGCCCGCTCCTGGACCATTGCCGTCTTCAGCGTCGCCTCGTCCACCTCGAAGGGCTTCAGGATGCGCCGGGCGCGGGCCGCCAGCGAGGGCACGCGGGAGCGCATGGCGCGGCCGAGCATGTCGGCCGAGGCCTCGCGCAGCTCCGGGTTCTTCTCCGCGAGGTCCACCATGGCCTGGAGGGCCGAGGACTGGACGATTCGGCTGCCCGGCGCCGCGAACCAGGCCTCCAGCAGCGCGGCGGCGCGGCGGCGCTGCTCCGGGTCGAGGGTCAGGCGCGGCAGGGTCTGTGCGAGGTGCCAGCGGACCTCCGCCTGCTCGATGGCCGCCGCCTCGGTCAGGAACTGCTCGACGAAGGGATCAAGCAGCCCGGCCCCGATGCGCGACAGACGGTCCAGCGCGTCGGCGGCGCGCATGCGCACGTCCGGGTTGGCGTCGAACAGGCAGCCGACGAGATCGGGCAGCCGGGCCGGATCGGCGGCGACGGCCTCGGCAACCGACGGCAGGTCGGCAAAGCTCCGCGGGTCGCCCAGCGCCAGCAGCGCGGCGAGGTCCCCTCCCCTTTTACGGGCCATGGCTCAGCGCCGCCCCGGCAGGTGCCGGCCGAAGCGCGAACCCGCCTTCAGCGGCGACGGGCGCGGCGGCGGGGGTGGAGGGGGCGGAGGCGGCGCCTCACCCTTCGGAATGGCGCCGCCCGTCGCCATCTGCGCCAGATCCTGCATCAGCCGGTTCACGCCGCGCACACGCTGCGGCGGCTCGTCCCAGCTGCGGCTGTAGACCAGCTTGTGGTCGGGACGCAGCTTCAACAATCCGAAGCCCTGGGCGATGTAGGTCAGCAGCTTCGCTGGCTCGGCGAAGGTGTTGCCGTGGAAGGTCAGCACGGCCCCCTTCGGCCCGGCATCCACCCGCTCCACCCCCGCCTGGCGGCAGAGCTGCTTGATGGTGACGACGTCCAACAGATTCTCGACCTCGTTCGGGAGCTTGCCGAAACGGTCGATCAGCTCGGCGGCGAAGCCGTCCACCTCGGCGCGGTCCACCAGCTCGGCGATGCGGCGGTAGAGGGAGAGGCGCACCGTCAGGTCGGGGACATACTCCTCCGGGATCAGCACCGGCGTGCCGAGGTTGATCTGCGGCGTCCAGTCCTGCGACACGCCGTCCGGCACCTTGCCGTCCATGCCGGCACGGGCGTTGGCGACGGCCTCCTCCAGCATGTGCTGGTACAGCTCGACGCCGACCTCCTTCACATGGCCGGACTGCTCCTCGCCCAGCAGGTTGCCCGCACCGCGGATGTCCATGTCGTGGCTGGCGAGCTGGAAACCGGCGCCGAGGCTGTCCAGGGTCTCGATCACGTGCAGCCGCTGCTGCGCCGTGCCCGACAGCGGCTTGTTCGGCGCGTAGGTGAGATAGGCGTAGCCGCGCAGCTTGGACCGGCCCACGCGCCCGCGGATCTGGTAGAGCTGCGCCAGGCCGAACATGTCGGCGCGGTGGACGATCAGCGTGTTGGCGCTGGGGATGTCGATGCCACTCTCGATGATGTTGGTCGCCAGCAGCACCTCGAACTTGCCTTCGTCGAAGGCGGTCATGACGTCTTCCAGCTCGGTCGCCGGCATCTGGCCGTGGGCGGTGATGACCTTCACCTCCGGCACCAGCTCGCGCACGCGCTCGGCCACCTTGGGCAGGTCCTCGACGCGCGGGCAGACGTAGAAGGTCTGGCCGCCGCGGTAATGCTCGCGCAGGATCGCCTCGCGCACCACCACCGGGTCGTAGGGCAGCACGAAGGTGCGCACGGCCAGACGGTCCACCGGCGGGGTGGCGATCAGCGACAGCTCACGCACGCCGGACAGCGCCATCTGCAGCGTGCGGGGAATGGGGGTGGCGGTCAGCGTCAGCACATGGACGTCGGCGCGCAGCTCCTTCAGCTTTTCCTTCTGCTTGACGCCGAAATGCTGCTCCTCGTCCACGATGACCATGCCGAGCCGCTTGAACTGCACGCCCTTGCCCAGCAGCGCGTGGGTGCCGATGACGATGTCGGCTGTGCCCTCCGTCAGCTCCTGCTTGACCTTGGTCTGCTCCTTCGCCGTCACCATGCGGGAGAGCTGCACGATGCGCAGCGGCAGCCCCTTGAAGCGCGTGGTGAAGGTCTTGAAATGCTGGCGCGCCAGCAGCGTCGTCGGCACCACGACCGCGACCTGCTGGCCGCTCATCGCCACCAGGAAGGCGGCGCGCAAGGCCACCTCGGTCTTGCCGAAGCCGACGTCGCCGCAGACCAGCCGGTCCATCGGCTTGCCGGAGCCGAGGTCGGTGAAGACCTCCTCGATCGCCTTCAGCTGGTCGTCCGTTTCCGGATAGGGGAAGCGGGCGGCGAATTCCTGATAGATGCCCTCGGGCGTGGTGATCGGCTCGGCCCTTTTCAGCTCGCGCTCGGCGGCGATCTTCAGAAGCGCCTCGGCCATGTCCTTCAGCCGCTTCTTGACGCGCGCCTTGCGCCCCTGCCAGCCGGCCCCGCCCAGCTTGTCGAGCTGAGCCGCAGCGTCCTCCGACCCGTAGCGGGTCAGCATCTCGATGTTCTCGACGGGGACGTAGAGCTTGTCTCCGCCCTCGTAGATCAGCCGCAGGCAGTCGTGCGGGGCGCCCGACACCTCCAGCGTCTCCAGCCCGTCGTAGCGGCCGATGCCGTGGTCCATGTGGACCACGAGGTCGCCGGTCGTCAGGGAGGTGTGCTCGGCGATGAAGTTGGCGGCCTTGCGCTTCTTCTTGGCCGGCCGCACCAGCCGGTCCCCCAGGATGTCCTGCTCGGTGATCACCGCCATGTCGGGGGAGGTGAAGCCATGCTCCAGCCCCAGCACCACCATGCCGGTGATCCCCCGGTCGAAGCGGCGCACCTCCTCGATGGTCTCGGCGGGCTCCAGCCCCTCGATGCCGTGGTCGGCCAGCACGGTCGCCAGCCGGTCGCGCGAGCCGGCGGAATATCCGGCCACCATCACGCGGCGCCCGTCGGCGCGTAGCGCCCGGATGTGATCGCGCACCGCCTCGAACACGTTGACGTCGGGGCGCGCGCGCTCCTCCGCGAAATCATGGCCGCGCCGCCCGCCGGCGTCCACCGTGCCCATGACGCCCGGCGGGGTCGCGAAGGGATGGAGCTGCGCCACGGCGCGCGCACCCATCAGCCGGTCCCAGGTTTCGGCATCCAGGAACATGGAGGAGACCGGCACCGGCTTGTAGACCGGCGCTCCCGCCCGCTTCTCGATGGTCATCATGCCTTCGCGCGAGGCGTGGAAGTCCACCACCTGGGCGATGCGCGAATCCCGCGACTCGGTCGCTTGGTGGTCGAGCGAGACGATGGCCCTGGGCGCATAGTCCAGCAGCGTTTCCATGCCCTCGTGGAAGAGCGGCAGCCAATGCTCCATGCCGCCATACTTGCGGCCGGCGCTGATCGCCTCGTAAAGCGGGTCGTCGTTGTTGGTGACCGCGCCGAACAGCTCCCGGTAGCCCGACCGGAAGCGCGCCACGCTCGCCTCGTCCAGGAAAACCTCGGACACCGGCTTCAGCGCGAAGCCGTCGCGCTTCTCGGTGGTGCGCTGGCTCATGGGGTCGAAGGCGCGCACGCCCTCCAGCTCGTCGCCGAACAGGTCGAGCCGCAGGGGCTCCTCCGTGCCCGGCGGGAACATATCGATGATGCCGCCGCGCACGGCGAACTCGCCCGGCTCGCGCACCGTCTGGGCGCGGGAGTAGCCGTTGTCGGTCAGATAGCGCTGGAGCTTTTCAACGTCGATCCGGTCGCGCAGCTTCGCCGTGAAGACGGCGTTGGCGAAGCTGGCGCGCGGCGGCACCTTCTGCACCACCGCGTTGACGGTGGTCAGGATGACGAAGGGCTTGCCCGGCGTCTTGGAGTCCGCCCGCTGCTTGCCGATCAGCGCGGTCAGCGCATCGACCCGGCGGGCCACGATGCCGCCGTTGGGCGACACGCGGTCGTAGGGCAGGCAGTCCCAGGCCGGGAACTGCACGACCTCCAGCGCCGGCGCGAAGAAGGACAGCGCCTCGGCGAGTTGGGCCGCGCGCGTGTCGTCCAGCGCCACGTGAAGGAGCCCCGCGGCACCCGCGCGCTCGGCGAGGTCGGCGATGACGCGGGCGTCGTGCCCCTGCGGCGCACCGCCGACGAGGAGCCGGGCGCTGCGGCCCGCTTGCAGATCGAACTTGACCAAGAGACCCTCAGGAACCCTGTCGGGGGGTGAAGCGGAACTGCGTCAACAGCCGCATGACGTCGGTGTCATGCTCGGCCGGCACGGGTTCGCGGCTGGTCATCCAGTTATAGAGATCGGGGTCGCTCAATTCCAGGAGCGCCTCGTAGCGGTCGAGCTGGGCGGCATCGAAGCCCGGCACATGCGCGTCGGCGAAGCTGCCCATCAGCAGGTCCATCTCCCGCATGCCGCGGTGCCACGAGCGGAAACGCAACTGCTTGCGCCGGTTCTCAAGGGATTCGCTGCTGTCCTGCGCCATGCTGTCCTGCGCCGCCATACTGTCCTGCGCCATCATCTCGACACCAAAAGCCCCGCGCCGGGACGGCGACGGGGGAGGAACAAAGAGCGGCCATCCTGCACATAAGGGCGGGGCCGCGCAACCACCCTGCCCGGCCCTTTCGGCACCGGAACACTCACCCCGAACAGCTTCCGCCGCCCAGCACGCAGAACTTCGCGCAATTGTGGTGGTTCAGCTTCACCGCACCCGCCGCGAACTGGCCGCCGTCGGCCTTCATGGACTCACCGAGGGTGGCGCCCATCTCGAAGCGCGCGTCATAGGGCAGCAGGGTGCAGGGCAGCACCGCCGGGCGGTCAGCCCCCTTGCGCTTCACCACCATGCGGCTGGACGCGCACATCATCGCGTCGGGGCTGAGCTTCAGGATGCCCCAGCAGGCGGTGGTGATCTCCGGCACCTCCACCGTCTCGTCCATCTCCGGGAAGAGCACGAGATCGTGGTGACTCCGGGCGTCCAGCGCCACGCCCAATTCCGCGAACAGCCGCGCGTAGCCGGCGCGCCCCTCCGCCTCCGCCTCACCCCAGCGCGTCCGCCCGGCGACCGACAGGGCGAAACCCTCCGCCGACAGCCAGGCCAGCCCCTCGGCCGCCTTGGCGAAGCTTCCCTCGCCGCGCTCGCGGTCGTGCAGCTCCGCCGTGAAATGGTCCAGACTGACGCGCAGCCGCAGCCGCTCCCCGTGCAGCGCCTTCAGCGCCAGCAGCGCTTCCTCCACGCGCGGGCGCTGCATCGGGCGCATGGCGTTGGTGAGGATCAGGACCGAGAAGCCGCGCTCCAGCGCCATGGCCGCCAGCACCGGCATGGAGCGGTTCAGGAAGGGCTCCCCGCCGGTGAAGCCGATCTCCGATGTGCCGAGCCCCATCGCCTCGATCTCGTCGAGGAAGGGCGCCATCTCCGCCGGTTCCAGATAGGCCAGCCGGTCGTTCCGGGGACTGGATTCGATGTAGCAGTTGGCGCAGGTGATGTTGCAGAGCGAGCCGGTGTTGAACCACAGCGTCTCCAGCCGGCGCAAGGCCACGCTGGCGCGCCGGTCGCCCTTGGCGGTCCAGTCGGGATCCAGGAATTTCAGGGTCGTCATTGCGGGCCTGGTCCTTCCGGGCTGTGTGAGGGTGCGGTCACGTCCTGGCAGCAAGATAGAGGACGGGCCGGCCGTCTTCCACCGCCGTCGGGCCGTCAAAACAAACCTAAGTACCGGTCTAAGCGAATGTCATAGGCGCGTGCCTCTGCCGGTGAATACTTCCTACGATCCAAATACT
Source organism: Azospirillum sp. SYSU D00513 (assembly GCF_017356015.1). Classification (GTDB taxonomy): domain Bacteria; phylum Pseudomonadota; class Alphaproteobacteria; order Azospirillales; family Azospirillaceae; genus Azospirillum. The sequence continues at coordinate 23,131 of NZ_JAFIQV010000007.1, forward strand.
CCGAAGGCCGAATACCCGCACGGGGAAGGCTTTGCTAGGATGGCGCCGCTTGGGATGCCGGCGTTTGCCGGGGCAGGATGGAGACACCATTGCAGACACTTCATTCTGCTGCCGGAACAACCGTTGCCACGGCGCGCGCCGCCGGCTTCGCGCCGCTGATCGACGACAGCATTCTCGAACTGCTTCCGGCCGCCGTCTATGTCTGCGACCGCGACGGCATGATCCTGCGCTACAACCGGAAGGCCGTCGAGCTTTGGGGGCGTGCCCCGCGTGATGCCGAGTTCGTCGGGCGTTTCTACGCGTCGCACCGGATCTGCGGGCCGGACGGCCGCCCCCTGTCCCCCGGCGAGGTTCCGATGATGACGGCCCTGAGGGAAGGGAAGCCGGCGCGGAACCTGGAATTGCGGATGGAGCGGCCGGACGGGACCGCGCTCTGGGTCCTGGTCAACATCGACCCGATCCGCGACGGGACGGGTGCGGTGACCGGCGCCGTCAACTGCTTCCAGGACATCACGGCCCGCAAGATGGCCGAGGCGCAGGCGCGCGAAACGCAGGAGCTTCTGCGCGCCATCGTCGACACCACGCCGGAATGCGTGAAGATCGTGGCCCCGGACGGGGCGCTGCTCTACATGAACCCCGCCGGGCTGCGCATGATCGGGGCGGAGCGCGTCGATACGGTGATCGGCGCCTGCGCCTTCGACCTGATCGTCCCGGAACACCGGGACGCATGGAAGGAACGCCACGCGCGCGTCTGCGGTGGCGAGCGCATAAGCTGGGAATTCGACATCACGGCACTGGACGGCCAGCGGCACCACATGGAAACCCACGCGGTTCCCCTGCGCATGCCGAACCGGCGCGTCGCCCATCTGGCGGTCACGCGCGACGTGTCGGAGCGCCGGGATTATGAAAACCGGCTCCGCGACAGCGAGCGCGACTTGCGCGCGCTGCTGGAAGCGCTTCCCGCCGCCGTCTACACGACCGATCCGGACGGGCGCATCACCTTCTTCAACCAGGCCGCCATCCAGCTCTGGGGCGGCGTCCCCGACGCGGAGACGGCGCGCTGGTGCGGGTCGCACCGGCTGCTCACGGAGAATGGCGAGCCCCTGCCGCACGGCCGTTCGCCCATGGCGGAGGCCGTGGCGGAGAACCGCCCGCTCCGCAACCGGGAGGCCATGCTGGAACGGCCCGACGGCAGCCGCGTGCCCATCCTCGCCTACCCCACCCCCTTGCGGGACGGCGCCGGCCGCCTCTCCGGGGCGGTGAACATGCTGGTGGACATCTCCGAGCGCAAGCAGGCGGAAGAGCGCCAGCAGCTCATGATCAACGAGCTGAACCACCGCGTGAAGAACACGCTCGCCACGGTGCAGTCCATCGCCTACCAGACCTTCGGGGAGGAGACGGGCGAGTCCCGCCGCTGGTTCGAGGGGCGGCTGCTCGCCCTGTCCGAGGCGCACAACGTCCTGTCGCGCGAGAACTGGGAAGGGGCCGACCTGCGCGACATCGTCCGGCAGGCGGTCGCACCGATGCAGGATCAGACGGGCCAGCGTTTCCTGATCGAGGGGCCGGGCCTGCGCCTCACCCCGAAGATGGCCCTGTCGCTCGCGCTGGCGCTGCACGAGCTGTGCACGAACGCGGCGAAATACGGCGCCCTGACCAGGGCCGGAGGGCGGGTCACGATCCGCTGGACCGTCGATGAGGGCAAGCTCGCCCTGCGCTGGACCGAGGAGGGCGGCCCACCCGTCGAGCAACCCCGGCGGAAGGGCTTCGGCACCCGCCTCGTCACCCGCGGCCTCGCCCATGAGCTGCGCGCCAGCGTGCGGCTGGACTACCCGCCCACCGGGGCAACCTGCAGCATCGACGTGGAACTGCCCTGACGGCGGGAGCCGCTTAGCCGGCGGGCACCGGGCGCGGCGCCTCCCAGGGCGGCGGCGACAGCCTTGCGGCGATCCAGTCGGCGAAGGCGCGGGTCTTGCCGGCGGTGAAGCGGGCGGACGGGCGGACCAGATGGATGGCGGCCTCGCCGCTCGCCTCGCTGCCGACCGACCAGTCCTCCAGCAGCGGCACCAGCCGCCCGGCGGCCAGTTCCCGCCCAACCAGCCATTCCGAACAGAGGATGACGCCCTTGCCCGCCACGGCGGCGTGCACGAGGCATTCGACGTTGTCGGTCAGCAGGGGGCCGGACAGCCGCACCCGCGCACGCTCTCCCTCCCGCAGGAAGTGCCATTCCGAAGGCGAGTCGAACAGGGCGTAGAGCAGGCCGTCATGCGCCGCGAGATCGGCCGGCGCCAGCGGCGTGCCCCGTGCCGCGAGGTAGGACGGAGCAGCGCAGACCAGCCGCCGCTCCGCCCCCAGCTTGCGCGCCACAAGTGAGCTGTCGGCGAGGCGGCCGATGCGGATCGCGAGGTCGATCCCCTCGCCCACCAGATCGACGAAACGGTCGCTGAAGAAGGCCTCGATCCGCACACTTGGGAAGTCGGTGAGGAAGTCCGGCAGGATCGGCGCCACCCACAGCTGGCCGAAGGCTTCCGGCAGGGCCAGACGCAGCGTGCCACGGGGAGCGGCACCCGCGTCGGCGGCCTCCCGCTCGGCGTCGGCCAGCAGCGTTAGGGCCATCCGCGCCCGGTCGGCGAAACGGCGTCCGGCCTCCGTCGGCCCGACCCGCCGCGTCGTGCGCTCCAGCAGCCGGACGCCCAACCTCCGCTCCAGCGACGAAACCCGGCGCGACAGAACCGAGGCGTCGCGCCCAAGAACCCGCGCCGCCGGCGCGAAGCCGCCGGTGTCCAGAACCGCCAGGAAGGCGGCGACCTCCTCCAGGCCCTGATCGCTCAATTCGTGCATGGTTTGCAGGAATATCATGTGAAGGACCCGGATTAAAGGCCCAGCACTAAGGGGATAGCCTTGCGTTCATCGACCGACCCATCTCAAGGATCTTTCCCGATGCGCGCCTATCACCTCGAAGCCACCCGCCCCGATGCGGTCCGCCTGGACACCCTGCGCCTTGTCGATGCCCCGCCGCCGCGTCCCGCCGCCGGCGAGGTGCTCGTCCGCCTGCGGGCCGCGAGCCTCAACTATGTCGATCTGGCCGTGGCGACCGGCGCCTTCCCCGCGCCGCTGCCGCTCATCCCCGTCACCGACGGCGCCGGAGAGGTGCTGGAAACCGGCCCCGGCGTCACCGGGCTGAAGACCGGGGACCGCGTCATCCCGCATTTCCTGCCGGACTGGTCCGCCGATTCCCTGCCGCCGGTCACCGGCCGCCGGATGCGCGGCATCACCATGCCGGGTTCGCTCGCCGATCTCGTGGCCGTGCCCGCCGCCAGCCTCGTGCCGGTGCCCGAGCATCTGTCCTTCACCGAGGCGGCCACCCTGCCGATCGCGGCAACGACCGCCTGGCGGGCGGTGCGGACGGGTGCGGTCCGGCCGGGGAGCACGGTCCTGCTGCTCGGCACCGGCGGCGTCAGCCTGTTCGCCCTGCAGTTCGCCAAGGCGTCCGGCGCGCGGGTGATCATCACCTCCTCCTCCGACGCGAAGCTGGAGCGGGCGAAGGCGCTCGGCGCGGACGAAACCATCAATTACAGGGCCATCCCGGACTGGGACGCGCGGGTGCTGGAGCTGACCGGCGGGGCCGGCGCCGACCTCGTGGTGGAAACCGGCGGCGCCCAGACCTTCGCGCGCTCGCTCAACGCCGCCGCCATCGAGGGCACGGTCTTCACCGTCGGCTTCCTCAGCGGCGACGGGCTGCAGACGTCGCTCTTCCCGATCATTCTGAAGATGCTGAAGGTCGTGGGCAGCAACACCGGATCGGTGGCAGACCTGCGGGAGGCGGTCGGGGCGGTGGCGTCCGCAGGGCTCCGCCCGGTGATCGACCGCGTCCACGGGTTCGAGGACGCGGCCGGCGCCTACGCGACGCTGGCGCGCGGCGGCCACTTCGGCAAGATCGCCATATCGCTGGATGACGGGCGCTGACCCCGGTACGCCCCCGTTGTTGGGAAGCCGGGGGCGCTTTCTCAGAAGGAGGGCAGCTTCAGCGGCGTGCCGGTCGCCTCCGCGTGGAAGACGCGGACGGCGAAGGGGACCCACATGTCGTTGTCCCAGCCGGCGTAGCGCTGTTTCAGCAGCGGCGTGAGCCGGCGGTCCACCTCCTCCACCGGGGCGCCGGACGCGGCGAGCCTGCGGACCTCGCCCTGGACGTCCTCCAGATAAGCGCGGACGGCCCGCAGCACCTCCGGCCCGGCGACGGCGCCGTGGCCGGCGACAACCTGCTTCGGGTCCAGCGCCTCGATCCGCTTCAGCACCTCGATCCAGCGCTGCCCCTTGGCGTCCTCGTCCGGGAAGATCGGGAAAAAGCCGTTCTCGGCGAGGTCGCCGGTGAAGACGATGCGCTCGTCCGGCAGATGCACGATCTGGTCGCCGCGCGTGTGGGCGGCCATGTCGCTCAGCATCACCGTGCGCCCTCCGAGGTCGATCCGCCGCTCGCCCTCGTAGGTCTCGTCGGGCTCGACGATCTCCACGCCCTCCAGCGCCTTGGCGACGTCCGGGCCGAAGCCGCGGAACATGGCGAGGTAGGCCGGTCCCTTGGCCCTCAGCTCCTCGGCCTGGGGCCGGTTGTAGAGGATCCTCGCCTGCCCCTTGAAGACCTGCGCGCCGTAGCCGTGCTCCGGGTGGAAATGGGTGAGCGTCAGCATCAGCGGTCGCCCGGCGGCGATCCGGCGCGCCGTCTCCAGCACCCGCCGGCCGTTCTCCACCCCGATGCCCGTGTCCACGACCAGCACCGCGTCCCGCCCGGCGACGATGCCGATGTTGGGGACGAGGTTGATCCGGGGATCGGGGATGACGGTCACGCCGGGCGCGATCTCCGCAGCCCGTTCCGTCTGGATGAGGGGCGCGCGGTTCAGCAGTGCCGGGTCGGTCCGGCGCTGCTCGTCCTTCATGGCCTGGGCGGCGGCGGCCGGCACCCGCCAGGGGAGGATCGGCAGGGCGGCGAGCGCGGCGGCACCCATCAGCATCCGGCGGCGCGTGGTCATGGGAAGGCGTCCTCCTGAACCCTTGGTATGGCGGTAGCCTGTACGGCCGTGGGGTCAGAAGCTGTGGAGCGCCCGTGGTACCCACAAGCCGGCGCACGGTCATATAGAACGCCAGGGCTATGGCGGAGCGCCGAGGGCCTAGAACGGCCCGGCTCCGGCTTGTCCGGCGCGGGGCACTCCTGTTAGATAGCCGTCCCGACCCAAACCTCCGCAGGACCGCCCGTGACCGACGCGCCTCACGACATCGCCGCCGCCGAACTGCTGACCGTCCGCGATTTCATCCGCTACGGGGTGAGCCGCTTCAACGCGGCCGGCCTGTCCTATGGGCACGGCACGACCACGGCCTTCGACGAAGCGGTCTTCCTGGTGCTGGAAACGCTGCACCTGCCCATCGACCAGCTCGAACCCTATCTCGACGCGCGGCTGACCACGGCGGAGCGGCGCGGCGTGGCGGAGATCCTGGAAAAGCGCGTGACCACGCGCAAGCCGGCCTCCTATCTGACGAACAAGGCCTACATCCAGGGCTTCCCCTTCTACGTGGACGAGCGCGTGATCGTGCCGCGCTCCTACATCGGGGAATTGCTCTTTTCCGATTATTTCGGTGGCGAGGAGTTCGCGATCGTGGAGGATCCGCCCTCGGTCGAGCGGGTGCTGGATCTCTGCACCGGTTCGGGCTGCCTCGCCATCCTGGCCGCCCAGGTCTTCCCGGAGGCGCAGATCGACGCGGTGGACCTGTCGCCCGATGCTCTCGAGGTGGCGAAGCGCAATGTCGCCGACCACGGGCTGGAGGACCGCATCACCCTGTTCCAAGGCGACCTGTTCGCCCCGCTGAAGGGCCGCAAGTACGACGTGATCCTGACCAACCCGCCCTATGTGGACGCCGAGGCGATGAACGCCCTGCCCGCCGAATACCAGCAGGAGCCGGCGATGGCGCTCGCCGCCGGGGAGGACGGGATGGACATCGTCCGCCGCATCCTGAAGGAGGCTTCCAAGCACCTGACGGACGAAGGCGGCATCCTGTGCGAGTTCGGAACGGGCCGGGAAATCCTGGAAGAGGATTATTCCAAGCTCGACTTCCTGTGGCTGCAGACGGCCAACAGCTTCGGCGAGGTGTTCTGGCTGACGCGCGACCAACTCAAGGCCGCGAAGCTTTAACCCGGCTCAGCTTCCGGAACGGACCTCCTCGACCAGAGCCTCCAGCCGGGCGAGGTCGAGGACGGCCAGCGCGCCGGGACGGCGTTCCACAAGCCCGTCGCGGGACAGCTCGCCCAGCACGCGGGCTACCGTTTCGCGGGTGGTGCCGACACGGCTCGCGATGTCCGCGTGGGTGGGGATCGGGGCGATCACCGCCGCCGGCCCCTCCCGCCGGGCACGGCGCGCCAGCCGCAGCAGTTCGGCATGGACCCGGTTGTTGGCCCCCAGCGTGCTCATCTCGACGATGCGGTCCGTGGTGATCCGCGCGATCCGGCACAGGCGGCGCATGACCGTGACCGCGAGGTCCGGATGGCCCGCCACCAACTCCAGGAATGGCTTGGGCGCCAGGAAGGCGGCCACCGTCCCCTCGGTCAGCGCCACGACGGACGCCGAGCGCGGCTGCCCGTCGATGGCCGACATCTCGCCCAGGAAACCGCCCGCCTCGATATCGTCGAAACTGATCTCCCGGCCGGAGGCGGAATGGGTGACCACCCGGACCCGTCCCGCCACGATGAAGCAGACCTCTGCGGTGTCGCCCTGGTGGTCGATGATCTGCTCGCCCGCGCGGAAACGCCGCCAGCGGCAGCGGCGGGCCAGCGCCGCCCGCTCCGAGGCCGACAGCGGCGCCAGCAGGGCAATTCCGTCCAGTGCCCCGTCTTGCGCAAACGCCGCGGCCGAGCCATCGGGCATGGAGAGACCCACCACCTGTCGAAAGTGGTAGATGCTAGCTTTTTCTGCGCAAAAGTGGAAGGCGGCCACTCTGTGGGACAGCGCTAACCTCCCGTTAACCGTAAAAAGCGGAAAAGGAGCCCTCACACGGAAGAGGGGACCCGCAGATGGCCATTCACATTCCCAACGCCCAGCGCGTCGATGCTCAGCGCCTGCTGTCGGTGGTTGCCATCCCCTTCGCGGCGGCGGTCGCCATGGCGACGGCGGTGGCCGCGACGGGCGGCGTCTCCGACCCGGTCGCGGAGGCCGGCGGCGCCCTGCCCTTCATGCTGGAATTCGTGAAGTTCTGCTATTTGGCGGTCGGCATGGCCCACCTGTCCGGCGCCATCGCGGAGCGCACCAACGGTGGCCTGGCCGCCGGCCTGTGGCTGGACGAGCTGGACGAGCCGGAGCCCGTCAGCAAGGAAGAGTTCTGGCGCGCCTTCCCCAACCATGTGGATGGGGCGGCCATCGCCACCGGCGTCACGCTGCTCTGTTTCCTGCTGGGCTGACACGGTCCGTTCCGGGGCGGCCGCTCAGCGCCGCCTCCTCCACCCGGATGCGGTGGAGCGTCAGCGGGATGTTCAGGATGGAAAAGGCCAGCGCCACCCAGACCTCCCCGAAGACCAGCGGCAGCACCGCGAGTTCGCCTGCGACCACCAGGTAATTGGGGTGCCGCACCCAGCGGAAGGGACCGCCGCGCACCAGCGGCGCCCCCGGCAGGGTGATGACCCGCGTGGTCCAAAATCGCCCGAGCGTCGCGATCACCCAGAGCCGGCCCGCCTGCAGCATCACGAAAAGCCCGAGCAGCCAGCCGTTGACGGCGGCATCGGCCGGCGTCGCCACGAAGAGCGTCGCGAGCCAGGCCGCGTGCAGCAGCACGAAAAACGGGTAATGCGCCGCCCCGGCCTCCCGCGCCCCCTCGGCCATGAGCCGGGCCGTGTTCCGCCGGGCCAACACAAGTTCCCCCAGCCTCTGCGCCGCCACCAGCAGCAGGATGATCTGCGGCCATCCCATGCTCACGGCTCCGCTCTCATGATCCGCACTCCAAATCCGTGGCTTTCGGGCTCATAGATCGACCAGCGCCAGGCCGGCGGTGAAGCCCGGACCGAGCGCCAGCATGAGCTGCCGCCCCTTGGCCCCGGCCAGCATCCGCCGCTCCAGCACGAACAGGACGCTGGCGGCGGACATGTTGCCGCAGTCGCGCAGCACGGCCCAGGCATCCTCCATTCCCTCCGACACCGGTGCCAGCACGTCCGTCAGCGCGTGCAGCACCTTGGCGCCGCCGGTGTGACAGACCAGCCCGGCCAGCTCCGCGCGGGCCATGCCCTCCCGCCGCAGGAAATCATCCAGCACCTGGGCGAGCCGGGTGCGGATCAGCTCGGGAATGTCCTGGCTGAAGACGACGCCGAATCCCGCGTCCTCGATCCGCCAGCCCATGACGTCGCGCGTGCCGGGCCAGGTGTGTTCGGCCCCGGCGCCCAACGTCGGGCCGCCCTCTCCGTCCAGCCGCAGCAGCGCCGCCGCCGCGCCATCCGCGAACAGTGCGCTCGCCACCACGTTGGTGGGCGTCGCCTCCTCCGGCCGATGGGCGAGCGTGCAGAGTTCCACCACGAGGAAGAGCACCGTCCGGCCGGGCATGGCCCGCGCCATCATGCCGGCGCGCAACAGGCCGAGCACCCCGCCGGCGCAGCCCAACCCGAACACCGGAAGCCGCACCACGTCGGGGCGGAAGCCCATGCGGTCGATCAGCAGCGCCTCCAGGCTCGGCGTCGCGATGCCGGTGGTGGTCACGCAGACGATGGCGTCCACCTCGCCCGGCGCCACGCCCGCGCGGTCGAGCGCCTCCCCCGCCGCTTCCTCCAGCAGCGCCAGCGCGGCGTCATTGAAGACGGCGGCGCGCTCCGCCCAGCCGCGTGGCTCCCGGTACCAGTCGATGGGGCGCACGGCGCGGCGCGTTTCGATGCCCGTGTTCGCGAAGACGGGCGCCAGCCGGTCGAAGTCGCGCATCCGCGGCCCGAAGACCGCGCGCGCGGCGGCGAGCGTCGCCTCCTGGTCGAGCCGGTGGGGTGGCAGCGCCGTCGCGACCGACAGCAATCTCGGGTCCGTCCTCATTCCTTCCAATGTGAGGGCTGCGCGCGGCCAGTCCACCGGACGTTGGTGATCGGCCGAACAGCCTAGCTTGGGCCGGCACCGCGCAAGCCGGTTGAGCCGGCGGCCCCGCCGTATCACAATGGGTGCACTTGCCCGCTGATGGGCTCGGCTTTTTCCAGGGTGGCGCGGTGGACGGTAGCGAACAAGGTAGCGACGCGCCGCGGACGGCCCGGCGCAAGGGTGTCGGGCTGATGGCGCGGCTGCGCGCCTATTTCCTGGCCGGCGTGCTGGTGACCGCCCCCATCGCCGTGACGGTCTATCTGGCCTGGTGGTTCATCTCGCTGATCGACGGCACCATCCGTCCGCTGATTCCCGCGGCCTACAACCCGGAAAACTACCTGCCGATCTCGCTGCCCGGCATCGGGGTGCTGACCGTCATCCTGGCCCTGACGCTGATCGGCGCCTTCGCCGCCGGCTACGTCGGGCGGCTGGTCTTCAGCCTCGGCGAAGGGCTGGTCGGGCGGATGCCGGTGGTCCGCAGCGTCTACGGTGCCGTGAAGCAGATCATGGAAACGGTGCTGGCCAAGAAGTCCAACGCCTTCCGCGAGGTGGTGATGATCCAGTACCCGCGGCTCGGCGTCTGGTCGATGGGCTTCATCACCGGCAACGCCCACCCGGAGATGCAGAAGGTCTCGGCGGAGGAGATGGTCCATGTCTTCATCCCCTGCGCGCCGCCGACCGCCGGCTATCTCGTCATAGCCCCCCGGCGGGAGGTCGTGACGCTCGACATGACGGTGGAGGACGGGCTGAAGCTCGTGGTGTCCGGCGGCATCGTGGCGCCGCCGGCCACGGCGACCGTGGTTCAGCCCGACCGCAGCGTCTTCGCGGCGGCGTCCCGCTCGAACAAGTAGAGCAGCGTGCGCAGGGCTTGGCCGCGCGGGGTGGCGAGGTCGGGGTCGCGGTTGACGATCAGGCTGGCGTCGTCGCGCGCGGCGGCGAGCAGTTCGCCATGCACGGCAAGGTCGGCGAGGCGGAATTCCGGCAGGCCGGACTGGCGCGTGCCCAGCACCTCGCCCGCCCCGCGCAGCCGCAGGTCCTCCTCCGCGATGACGAAGCCGTCCTCCGTGTCGCGCATGGTCTTCAGCCGCGCCCGCGCCGTCTCGGTCAGCTGCGGATCGTAGAGCAGCAGGCACGACGACGGCTTGTCCCCGCGCCCGACCCGGCCGCGCAGTTGGTGGAGCTGGGCGAGGCCGAAGCGCTCGGCCTGCTCGATCACCATCACCGTCGCCTCCGGCACGTTCACGCCGACCTCGATCACCGTGGTGGCGACCAGCACGTCCAGTCTTCCTTCCGCGAAGGCCGCCATGACGGCGTCCTTGTCGGGGCCGCGCATCTTGCCGTGCACCAGCCCGATGCGCTCGCCGAAGGTCGCCTTCAGGAAGGCATGCCGCTCCGTCACGGCGGCGAGGTCGATCTGCTCGGACTCCTCGACCAGCGGGCAGACCCAATAGACGCGCTCACCCTCCTGCACCTTGCGGTGGATGCCGGTGACGACCTCCTCCAGCCGGTCGAGCGCGATGGTCACGGTGCGGATCGGCTTGCGCCCCGGCGGCTTCTCGGTCAGGCGCGACACGTCCATGTCGCCATAGGCGGTCAGGGTGAGCGTGCGGGGAATGGGTGTCGCCGTCATCACCAGCACGTCCACAGCCCGGCCCTTGGCGGAGAGCTGAAGCCGCTGGTGCACGCCGAAGCGGTGCTGCTCGTCGATGACGGCGAGCGCCAGGTCCTTGAAGGTCACGTCCTCCTGGAACAGGGCGTGGGTGCCGACCAGCAGGTGCAGCTCGCCGGACGCCAGCCGGTCCAGCACCGCCTGCCGCGCACGACCCTTGTCGCGCCCCGTCAGCAACGCGATGTTGACGCCCGCCGCCTTGCAGAGCGGGGCGAGGCTTTCCGCGTGCTGGCGGGCCAGGATCTCCGTCGGCGCCATCAGCGCCGCCTGGCAGCCCGCCTCCACCGCGTTCAGCATGGCGAGCAGCGCCACCACCGTCTTGCCGCTGCCGACGTCGCCCTGGAGGAGGCGCAGCATGCGCCGGTCCGCCGCCATGTCGGCGTAGATCTCCTCCAGCGAGGCAGCCTGGGAGCTGGTCAGGGCGAAGGGCAGCGCGTCCAGCACCTTGCGGCGCAGGCCGCCGTGCCCGACGATGGAGCGGCCGGCCAGCTTGCGCTGGTTCAGCCGCACGAGCGCCAGCGCCAGCTGGTTCGACAGCAGCTCGTCGAAGGCGAGCCGCGAGCGCCAGGGCGACAGGGCGGACAGCTCCGCCTCATCCTGGGGCGTGTGGGCGCGGCGGATCGATTCGTGCCAGGTCGGCCAGTCCTTGCGGGCGAGCCAAGCGGGGTCCTGCCATTCCGCCAGTTCCGGCACGTCGTCCAGCGCCTTGCGCACCGCCTTGCGCAGGGTCTTGGCCGGCAGCCCGGCGGTCATGGGATAGACGGGCTCCACCGTCTCGATCTCGTCCCGGTCCTCCACCGCGACGACCGCGTCGGGGTGCGGCATGCGCAGTGTGTCGTGGAACCACTCGACCTTGCCGGACACCACCATGGTCTTGCCGACCGGCATCTGCTTGGCGAGGTAGTCGCCCTTCACATGGAAATAGACCAGTTCCAGCACGCCGGTCGCGTCGGTGCAGCGCACCTTATAGGGGTGGCGCGGGTTGACCGGCGGGGCGTGCGAGTCGATGCGGACCGTCAGCGTCGCGACGCGCCCGTCCGGCGCCTCCGCGATCTTCGGCGAGAAACGCCGGTCGATGACGCCGGACGGCAGATGCCAAAGCAGGTCCACCACGCAGGGACCCGCGAGCTTCTCGGCCAACTTGCCGAGCCGGGGCCCGAGGCCCGGAAGCGCGGTCACCGGCTTGTACAGGGGGAAGAGGATGGCTGGGCGCAACGGGGCGTCTCGGTTACGGCGGAGTGAAATCCTATAAGCCGATTCAAAGCCGTTCGACAGCCCTTCCGTCAAGAGCGCAACCACGGCCGTGACGGAAGCAATGACAAGGACATGAGGGGATGCAGGAGGACCGGCTGGAAAAGGCGGGGGGAAACCAGCCGGTCCGTCGCCCTGCATCCCTTCACGATGGCGGCACGGCCGGGGGGGAAGGGCCGCACCGCGAAGGTGCCGGCGGCGGGGGGAGGGCCGCCGGCCTTGCAACAGCGTCCATCAGCGAAATCGGCGCCGTCACGAGAAGGACGGTAGCGCCACCCGCCTGTCCGTTTCGTGTCGGGATGATGAAATTCCGTTCATGAAGTCATGGGCGGGAGGGGATTGCACACGCTGGCCCGCCAAGGCGTCGCGTCCAGCGACAAATGCGCGCGCATTCATGGCGCAAACGCAATCCTCCCTTACTGGCCGGGCATTGCGGCTTCCGTTGATTCCGCGCACGCGAAGGAGCAAATATTCGTCCAAGAGATCAGGAAGACCAGAAAGACAAGACCATGTCCTACTCCTCCATGGACCAAACGTTCGTCACGCTGAAGGCCAGCAACCAGAACAAACCGTCACTGATTGCTCGCCTCCTCAACTATCTGCGCGAGCGGATCGAGCTGAGCCACGCGAAGGACGAACTCTACGGCATGACCGACCGCGAACTGGCGGACATCGGCATCAGCCGCGGCGACATCCCCAGGCTGGCGAACCGGAATCTCCGGTCCAGCGACGCGGCCTGACACGCCGCCGGCACCCCCGCCCGCCTTGATTGAGCGGGCATTGTGCAGGCGCGCGGCGGGTGTATAAGGTTGGCCGGAAACGCCGCCCTTTTCCCGACCCGCGCGCCGCCTTCGAAAGGAATCGCGGCGCCGGCGGGAAGCCTCGGGCGGCCAGAACGAACGCGATACGCGACACGACTGGACGCGACACGAAGGAAGCCCCGATGCCCGACGATCTTAGCCTCGCCAGCGGCTACAACAGCCTGTTCCCCCTGGCGAAGGACACGACGCCCTACCGCAAGCTGTCCTCCGACCATGTGTCGGTCGTGGAGTTCGACGGCGAGGAGGTCCTGAAGGTCGATCCGGAGGCGCTGCGCCTCCTGGCCGAGGCGGCCTTCATGGACATCAACCACCTGCTGCGCCCGGGCCACCTCGCCCAGCTGCGCAAGATCCTCGACGATCCGGAAGCGACGCCGAACGACCGCTTCGTGGCGCTCGACCTGCTGAAGAACGCCAACATCGCCGCCGCCGGCACGCTGCCGATGTGCCAGGACACCGGCACCGCCATCATCATGGGCAAGAAAGGCCGGCGCGTCTGGACCAAGGGCGCCGACGAGGCCGCCCTGTCCGAGGGCGCCCGCGACGCCTACCTGAAGCGCAACCTGCGCTACAGCCAGCTCGCGCCGATCTCCATGTACGAGGAGAAGAACACCCGGAACAACCTCCCCGCCCAGATCGACATCTTCGAGGAGGGCGAGGACGCCTACAAGTTCCTGTTCATGGCGAAGGGCGGCGGGTCGGCCAACAAGACCTTCCTGCACCAGGCGACTCCGTCGGTGCTGGCGCCGGACCGGCTGCTGAAGTTCCTGGAAGACAAGATCCGCTATCTCGGCACCGCCGCCTGCCCGCCCTACCATCTGGCGGTGGTCATCGGCGGCCTCAGCGCCGAGCAGAACCTGAAGACGGTCAAGCTGGCCTCTGCCCGCTACCTGGACGGGCTGCCGACGCAGGGCTCCGAGGGCGCCCACGCCTTCCGCGACCTGGAGATGGAAGCGGAAATCCACAAGCTGACCCAGTACATGGGCATCGGCGCGCAGTTCGGCGGCAAGTATTTCTGCCATGACGTCCGCGTCATCCGCCTGCCCCGCCATGGTGCCTCCATGCCGATCGGCATCGGCGTGTCCTGCTCGGCCGACCGCCAGGCGGTGGGCAAGATCACCCGCGAGGGCATCTTCCTGGAGCAGCTGGAGACCGAGCCCGCCAAGTACCTGCCGGAGATCACGGGCGAGAACCTGTCCGACGAGGTGGTGAACATCGACCTGAACCGGCCGATGAACGAGATCCTCGCCACCCTGAGCCAGTACCCGATCCGCACCCGCCTGTCGCTCAGCGGCCCGCTGATCGTGGCGCGTGACCTCGCCCACGCCAAGCTGCGCGCGCGGCTCGACGCCGGTGAGGGGCTGCCCGAATACTTCAAGAACCACCCGATCTACTATGCCGGCCCGGCCAAGACGCCGGAAGGCTACGCCTCGGGCTCCTTCGGCCCGACGACCGCCGGGCGCATGGACAGCTTCGTGGACCAGTTCCAGGCCGCCGGCGGCTCCATGGTCATGCTCGCCAAGGGCAACCGCTCCCGCGAGGTGACCGAGGCCTGCAAGAAGCACGGCGGCTTCTATCTCGGCTCCATCGGCGGTGCGGCCGCCAACCTCGCCGAGAACTGCATCAAGAAGGTGGAATGCATCGAGTATCCGGAACTCGGCATGGAAGCCATCTGGCGCATCGAGGTCGAGAACTTCCCGGCCTTCATCGTCGTGGACGACAAGGGCAACGACTTCTTCCAGGAACTGAAGCTGGGCTGATGTCTTTTCGAGGAAGCATTTGTTTTTCCCCTCTCCCGTCCCGGGAGAGGGTTAGGGTGCGGGTGCAAACTCAGGCAAATGGCCTTGAAGGCCATTTGCGGCGTCCCAAGGGACGCCGGCCCTCACCTTCCCAAGCCTGACGGCTTGGGCCCCTTCCTCTCCCCGGCGGGGAGAGGGTTTTTAGCGCCTTACCAGAAGCACCTCCATGACCCCCGAACAGATCCAGGCCCGCATCCTCTACCGTGACGGGCTGATGCTCATCATCGACAAACCGGCGGGGCTGCCGGTCCATGCGGGGCCGGGGGGCGGGCCGAATCTTGAGCGGCATTTCGACGCCCTGCGCTACGGCTTCCCGAAGCCGCCGGGGCTGGCGCACCGGCTGGACCGGGACACGTCGGGCTGCCTGATCCTGGGGCGGCACGCCAAGGCGCTGCGCAAGCTGGGCAAGCTGTTCCAGGAGGGGCGCGTGGACAAGACCTACTGGGCCGTGGTCGCCGGCTCCCCTCCGGAAGAAGAGGGGCGGATCGAGCTGCCCCTGCTGAAGGTCTCCAATAAGAGCGGCGGCTGGCGCATCGTCACCGATCCCACCGGGCAGACGGCGCTAACCACTTACCGCGTGCGCGGACGCGGCAACGGCATGACCTGGCTGGAGCTGAATCCGCACACCGGGCGCACGCACCAGATCCGCGTCCATTGCGCGTCGCTGGGCTGCCCGCTGCTGGGCGATCCGCAATATGGTGGCCCGGCGGGAAAGCCGCTTCATCTGCATTCCCGCGCCATCTCGCTGCCGCTCTACCCGGCGCGCGAGGCGGTGGGCGCCACCGCCCCGGTGCCGGATCACATGCTGGCGGCACTCTCCGCCTGCGGTTTCGACGGCGTCTGACCCGCTCCCGCTGGCTCCTTCTTCAGCCTGACCAGATCGCGCAGCAGGCGCCGGATCGCGCTGCGGAAGGCTTCCGGCGGGCGGTCGCCAGCCACGAGCACGAGCCGCCCGTCGGGACGGAGCTTCACGTCCGGCCTCTTCGCCGCCAGCCTTTCGAGCAGCGCCCCGTCCGGACCGCCATCCTCCAGGAAGGCGAAGAGCGCGCCGTTCGGACCGATGTCCAGCGTGGCCAGCCCCGCCTCCCGCGACAGGCATTTCAGCGTGCCGAGGTCGAGGAACCCCTCCATCTCCGGAGGCAGCGGCCCAAAACGGTCGCCGAGGGCGGCGGCGAAGTTCGCCCGCTCCTCCGCGTCGTTCAGCGTGGCGAGGTGGCGGTAGACGGCCAGCCGCAGATTGGCGTCGCGGATGAAACTCTCCGGGATCATCACCGCCTGCCCCAGGTTCACGCGCGTGTGAACCATGGCGGGCATCGGCCGTCCGGCCCGCGCCGCCTCCACCGCCTGCCGCAGCAGCTCCTGGAACAGCTCCGCCCCGACCTCCCGCATATGGCCGGACTGCTCTTCCCCCAGCAGGTCGCCCGCCCCGCGCAGGCCGAGGTCGCGCGCCGACAGCTCGAAGCCCGCCCCCGGCTGGTCGAGCCGGGTCAGCACCTCCAGCCGCTGGCGCGACGCCTCCGACAGTTCCTGGTCGGGCTCGACCGTCAGCCAGCAGCGCCCCTGCACCGCCGCGCGCCCCACCCGCCCGCGAAGCTGGTGGAGCTGCGCCAGCCCGAAACGGTCGGTGCGATGGACCACCAGCGTGTTGGCGTTGGGGATGTTCAGCCCGGTCTCGATGATGTTGGTGGCGAGCAGCAGGTCGCCCGCCCCTTCGGAGAAGGCGGACATGGCGTCCTCCATCGCCTCCGCCTTCATCTTGCCGTGCGCCTCAATGATCCGGAAATCGGGCACCAGCGCCTCCAGCCGGGCGCGGACCTCTGCCAGATCCTCCACGCGCGGGCAGACATAGAAGCATTGCCCACCGCGCGCCCGCTCCGCCCGCAGGGCCTCGGCCACGCGGATCGGGTCGAACTCCAGGAATTCGGTGCGCACCGGGCGGCGGCGGAGCGGCGGCGTCGCGATGATCGACAGGTCGCGCAGGCCCGCCGTGGCGAGCTGGAGGGTGCGGGGGATCGGGGTCGCGGTCATCGTCAGCACATGGGTGTCGGCGGAGATCGCACGCAGCCGTTCCTTCTGCTTCACGCCGAGCCGCTGTTCCTCGTCCACGATCAGCAGGCCGAGATCATCGAACTCGACACTGGCGCTGAGCAGGGCGTGGGTACCGACGACGATGCGGATTTCCCCGCTCTTCAGCCCCGCCTTGACCGCCCGCGCGTCCGCCGGAGAGACGGAACGGGACAGTTCCTCCACCCGCACGGGGAAGCCCGCGAAGCGCTCCCGGAAATCGGCGGCGTGCTGGCGGCTCAAGGGGGTGGTCGGGGCGACGACCGCGACCTGCCGGCCGGCCATGGCGACCGCGAAGGCCGCGCGCAACGCGATCTCCGTCTTGCCAAAACCGACGTCGGCGCAAATCAGCCGGTCCATCGGCTGGCCGGAGGCGATGTCGTCCAGCACCGCGTCGATGGCGGCCTGCTGGTCGGGCGTCTCCTCGTGCGGGAAGCGGCTGACGAAGCTCCGGAAGGCGCGCCGCTCAGGCCGGATCGGCTCGACGCGGGCCAGCGCGCGCTCGGCTTGCGTGCGCACCAGCGTTTCCGCCGCGACGCGCAAGGAATCGGCCACCCGGTCGCGGCGCTGCGTCCAGACGGCGCTTCCCAGCCGGTCAAGCGGCACGGCCCCGTCGGTGGCACCGAAGGGCCAGAGCATGTCCAGGTTCTCGACCGGAACGAAGCTCTTGGCGTCGTCGCGGTAGACGATGCGCAGGCAGTCGTGCGGCACCCCGGTCGCGTCGATCCTCTCCAACCCTTCCGACAGGCCGATGCCGTGTTCGAGATGGACGACGGTGCTGCCGGGCGCCAGCTCCGCGGCCTCGGCGGCAAGGTCGTCCACAAGCCGCCGGGACCGCCGCCGGCGCTGGCGCGACGACTGTTCGCCCAGCAGTTCCGGAGGCGTCACGACGGCGAAGCCAGAACCGTCAGGGCCAGTGAAGCCGGCGTCGATGTCGAGGACGATCACGGCGATTCCGATGCCCGGCGCGGCGCCGTCGACCGCGACGCTGTCGGCCATATCGGCAGCCACGCCCTCCTGGCGCAGGTGGCGCACCATGCCCCGGCGCTGCGCCGGCTCGTCCACCGCCACGAACAGGCGGCGTCCCTGCCCGCGCGCCGAGGCGATGCGCTCCTCCTCATCCTCTCCGGCAAGGTTCAGGCGCCGGCCGCCGGCGTCGAGCGCGCCCTCGCCGGTGCCCTCTCCGGGGCGCAACGTGATGACGGCGCGCCCCTCAAGACCTTCCTCCCAGTCATCGACGTCCAGGAACACGTCCTCGACCGGCGCCGGGCGGTGGACGGGAAGCCCGGCCTTTGACGAGACAGCCACCTGCCGACGCCGCGCCTCGAAGGCGAGTCGCGCCTGCTCCAGACGGGAGTCGCGCGTGGTGACGGCCTCCTCGTCCATCGTCACCAGCGCGTCCGGCATGCGGTCGAACAGCGTGTCGGTCTCGCCCGCGAAGAAGGGCAGCCAATGCTCGATCCCGGCGAGGCGGCGCCCGGCCGCGACGGCCTGGTAGATCGGATCCCGCTCGGCCTCGGCATCGCCGCCGAGATAGGCGTTCCTGAAGCGCCCCATGGTGGCTTCGGTCAGCACCACCTCCGACAGGGGCAGCAGCGCCGCCCGCGGCAGCTCCCTCCCGTCCAGTCCGATGCGGGACAGGTTGCCGCCCGGAAAATCCAGCGTGAGGGTCCCGTCGAGGCCGGGCGCCACGAGGCTCACCCCGTCGTCGCTCCAGACCATATCGCCGGGCTCGCGCGCTTCCGCGGCGGGCACGTAACCGTTGTGATAGAGCCAGCCATGCAAGGCCTCGCGGTCCACGGCGTCACCGGCGGACAGGCGGAAGGCCGCGCCGGACAGTGTTTCCCAGGGTGTCAGCCGGCGCAGCAGGCCGCCGGCGCTCGTCACCAGGATGCGCGGTCCGGCTGCGGGCTCGGCGAGGTGGGCCATCGCCTCCAGCCGCAGGGCCGACACCCGCGCCGAGGGGGAGGCTCGGTCGTAGGGAAGCGTGTCCCAGGCCGGGAAACGCAGGATTTCGATGTGGGGGGCCACGGTGCGCAGGTTTCGCGACAGCCGCTCCAGGCGGCGGGCGTCCTCCGCGACGTGGAGCAGGCCGCGTGGCCCCGCCGCCTCGGCAAGCCCGGCCAGCACCCAGGCGTCATAGCCTTCGGGGACGCCGAACAGGTCGCGGCGGCCCTTTTCCAGGAGGTCCTTTTCCAACAAGCCGGCGGGAGGCGTCATGCAAGCCACTCCCGGCCAGCAAAAAGGGCGCCCGGTTGCCGGGCGCCCCCTTCGTCACATCCGGACAGGTAAGGCACGAGAAGAATGGAAGATGTCATTCGCTGTCCGGTCCTCTCCAGCGGTATCAGGCGTGGGTGCGGGTGTGGACACGGTCGGCGTCGCGCTCATGCACGAAGTAGCCGACATAACCGGCCACGATGGCCAGGAGGGCGTGCAGCCAGATGTCGTTGCCGTGCAGCGGGACGAGGCCGAACATCGTGTCGAGGCCGGGGATCAGACCCATGACCATGAAGGCCGCGTAGATCCAGGCGACGCTCTTCAGGTAGCCGCGCGAGGCGAGCCGGCCGGAGAAATAGGCGAAGAAGGCCCAGAGGCCGAAGAGCAGATGGACGAGGTTGTGCAGCACGTTCACCGGGAACAGGCCCAGAAGATGACCGTGGAAGCTGTCCACCGCCAGCCCGGCCGGATCGGCCGGCGGGGAAAGCAGCGCCGGGATGAAGCCGGCAAGGCCGACCGCCGTGAAGACCACGGCATAGACGAGCGTCACGTTACGCCACCACATGAGATCCTCCAAAGACTGGTTTCTGATCGAATTGCCTCTTAAACACGCTGCGCGCATCGGGCGTTCCCCGATGGGATGAGAAAGCACCCGTCAACCCGGACCCGCCCCCTTGCGGCAGCGCCCGAGCTGTGGTCAAGAACATGGGACCGGGCCTGAAGCGCGCCGGCGGCGGGGCACGGGGCGGCGCATGGACGGCATTCGGAAGAGGACCGGCGGGGTGAAGGGCCGGGGGATGACGGCGCGCTGGATGACGGCGCGCTACAGCCTGGCGCTGGTCATCATCGCCTTCTGCACGCTGGTGGGCTTCTTCATGACGGAACAGGTCATGAATCAGCACGCCGACATGCTGGATGTCGTCAACATGTCCGGTCGTCAGCGCATGCTGTCGCAGCGCTCGGCCCTGCTCGTGGAGCGCATGCACCATGCGCGCACGGATGAGGAACGCCGTGGGTACCGGGCGGAGCTGGCCTTGGCCGTGGAGACCTTCGAGCGGACGCACCGCCGCCTGACCGGCACCGGCGGGGAACCGGGCCTGGGGCTCGCCGTGCGGAACCTCTATTTCGAAGGGCCGGAGCCGCTGAACGAGGAGGTTCTGCGCTTCATCGCCGCGTTGCGCGTCATCCTCGACGCCGCCGGGAAGCCGCTGCCGCCGGACATGCCGGAGGCGCGCCTCGTGGCCGATCAGGCGCTGGGTTCCCTGCTCGACCGGCTGGACCTGATGGTCGCCCGCTACCAGGAGACCGGCGAGGAGGGAATCGCCATGCTGCGCGCGCTCGGCGTGACGGCGCTGGCGCTGACCATGCTGACCCTGCTCGCCGAGGTGCTGCTGATCTTCCGCCCGATGGTCCGCCATGTGGAAGAGCAGTTTGGCGAGATCGGGCGCATGACGGCGGCCCTTGAGGAGGCGAACGGAACGCTGGAAGCGCAGGTCCGCGCCCGCACCGCCGAACTGCAGGGGGCCAAGACTGCGGCGGAGCAGGCCCACCGGGCGAAATCGCGCTTCCTGGCCCATGCCGGCCATGACCTGAAGCAGCCGCTGGAAGCCATCGGGATGTTCACGGGCATGCTGGACCGGCAGGTGGACACCGCGCGCGGGCGCCTGCTGCTGCGCGACCTGCGGCTGGCGCAACGGTCGATGCGCGGCCTGCTGGACCAGATCCTGGAGATCTCTCGCCTGGAATCGGGCGTGGTCGAGCCGGCCCCCGTCGAGGTCCCGCTGGCGCCCCTGCTCGAACAGCTCGCGTCGGAATTCCGGCCCCAGGCCGAAGCGAAGGGGCTGGAGCTTCGCATGGTCGCGACCTCGCGGGCCGTGGTGACCGACCCGGCGCTGCTGGAGCGCATTCTGCGCAACCTGCTGGCCAACGCCGTGCGCTACACCGAACGGGGCCGCGTCCTGGTCGGCTGCCGCCTGCGCGGCGGCGCGCTGTCGGTCGAGATCCATGACAGCGGCCAGGGCATCGCGCCGGACGATGTCCGCCGGATCTTCGAGGAGTTCGTGCAGCTCGACCGGCCCGACCGGGACCGCAGCCAGGGCATCGGGCTCGGCCTCGCCATCGTGGACCGGCTGGCCCGGCTGCTCGGCCACCCGCTCGTCCTGAAGTCGGCGGAAGGGCGCGGCTCGGTCTTCGGCGTGCTGGTGCCGCGCGCGAGCCGCGCGCGGCGCTCAGACGAGACGGTCGCGGTCCGCGTCCTTGACCAGCAGGACCGCCTGGGTGCGGCTGCCGACCCCCAGCGCCTTTAGGACGCCGGTGACGTGCGTCTTCACCGTGGACAGGTTCAGCCCCAGCCTCTCCCCGATCTCCTGATTCGACAGCCCCTTGGCGAGCAGGTCCAGCACGTCGAGCTGGCGCCGCGTCAGGCCGTCGAACAGCGAATGGGCGGGCAGCGGCGCCGGTGCCGGGGCGGCGGCGCCCGCCATGCCGAGGACCGGCGGCACATAGGAACCGCCCGCCATCACCAGCCGCAGGATGTTCACGATCAGGACATCGTCGGTCGATTTGGGGATGAAGGCCCGCACACCGCGCGCCAGGACGGCACGCATCTCCTCGGGCGAATCCACCATCGAGAAGACGGCGACCGGCACCGGCGCCACTCGCCGGACCAGCGCCTCCAGATCGTTCAACCCGGAAAGGCCCGGCATGCGCAGATCCATGACGATCAGGTCGAGCGCCGTGCCGGCGTCCAGCAACTCGCCGATCTGGCCGTAACTGGTCGCCGTCAGGACGGTCGCCGCCTCATTCATTTCGGTGACGAGATGGGTGAGGCCACTGCGTACGATGGAGTGGTCGTCGGCGATGAGAACCTGCATGGCGCGTCGTTGGTCGTGAAAGCTATCCCCATTGAAACTATTACGCTTTCCAGGCTTGGTATGCCACCTTTGATGAGCGGGCCGATGAAATAGTTTCAACCGCGCCCACGGTGCCGCGTCACCCGGCTCCGTTCGCGCCAGCGCCGCAAGGCGGCCGCGTCGTCCACATCCTCCAGCATGCCGATCTGCCCCGCCGATTGCCGCCGGGGCAGCGTGGACCGCGTGTCCGCCAGCGCGTGCTCGCTCGACCAGCGCACGCCCTCGAACAGGCCGGCCGGCAGGGCGCGCGTCCGCCGCGCGCCGACCAGCCAGTAGCCGCCATCGCCCGCCGGACCGAAGACGAAGTCATGGCGGCCGAGCGCGCGGAAGGCGGCGGCCACGTCGGCGGGCATGATCTCGGGAATGTCGCTGCCCACGATGACGGCGGGTCCACGCGGTGCACGCGCCAGCGCGCGCGCCATGCGGGCACCGAGGTCGCCCTGCCCCTGCCCGACCGGCCGGCATCCGGCCGGCCATCGCCCCTCGCCGGCTCCCCGGTCGGGCGTCACGGCCACCCAAAGCGTCCAGCGGGGATCGCGCGCGAGCCGGCGGAGCAGTTCGCCCAGCGCGGTCCGGTAGAAGCGCCACGCCTCCAGCGCGCCGACCCCAGCGGCGAGGCGGCGCTTGCCCCGCCCGAGCCGGGGGAGCCGCGCGAAGACGATCAGGTGCCGGGACGCCGTCCGCCGCTTGTTCATGCTCTTCGTTCTTATCCGTTTGGCCCTATCCGTACAGGCGGCGGATGATGCGCGGCGGCAGGCCCGCATACCAGAGGGACAGGAGGGCGAGGTTTCGCGCGGGGCGGAGCCACCAGCCGTCGCGCTCGTAGCGGGCCGGCGAGGTGAGCGCGTCGGCGTCGAGCGCCACGAGCCGCCCTGCGCCGATCCGGCGCGCGAGGTCCACGTCCTCCATCAGCGGAAGCGGCCGGTGGCCGCCCAGCTCCTCATAGAAGGAACGCGCGATCAGCAGGCCCTGGTCGCCGTAGGGAAGCCCCAGGGCGCGGCAGCGCCACGCCGCCATGCGTTCGACCCGACGGGCCTCCGGGCGGGCGCTGTCGAAGCGGAGACGGAAGTATCCGGCGCGCGCGCGGTTCGCCGGATCCCTTTGGAACCGTTCCACGGCACCGAGCCAGCCAGGCTGGGGGCGCGTGTCGGCATGCAGGAACAGGATCCAGGGAGCCGATCCGGCGGCGGCGCCCACCGCGAGCTGCTGCCCCCGGCCGCGGGCGGCCTCAACGACCAGCGCGCCGGACGCGCGCGCCAGGGAGGCGGTGCCGTCGGATGAACCGCCGTCGGCGATGATCACCTGCCCTGTGCCGGCAACCGCCGCCAGCGTGGAAGCGAGCGTCGCGCGAGCGTTCAGGCTGGGAATGACGATGTCGAGCGCGCCGCCGTCACCGGCCAGGCCGTCATCGGCCGGGCCGGTACCCGGCATGCCGCCCGGCGCGGCCATGGCCTTCTCAGGCTTCCGCGACGGTTTCGAACTCCTGCGCGTTCAGGAGCGCCGCCACCGAGAGCGTCTTAAGCGTCTTGGGGTCGTCCGTCCGCCGCATCTGGGCGTGCTGCGTTCCCATCCCGTCCTTTCGGACGGCGATCACTTCCCAGACGCCGCCGCCGGGCCCAAGCTTCCGATACATCTGGCCTTCGACGACTTCGCGCTTCCTGCGCATGGCTCTTCTCCAAAACCCGGTCATACGGATGCCCGGCCCATCACGCGGGCCGGGCCCGGGGGCACCATCTACGGCGAACATCCCCGCTTCCGCGATCGGCGCATTCAAACACGAAACCGAAGTGGCATGGCGAGTGTCCGTTGTGTGACCGTGTTCGCGGCGCGACGACTGTAGCCGCGCCGCAACATTTCCAGAACGGATAGGCCCCGCGTCCGGCACGGTCCTACGCCGGACCAGCCTTTTGCGGTGCGTCATTCCCTTTTGGCCCGCTGGAACAAAGCAGCGCGAATGGCGTTCAATAGGGTATGAAGACCGATTACGACGCGCTTCTCTTCGCGACTCGCCTGGTGGAAGAGCTGGGCGAGACCGCCATCCGTGTCAGCCGCGTTCGCCTCGTGGAGCTGACTGCCGCCAACAACCTTCGCGCCGCCGCCTTCTGGCGGGACGTGATGCGAACGTGCGAGCGCCTCGTGTCGGAACGGGCTCCGCCCCTGCCGACCCAGGCCGCGGCCGCCGCGGTCGGCGCCACCGCGCTGGCCAAGACAACGGCGCCCTGACGGCAGCCCCCGGCGGATGGAAGCCTCGGCGAAGGGCTGGGCTCACGACGCCAGATCAGGTCGATATCGGATCAGGCCCATAAAAGAAGCCCGGCGATCGCTCGCCGGGCTTCTTTCCATGCACCGGCCCCGGAGGGCCGGCCGCACCGGATCACTTCACTTCGGCGTACTGGCCGTTGCTCCACTTGTACCAGACATAGGCCGGCGAGGTCACATCGCCCTTCTTGTCGAAGCCGATGTTGCCCATGACCGAGCTGTACTGGCCCTGGCGCATGGCGGCGGCGACCTTCTCCGGGTCCGTGGAGCCGGCCTTCTTGGCGGCCTCGGCCCAGATCTGCACGGCGGCGTAGGTGTAGAGGGTGTAGCCCTCGGGCTCGTAGCCGGTCTTGCGGAACTTCTCGACGATCGTCTTGGCTTCCGGCTTGCTGCGCGGGTCCGGACCGAAGGTCATCATGGTGCCTTCGCCGGCAGCACCGGTGATGGACCAGAACTCGTTCGAAACCAGGGCGTCGCCCGACACGAGCAGGGCCGACATGCCCTGGTCCTTCATCTGGCGCGCGATCAGGCCGGCTTCCGTGTGGTAGCCGCCGATGTACACGACCTCGATGCCAGCCTGCTTCAGCTTGGACACGAGAGCGGAGTAGTCCTTCTCGCCCTTCGTGTAGACCTCGTACAGCTTCTCCTTGACGCCCGCGGCGTTCAGCGCCTTCTGCGTCTCGTCGGCCAGTCCCTTGCCGTAGGCGGTCTGGTCGTTCAGGATCGCGATGGCCTTGGACTTGTGGTTCTCGGACAGATACTTGCCGGCCACGATGCCCTGCTGGTCGTCACGCCCGCAGACGCGGAAGACCGTGTCGAAGCCCTGCTCGGTCAACTTCGGGTTCGTCGAGCCGGGGGAGATCTGAAGGACGCCCTCCTCGTTGTAGACCGCCGAGGCCGGGATCGAGGAGCTGGAGCAGTAGTGGCCGGCGACGAACTTAGCACCCTTGCGGGCGAGGTCGTTGGCCACGGCGACGGCCTGCTTCGGGTCGCAGGCGTCGTCGCCCACTTCGAGCTTCAGCTTTTCACCCAGGATGCCGCCGGCGGCGTTGATGTCGGCGACGGCCTGTTCCGCGCCCTTCCGGAACTGCTCGCCGAAGCTCGCCTCGGAACCGCTCATCGGGCCGGCCACGCCGATCACGATGTCGGCGTAGGCGGAGGTGGAAAGTACGGTCGCCGCAGCAGCGGCCAGAAGGGAAAGCTTGAACTTCATGACGTCAGTCGCTCCCAAGATGAAGTGATCGCTCGAAGCCCCACGGGACCCGCCCACGGGAATGCGGAGGTTAGCCTTCCTGTTTTCGCGGCACCGGCCGGCGGTAAGGCCGGGACCGTCGCCTGTCCGGCCGGCGCGGGGCCGGCCGTGTTCCTTCTTACCCCTTGATGCTCCGCCACCCGAAGGGACCGGATCGTTCGTAGAGCCAAGGGTACTGCCTGACCATGCGGCGCGCCAGACTCATCCGGTAGGCGGCAAGGGCGATCACGCCCAGGACCGCCGTGTGGACGAGGAAGCCGTACACCGACAATAGATCGCCCCCGAACAGCGCGAAGACCAGGAACCGGTCCCCGACCCCGAGGAGGATCGCGTAGAGCAGCACCATCCATTGCGGCTTCCAGCCCTGGGCCAGGGTCTGGCCGGTCAGGAAGGCGCCGCCGCCGAAGACGACCAGCGTCAGCCCGATGAAGACGGGCAGAGACGCGCCGAGCAGCCCGTCCATCAGTGACCTCCCTCGAGATAGGCGGCGCGCACCTCCGGGTTGCTCAGCAGCTCCGCCCCGGTGCCGCTCATCGTGACCCGGCCGGTGACCATCACGTAGCCGCGGTGGGCCAGCTTCAGCGCGTGGTATGCGTTCTGCTCCACCATGAAGACGGTCATCTTCCGCTCGCGGTTGATGTCCTTGATCGCCTGGAAGATCTGCTTCACCACGAGCGGCGCCAGCCCCAGCGACGGCTCGTCCAGGAGGAGCAGGCGCGGCTGGCTCATCAGCGCGCGGCCGATGGCGAGCATCTGCTGCTCGCCGCCCGACATGGTGCCGGCGCGCTGGTTGATGCGCTCCTTCAGGCGGGGGAACAGGGTGAAGACCTCTTCCAGGTCGCGGTCGAAGCCCTTCGGCGGCGAGGCGATGGCGCCCATCTGGAGGTTTTCCAGCACCGACATGCGCGGGAAGATGCGCCGCCCCTCCGGGCTCTGCGCGATGCCGCGCCGGACCAGCTGGTGGGTCGGCAGGTGGGTGATGTCCTCGCCGTCGAAGATGATCCGGCCGGCCCGCGCGCGCGGGTTGCCGCAGATGGTCATCAACAGCGTGGACTTGCCGGCTCCGTTCGCGCCGATCAGCGACACGATCTCGCCTTCGCCGATCTCGATGTCGACGCCCTTCAGGGCCTCGATGGCGCCGTAGAAGGTATGAACGCCCGATACCGTCAACATGGCTCAGGCCCCCTTTCCGTCATGCAGTTCCGCGCCGAGATCGGCGGCGACCTCCGGCGGCAGCTCCTCGTCCTCCTCCTCGCCGAGGTAGGCGCGGATCACGGCCGGGTCGTTCTTCACGAAGTCCGGATCGCCGTCGGAGATCTTCCGTCCGTAATCCAGCACGACGACATGGTCGGAGATCTTCATGACCACGCTCATGTCGTGCTCGATCAGCAGCACGCCCGTCTCGTGCTTGTCGCGGATGTAGGTGAGGATCTCCGCCAAGTCGGCGGACTCGCGGGGATTGAGGCCGGCGGCCGGCTCGTCCAGGCAGAGCAGGACCGGCTCGGTGCACATGGCGCGCGCGATCTCCAGACGGCGCTGGGCGCCGTAGGGAAGGTTCGACGCCTGCCAGTCCGCCAGCTCGGTCAGGCGCACGCGGTCGAGCCAGTATTTGGCCAGCTCGACCGATTCCTTCTCCACACGGCTGTAGGACGGCAGGCCGAACAGACCGGCGACCCCGAAGCCCGAGGCGCGCATCAGCTTGTTGTGCTGCGCGACCATCAGGTTCTCGAGCGCGCTCATGCCGCCGAACAGGCGGATGTTCTGGAAGGTCCGCGCCACGCCCGCCTTCTGCGAGATGCGGAAGCCCGGCATCTGCTCCAGCAGGAAGCTCTTCCCGTCGGGATGGCGGAGCGTCATCCGCCCGACCGTCGGCGAGTAGAAGCCGGTGATGCAGTTGAACAGCGTGGTCTTGCCGGCCCCGTTCGGGCCGATCACCGCGGTGATCTCCCGGCCGCGGGCCTCGAAGGACACGTCGTTCACCGCGACGAGGCCGCCGAAGCGCATGGTGAGGTGCTCGACGGTGAGCAGCGGCGCGCCGGCCGTGTTGTTGCTGGTCATGTGGTTCGTCATGTCTGCGGTCGTCACGGCGCGGTCCCTCCCGCGGCCTGGGTCGAGCCGGTCTGCGTTCCCTTGGCACGCCCGTGCAGCAGGATCGTCGGGTCGCGGTGGGCCAGAAGGCCGCGGGGGCGCCAGAGCATGATGAGCACCATGCCAAGGCCGAAGGCGACCATGCGGTACTGCTCGAGTTCGCGGAAGAACTCCGGCAGGCCGATGACCAGGAAGGTCGCCACCACCACGCCGAGCTGGCTGCCCATGCCGCCCAGCACCACGATGGCGAGGATGATCGCCGATTCGATGAAGGTGAAGCTCTCCGGGCTGATGAAGCCCTGGCGGGTGGCGAAGAAGGAGCCGGCGAAGCCGCCGAACATCGCCGCGATGGCGAAGGCGGCCAGCTTCATGTTCGTCCGGTTGATGCCGAGCGAGGCGCAGGCGATGTCGTCCTCGCGCAGGGCCTCCCAGGCGCGGCCGATCGCCAGCTTGCGCACCCGCAGCGTGAACAGGCTGACCAGCAGCGCCAGCACCAGGATCAGGTAGTAGAGGAAGATGATCCGGTGCACCGTGCTGAATTCCAGCCCGAACATCTCGGCGAAGGACGGCAGCCCGTCCGCCCCGTTGCGCGAGAAGTCGGCGATGCCGAAGAAGGTCGGGCGCGGGATGCCCGAGATGCCGTTCGGGCCGCCGGTGAAATCATACCAGTTGATCAGCACGATGCGGATGATCTCGCCGAAGCCGAGCGTCACGATGGCGAAATAGTCGCCACGCAGCCGCAGCACCGGGAAGCCGAGCAGCACGCCCGAGAAGGCCGCCAGCAGGCCCGCCAGCGGCAGGCAGAGCCAGAAGCTGAAGCCGAAATAATGGGCGAGCAGCGCATAGGAGTAGGCGCCCACCGCGTAGAAGGCGACGTATCCCAGGTCGAGCAGGCCGGCCAGCCCGACCACGATGTTCAGGCCCCAGCCAAGCATGATGTAGGTCAGCAGAAGGATGCCGATGTCGATCAGCTGGCGGTCGGCGAAGGGCATCATCGGGAAGGCCACGGCGAAGAGGATGCCGATGGGGGCCAGCCAGCGCGAGGCGTGCTGCACCTTCGCCGCGACGCGGTCCATGCGCTTGTCGCGCTCCGCCTGCGACAGGGTGCTGCGGTTGGTGACCAGCGTCAGTGCCGCCCGGATCGCCAGCACGGCGCCGCCCGCGATCAGCAGGACGCGCAGCTCCTCGCTCGGCAGCTCGATGAAGAAGCCGGCCGCCGCGGCGAGGAGGGAGAGAACCAGCACGACGAGCGCCCGCCCCTCGCGGATCAGGCCGAGCCCGAGCCGGCCGAGGAAGACCAGCAGCGTCACCGCGGCGACCTGGTCGAAGCGGGTGTCCAGGCCGAGGCCGGTCGGCTGGTCGACGCTGCGCAAGCCCACCAGCGGGACCGTCAGAAGCAGCGCCACGAAGGCGGTGAGCGCCGCCTCCCGGAGGATGGCGGGCCAGTCGACCGGACGCGCCGCCGGCGTGGATGCGGAAATCGTGGTCATTGCCTCACACCTTCTCGATTTCCGGACGGCCGAGCAGGCCGGTGGGACGGAAGATCAGCACGAGCACGAGGATCGTGAAGGTCGCGACGTCCTTCCACTCGCTGCCGATGTATCCAGCCCAGAAGGCCTCGATCAGGCCGATCACCACGCCGCCGAGCATGGCGCCGGGCAAGGACCCGATGCCGCCGAGCACCGCCGCGGTGAAGGCCTTAACCCCCGCCAGGAAGCCGATGTAGAAATCGATCACGCCGTAGATCAGCATCACCATCATGCCGGCCACGGCGGCCAGCGCCGCCCCCAGCACGAAGGTCAGCGAGATGACCCGATCGACGTTGACGCCGAGCAGGCCGGCCATCGTCTTGTCCTGCTCGCAGGCGCGCTGGGCGCGGCCGAGCGCCGTGCGCGAGATCAGCATCGTGAAGCCGTACATCAGCAGCAGCGTGATCACGATGGTGGCCAGACGCACGTAGCTGACCGACACCGCCCCGTCCAGCAGGGTCAGGTTGCCGGGCAGGATCGGCTGCAAGGGCTTGCTGCGGGCACCCTGCACGAGCTGCACGTAGTTCTGCAGGAAGATCGACATGCCGATCGCCGAGATCAGCGGCGCCAGGCGCGGCGAGCTGCGCAGGGGCCGGTAGGCGATCCGCTCGACGGTCCAGCCGTAAACGCTGGTGAACATCATCGAGGCGGCCAGCATCAGCAGGAGCGCCAGGGGCACCCAGGTGATGCCCAGCGCGCCGACCGCCAGGTAAGTGATCATCGCCACGAAGGCGCCGATCATGTAGATCTCGCCATGGGCAAAGTTGATCATGCCGATGATGCCGTAGACCATCGTGTAGCCAATGGCGATCAAGCCATAAATGGCGCCCAGCGACAGTCCGTTGATCAACTGTTGAAGAAAATATTCCATTCTATCCGCCTCGCCTCACCGCTTCTCAT
Organism: Azospirillum sp. SYSU D00513; assembly: GCF_017356015.1. Lineage (GTDB taxonomy): Bacteria > Pseudomonadota > Alphaproteobacteria > Azospirillales > Azospirillaceae > Azospirillum. Next base: position 52,966 of record NZ_JAFIQV010000007.1, read on the forward strand.
GGGCGTAAGCGACCAAGGCGGGCTCGTTCGCTACCCTGCACACGTGGAAGGCCGCTCCCTGGGATTGCTGGCTATGCAAAAAGTCGATAGCCGACATTCGTTATCGGTGAGGGACGTTAGCCCACCCGTATTAGACAGGGCAAGGGGGTAAAATCCTGCCGGGGGCCGGCGGGGAGCCCCCGTCATCAAATTGCAAAGAACTTGCGCAATCCCCGGAGTCGGGAAGCCTTAATGTTCAAAAAAGTCCCTTTTCCGATACGCAAGATGCGAGGGGAAAGACAGGGAAAATCCGGGCCTTGCGGCGTTGTCCCTTGAACTTCGGCCCCTGCCTTGTTTTTGGCGCCTGAAAAAGAGCACTTGCCCAGCAGGCAGGCATGTGGGCTCGGCCGGCGCAGGGGCATCCACCCGCCGCGGGAACGACCGCTCTAGCCGAAGGTCATAGCGATCCCGAGTCCACCGCCCGCCCATTCCACGGGAGGGCGACGGCGATCCCGGAATCGAAAAGGCCCCTTCCGATCGCTCGGAAGGGGCCTTTTCGTTCCGGCAGGTGCCGGAGGATCAGCGGGACGCGACGCTCTGGCCGGCCGGCGCCTCGGCCTTCTTCACCGCCGGCTTGGCGGCCGGCTTCTTGGCGGCGGCCGGCTCTTTCTTCGCCGGGGCCTTCTTGGCGGCGTCCTTGGCGGGCGCGGTGGTCCGGGCCGCCGGAGCCTGCGCGACCTGCACGGGCGGATCCGGGAAGCTGACGACCTGCACGCCGCAGAGCGGCTTGGTGGAGATGTGCATCAGGCCGGCGTTCTTCTCGTCGCCGGTCAGGGTGCGCAGGTCCTCCGGCGTCAGCTGCGTCGCCGCCTTGGAGCGGTCGATGAAGGTGCCGCAGAAGAGCTGCTCGCCGATGACGGCGGCCCGGCGGCTGCTCTCGTTCGCGAGCTCGGTGCGGAAGGTGTCGAATGCGCGCGTGGCGTTGCCGCCCTGCTTCTTGAAGTGCGCGATCATCGCCGCTTCGGAATTGGACACCAGCGCCCGGTGCTTGATCGTGAAGTCCTGGTAGAGGCTGAAGGGCTTCCGGTCCGGCATGAGGGTCTGGCACTTCAGCCCGACCACCATCATCTCCGTGTGCATGCGCAGCAACTGCTCGGCGGCATGCTCCTCGGGGCTGTAGCAGGCGGCGGAGCCCTTCGCGGCGGCCGGCTTCGCGGCGGCCTTGGCGGGCTTGGCGGCCGCCTTGGCCGGCTCGGCGGCGGCAGCCGGCAGGGCGGCGCCCGCGATCAGGACGGCCAGAACCGCGGCGGCGGCGCGGCGCAGGACAGGGGTGGACGTGCGGTCGGCGGCACGCTGGCGCATCATCTTAGGCTCCGAGTCCGTTGGCGCTACGATTAGGAAAATGGGGGCAGCCCCCCTCGTTCGACCCACTTCTACAAGATCGCCATGACCGGTCAACTGCTATCCCCGGCGGCGTGTTATTTGTCTCAGAGCGTGACTTTCCAATGCCACCGGCGGCGCTCCGATGCCGAGGGCATCTCCGGAATTCGGCATCCAAGGAGGTATCCGCGGCCATGTTTCGCATCGGCATCGATCTGGGCGGCACCAAGACGGAGGGCATCCTGCTCGATCCCGAGGGCAGGGAGGCCGCACGGCGCCGCGTGCCCAGCCCGCAGGGCGATTACGAGGCGACGCTGAGGACCATCGCGGAGCTGGTGGGTTTCCTGGACGGTGCCGCCGGCGGCCGCGCGGCCAGCGTGGGGATCGGCATCCCCGGCATCGTCTCCCCGGCGACCGGTCTGGTGAAGAACGCCAACTCGACCTGGCTGAACGGCAAGCCGCTCGACCGCGACCTCGAAGCGCTGCTCGGCCGTCCCTTGCGCGTCGAGAACGACGCCAACTGCCTCGCCGTGTCGGAGGCGGCGGACGGCTCCGGAGCCGGGTGCGGCGTTGTGTTCGCCGCCATCCTCGGCACGGGCTGCGGCGCCGGGATCGTGGTCCATGGACGACCGCTCTCAGGACGCAACGCCATCGGCGGGGAATGGGGCCACAACCCCCTGCCCTGGCCGACGGAGGCGGAAGGCGCGGGGCCGGCCTGCTACTGCGGAAAGAACGGCTGCCTTGAAACCTACGTCTCCGGCCCGGCCTTCGCCGCCGACCACCGGAAGGCGACCGGAGAGTCTCTCACCGCCGTGGAGATCGCGGCGCGGGCGTCGGAAGGCGACGCCGCATGCGTCGCCTCGATGCACAGGCTGACGGACCGCATCGGCCGCGGTCTCGCCGCCGTGGTGAACCTGCTCGACCCCGACGTGATCGTGCTGGGCGGCGGGCTTTCCAACCTGGACGCGCTCTACACGGCGCTGCCGCCGGTCGTCGGGCGCTGGGCCTTCTCCGACCGCATCGACACGCCCGTCCGCCGCGCCATGCACGGGGATTCCAGCGGCGTGCGCGGAGCCGCCTGGCTTTGGCGGCCGGAGGAGCTGGCCACGGCGGGCTGACGGGCACAGGCCGTGGACGGATGCCCTACTCGAACCCGTACATCCGTCCGGCAGGCCGGTTGTTTTCGCCCGAGGGGTTCCCCGCGGGCACGCGGTTGTTCGAGCCGAGGTTCAGCCGGTTCGAATAGGCCCTGCCGTTCTCCCCGGTTCCGAGCCGCTTCACGCCCTGCCAGTGGGACGGGCGCTGCTCGGGAATGGGTTGCGCCTGTTCGAGGTTCTGAAGCTCCGGCCCGGTCGGCACCATCTGCTCATAGACCCAGGGCTCGTAGGCCTGTTTCTGCGCCAGCGCCTGGCCGGGCAGGATCGCCGCCGAAACGCAGAACGCCAGGGCGGCGGCCGGCAAACGAAGCGTGCGAAGCATGGCGGACAGCCTTTCCTTCTTCGGAATCCGGCCCTCATAGCGCCGCAAGGCGCGTCCGCCGTCCAGCGGGGAGGCGCGTTACCACCGCGGGGAGCCCCCATCGGGCGTGGCCTGCGACTAGGGGTAGCGTCTTGCGGCATAGCCGCGATTTTGTTAGGACATACGGAATGTCAGCATTCCTAACATTCCAGGACCGCCGCATCGAACACCGCTGGATCCCTGGAATTGGGGAAACCGGAGGAACCGGGCCGACGCTCGTCTTCCTGCACCAGGGGCTGGGATCGACCTCCTCCTGGCGCGACTATCCCGACCGTCTGTCGGCGGCGACCGGCGCCCCGGCGCTGGTCTATTCCCGGCTGGGCCATGGCGGGTCCGACCCGATGACCGGGCCGCGGGGGCTGGATTACCTGCACCGCGAGGCGCTGGAGGTGCTGCCCGCCGTGCTCGACCAGATGGGCATAACGGACCCGCTGCTGGTCGGCCACAGCGACGGCGCCACCATCGCCCTGATCTTCGCGGCCTCCTCCGGGCGCCCCCTGCGCGGCGCCATCGTCGAGGCGCCGCACAGCTTCGTCGAGCCGATCACGCTGGAGGGCGTGCGCGAGGCGGCGGAGGAAACCAGGGCGGCCGACCTGATCGAGCGGCTGCGCCGCCACCACCGCGACCCCGAACCGCTTTTCCGCGCCTGGACGGACACCTGGCTGTCCCCTTCCTTCGCCGCCTGGAACATCGAGGGTCTTCTGCCCGCGATCCGCTGCCCGCTCCTGCTGATCCAGGGCGAGAACGACGAATACGGCACGCCAGAGCAGATCCACGCGGTGGCCCGGCAGGTCCGCGGGCCTGCCGAAACGCTGCTGCTCCCCTGCTGCGGCCACACACCGCACCGCGAATGCGAGGATCTGGTGCTGGAGGCCGGCGCCTCCTTCATCCGCGGACTCTCAGGCGGCATGGCGCCGCCGCTCGGTCAGGGGCGCGTTCCAGAAGCCAGGCTGTAGAGCGTCAGGGTGATGCGGCGCCCATTGTTGTAGTTGATGCCCTCGGCCACGCCATGGCGGACCGGCTCGGTCCCGGCCAGCGCGCCCCGGAAGGGGGCTTCCTGCCGCGATTCGACCAGCGCCAGGGCACAGGCCCCGCCCTCGGCAAGGTGGCGTGCCGCTTCGGCGCCGTCGACGAGCCGCGTCCCGGTCCCCAGCAGGAAGACGAGGCTCGGCTCGCTGTAGCCGGCCGAGGCCACGACACGGCCGGGGCATGGCGCCACCCGGGCGACCGTCCGGGCCGCCTGCCGGCTAATCCAGATCCCGTCCACCGAGGGCAGCACCGCGCCGTAGGCGACGGCGTAGAGCACCCCCACGGCGGCCAGCCCGGCGGCCAGGCCGTTGCGGACGCGCCGCTCCGCAACGAGCCGGACGGCGAGCAGGAACAGCACCGACGCCACCGGCACCATGGCGACGGCCAGCGGATGAATGAAGCCGTCGACCAGCCAGGGAAGCAGCGCGACCGCGACCGCCAGCGCCACGAAGCCGAGCGTGCCGAGCCCCGCCGCCACCGCGAACAGCGGCCGCCCGCCCCGCCCCTCCGCGAAACCGGCCGGGCGGGGGGCCATCCAGCCCGCGAGCATGGCGCCGGCCAGGATGGCGATGGCCGGGAAGACGGGCAGCGTGTAGTGCAGCAGCTTCGTCGGAACGGCCTCGAACACGATCCAGCTCGGCAGGATCCAGACGATGCAGAAGCGCACGGCGTCGGTCCGCCGGTTCGCCCAGGCCCAGGCCGCGGCGAGCGGAGCCAGGAAGGACCAGGGCGCGAAGGTCACCCAGAAGGTGCCGAGGTAATAGCCGGGCGGCAGCCCCTTCCCTTCCTGCCCGCCGGCGACCTTGCCCATCATGTCATGCCCGACGGACTCGGCGAAGAAGGAGCCGCCGGTCTTCACGGTGATGGCGATCAGCCAGGGTGCCGCGATGGCGGCCACGATGGCGAGCCCGGCGAGCGGCTTCAGGCGCTTCAGCCAGGCCCATTCCCGGTCCCACAGGGCGAGCCCCAGGGCCGTGGTGCCCGAGACGAGCAGGACGATCGGCCCCTTCACCAGGATGCCCAGCCCCGCCGCGATCCAGAAGACCAGCGGCGGCGCCCATCCCGGCGCGGGTCCACGGCGCCCCAGGTAAAGGGCGGCCAGCGCGCCCTGTCCCGCCACGATGGTGGCCAGAAGCACGGCGTCGGTCTTCGCCATGCGCGCCTCGACACCGAGCACGACGCAGGAGGCCATCAGCAGTCCGGCGATGAAGCCGGTGGCCGGGCCGAACAGGCGCGCCCCCGCCCAGCCGGTGGCGAGCACGGAGGCGACGGCCCCCAGCAGGGACGGAACGCGGTAGGTCCAGATGCGCTTGGGCTCCGTTCCGCCCAGCAGCTCGGTCGCGGCGGCCTGGAGCCAGTAGATACCGATGGGCTTCTTGTGGCGCGCCTCCTCCTGGAAGCGGATGTCCACGAGGTCACCGCTTTCCTGCATCTGGAAGGAGGCCTGGGCGAAGCGCGCCTCGTCCCGGTCGAAGGGCGGAAGGTCGAAGAAGCCCGGCAGGAACAGCGCCACGGCGACCGCCGCGAGCAGCAGATAGGCAAAGGCCGGAAGTCGGCCACCGGCGGAGGTCCGGGCGGGATCAGGATCGGTCACGGCTCGCCGGCCTTCCGCTGGTTCGGGATGAAATGGAATGCGACGGCGTGCTCGATCATCGGGGATCCCAGGCCGGCCTCAGCGCTCTTCGACGGAGGCCGGCACGACGGTCCGGCGTTTCAGCCAATAGACGCCGAGCAGATCGACGACGCCGACCAGCCCGCGCTGCCAGTTCGTGTATTTCGAGGTTCCGCGCTCGCGCGGGCGATGGTTGACCGGCACATAGGCGACCGGATGGCCATGCGCCTTGAACAGGGCCGGCAGGAACCGGTGCATGGCACCAAAGAAGGGCAGATCGAGGAAGGCGTCGCGGCGGAACAGCTTGAGGCCGCAACCGCTGTCGGTGCAGCCGTCCTGAAGGAAGGACTGGCGCACGGCGTTGGCGAAGCGGGAGGCGAAGCGCTTGGACAGCGTGTCGCGCCTACTCAGGCGCAGCCCGCCGACCAGCACCGGCCGCTCTGCCCCCTCGCCGCCGGAGGCGCGCTCGAACAGTGCCGGGATGTCCGCCGGGTCGTTCTGCCCGTCGCCGTCCAGCGTCGCGACCCATTCCCCGCGCGCCGCCTTGACGCCCGTGCGCACGGCCGCACTCTGTCCGGACCGGCGCAGATGCCGGACCAGGCGCAGGCGCCCCGACGCCACCGCCTCGGCGAGCCGCGCCACCGTGCCGTCCGTCGAGCCGTCATCGACATAGACGACCTCGAACGCCACGCGGCCCGACAGCGCCCGCTGGATCTCGTCGAGCAGCGGCAGCACGTTTTCGGCCTCGTTGAAGACGGGAACCACGACGGACAGCCGCACCGGCCGCCCCTCGCCCGCTTTCCCGTCCACGGTTGAAATGCTCACTTCTGCTATCCCATTCGCCAAGCGGGCGGCAAAATACCCCCGCGGCGATGGGAGCGGTAGCGGAAAAGCCCGAAGGCCGGCCCTCGCAAACCGGGCCTCCCGCACGCACGCCCATTGTTGCGTCGAAGCGGGCACTTCAGAACGAAAAATCCCCCTGTGTGGCCGGCCCTCCGCCGGACCCACAGGGGGATCACGTCAAACAATGCCGTGCGGAACCTTTCGGCTCAGCCCCGGCCACCCGCCACCGGGACCGGCACGTAGCGCAGGTCGCCGTTGCGGCTCACCAGCATCAGGACGGTCTTGCGCCCCTGCTCGCGCGCTTGGTTGATGCGGGACTGCAACTCGTCCGGCGAGCGGACCGGCTCCTGGGACGCCTCCAGGATGACGTCGCCGGGATCGATGCCGCGGTCGGAGGCGGGGCTGTCCGGGCCGACGTCGGTCACCACCACGCCTTCCACGTCGCCGCCGATGGAGAAGGTCTCACGCAGCACCGGGGTGAGCGGCGCGAGCTTCAGCCCCATGACCATCTTGGAGTCGGTCGGCTCCGACGCGGCGGGAGGCTCGCCACTGGACCCCGACGAGGCGATCTGCTCCTCCGGCGGGGCCAGCTCGCCCACCGTGACCTGGACGGTCTGCGAGGCGCCGTCGCGCATCACCGCGACGTCCACGGTCTTGCCGATCTCGGTCGCGGCGACGACACGCGGCAGGCTGCGCATCCGCTCGATGGTCTGGCCGGCGAAAGCGGTGATCACGTCGCCCTGACGCAGGCCCGCCTCCCCGGCCGGGCTCGCGGGATCGACGCTGGTGACAAGGGCGCCCTCCGGCTCGGACAGGCCCAGGCTGTCGGCGATGTCCGGCGTGACCCGCTGCACCTGGACGCCCAGCCAGCCCCGGCGCACGCGCCCATGGTCCCTCAACTGCTCGATGATCGGGCGGGCGACCGCCGAGGGAACCGCGAAGCCGATGCCCACCGAGCCGCCGGTCGGGGAGTAGATGGCCGTGTTGATGCCGATCACCTGGCCGTCCACGTTGAAGAGCGGGCCGCCGGAATTGCCGCGGTTGATCGAGGCGTCGGTCTGGAGATAGTCGTCGTAGGGACCCTGCTGGATGTCGCGGGCGCGGGCGGACAGGATGCCGGCGGTCACCGACCCGCCGAGCCCGAACGGGTTGCCGATGGCGACGACCCAATCCCCGACGCGGACTTGGTCGCTGTCGCCCCAGTTCGTGGCCGGCAGGGGCCTGTCGCTGTCCACCTTCAGCAGGGCGAGGTCTGTCGCCGCGTCGGACCCGACGAGCGTGGCGTCCAGCCGGGTGCCGTCATGGAGGATCACGGCGATCTCCGACGCCTCGGACACCACATGGTTGTTGGTCACCACGAAGCCGGACCCGTCGATGATGAAGCCCGACCCGAGCGCCGAGGCCGGTCCCGGCGGCGGCGTCGGGGCCTGCTGCTGGCGCTTGCGGAATTCCTCGAAGAATTCGCCGAAGGGTGAGCCCGGCGGGAACTGCGGCATGCCGGGGATGCCCGACCCGTCCGGACCGGCCTGTGCCTGCGGGGAAGCCTGCGTCGTGGAAATGTTCACGACCGTTTCGAGCTGGGCCTGGGCCAGCGGCGCGAAGGTCTGCGGGCGTTCCTGCGGCACCGGCATGGGGCTCGCCGCCGGTGGGCTGCTGCCCGGCTGCTCCTGGGCCTGGAGCGGAGCGGCCAGCAGCAGCGCCGTGATGGCCGCCGGCAGCAGGATGCTTGCCGGGCGCCGGGTGGACTCGGATGAATGCGGCATGGACGGTCTCCGCCAGTCGGACAGCACGCGCCCGCAAAGGGCAATGTCTCGACAACAGAACGCGCGAGAACGCATTCCGGCTCCGCCGGTATTTTGAAAGCTCCCCTTTTGGGCAGGAGTTTTAAAAAAGGAACCGCGCCTCCGTCCGTACCGACTATGTTTTTAGTTCCGCGGGGAGCCCGCCCATTCTCCGGAGTCCTGTCCGGGACGCCCGCCGGACTGTCCGGAACGCATACGCCGGAATGGCTCCAGCACTGCATTTTTGGTTTCACGCGCAAAGATATGCTGGTATTTTCGCCGACAGTCCCCGATATTCATCGGTACCGACAACATCGTCCGCAAGAACACGGCATCGACGGCAATCGTGCGCGCTCCCGGCGCGACGGTTCGTCAATTGCGTGCGATACGGCTCAAGCAGTTACCGCATGACGCAGAATTCACTTTGGCAACCGAGCGACATAATGAACGCAGAAACCGGCAACGAACCGGAATCTCCGAAGAAGCGCGGACGTATTCCTCAGTCGGCTTGGCCGCAGATTCTTGAACGTTACCGGGCCGGCGCGACATTGTCCGCGATCGCCCGGGAGTTCGAGTGCACGCCGAGCGCCATTTCCTACATTCTCCGCAAGGCCGAGTCGGCCGACGCCGAGGCCGGCGGAGAGACCGAGGCTGCCACCGACGCCGCCGAGGCGCCCGCGCGGGCCAAGCCGGCGGGACGCCGGGGCGTGCGCGCCGTGTCCAGCGAGCCGCCCGCCGAAACGCCGGAGGCCGGCACGGACGGCACGGACGCGGCCCCCGCGCCCGCCAGCGCGGCGGAGCCCGCGGAAGCCGCCCCGCCCGCCGCTGCCGCCCCGGCGCCCGCTCCCGCACCGGCTCCCACCAGCTCGCATGGGACGGAAACCTTGCGCCTCAACCGCCCGGAGCCGCAGCCCGTGGCGCAGGCCACCGCGCCGCAGCCCGCTCCGGCGGCCCCGGTTCCGGCGGCCGAGCCCGCGCGCGGCACCGCCGTCCGGGCGGAGCCGACGCCTCCGGTGGACGCGGTGGAAGGCCGCCTGCGTGAAACGGCGCGCGGTTGCCTCAGCGCCTACCGCAGCTGGCGCCAGCAGCCCGGCGAGGGGTCGATCCAGGCCCTTTCCGAGGCGGTGCATGAGCTTCGCAAGGCTTTGGCGCGCATCGAAATCGACATGTCGGCGAGCCGCCGCGAAGAGCAGGCGATCCGCCCCATTCCGATCCCGGCCCACCGTACCTCCCGCCGCACACCCTAAACCGGCGCGGCATCTCAGCGAAGACGCTACTGCTTGACCGTGAAGTGCCCTTCTTCCCTTGGAAGAAGGGCATTTTCATTGCTGTAATGTTAGCGTCACGAACTGCTTGTATCACCAATACAGCCCAAAGAGTGTGTGCCCAATCACCGTTTTCTGTACGCATGCGCGCCAGGTTTCCGTTATATTGCAAAAAATTCAGGCAAGACGTTGCAGGAAACGCGGCATGCCCTATCGGAAAAACGATGAACTGCCCGAGTCGGTCAAAGGCACGTTGCCCGTTTCCGCACAGGACATTTATCGTTCCGCCTTCAATCATGTCTGGCAGGAATGCCGCGGCATGGCCACCCCGGCCAGCGTGACGGCCCCCACGGACCAGGTTGCCCACAAAGTGGCCTGGGCAGCGGTCAAGCGCCGCTTCGAACTCATCGGCGGCGACTGGCAGCCGAAATATTAGGCCCCAATTACTAAGCGTCGAAGCGAGCTGCGGGTTGATCGCACTTTCCCGCGCGGCTCGTTTTCAAAATGAGGTTTTCAAGGCGCGCCGCCATTGGCGCGCCTTGCTTGTTTTCCATCAGGCTTCCGGTTTTCGTCAGGCGGCGTGAGACTGCCGTAGCGACCGGGCCATCCGGGTCATGTCGGCCACTTCGCTGGGGGGAACGCGGTCGCGGATCAGCGGCACCATTTCCCCCTGCTCCCGCAGCAGCTGCTTGTCGAACAGGCTCTTCAGCTCCTCGAAATCCGTGAGCCAGCGCCCGTCGGCATCGTGAGACTCCGTGCGCCGCGCGAGATCGGTCGCCAATTCGACGATCCGCTGGTTCCAGCCCTTCAGGGCGTCCAGAAGCTCACCGCTCGCCGCCTGTTCCAGATGCGGGAAGACGACCGCTTCCAGCACGGTCCCGTGCTTCTCCCACAATTTGGCCAGTTGGGTCATTTCCCCGGCGCGCTTCTTCCAGGCCGGCTGTTCGGCGTTGCCGATCATGGCGAATATTTCACGCCCGGCCTCAAAGTCGGATTCAAGAATTTCCGCGATCATGACGCAAGGTCTCCGCTTCCAGATCTTGCAGAAGAACCCTGCGGAAGCGCGGCGGTTCCCTGCCTAACTCCCCGTTCCCGGCGCCGCTCCAGGCGGCGTCCCCGGTGCGGACGGCTCCTCGCCGCTCTCCCCGGCGGCATCCGGCCTGTCGGGAAGGACCGCGAAGCTGCTGAGATCGCCCTTGGCGCGCTCTTCGGGGGGGAGGCGCCCATTCACCAGGAAACAGATGTTCTCGGCGATGTTCGTGGCGTGGTCGCCGGCGCGCTCGATCGACTTCGCGACGAACAGCAGATGGGTGCAGCCGGTGATCTGCGCCGGGGTTTCCATCATGTAGGTCAGGAATTCTCGGAAAAGGCTGGTGTAGGCGGCATCGACCTCGCCGTCGCGGTCGCGCACGGCGGTGGCCAGCGCCGCATCCTGCTCGACATAGGCCCGCACCACGTCATGGATCATGCCCTCGACCGTCCGGCCCATCCAGGACAGCGACGCGGCGGGCGGGAGGACCGGCAGGGTGGACAGCGTGACGGTGCGCTTGGCGACGGAGCTAGCGAAGTCGCCCATCCGCTCCAGGTTCGAGGCGATCTTCATGGCCGCGACGATCTCCCGGAGATCCTTGGCCATGGGCTGGCGGAGCGCCAGGGTCCGCACGACCATGGCCTCGACCTCCAGTTCCAGGCGATCGATCGCCGCGTCGCCGCGGACGACGGCGGTCGCCCGCTCGGCGTCGTTCTCGGCAATGGCCGCGAGTGCGGCGGAGAACTGCTCGCCGACGAGGCGCCCCATTTCCGCGATCGTTCCGTGGAGTTTCTTCAGTTCCGCATCGAAAGCGGTCACCGTGTGTCCGACTGCCATTGTCCCCTCCCGACGGTCGCACGCGCCGGCCGAAAGCCGCGCTCAAGACTGCGCCAAACATGGGGACGCATGCCGCCACCGCCAGTCCGCAGTTTCGCACACGCAAAACTTTCACCGTCCGCAACGCCAAGCCATGAAATCCGCGGGCACGCCGCCGCGCGCGCGCAAATCCGCCACACGCTTAACGATTCACGCAGACAATTTTAAGACAATGGCCGCACGGGACGGCGAATGCGCCGCACGCGGGGGATATGGAAGATGACGCCTCATGAACTGGTCGCCATGCTCGAAAAGCATGAGCGCTGGCTTCACAACAAGCAGGGTGGCAGCCGTGCCAATCTGACGATGGCCGTTCTGGAAGGAGCGAACCTCTCAGGCATCAACCTTTCGTCGGGCAAGCTTTCGGGCGCCAACCTCGTGCGCTGCGATCTTTCCAACGCCGATCTCAGCCATGCCGACCTGTTCGCCGCACAACTGGTCAAGGCCGATTTGAGCGGCTGCAACATGTACCGGGCCGACCTGCGCGGCGCCCGGCTGCGCGGCGCCAAGATGAAGCGCGCCATCCTGAAGGAGGCCGATCTGCGCGGCGGCGCCCTGCTTTACGGCGGGAACGACGGGAACGGCAAGGGGCTGAACTTCGTCCGGGCGGATCTTTCCAACAGTGAATTCGACGACGCCCAGATGTCGAACGCGAACCTGTCCGGCGCCGACCTCAGCGACGTGTCGATGAACGGGGTGGACTTCGAGGGCGCGCATCTGGCCGGCGCGACGCTGGCGCGCTCCAGCATGAAGAACTGCAACCTGTCCCGGGCGGACCTGCGGGGCTGCAACCTCTCCGGCGTGAACCTTCAGGGGGCGACGCTGCGCGACGCCAACCTCACGGGGGCCGTGCTCACCGGCGCCAGCCTGCGCAACGCCAACCTGGAGGGCGCCAAGCTGGAAGGCGTGGACCTCGCCGATGTGGACACGACGGGTGCCAACCTCGCCCGCTCGGCGGAGAATTTCCCGGTCCAGATCCAGGAAGCGCTCCACAACCACTTCAACTGGATCAACACGAACGGCACCTTGGGGGCGCGGGCCGACCTGACCCGGGCCGACCTCGCGCACATCGACCTGCACGGCGTGAACCTGTCCGGCGCCAACCTCAAGGGCGCCAACCTCGCGGGCGCCAACCTCCGCGACGTTATGCTGATCATGTGCGACATGACCGGGGCGGACCTGCGCGACGCCGACATCAGCAACGCCATTCTCGACGGGGTCAACCTGCGGGGCGCCGACCTGTCCGGCGCGCGGCTCGACGGAACGGGAATCGGCTGCGTCGACATCAAGGGGGCGGACGGCCGTCCCACGGGGCGGCTCTGGGCCGCCAACCTGACCGGCTGCAAGTTCGTCGGCAGTTCCTGCGTGCGCACGAACCTGCGCGGCGCCAACCTGTCCGACACGGACTTCACCAACGCCGACCTGACCGGCGCGATCCTGTCGGACGCCAACATCCGCGACGCCGTCTTCACCGACGCGAACCTGACCGGGACCAGCCTGCCCCCGCTGCCCGATCCGGACGACTGAACCGCTCCTCAGGCCCAGACACCGCCGCCGAGCAGATCGCCCCGGCGCGCGGCGGAACCGAGCGCCTGCACCGCCCCATAGGCGGCGGCCCCACGAGCGGGCGGAGTCGATGCCCCCGCGCCGTCCCCGGCCGCGCTGCCCGGTCCGGCGCCGCCGCTCCCCTCCCCCATCCGCTCGCGCTGAAGCTCCTGCCGGGCCTGCGCCTTCTTGGCGTCCGCCTGTTGGGCGACCCGCAGGTCCTGGGGGGACGGATCGGAGGGAGCGAGTGCGGCGGCCTTGACCGTGTCCATCTTGCGGATGGTCGCGGCCGGGTCGCGTTCGGCGCTGACGTCGATGGGCACCTCGCCCGCGACGGCATAGTTCTTCCCGTCGGACCCACGCGTGTAGGTGAAGGACGCGCCGCCGGCGTGCGGCCCGCCCGCCGCCTGGTGCGCCGCCTCATGCTGCCGGACCTGCGCGTCGGTGCGCCGCAATTCCTGGATGTCGCGGTTCTGCGCAGGCGTCCCCGCCCCTGTGGCTCCATCCTCCGCCGCCGCGCCGCCGTCACCGCGAGCACCACCCATCCGGGCGCCGCGAAGCTGCGCCAAGCCGTAAGCAACACCGGCGGACAGGGCGGAGATCATGCTCCCCTCGCGTTGCGGGCATCCGTTCCGATTTTACACCCGCCGCCGGAGCGCGGCAATCCGGCAGCGAAAGCGATGGGGAGAGGACCGACGCACGCTTCCAAGCGGCCGGGCCGCGCATCTCGATAGCTGTTGAAAATTTTTCTAAAACACGCTTTCGTATGTATTGCCCGGTTTCGCTAATAATCCTAGGCACTGTTTGGAATCATCGATCCACCGATGTTTGCTGTTGCTCGCAGAATGATCGCCCGTTTTGCGCCGCTGGTGGCGCTGCTGTCGTGGGCGTGCACCGTGTCGGCTGGGGAGCCGGCGCGGTCGGCGCCCCATGCATCCGGTCCCGGCGCTTCCACCTTCGTGGGGCGGCTCTCTCCGGTCGAAGAGGCCTTCTCCGAGCGGACCGGCGAGCCGCTGACCATCTTCGGGGCGGGATTGTTCGCCGGCTCCGAACCGCCCGCTCCCTCCTCCGGCGCGGTTGGGGGTGACTACCGGCTGGGAATCGGCGATGCGCTGACGGTGAGCCTGCGCGGACGGGTCTCCTTTTCGAAGCGTTTCTTGATCGACAGCGCCGGCCAGATCCTGATCGACGACCTGCGCCCGATCACCGCCGCCGGCCTCACGCTCGACGCGTTGCGGGCGGAGATCGACGCCTCCGTCGGCGCGCTGCACCGGGACACGGATGCGTTCGTCTCGCTGGCCGAGGTGCGCCGCATCGGGGTGCTCGTGGCGGGAGAAGTGGCAAGACCGGGCGTCCATCAGATGACCGCCTTCTCCACCGTGCTCGACGCGCTGAATGCTGCCGGCGGCGTCGCGCCGCACGGATCGCTGCGGAAAATCCGGCTGCTGCGGCACGGCGCCCCCCACGGCGCCCCGAGCGACTCATCGGGCGGCTCATCGGGCGGCGGCACGGTCATCGATCTCTACGACCTCCTGCTGGCGGGCGGCGGCGGCAACGCCGGGCTGCGGCTGCGCGACGGTGACACGCTGTTCGTGCCGACGCTCGGCGACACGGTCGCGGTCGCGGGTCCCGTCAAGCGCCCCCATGTCTTCGAGCTTCCCCAGGACCAGACGCGCCTGTCGGTGCGTGCGCTGACCGACCTGGCGGGCGGCGTGATCAGGCCGGGGGCGCATCGGGCATTGCGCCTTTTCCTGCGCCCCACCGGCGAGGAGACGGCCGAAGAGGTCGCTGACCGGGAAGCCCCCCTGCTCGGAAACGGCGACATATTGGTCCTGTCGCCCGCGCAGGAGAACCGGCGCGGTCTCGTCCGGCTGGACGGCCATGTGATCCGCCCCGGCCCTCGCGCCCTGCGCGAGGCACCGACGCTCGCCCGCCTTGTCGGGCGGGCGGACCTCGCGCCGGCTCCCTACCTTCCCTTCGCGATCCTCGCCGGCCAGGACAGGAACACCGGGACAGTAGGTTTGCGGGCCGTGGATCTCTCCGAGATCCTGAATGGCCGTGACGACCGCGCGCTCGCCGAGGAGGACGTGCTGTATGTCCTTGGTGCCGAGGAGGTGGACTTCCTGTCGTCCGAGCCCGTTCTGGCTCTGCTGCGCGGGTCCCCGCAGCCGCCCCCAAAAAGCTGCGCGGGCTTGGTCATGCTGGCACGCACCCTGTCCGCCGCGCCGCGCGGCACGCTCGCCGACGGGGCGCAGGCCCGCGCCGCAGCCACCATGACGGGCGCGCGCGGACCCTGCCCCCCGCTGTTCGATCGCGTTCCGGACCTGCTGGTCTTCGCGCTGGAGCATTCCGAACTGCGGAGGGGCGGCGGCGGCAGGCCGGGATTTCACCCGGTTGCCGGGAACATGCGCCACCCCGGCCGAACGCACCGTCCGGGAGTGAGGGGTGGCAGCGGCGTGCTGGACGGCGAGGAGCCGCGCTACGAAATTCGCGGCCATGCCCGCCATCCCGGCGTCCGCTCGCTCGAGGGAGGCGTCACTCTGCGCGACGCGCTGTCCGGCGGCGACGAAGCGCTGCCCGGCGTCTATCCCCTTTTCGCCGTGCTGGAGCGCTTCGACCGCCGCACTCTGACCCCCAGTCTCATCCCCTTCTCTCCGCAAGAGGTCGCCACCAGGGGATTTGACCGGGTCCTGTCGGATCACGACGTCATCCATCTCTTCTCGGCGCGGCAGATCAGGGCGCTGATGGACGAGCCGGAGGACGAGCGGAAGGAACCCGAAACGCCCGATCCGGAAAGCAAGGTCCCGCCGGAGGGAGGCAAACCAAGAACCACCAAGGCGGCCCCTGGGGAGGCGCCGATGCGCGGCAAGAGCGTGCAAGCGCCGCCCTCTCCTACTGAACCTCCCGAGGATGGGATCGGCGATGCAGTCTCCGAGCCGGCCATTGCGCGGCTGATCCAGGAGCACGGCGTCTGGCTCCGCGGTCATGCCCAGCGGCCGGGCAACTACCCGGTCGCCGTTCCGACGCCTCTCGAGTCGATCATTGCGGCAGCGGGCGGGTTGAGCGTTCACGCCGATCCTTCGGCCATCGAAACGAACAGCGCATCGGGCCGGCGCACTGTCGCGGACCTACGGTCGCCGGGCACCGGCCGCCTTCTGCTCGGGCCGGGCGATTCGGTCCGGATCGCCGCGTCCGTGCGGATCATGGAGGGCCGTTCCGTCACCATCGAAGGGCAGGTGAACCGGCCCGGCGAGTACGACATCCAGCGCGGGGAGACCCTTTCGTCGCTTATCGAAAGGGCCGGCGGTCTGACGGAGGTGGCTTATCCCGCCGGCACGATCCTCACCCGCGAATCCGAACAGCGGCGGATCAGGGGCGAACAGCTCGAAACGGCCATGGAGGTGGACCGCTGGCTGGCCACGAACCTTCAGAAGGGGGAAGGCGTCAAGCCGGAGCAGATCGCGCGCGCGCAGCTCCTTTCCGCGAAGTTGCACGAAGCGAAGCCCGACGGACGCATCGTCGTGGAGTCGGACCCGGCCGTTCTTGCCGCTCGGCCCGAACTGGACATGCTGCTGGAAGCGGGCGACCGCGTGGTGATCCCGAAGCGGCCGCTCTCCGTCGCCGTTTCCGGCGAGGTGCTGAACACCGGAAGCTTCCAGTTCGTCAGCGGGAAGACAGCCGAGGATTACCTGCGCGACGCGGGCGGCCTCACGCGCGAGGCCGACCATGACCGGATTTATCTGAAGCTGCCCAACGGGGCCGCGCAGCCGCTCGCCCTGTCGTCCTGGAACCACACGGTCACCGTGGTTCCGCCCGGCTCGGTGATCGTGGTGACGCGCGATCCGGAACCCTTCGAGTTCCTGGAACTCTCCAAGAGCATCGGCGGCATCCTGAGCCAGCTGGCGATCACGGCGGCCTCGATCTCGGTGATCGCGGATTGATCCCGGCCCGCACCGGACCCGCTCTGGCCATCCTGACCGTCGTGCGCGACGACCTCGCCAGTTTGCGGGACACGCGCGCCAGCCTGCGCGCGCAGGACCGGCAGGATTTCGCCTGGATCGTCGTCGACGGCGGCTCCACGGACGGCACGGCCGCATGGCTCGCCGCGCATGACGATGAGCTGTTCTGGTGGCGCTCGGCGCCCGACCGGGGGCTCTACGACGCCATGAACGTCGCGCTGGAGGCGGCGCTGCGTACGGGCGCCGAATCGGTGCTGTTCCTGAACGCCGGCGACCGTCTGGTCTCCCCCTGCACCGTCGCGCGGCTGCTCGCCGCGCTCGAAGGCGCGCCGCACGCGGGCCTGCTCTATGGCGACGCGCTGGAGCGGCTTGAGGATGGCCGCCTCATCCGCAAGACCGCGCGTTCCCACCGCTTGGCCGTCCTTGGCATGTTCACCCATCATCAGGCCATGCTGTACCGGAGCCGCGCCGTCGCGGACCTGCGGTTCGACTTGCACCACGGCATCGCGGCGGATTACGGCTTCACCCTGCGGACCCTGGCACGGTCGGAAACTGCGGTGAGGCTGCCCTACCCCGTCTGCGTCTTCGCGCCGGGAGGTCTTTCGCAACGGAACGCCCGGCAGGGCCGAGCGGAGCAGACCGCGATTCGCCGTGAGTTGCTCGGAATGGGATTTGGGCCGGCGGCGATCATCCAGGCGCTTCAATGGCTTGCGTTAACCATAAGATGCAATCTCCCCGGTATTTACGTGAAATTGCGCTTCTCAATTTTAGAAAGATTGTTTCTTTTTCGTTAATTTGACTGTTTGAGCCCTAACAAACCGTTGATGCCCACAACGAGTTGTATAATACCATTGGCTGAATGGCACAGCCATTGACCTTTATCTGGTCCAGCATCGCACCTGCTTTGAGGGTTGACCGATGAGTGCAGCCAAAGTGAAGCTTGCCCCCGCCCACACTCTTTCGCGTCGGGGGGAAGGTCCGAATCCCATCGACATTCATGTGGGTGCACGGCTCCGCTTACGGCGCACGTTACTTGGGTTAAGCCAGGAAAAGCTGGGCGAGGCGGTCGGAATCACCTTCCAGCAGCTCCAGAAGTACGAGCGCGGCTCGAACCGGATCAGCGCCAGCCGCCTGTTCAACCTGTCCCAGGTTCTCGGCGTACAGGTCAGCTACTTCTTCGAGGACCTGTCCACGCCGGACGGCCAGAAGCTTGTGGCGCTGTCCGAGGGTGCCGCCGAAAGCGACGAGGTCGACTCGATGGCCCGGCGCGAAACGCTGGAACTGGTGCGTGCCTATTACCGCATCGACGACACCGCCGTCCGCAAGCGCACCTTCGACCTGCTGAAGGCGCTGGGCGGCGAGAAGGCCGCGCTCGCCGCCGAATAGGGCGCGTGGCGAACAGGCCGGCCGCCGAAGGGCGACGCTCACCCGTCGCGGACCGGCTCCTCCGGAATCGGCGCCGCGCGGCGTCGCAACGTTGCCGGATCGCGGCCCTTTGCGTCGATCTGCCAGTAATAGAAGGCGCGGGCCAGCGCGTGATGCAGGCCCGCGCCGCCGTCGAGAAAGCCCATCTTCAGCACGTAGCCGTGCAGGAAGACGCACAAGGGCCGGCACGGGAGCCGCGCGAACATTCCCTTCAGGCGACGGCGCAGGCCCCTCTCGCGGCCGGCGAGCGGCTTCAGCCGTCCATCCGCCCGTAACGCCGCCTCCCAGTCCGAATAACGGTTGTGCCGTTCGAACCATGCGGACAGCGGCTTGCCGTCTCCATGATCGAGCGGGTGGCGCAGGCGCCCGACCGGCCCGCCTATGTCCGGCTGGTAGTGGCCTTCGACCTCCCACATGGAAGCGACGTCGAGATCCGGCACCGGCGCCCAGGAGGCCCGCCGGCGGTCGAACAGCGCCAGTTTGCGGTTCCAGGCACCGAAACGCAGGCGGCACCCGAGGAACACCGGCCTGCCGTCGATGAAGTAGCCCGCCATCCGGGGGCCAGCCCGCATCAGGCCGGCGATCTCCTCCACCAGTTCCGGCGTCGGCCGCTCATCCGCGTCCACGAACAGGACCCAGTCCGATGCGAAGGGCAGATGGTCCAGGCACCACTGCTTCTTCTTCGGGTAGGCGCCATTCCAGCGGTAGGGCACGACCCGCGCGCCGAACGCCGCCGCGATGGCCGGCGTGCCGTCGGTGCTGCCGCTGTCCACGACGAACCGTTCGGCGAAGCGGTCGAGCGAGGCCAAGCAGGATGGCAGGTTCACCGCCTCGTTCCGCGTCATGACCACGACCGACACGGGGATCGCCATGGAAGTTGGACTCGCTGGAGTTTTGCTCGTGGAAGCAGGCCTCATGTGAGCAGGCCTCATGTGAGCAGGCCTGGGCCGGGCGCCGGAACAGGCGGCGAATCGCGCAATGCCGCGCGCAGGCACACCAGAAGCAAACCGACGACGAAGCCCACGAATCCCGCGATCGGAACAATCACCAGCGGGTCCGGCCAGTCCGGGCCATCTCCGGCATAGGGTGGCTCCAGAAGGTCGGCGGCATAGGGAAGATCCACTTCAAGCATCATCGAGACGCGTTCCTGATGGGCCAGCAGGTCCGCGAGCGCGCGGCGGTGCTCTTCCATCGTCAGCCCGCCCATCCGCGCCTTCACATGGGCGATCTGAACCGCGCTCCGCCGTGCCGCCTCGTCGCGCAGATGCGCGTCGGTGGCCTTCGCCGCGCGCTCCAGCAGGCCAATGGCGAGGGCGCGGTCGGGATGGCGCAGCTCGACGCGCCGCATCGGGCCGGTCCCCACCCGCTCCACCGTCATGCCGTCACGCAAGGCGCGGGCGACACGCTCGGCGTCCGGTTCCAGCCAGTCCTCTCGCCCCAAGAGAGCCAGGAACAGCCGCCTCAGCGCCGGTCCCGCGCCCACGGGCGGGCGCCATGCCGCCCGTTCGGAATCCCAGCGATCGGGGAAGAGCCGTCTCGCAAGATCCGGATCGGTGCTCATCAGCCGCGCCGCGACCGGCCGGGACGCCAGCAGCTCCAGATAGCGCGTGTAATCCGACAGCGTCTCATCCCCCGGCCCCGGTTCCGCCAGGTGATGGCCCGAGCTGTGCGGCGGAGCGTCAGCAGACACCGGCACGCGCGGGCCGGCGGCGGCACCGGCGCGGGCGGTCGGGCCGACCAGCATAGTCGCCGTGTGCTGCGGCGTGATGGCGTGCAGCATCAGGACCGCAGCGGCCAAACCCGCGACGGCCGATCCGGCGAGCAGCTGCCAGCCGTTTCGCAGGCTGCTGGCCAGCGCCCGCAGTTCGCCGCCGGTCGTCCGGGCTCCGTCCCCTGCCCGTTCTGCCTCCGGTACGAAAAGGCCCAGCCCTCCCTCAGCCATGCGGCATCCCTCCCGCCAGGGCACGGGGCTCTGCCCCGCCATGACGCGCCAGTGTGTCCCGCAGGATTGTCCCGAGCCGCCGCGCCGCGTCATCCGCCGTCCAGGATGCGGCAGCCCTCGACGCCCTGCGCCCCTCGGCGTCGCGCAAGTCCGGGTCCGCCGCGTAACGCCGTATGGCCCCGGCAAGGCCCTGCCCATCCGTGGGCTCGATCACGCGCCCGCATCTCCACCGCGTCACCAGCCGCGCCGCGTCGCTCCCCGGCGGTCCCAGGAACAGGACGGGCCGACCCGCCGCCAGGGCACCGCCGACCTTGCTCGGCACCATCATTCCGCAGGCCCTCGGGTCGAGGCTGGCGAGGTGGAGGTCGGCGGCCGACAGGCTCTCGGCCAGCCGCCCGGCGGGCTGCCGGGGAAGGAAGCGCAGGTTGTCCAGTGCCCGCCTCCGTGCCGCCTCCTGCACGGCGGCGAGGCCGCGCCCAGCGCCCGTCAGCAGGAACAGGATGGCAGGATCGGTGCGTTGCAGCTCCTCCGCCGCGTCCAGCAGCCCGGCCATGGGGTGCGCCAGCCCGAAGTTGCCGGAATAGGCCACGACCGGCCGGTCACCGATCCCGAGATCCCGCCGGAACGCGTTCTGGGCGTGCGGCACCGGCCGGATGAGAGGATCGGGCCAGTTGGGCAGGACGGCGATGCGCCGGCGCGGGACTCCCATGGCCGCGATACGGTCGGCCATGCAGTCGCCGAGTGCCAGGACGGCGTCGCAACGGCGGAGCGCCGACACGGTCACGGCTTCCAGAAGCGTGTGGGCGAATGCCGGCAGCCGCACGCCGACCAAGGGCATAAGCGCCGGGTAAAGATCCTGGCACCAGTGCAGCGCCGCCGCGCGATGCCGGGCCGCGAGGATCGATCCGAGAACCGCCAGGAGCGGCGGGTCGGTCATCGTCACCACCAGATCGTGGCGCGGCAGGGCCAGCCCCCGACGGAGCAGCCGGCCCCACGCCGCGCCATAGGCCGCTGTCCGCGGCGCCACTTCCTGGGACGATGGCGTGCCGGCGCGCAGGACGGTCACATCGCGCGGAGCATCGTCCGGCGGCTCGTCCGGCGCGATGCCGTCCGCCAAGACCGTAACCCGGAAGCCGGACGCGGCGAGCCGTCCGGCCAGATCGGCGAGCACCCGCCCGGTCGCCCCGACATCCGGCGGGAACACGCGGTTGACGAACAAGATGGACGGTCCCATTCCCGCAACGGCTCCCTGCCCTGACGAATACACTCATAAGTATTCACGGCACGAAGCAGCTGGCAACGACTTCCGCAGCGGTCCTAATCCGCACGCGCCGGCGCGGCGGCGTTGCCCATGACCGTCCGCCTCCGTTATAGAAAATGGCGCGGCGCAGTCATGGACGGCCGGTCCGGAATGCGCCGACTCGGAAGCCGGACGCCACCGCGCTCGACGGACCAGACCATCTCATGAGCACATCCCCCGCCGAGCCGGCAGCTCCCTACTTCCTCGCCGGAGGAGGCGCCATGGGCGCGCGCATGCGCGCGCATGACTGGGCCGGGACTCCCCTCGGCGCGCCGGAGACATGGCCGCAGTCCCTGCGGACGCTGGTGAGCCTCATGCTCACCTCCCGCTTTCCGATGTTCGCGGCCTGGGGACCGGACCTCACCTTCCTCTACAACGACAGCTACCGCCCGATTCTCGGCAACAAGCCCGAGGCGCTGGGCCGCGCCTTCGCCGATGTCTGGTCCGACATATGGGACACGCTCAGCCCGCTGGCGGAGCGCGCCCTGTCGGGCGAGGCCACCTTCCACGAGAACCGGCTCCTCGTGATGGAGCGGCACGGCTACCGGGAGGAGACCTACTTCACCTTCTCCTACAGCCCCGTACGGGACGAATCCGGTGCCGTCGCGGGGATGTTCTGCGCCTGCACCGAAACCACGGAGGAGGTGCGGGCCAAGCGCCAGATCGCCGCGGAAGGCGACCGGCTGCGCGAGCTGTTCCGGCAGGCGCCCGGCTTCATGTGCGTGCTGCGCGGGCCGAACCACGTCTTCGAACTCGCCAACGACGCCTACCACCGGCTCGTCGGCCAGCGCGATCTCCTGGGCAAATCCGCCCGCGAGGCGCTGCCCGACCTCGCCGAACAACGCTTCTTCGATCTGCTGGACCGCGTGTACCGGACCGGCGACCCCTTCGTCGGCCACGCGCAGCCCCTCACCATCCGCCGCCGCCCCGGCGCGCGGGCCGAGAAGCGCTTCGTCACCTTCGTCTTCCAGCCGACGCGCGACGCCGACGGGCGGGTGACCGGCATCTTCGTCGAGGGCAGCGACGTAACGGAGGCCAAGCGGGCGGAAGATGCCCTGCGGGACCTCAATGCTACGCTGGAGCGGCGCGTCGCCGAACGCACGGCCGAGCGCGACCGCATGTGGCGGCTGTCCACCGATATCATGCTGGTGTCCCGCTTCGACGGCAGCATCACCGCGGTGAACCCCGCCTGGACCAGCCTGCTCGGCTGGACGCAGGAGGAGCTGCTCGGCAGCTCGTTCATGGAGCTGGTCCACCCGGACGAGCGGCAGGCCACGCAGGCCGAAATGGCGCACATCGCCTCGGGCCAGACCACCCTCCAGTTCGAGAACCGCTACCGCCACAAGGACGGGTCCTACCGCTGGATCTCCTGGATCGCGGTTCCGGAGGAGGGTTTCATGCACGGCGTCGGCCGCGACGTGACCACCCAGAAGGAGGCGGACGCGGCCCTGCGGCAGGCCGAGGACCAGCTGCGCCAGGCGCAGAAGATGGACGCGGTCGGGCAGCTCACCGGCGGCGTGGCGCACGACTTCAACAACCTGCTCCAGGCGCTGGGCGGCTGCCTGACCATGATCGGCCGGCGCACGGACGAGCCGCGCATCCGCCCGCTGCTCGACGCCGGCCAGCAGGCGGTGGACCGGGGGGCGAAGCTGGTCCAGCAGCTCATGGCCTTTGCGAGGCGCGGCAGCCTGCGGCCGGAACCCATCGATGTGCGCGACCGGGTGCTCGGCATGTCCGAGCTGCTGATCCGCGCGTTGCGCGCCGACATCCATTTCGAAACCCGCTTCGCGCCGCAGCTCTGGCCGGTCGAGGTGGACCCGACGCAGTTCGAGCTTGCGCTGATCAACCTCGCGGTCAACGCGCGCGACGCCATGCCCGAGGGCGGCACGCTGACGTTGGAGGCCGCCAACGTCTCCCTGCTGCGGGGGGATCCGTCGGGGCTTGCCGGTGACTTCGTGCGCCTGTCGGTGTCGGACACCGGCACCGGCATGCCGGCCGATGTGGCGGCCCGTGCCTTCGAACCCTTCTTCACCACCAAAGAGATCGGCAAGGGGACTGGGCTGGGGCTGGCGCAGGTCTATGGCCTCGCCCAGCAGGCCGGCGGCACCGCGCGGGTGGTGAGCGGGCCGGGCCGGGGCACGACCGTCGAGATCCTGCTCCGCCGTTCCGGCGCCGCCCCGGTCGCCGAGCCCGCCCAGCCCGAGCCCGGCACGGCCCCGCCCCGCCGCGCGGCGCGCCTGCTGATCGTGGAGGACGACCCGATCGTTTCCATGACCGTCGGCACCGCGCTGGAGGACATCGGATTCTCCGTCCTCCGCGCGCCCTCGGCCGACGCGGCGCTTCCCCTCCTGGCGGCGGGGGGCATCGACCTGCTGTTCAGCGACGTGGTGATGCCCGGCAGCATGAGCGGCGTGGATCTGGCACGCGAGGTGCGGCGTCTCCATCCGGGCCTGCCCGTGGTGCTCGCGACGGGCTACAGCGAGGAGATCGCCCGCGCCACCGGCGTCCAGGTCCTGCCGAAGCCCTACCGGATCGACCAACTCGTGGCGGTGCTCGACGCGGCGCTGGCGGAGGCCGGTCAAGCCGGAGCGGGATCAGCGCACTGAAGCGGGCCGGTGCTCCGCAGCGAGCATCATCAGGGTCAGCAGCAAGCCCGTGTCGAGGTATTTGAAGCTCGTGTGCAGGCCGAGCGCCATCGCCAGTGGCGCCAGCAGCGCCCACGCAAGCGGCGGGTTGGCGCGCAGCAGGCCGGCGGCCCTCACCGCCATTGCCCCGAAATAGGCGAGCAGAGCCACTAGCCCCAGCGCGCCCGCTTTTGCCAGAATGTAGCTCACCAGCGTATGGGTGTAGGACACGCGCCATCCGCCGACCGCCGGGTTCTCGACCAGCGCGCCCCATCCGTCCCCGAACAGGAAGGACCAGGGCGAACGGGAAATCTGCGCCAGCACCGCCGCCGCTTCCTCCCAGCGGCCGTTGGCGCCCGTCACCCTGGTCTTTTCGATGGCCAGATCCACGGCGCCGAGCAGCGTGCCGGCGAACAGCCAGCCCAGCCCGCCGGCCACCGGTGCCAGCAGAAGCATTGTCAGCGGCACGCGCGCCGCCCAGCGCGCGCCGACCGCAAGGAAGGCGAGCGCCGCGAGCCCGAGCGCCACCCGGTGCACGGCCCCCGCCAACGCCGCAAGGCACAGGAGGCCCGCCGAAAGGAAGAGCATGGCGAGGCCCCAGCGAAGCATCCCGCCGCGCCGGGCCAGCGCCGCGGCCGCGAAGGGCAGCCCGACGGCGGCGAACAGAACCGACGGCGCGTTCAGGACATAGGCGCTTCCATCGGCCATCGCCCGCGCACCGACGGCTTCGAACTCCCAGCCCGCCTGCCGCCACCAGCGCAGGACGAACAGGAAGCCGGCCAGCATCAGCCCCAGCGCCAGCGCGTCCACCGCCAAGCCCGGCACGGGCCGGCCAGCCGCACCGTCTCGCGCCCGGCGCAGCACCGGCACCAGCATCACCGGCAGGAACAGGTAGAGCAGCGGCACCACGTCACGCAGGGTGTTGGCCAAGCTCCACCCCTGCCATGCGCCGCGCAACAGGGGCACCCAGAGCAGCCAGGCGAGCGCCAGGATGCCCAGAAGCTCCCAAGCGTCCCGCCCACCGCCCCTTCCGCGCAACGCATGGCCGGTTACGACGGTGAGCGGCCGCCAAAGCCCGGCGGTTAGGGCGAGCAGCGCGCCGATCGCCAGCTCGGCAAAGCGCAACTCGGGCGGCGCCGGGACGCTGAGGGCGCCATAAACCGCCAGTGCGAGAACCAGCGTGGACAGGCGCCGGCGCAGGGCGGCGTTTCCGGCGCCGTCCGTTCCACGCGATGCGAGCGCCGTCACCTGCTCCGCTCCCCCGATTCGCCTATCCACATCTTCGGCGCGCCTTGTTCCCGCTGCTGTGGCAGAATTCCACGCCGCTCAACCCCAGGAAAGAGGAAGCCTTGCCCCACAGCGTCGAGACCCACCCGCTGCCCTCCGAACGGATCGGCACGAGCCGCTCGCTGACCGTGCACCGTTTCGGCACGCCGGGCACGCGGCCGAAGGTCTATATCCAGGCGGGGCTGCATGCAGACGAGACGCCCGGCTTCCTCACAGCACACCACCTGATCCGCCGGCTGGCCTCCGCACGCGTCCTGGGTGAGGTGGTCGTGGTGCCGGTGGCCAACCCCGTCGGGCTGTCGCAGGTCGTGAAAGGCACGCATGTCGGGCGCTACGCGCTGAACGACGGCGGAAACTTCAACCGCGGCTTCGCCGATCTCGCCGAAGCCGCGCAGGCACGCGTGCAGGGCAGGCTCGGGCCGGACGCGGCCGCCAACGTCGCGCTGATCCGCGGCGCCCTGCGCGACGCCCATGCCGAGGTACGGCCGGGCGACGAGATCGCCGCCATGAAGCACGCGCTGCTCGGCTTGGCGCTCGACGCCGACCTCGTGCTCGACCTCCACTGCGACATGGAGGCGGTCGTCCATCTCTACACCGGCGACGCGCTCTGGCCGGAGCTCGCCGACCTGGCTGCCGATCTCGGCGCGGAGGCGGTGCTGCTGGCAAGCGACTCGGGCGGCCCCCCCTTCGACGAGGCCTGTTCCGCGACCTGGTGGCGCCTGTCCGAACGGCTCGGCGCGGAAGGCCCCGTTCCCCCGGCCTGCGCCGCCGTAACCGTGGAGCTGCGCGGCAAGGCTGACGTGGACGACGCCCGGGCCACCGCCGACGCCGAGGCGATCCTGCGCACCCTGGTCCGGCGCGGGGTGGTCGAGGGTGACCCGGTCCCCCTGCCCGACCCGGCCTGCGAGGCCACCCCGCTCGCCGGACTGGCGCGGGTCATCGCGCCGGCCTCCGGTGTCATCGCCTTCCGGCGGAGCGTCGGCGACCGGGTCGAGGCGGGCGAGACCGTGGCGGAGATCGTGGATCCCACGGCAAAAGACCCGGATGCCGCGCGCATCGCGCTGACGGCACCCGTCGCCGGCCTCGTCATGGCGCGCAGCAACGTCCGCTTCGCCGGCCGGGGCGACCTCATCGCCTCCATCGCGGGCGCCGCCGCCCTGCCGGCGAGCGGACGCGGGCTGCTCTTCGACTAAAGACGGGTGGCCTTTCGGAGCGTATGCTGCCCCTCGCAATGGTTTCGACAACAGACTAAGCTGCGCCGGGCGCATCGCGCCGACAGGAATGGAGAAGGACGCCGTGGCATCGCCGCGCACATCGGGGGAGGAGCCGCCGCGCCTTGCGCGGACCGGCCACCCCTTGCGCCGGCTGTTCGGCATCGGCGCCGCCGTGCTGCTCGCCGTCACGGCCAGCCTGCTGGTGGTGCTCCAGCAGCTCCACACCGATTACATCGAGGACGCGAAGCGGGAGCTGACCACCCTCAACGTCTCGCTCGCCGAACAGACCGTGCGCGCCATCGAAAGCGTGGACGTGATCCTGACCGGCCTCGCCGAGCATCTCCGTGCAGAGAACATCCAGAACGCCGCCGATTTCAAGGCGCTGAAATCCCGGCAGGATACCCACGAGTTCCTGAAGGCGGTCATATCGGGCCTCCCCCAGGTCGCCGGGCTCAGCATGGTCGCGGCCGACGGCACGCTGGTGAACTTCTCCCGGCAGTTCCCGGTGCCCGACCTCGACCTGTCGGACCGTGACTACTTCCAGGCGGTGGAAGGCGTTCCGCCGAACCAGTCGGTCCTGACCCGCCCCTTTCGCAGCCGCGTGTCCGGCGCCTGGACGATCTATCTCGCGCGCAAGGTCGTCGGCGCGGGCGGGGAGTATATGGGGCTCCTCATCGGCATCATCGAACTCAGCTATTTCCAGGACTTCTACCGCAGCCTCCACCACGGGGAAGGCAGCGGCATCAGCCTGTGGTGGCGCGACGGGACCCTGCTGGCGCGCTGGCCCGCCCTGGACGACAAGATCGGCACCGTCGCCGCCTCGCCGGGCACCCTCGCGATGCTCGGGAAGGCGGATTCGGCCACCTTCGAGGCCTACAGCTCGGTGGATGGGCAGAACCGCATCCTCTCTTTCCAGGCGCTCCGCAATTACCCGCTCGCGGTCGGGGTGAGCCGGACCCGCGACGTCATCCTCGAGGGCTGGTACCGGCAGGCAGCCGTGACGGCCACGGCCGGGCTGGTCTGCCTGCTCGCCGCCGCACTCGCCATGTGGGCGCTGCTGCGCCAGGTCCGCGCCTACGAGGCGGTGACGCGCGCGCTGTCGGACCGGCAGCAGGCCATCGACGAACGCGAGGAGGCCCACCAGCACCTGCTGCAACTCCAGCGCATGGAGGCGCTGGGGCAGCTCACGGGCGGCGTCGCCCACGATTTCAACAACCTGCTCCAGGCCATCCGGTCGAGCCATCACCTGATCGAGACGCGCTCCTCCGGGGAGGCCGTCCTCGGCCCGTTGCGAGTCGCCCAGCAGGCGCTGGAACGGGGCGCCACACTGACGCAGCACCTCCTGGCCTTCTCGCGCCGGCAGCAGCTGGCACCCAAGCCGGTCGATCTCGGCGGGCTGGTGCGGACCATGGCCGCCCTGCTCGAACGGGCGCTGAGCGCGTCCATCCAGATCGAGGTGGAGGAGGAGCCCGGCGCCTGGCCGGCGCTGGTCGATCCCGACCAGTTCGAGACGGCGCTGCTCAACCTCGCGCTCAACGCCAGGGACGCAATGCCCGCCGGCGGAACGCTGGCGATCCGCATCGCCAACAGCCGCGTCCCTCTGGCCGCCACGCCGCGCCCATCCGGGCTGCCGGCCGGAGACTACGTCGTGCTGACCGTGCAGGACACGGGAACCGGCATGGCGGAGGAGGTCGCGGCACGGGCCTTCGAACCTTTCTTCACCACCAAGCCGGCGATGCAGAGCAGCGGGCTGGGGTTGAGCATGGTCCACGGCCTCGCCGCCCAGTCCGGCGGCGGGATTGAGTTGAAGAGCCGGCTGGGCCACGGCACCACGGTCACCCTCTATCTCCCGCGCGCCCAGGAGGCCCTGGAGGCGGAAAGCCTGCCCCGGCCGGAACCGGCCGCGTTGGAGCCGGCGGAACAGCCTGCCCCGCGTGCGGTGCGCGTTCTCCTCGTCGAGGACAACGCCCTGGTCCGCATGGCGACGGCGGCCTCCCTCGCCGAAACGGGCCTGAGCGTGACCGAAGCCGAACAGGCGGAGGAGGCGCAGGAGATGCTGCTCGCCGGGGCGGAGATCGACGTGCTCGTCACCGACTTCGCGATGCCCGGCATGAACGGGCTGGAACTGGCCCGCTTCGCGCGTGCCCGGCACCCCGGCCTGCCCGTCCTGATCGTCACGGGCTATGCGGAGAACGTTGTGCTGCGGACGGAAATGCTGGAGTCGGGCGTCGAGGTGCTCACCAAGCCCTTCAACCCGGAAAAGCTCGCGGCACGCATCGATGCCGCGACGCGGGCCGGAGACGCGGCGATGGCGTCCTGAGGACGGGCTTTTCCACCGACGCCACCCAGGGCGCCATCGCCGGGATGCGGAAGCTTTCCGCACGGCCTATAGGCGCGGACGGCCGGGCCGATTATAGTTCACCCGGAATGCGGGCGGCCGGAACGGACGTGGCCGGAACAGACAGGCGGGAAAAAAGCGTTCATGCTGAAGGGGCCTTCGCCGAAGGACAAGCCGGCGCACCTGCGCTTGTCGGAAGACCAGACCACGGAACTGGCGGACATGTTCCGGCTGATGAGCGATCCCAGCCGGCTGCGGATCATCCTCGCCTGCCTGGACACCTCGACCTCGGTCGGCGACATGGCAAGCGCGCTCGGGCTCTCGCCCTCCCTGGTCAGCCACCATCTTCGCCTCCTGCGCGCCGGGCGGCTGATCCAGGCGGAGCGGCGCGGCAACCGCGTCTTCTATCTGATCACGGACGAACACATCCGGCGCGTGCTGTCGGACATGGTGGACCACGTGTCCGAAAGCGAAGGCGACCTGGAACCCTGACGGTGCTTTCCGGAAAGCGGACGTCCATCCCGGCACCGCTTTCCGGATGGCGGTAAGCCGCTGTAGCAAAACCGTAATTGGTTTGACCCCACCGTGCCCTGCGGATCATAATCATTCGAGGTTGAAGCGCACAAAGGCGGCTGTTCCCCTTCCGAAGATCCTTCCAGGGGGCATGACGTGGAAAGCTTCCGCTTCCAGCCCGGCGAGACGCCGGTCCTGCTCAGCATTCCCCATGTCGGCACCGCCGTGCCGGATGATATCGCGGCGACGATGACGGAGGAGGCGCTGGCGCTTCCCGACACCGACCGGCATCTCGACCGGCTGTGCCATTTCGCGCCGGCGCTGGGGCTGGGATTCCTGAAGGCGACCCTGTCGCGCTACGTGATCGACCTGAACCGCGATCCGGCCGGCGCGTCGTGCTATCCCGGTGCCGACGATACGGAACTCTGCCCGACCACCAGCTTCGACCTGATGCCCATCTACAGGCCGGGGCTGGAGCCGGACGCGGCGGAAATCGAACGGCGGACCGGCGCCTATTGGCGCCCCTACCACGAACAGCTCCGGGACGAACTGGAAAGCCTGCGCGACCGTTTCGGTGTCGCCGTGCTTTTCGACCTGCACTCCATCCGGTCGCATGTGCCGCGCTTCTTCGAGGGCCGGCTCGCCGACATCAACCTCGGCACGGGCTCCGGTACGACCGCCTCCCCCCATCTCGTCGGCCGCCTGACCTGCGTCCTGAGCACGGCCGAACGTTACAGTTCCGTTCTCGACGGCCACTTCACGGGCGGCTACACCACCCGCCATTACGGCCGCCCGGCGGATGGCATCCACGCGCTCCATCTCGAGATGAGCCAGGGCATCTACATGGAGGAGGAATCCCCCTTCCGCTTCCGTCCGGAGGGCGCCGACGAACTCCGCCCGACGCTGGAACGGATGCTCGGCACCGTCGTGCAATGGGCCTGGAGCCAGACCACCATGCGCAAACGCGTCGCCCACCGGTAAGCTGCCCCGCCCCGTCCCCGGCACCGCCGGTCACAGCCTGATCTCTCGCCAAGAGGGAGGCGATGGGTTAGCCTCAACGGATTAGACATATCCGTGCGGTGGCACCATGGCGAAGCTGTTCAGGCTGTTCTTGGTCATGGCGGTCGCCGCCATGACTGTAATGGGCGTGGCGCGGGCGGAGTTCGATCCGCCCGGCCTGATGACCGACGCGTCGGCCTACGCCCGAAGCCTGACGGCGAAGGCGCCGCCGCAGCCGCGTCCGGGCCAGCGGGACGAAACGCTGAAGCAGGCCCGCGCCGCGCTGGAGCGCAAGGCCTTCGCCGAGGCCATAGCCAAGTTCGAGTCGGCCATCGCGCTCGGCGCCGCCTCGCCCACCGTCTGGCTGGAGCTGAGCGGAGCCTGGGCGGCGGGCTCCACGCCCAACAAGGACCGCGCCCTGCAAAGCGCCCTCCTTGCCTACAAGGCCGAGGAGCGCCAGGGCGGCCACGCCGAGCATCGCGTCACGGCGCTCTGGCGCATGGCCGACATCCTGGACGGGCCGTTCGCGCGGCCGGCGGAGGCCTTGCAGGCGCTGCGCGAGATCGACGCCGAGGCGCAATCCCTGCCGGCGGGCCTGCGCGACCAGCTCACCCCGGGGCTGGAGGAGCGGCGCCTCGGCCTGCGGCGCAAGGTCGGGCTGAACCTGCGCTCGGCGGAGGTCCTGACCGATGAGGCCACGCCGCGCGTCTGTCTCACCTTCTCCGACCGGCTGAGCACGCGCCAGGGCGTGCGCTTCGACGATTTCCTGCGGATCGAGCCGCCGGTGCAGGCAGCCTTGGAGGCACGCGACGAGACGCTCTGCCTGCGCGGCTTCGAGTTCGGAGCCGGCTACAGCCTCACCCTGCGCCAGGGCTTGCCGGGCGAGGACGGGCTGGTCCTGAAGGCGGATGAGACGCAGCGCCTGCGCGTTCCCGACCGCCCTACCATGATCTCCTTCCGCGGCTCCTCCTTCATCCTGCCGCGCGGCGGGCCCGATGGCATCCCCGTCATCACCGTGAACGCCGACTCCGTCGATGTCGCCGTCTACCGGGTCGGCGACCGGATGATCGCCCCCGCCCTGGGCAACGACGGCCTGTTCGGTCAGCTCAACGCCTACGGCGCCGAGCGGCTGGCCGAGCGCAACGGCGAGCTGGTCTGGAAGGGGAGCATGGCGACCCCCGGGAAGCGCAACCGGGAAGCCGTCACCGCCCTGTCCTTCCGCCAGGTCGCCGGGGAGTCGCCGAAGCCCGGCCTCTACGCCGTCACCGCGTCCGCCCCCGACCGGGATCCGAACGACGACTGGATGGAATTGGCGACCCAGTGGGTGCTGGTGTCGGACATCGGTCTCACGAGCTTCCGGGGCGCGGACGGGCTGACCGTCTTTGCCCGCTCCTACGCCACGGCCAAGCCGATGGCGGGGGTCGAGGTCGCCCTGCTCGCCCGCAACAACGCGGAGCTGGCGCGCGCCGTCACCGACGATCTCGGCCGCGTGCGCTTCCCCGACCGTCCAGCGGCCGAGGGCGGCAACGCCCCGCAGGCGGTCATGGCCTATGCCGGTCCGGACTTCGCCATGCTGGACCTGACCAGGGCCGCCTTCGACCTCAGCGACCGGGGCGTCGGCGGGCGCGCGGCGCCGGGGCCGATGGACGCCTTCGTCTACACGGACCGCGGCGTCTACCGCCAGGGCGAGACGGTCAACCTTTCCATCCTGCTGCGCGACGACAGGACCGAGGCCGTCGAGAATTTTCCATTGACGGTCAAGGTGCTGCGGCCGAGCGGGACCGAGTATTTCGCCGGCACGCTGCCGGCCGGGCCGGCGGGCGCCCATTTCCTGCCGCTGACGCTGTCGGCGACGGCGCCGCTCGGCGGCTGGGAGGTGCTGGCCTACGCGGACCCGAAGGGAGAGCCGGTCGGCCGCGCCACCTTCCAAGTCGATGACTTCGTACCGCTCAAGCTCGCGCTGGAGGCAAAGGCCGCCGCGTCGCATCTGACGCCGGACCAGCCGGTCGATGTGACGGTCGATGCGCGCTTCCTCTATGGCCCGCCCGCCGCTGGCCTCACCGGCACGGCGGAACTCGTGCTGCGCACCGACCCGCTTCCCTTCCCGCAGCACAAGGGTTTCCAGTTCGGCCTGGAGCAGGAGACCTTCGACGCGCGCGTCGAGACGCTGGAATTCCCGGAGACGGACGCTGAGGGCCGTTCGGTCGTTTCGGTGTCGCTGCCGTCCCTGCCCGACGTGACGCGCCCCTTGCGCGCCGACGTGCGGGTGGCCCTCTCCGAGCCGGGCGGTCGCCCCGCCCGTGCGTCTGTGGCGCTGCCGGTGCGGGCCAAGGACTTCTCCGTCGGGCTGCGCCCGCGCTTCCCGGACGGGCAGATCGGCGAGGGGCACGAGGCCCAGTTCGACGTCATCGCCGTCGCCCCCGACGGCGCACTGGTCGCAAAACCCGGCCTCTCCTGGGAGCTGATCGAGGAGCGCGTCACCTTCGTCTGGTACGAGCAGGACGGCCTCTACAGCTACAAGGCCATCACCAAGGACGTTCCGCTCACCTCCGGAACGGTAAACGCAACCGCTTCCGGCCCGGCGGCTCTGTCCGCCGGCCGGCGGGATTTCGGGCGCTACCGGTTGGAGGTCACCGACCGGGCGACGGGTGTCGCCAGTTCCGTGCGCTTCGCGTCGGGCTGGCAGACCAGCGACGAGGCGGACGAGACACCGGACAAGCTGACGGTTTCGCTGGACAAGCCCGCCTACCACCCCGGCGAGACCGCGCGTGTGCGGCTGACGCCGCCCTTCGCGGGCGAGGTGCTGCTCACGGTCGCGACCGACCGGCTGTTCGAGGTCCGCGCCCTGTCGGTGCCCGCCGACGGCGCCACGGTCGAGGTGCCGGTGAACGCGGCCTGGGGGCCGGGCGCCTATGTCACCGCGACCGCCTTCCGTCCGCCCGTCCGGGGCCGCGACCGCCAGCCGGTGCGCGCCCTCGGCGTCGCCTGGGTCGGCATCGACCCGGCCGCCCGCGCGCTCGACGTGGCGCTGGAAGCGCCCGCGACGGTGCGCCCGCGCACGCCCCTGGAGGTCGCCGTGAAGGTCGCCGCGGCCGGTGGCGGCGCGGCCGATGGTGACGCGGTCAAGGACGCCTATGTGACGCTGGCCGCCGTGGATGAGGGCATCCTGCGCCTGACCGACTTCGCCAGCCCCCAGCCGGAAAAGCACTTCTTCGGCAAGCGCATGCTCGGGCTGGACATACGGGACGATTACGGCCGGCTGATCCATCCGATGGACGGCGCCTTCGGCGCCCTGCGCCAGGGCGGCGACGCCAGCATGGGCGGGCTGCCGGTGGTCCCCTTCTCGGTCGTTTCGCTGT
This sequence comes from Azospirillum sp. SYSU D00513, assembly GCF_017356015.1. Taxonomy (GTDB): domain Bacteria; phylum Pseudomonadota; class Alphaproteobacteria; order Azospirillales; family Azospirillaceae; genus Azospirillum. The sequence goes on from NZ_JAFIQV010000007.1 coordinate 86,784, forward strand.
TCCGGGGGCCGGTGAAGGTCGGACCGGATGGCGTCGCCCGTCTGCGGCTGGACCTTCCCGACTTCAACGGCGAGCTTCGCCTCATGGCCGTGGCCTTCAGCCGGGGCCGGGTCGGCTCCGCCGCCCAGCCGGTGACGGTCCGCGACCCGCTGGTGGCCGACGCCGTCATGCCGCGCTTCCTCGCCCCCGGCGACGACAGCCGCGTGACCGTGTCCTTGCACAATGTGGAAGCCCCCGCAGGCAACTATGAAGTCACCGTCCTGGGCGCCGATGCCGTCGGAGTGGAAGGCGGGACGCAGAGCGTCGCGCTGGCGCCGGGCGAACGCGCGTCGCTGGCCCTGCCGCTCCGTGGCCTGTCGGCCGGGATCGGGCGCGTGTCCCTGTCGGTGACGGGGCCGGACGGCCTGGCGCTCGGCCACGATTACGCCATCACCGTGCGCCCCGCCCGCGCGCCGGAAACGCGCTTCGTCACGCGGCAGGTGGCGCCGGGCGAAACGGCCCGGATCGACGGGACGGAGCTGGCGGGCTATCTGCCCGGCACGTCGGCCATGTCCGTCAGCTTCAGCGCCGCCCCGCCCTTCGACGTGGCCGGCATCCTGCGGGCGCTCGACCGCTATCCCTTCGGCTGCGTCGAGCAGACGATCAGCCGCGCGCTGCCGCTGCTGGCCGTGGCCGACGTCGAGATGGCGCTGGGCACGGCGCGCAAGCCGGGCGACGGGCTGGAGGCCCGCGTCCAGCAGGCGGTCGCCCGCACGCTCGACCGCCAGCGCTTCGACGGCAGCTTCGGACTGTGGAGCGCGGGGGACGAGACCGACGACTGGCTGACCGCCTACGCCGTCGAGTTCCTGGCCCGCGCCCGGCAGAAGGGCCACGCCGTTCCGGACAAGCCCTTCGCCGACGCTCTCGGCTGGCTGCGCCAGCGCGTCGCGGCCGGCGGCGACACGGCGGAGGGGCTGGCGGCCCGCGCCTACGCCCTCCACGCGCTGGCGCTTGGCGGCGTGTCCATGGGGGGCCAAGCGCGCTACCTGCACGACACCGCGCTCGAAAAGCTGCCGACGCCGCTCGCCAAGGGGCAGCTCGGCGCGGCCCTGGCGCGCATGGGCGACCGGGAACGCGCGGCGAGCGCCTTCGACTCCGCACTCGCCGCGCTCGCCCGCAACGAATGGGCCTTCGATTACGGCTCCACCGTACGCGACGCGGCAGCCCTGGTGGTGCTCGTGACCGAGGCCGGCATGAGCGAGGGCCGCATCGAGCCGCTGGTCGACCGGCTGCCGGCCTCCTCGTCCGCCGTGGACCGGACCAGCACGCAGGAGCAGGCCTGGGCGGTGCTCGCGGCCGAAGCGCTGATGCGCGGCTCCTCCAACTCGGTGACGCTCGCCCTGCCCGGTGGAGAGCGGAAGGGGACGCGCGTGAACCTGAACCCGACGCCGGTGCAGCTCGCCGGCGGATTCCCGGTGGGCAACAGCGGAAAGGCGGCGATCTGGCAGGCGGTGTCGCTGTCCGGCGTGCCGGTGGTGCCATCCCCGGCGGCGCGCGAGGGGCTGCGCGTCAAGCGCAACTTCTTCACCCGCGCCGGCGAGCCGCTGAACCTCGACAGCCTGCGCCAAAACGACGTCTTCGTCGTGCTTCTGGAGGGCGAGGCCAGCACGAACCTCCACCACCGCGCGGCACTCACCCTCCCCCTCCCGGCGGGGTGGGAGATCGAGAGCGTCCGGCTGGACAGCGCAGGCGAAGCCATGCGCTGGATGGGCGACCTGACCTTCGCCCACACGCTGGAGGCGCGCGATGATCGTTTCATCGCGGCCTTCGACCTCACGGAAACGACCCGGAGCTTCCGGCTGGCCTTCCTCGTCCGTGCGGTGACTCCGGGCACCTACGAGCTGCCCGGCGCCACGCTGGAGGACATGTACAAGCCGCGCTTCCGGGCGCAGCAGGCGACCGGCCGCATCACCGTCCACGCGGTGGAGTGAAGCGGGCCATGCGGGCCATGAGCGCAAGTCGGGTTCGGCGCACGGTGGCCGGCGTCCTTTCCGTCGGCGTTGCCGGTGCCGGCCTGCTCGCGGCCGGCGCCGCCACGCTGGACGCGCTGTTCCCGCCGCCGCTCGACCGGCTGCACGACCTGTCCGTCACGGTGACGGACAGGTCCGGCGATCCCCTGCGCGTCTTCCTGAACCGTTCCGGGGCCTGGCGCCTGCCCGCGGGGGCCGAGGCGGTGGACCCGCTGTTCCTCGGCCTGCTGACCGCCTACGAGGACCGGCGCTTTTCTCAGCATCCGGGCGTCGATCCGGCGGCCATGGCCCGCGCGGCGGTCCAGAACCTCGCCGCCGGGCGGGTGGTATCCGGCGCGTCCACCTTGTCCATGCAGGTGGCCCGCCTGCTGGAGCCGCGCCCGCGCACATTCTCGGCCAAGCTGGTCGAGACCGCGCGCGCTCTGCAACTCGAATGGCGCTATGGCAAGCCGGGCGTGCTGGGCATGTACCTGACGCTGGCCCCCTACGGTGGCAACGTCGAGGGCATCCGGGCCGCCTCCCTGACCCTGTTCGGCAAGCCGCCGCGCGAGCTTACCGTCGGGGAGGCGGCGCTGCTGGTGGCCTTGCCCCAAGCGCCCTCCCTGCTGCGGCCCGACCGCGCGGCGGAACGGGCGCGGGCGGCGCGTGACAAGGTGCTGGACCGCGCCGTGGCGGCGGGTGTCCTCGCCCCCCGCGCCGCCGAGGAGGCGAAGACGGAGCCCGTACCCTCCGCCCGCCTCGCCCTGCCCTCCAGCGCTCCACATCTCGCCCGGACGGTGAAGGCCCGCCACCCGGCGGAGACCGTGGTCGCGACGACGCTGGACGGCTACCTCCAGCGCGGGCTGGAGGATCTCGCCCGGCGGGAACGGGAAACGCTGCACGAGCGAGCTGGCCTCGCCATCCTCGTCATCGACAACCGGACCCGCGCGGTGCTGGCCTATGTCGGCAGCCCCGATGCGCTGGACGAGCGGCGCCAGGGTCCCATCGACATGGTGCGGGCGGTGCGCTCGCCGGGCTCGGCACTGAAGCCCTTCATCTATGGGCTCGGCTTCGACGACGGGGTGATCCATCCGCTGACCCAGGTGGCCGACGTCTCGACCCGCTTCGGCGACTACGCCCCGCGCAACTTCGACCGTGGCTTCAGCGGGGAGCTGACGATCCGGGAGGCCCTGCAGCGCTCGCTCAACGTGCCGGCGGTCCTGGTGCTCGACCGCGTCGGCCCGGTCCGCTTCGCCGACGCGTTGCGGCGGGCGGGGGCGCGGCTCGTTCTGCCGGCCGGCGCCTCGCAGCCCGGCCTGCCGGTGGCGCTGGGCGGCGCGTCCATCAGCCTGTGGGACATGGCCGGCCTCTACGCCGGCCTCGCGCGCGGCGGTCTGACGGCGCCGCTGCGGGTCGAGCCGGACGCCCCCGCCGGCATTGAGAGCCGGCTGCTCTCCGCCGCCGCCGCGCAGCAGGTCCGCGCGATCCTGGAGGGCACCGCCCCGCCAGCCGGCGTGGTGCAGGACCCCGCCTTCCAGTCCGCCAGCCCAATCGCGTTGAAGACAGGGACCAGCTACGGCTTCCGCGACGCCTGGGCTTTCGGGGTGACGGAGCGTTACACGGTCGGCGTCTGGGTCGGCCGCCCGGACGGCACGCCCAGCCCCGACCGTTTTGGCCGCAACACGGCGGCCCCGCTGCTCTACCGCGTCTTCGACCGGCTGCCGCGCGACCGCGGCCGCCCCGCCGGCCCGCTGGCGGCGGACGCCACGCCCCCGGCCCTGCTCGGCCGCCTGTCCGCCGGGGAGGCCGCCGGACAGCCTGTGGCTGCGGCCCGCGGCCTGGACAAGCCGCGCCTGGTTTTCCCCTCTGACCGCATGGTGCTGGAAGCGCTCGCCCTGGACGGGACCGAACCGCTGAAGCTGTCGGCCTCGGGTGGCCGGCGCCCCCTGTCCTGGCTGGTGAACGGCCGCCGCGTCGCCATCTCCCCCATCCGGCGCGACGCCGAATGGCGCCCAGACGGGCCGGGCACGGTGCGCATCACGGTCGTGGACGCGGATGGCCGGAGTGACAGCGCGACGGTGGAGATCCGGTGAGGTTTGGCGTTAGTTGTGCTTGTGTCGCTGATGACGGTGGAAGAACACGCCCCGTCTGCCTCCCGTCCAGTCCCTCGTTGGTGGGGCATCACTGGTATCGACGGTGTCGTCCAGCATGGCTTCCAGGGCGTCGAGTTCGATCCGCAAATCAGGCGTCAGCGGGTCGGAGTTTCCGAGCATCGTCATGCGATCGACCCTCTCGGGCCAGATGTTGGTGTTCGGTGAACCTTCGGTCCCGTTTTCACGCATGGGCGCTAACTTTGAGAGTCGACCGACGAGACCGAGCATCCGACCACCCTTCCAGCGTCATCCCCGCGGACGCGGGGATCCAGAGTTTCCAAAAGGTTCGCTGCTGGAAGGGACTGGATTCCCGCTTTCGCGGGAATGACGAAAAGGGATTGCGCGGGCTTCGGTCGAGCGGACGAACATGCAGAAGTTAACGCCCATGCGCTTTCGCGGAGGTGACGGCTGAGTCGCTATTTTCAAAGGAAGCGATCAACCAAGCAGCGAAAAAGGGCGCGGAACACGCCCGCGCCCTTCATCACTTCCGCCGAGATCTTCAGCCGTCGCCCTTACGCACGGCCCGGCGTGAAGGAGGGCGGGTCGCTGGCCGGGAAGGATTCCTGGGAGGCTTCGTCCACCAGTTCCTTCTCGTCCGGCTCGTTGTAGATGTCGCCGGGGTGACGCGAGTACATGTCGCGGCCGTCCTCCACGTCCTCGTTCGGGATGGCGGCGTGGTCGCTGCGGCTTTCGAGGAAGCCGTAGGCCGGGCAATAGCCGGTCAGGCCGCGGGCGACCAGCGCGCCGCCGGCCAGCGCCAGGGCGGCGCCGCCCACGGTCGGGCGGCGCATGCCGAGCACGGCCAGGATCCCGCCGCCGACGAGCGACACCAACCGCTCGGTGTGGCCGACATTGATGATCCGGCCCGGTTCGTTCCTGTGTTCGGTGATTGCCATGCTGTCCTCCTCGGTTCCGGTATCCGCCGGTCGGCATTTGCTGCTGCATGAACAGCACGGCCAAGCCGGAGGTTCCAACGGGGGTCCGGAACCTTGGAGGGAAGCCGCGATTACTGCGGCCGCGCCGCCGGCAGCCCGCCGCGCTCCACGATGAAGTCCTGCACCGCCGACAGCCCGTCGCCGCGCTTCACGTTCGTGAAGACGAAGGGGCGCTGGCCGCGCATCTTGCGGGAATCGCGGTCCATGACCTCCAGGCTGGCGCCGACCAGCGGGGCGAGGTCCGTCTTGTTGATCACCAGCAGGTCGGAGCGGGTGATGCCCGGCCCGCCCTTGCGCGGGATCTTGTCGCCGGCCGACACGTCGATGACGTAGATCGTGATGTCCGCCAGCTCCGGCGAGAAGGTCGCGGCGAGGTTGTCGCCGCCCGATTCGATGAAGATCAGGTCGAGGCCGGGAAACCGCGCCGTCATCTCCTCGACGGCGGCGAGGTTCATGGAGGCATCCTCGCGGATCGCCGTGTGCGGGCAGCCGCCCGTCTCCACCCCCATGATGCGCGACGGATCGAGCGCGCCGGAGCGGGTCAGGAACTCCGCGTCTTCCTTGGTGTAGATGTCGTTGGTGATGGCGGCGACGTTCCAGCCGTCGCGCATGCTCTTGCAAAGCGCGTCCACCAGCGCGGTCTTGCCGGAGCCCACCGGCCCGCCGATGCCCACCCGCAGGGGGCCGCCATGGCCCTTCGAAATCGCGTTGCTCATGAGCGGAACAGCCTCGTGTACTGGGTTTCGTGAATCATGGAGGTCCAATCGACGGCCATCGCCCGGCTGCCGAGATCATCGAGCGGGGTCGCCAGCGCCGTGTCCGCGCAATCCTGCACCAGGGCATCGAGCGCCGCCAAGGCCCTCTGCCCGTCCGTCTGGCCGAGCGGCACGAGGCGCACCCCGGCCGAGACGAGGTTCGCCGCGAAGGCGTGCAGGTAGGCGGCCAGCGCCGGCCCCTCCGCCACCCCGATCAGGGCCGAGGCGAGCCCAACCGCCACGGAATAGGCCGCCGGCCGGCCGGTCGCCTTCAGCACGGTGTCCCAGCGTTCCAGCCCGTCCATCGGCCAGGAGGAGCGGATCGCCAACAGGAAGGCCTGCCCCTGCGACCGGCTTTCCAGCGCGGTCTCCGAGGAGGCGCGCATCGCGTCCGCCCGCTCCACCGCCCAGGCGAAGCCCGCCTCGTCCCCCGCCAGCACGGCGCGGTGAGCCGCCGCGAACAGCATCCCGTCGGTGCGGCCGGCTCCGTGCCGCAGGATGCCGTCCATCCAGCGCACGAGGCTGTCGCGATCGCGGACCAGCCCCTGCTCCACGGCCATCTCGATTCCGTGGCTGTAGGAGAAGCCGCCGACCGGAAAGGAGGGCGACAGCCAGGCGAGGAGCTTGGTGAGCTGGTGGGTGGAAACGGCATGTTCCCTCTCCCCCCTGCGGAGAGGGTTAGGGTGAGGGGGTCCGGCATTTGCCGAACTTTCCCGTCCCCCTGCATCCCCCTCACCCCGACCCTCTCCCCGGAGGGGAGAGGGAGATGGAGCGTCAGTCATGGGAGTGCCCGTGATCATGATGATGGTCATGGTTGTGGTCATGATCATGGCCGTGCGAGTGCCCGTGCCCATGGCCGCCCTGCCCGGCATAGGCGCCGCCCTCCGGGGCGAAGGGCGCGTGGACGTGCCGCACCTCGGCACCGAGGCCGCGCAGCATGTCCTCGATCACATGGTCGCGGCGCAGCCGGATGGTGTCGCCGACGAACTGGACCGGCAGGTGGCGGTTGCCGAGATGCCAGGCGATGCGGGCGAACTTCTCTGGACCCTCGGTGCAGCGGGCCTCCATCAGTTCCTCGTCGGCGGCGCGGACCAGCAGGTAGCCGCCCTCCTCCAACTCCAGCCCATCGCCGTCGCCGATCGGCATGGCGCGGGCGAGGTCGAGCAGGAAGGGCGCGCCCGCGTCGTCGGTCATCCGCATGCGGCGGCGGAAGCGGTCGTCGAAGGCGAGCGTGACGGTGGCGGTCGCCAGGGCCTCCGGCCAGTGCCCGTGGGGGTGTACCTGGATGGCGCGGCGCAGGGATTCGGTCATGGGGACAAGGTCTCGAAAGGGGTCGGCCGGCCGAAGAAACGTCCCGCGAGCGCGCCGACCGGTTCCGCCGCCCCCGTGGTGAAGAAGCGCGGCTCCACCGGACGCCCCAGCCGCTCGGGCGCGTATTCCGGGTGCCGCTCCAGGTAATGCTCCAAGGATTTGGCGGTCAGGGACGGCTGGCACAGCACCTCCACCCCCGGCGGCAGCGCCTCGGCGAAGAGGTGCGCCACCAGCGGGTAGTGGGTGCAGCCCAGCACCACCGCGTCCAGCGGCTCGCCGCCGAGCTGGTCGGTCAGTTCGGCGGCGTAGCGGCGCACCGACGGTGCCATCTCCGCGTCCGACGCGCCCCGCTCGATGAAGGGGACGAGGTCCGGGCAGGCCTGCTGCACGACCCGCACGTCGGGCGCGCGCTTGCCGATTTCCCTTGGGAAGGAGCCGGAGGACACCGTCGCCCTGGTCGCGAAGATGCCGACGGTGCGCGGCTCCGGCGGGCGGTCGCTTGGCGGCGCCTCGGTCATCCAGGGCACGCGCGTGATCGCCTCGACCATCGGCACCAGCACGCCAAGCACGTTGCGCCCGGGCCAGGCCGTCGGCAGCCAGGTCTGCTGCATGCGCCGCAGGGCCACCGCCGCCGCCGTGTTGCAGGCGATCACGACCAGCCGGCATCCCTGGCCGAACAGCCGGTCCATCCCCGCCACGGTCAGGCGGTAGATCTCCTCCTCGTCGCGCGGCCCGTAGGGGGCCGACGCGTGGTCGCCGAGATAGACGAAGGGGCGGTCCGGGGCCGCCTCCACCAGGGCGCGCAGAACCGTCAGACCGCCATGCCCGGAATCGAAAACGCCGATCACAACAATGAACCTTTCACCGACCGGGCACTCCCGCCCCCGGCCCTTTGGCCGTCAGAACAGGAAGTACCGCTGTGCCATGGGCAGCACGTCGGCGGGCTCGCAGGTGAGGAGCTGCCCGTCGGCGCGCACCTCGTAGGTTTCCGGATCCACCTCGATGTTTGGTGTGGAATCGTTGTGAATCATCTGTTTCTTGCCGACCGAGCGCACGTCGCGCACGGCGATCAGCTCCCGGTTCAGCCCCAGCCCCTTGAAGCTCTCCCGCTCCAGCGACAGGCCGCTGACGAAGGTGACGGAGCTGGCCTGGAGCGAGCGGCCGAAGGCGCCGAACATGTGGCGGTAATGGACGGGCTGCGGCGTCGGGATCGAGGCGTTGGGATCGCCCATCAGCGCCGCCGCGATGGTGCCGGACTTCAGCACCATGTCCGGCTTCACGCCGAAGAAGGCCGGCGACCAGATCACGAGGTCGGCCAGCTTGCCAACCTCCAGCGAGCCGACGACATGGGCAACGCCGTGCGAGAGCGCCGGGTTGATCGTGTATTTGGCGATGTAGCGCTTCACGCGGAAATTGTCGTTGTCGCCGCGCTCCTCCGGCAGTCGGCCGCGCTGGACCTTCATCTTGTGCGCGGTCTGCCAGGTGCGGATGATCACCTCGCCCAGCCGGCCCATGGCCTGGCTGTCGGAGCTGATCATGGAGAAGACGCCGAGGTCGTGGAGGATGTCCTCCGCCGCGATGGTCTCGCGCCGGATGCGGCTTTCGGCGAAGGCGACGTCCTCGGGGATGCGCGGGCTCAGGTGATGGCAGACCATGAGCATGTCGAGATGCTCGTCCACCGTGTTCACCGTGAAGGGCCGCGTCGGGTTGGTGGAGCTGGGCAGCACGTTGGGCAGGCCGGCCACCTTGATGATGTCCGGCGCGTGGCCGCCGCCCGCCCCTTCCGTGTGGAAGGCGTGGATGTTGCGGCCCTTGAAGGCGGCGATGGTGTTCTCGACGAAGCCGGACTCGTTCAGCGTGTCGGTGTGGATCGCCACCTGGATGTCGTGCAGTTCGGCGACGGTCAGGCAGGTGTCGATGGCCTCGGGCGTGGTGCCCCAGTCCTCGTGCAGCTTCATGCCGCAGACGCCGGCCACGATCTGCTCGATCAGCGCGTCCTGGCGGCTGGCGTTGCCCTTGCCGAAGAAGCCCAGATTCATGGGCAGCCCCTCGGCCGCCTGCATCATGCGGGCGATGTGCCAGGCGCCGGGCGTGCAGGTGGTGGCCGAGGTGCCGGCCGCCGGCCCCGTGCCGCCGCCCAGCATGGTGGTGACGCCGCTGTAGAGCGCCTCGTCCACCTGCTGCGGGCAGATGAAATGGATGTGGGCGTCGATGCCGCCGGCCGTGACGATCTTGTTCTCGCCCGCGATCACCTCGGTGCCCGGCCCGACCACGATGGTGACGCCCGGCTGGACGTCCGGGTTGCCGGCCTTGCCGATGGCGGCGATGCGGCCGTCGCGGATGCCGATGTCGGCCTTGACGATGCCCCAATGGTCGATGATCAGCGCGTTGGTGATGACGGTGTCCACCGCCCCGTCCTGGCGCGAGACCTGGCTCTGCCCCATGCCGTCGCGGATCACCTTGCCGCCGCCGAACTTCACCTCCTCGCCGTAGGTGGTGAAGTCCTTCTCCACCTCGACGATCAGCTCGGTGTCGGCCAGCCGTAGCCGGTCGCCCACGGTCGGGCCGTAGAGAGCCGCGTATTCGGCCCGGTCGATGCGATGCGCCATGTCCTGCCCCCAAAATGCCTTGCGGTCCGGCCCGTCAGAGGGCGCCGTTCACCTTACCGTTGAAGCCGATCACCACCCGCGCGCCGCCATAGGCGACGAGCCGCACGGTGCGCGTCTGGCCCGGCTCGAAGCGCACCGCCGTGCCGGCGGGAATGTCCAGCCGGAAGCCCCGCGCCTTTTCGCGGTCGAAGCTGAGCGCGCCGTTGGTCTCGTAGAAATGATAGTGCGAGCCGACCTGGATGGGCCGGTCGCCGGCGTTGGAGACGTCGAGTTCGACCGTGGGCCGGCCGGCGTTCAGTTCGATCTCGCCCGCGGCGGGGAAGAGTTCACCCGGTTTCATGTCGGTCCCCTCAGCGGATCGGCTGGTGGACAGTGACGAGCTTCGTCCCGTCCGGGAAGGTGGCTTCCACCTGGATCTCGTGGATCATCTCGGCGATGCCGTCCATGACCTGGTCGCGGGTGATGACCGTGGCGCCGTCGCGCATCAGCTCCGCCACCGTGCGGCCGTCGCGGGCACCCTCGACCACGAAGTCGGTGATCAGCGCCACCGCCTCCGGGTGGTTCAGCTTCACGCCTCGCTCCAGCCGCCGGCGCGCCACGATGGCGGCCATGGCGACGAGAAGCTTGTCCTTCTCGCGCGGTGTCAGGTTCATGGGGCTCGTCTCCGCCTCTTCCCTTCAGGTCGGCCGGGATTATGCCACGGCGTGGCGGCCCGCCAACCCTTCACGTTGATTCCGAACGCCTTTCCGGGCGCCACTACATTTCCCACAGCCGCGGCAGCCGGCGCGGCAGCCCCGCCGCCGCCGCCCGCAACAGGGACCAGAGCGACGCATAGGCGCGGCGCACCGCCACCGCGTCGCCGCCCAGGATGCGGACCACCAGCAGCCCGTCGAAGGCCGTCACGGCGGCGCGCACGCCGGGCAGGGCCGCCGTGGCCTCCCGCGCCATCTCCAATTGGGCCGCCGCGTCCGGGCCGGCGTGCAGCAGCGTGGCGCAGGCCCCCGCCCCGGCGAAGGCGGCGGGGTGCGCCAAGGCTTCCGCGATGTCGCCGTCCAGATGCAAGGCGTCCGCCCAGACCAGCCGCCCGTCGCGCGCCACCTCCCAGGCGTCGCGGACGAGGCCGTAGCTCACCGTTTCGCCGAAGGCCGCGCGGCCGAAGACCAGCATCTCCCCCGCGATCAGCCGGGCGCCGCCCTCCAGCTCCAGCCGGGTCAGGCGGCGCAGGCGGGAGCCCTCGAAGACGATGGCCTCCTGCGGCATCCATTCCAGCCAAGCGCCGTCCTCCACCCGCACCCGCGTGTCGATCCGGCAGTCGGGACCGGCGGAGCGGTAGACCTTCTCCGCCGCCTGACTGGTCACCAGCGCCGCCGCCCCCGGCCCGGCCGACAGCTCCACGTCCATGCGGTCGCCGCCGACCATGCCGCCCGACGTGGTGACCAGCACCGCCACCGGCAGGTCGCCCGCGCGCGGGTCGGGCAGCAGCACCCGCAGGGGGTCGTGGTGGTAGAGCGTCGCCAGCCGGGTCGCCCCGTGCCGGTGCTCGAACCGCACCGTGGCCGCGCCATGGACGGCGACCTTCTTCGTCAGCACCGCAGTCATGCCCGAATCGTTCCTGTCCTCTCCCGCCGCCGTCAGCTTCCGGCGGCGAACTCCGTCTTGCGGGTCGCCCAGCCGGTCAGCCGGCCCTCAATGGCGGCGAACAGGAAGTACATGATCACGCCCATCGCCGCGATGACAATCAGCCCGGCGAAGACCAGCGGGATCTGGAAACGGGAGGAGGCCTGGAGCATCAGGTAGCCGATCCCCTCGTTCGAGGCGACTGTCTCCGCGATGACCGAGCCGACGAAGGCGAGCGTCACCGCCACCTTCAGCGAGGCGAAGAAGTAGGGCAGCGAGCGCGGCAGCCCGACCTTGCGCAGGATGTCGATCCGGCTGGCGCCCAGCGACCGCAGCACGTCCTCCAGCTCCGGCTCCAGCGTGGCGAGGCCGGTGGCGACGTTCACCGCGATGGGGAAGAAGCTGATCATGAAGGCGGTCAGGATCGCCGGGATGGTGCCGATGCCGAACCAGACCACCAGCACCGGCACGACGGCGACCTTGGGGATCGCGTTGAAGCCGATCAGCACGGGGTAGAGACCGTGATAGACCAGCGGCGAGGAGCCGACCGCCAGCCCGAGCAGCACGCCCCCCGCCACCGCCAGCGCGAATCCGGCGAGCGTGGTGAGGAGCGTGTAGCTGGAATGCTGCCAGAGCGGCCCGGCGAACTCCCACATGGTGGCGAACACGACCGTGGGGCGCGGCAGCACGAATTCCGGCACGGCGAAGCCGACGCAGGCCAGCTCCCAGATCAGGAAGATGCCGATCACGACCAGCCAGGGCATGACCTGCTGAAGAGTGCGGTCCCTGGTCATGCCCCGCCCTCCGCAACGCCGCCGACCGGCTGGCCCTGCCGCACGCGGCTGATCTCGTCGCGCAGGGTGTGGACGAGCGCGCCGAACTCCGGCGTGAAGGTGGTCTCCAGCGTGCGCGGGCGCGGCAGCTCGATGCGGTGGACGGAGACCACGCGGCCCGGCCGGGCCGACATCACATAGACCACGTCGGCGAGATACACCGCCTCCCGCAGGTCGTGGGTGACGAGGATGCCCGTGAATCTGCGCTCCATCCAGACCTGCTGGAGGACATCCCACAGCTCCTCCCGCGTGAAGGCGTCGAGCGCGCCAAAGGGCTCGTCGAGCATCAGAAGCTTCGGCCCGTGGATCAGCGACCGGCACAGCGATGCCCGCTGCTGCATGCCGCCGGAGAGCTGCCAGGGGAATCGCTCCTCGAAGCCGGCGAGCCCGACCTGGGCGAGCAGCCTCTTCGCCTCCGCCTCGTAAGCCGCGCGCTCCCGCCGCAGGCGGGAGCGGTGCGGCTGGACGATCTCCAGGGGCAGCATCAGGTTGTCGAGCGTCGTCCGCCAGGGCAGCAGCGTCGGATTCTGAAAGGCCATGCCGCAGATCTTCAGCGGGCCTCCGACCTCCTGCCCGTCCACGATCACCCCGCCCCGCGTCGGCCGCATCAGGCCGGTGACGAGCTTCATCAGGGTGGATTTGCCGCAACCGGACGGGCCGACGACGGCGGCGAACTCGCCCTCCCCGACCCGCAGGCTCAGCCCGTCCACCGCCAGCGTCCCGCCGCCATAAGCCAGGGCGACGCGGTCCAGTTCCACGAAGGGGCGCACCATTCCTCCAACTCTCTTCCCGGCCCAACTTCCTTCTGACGGACCGGCCCTTACGGCAGTGTCCGCTCGGACAGGGGCGGCAGGTAGGCGTCCGTGTAGACGTCGGCGGTCTTCACGTCCTTGGGGAAGGCATAGGTCTCCTTCAGGATGTCGATGGCCTTCTGGAAGCGGGCGGCGTCCACGGTGGCGAGGCCATTGGCCTTGGCCTCCGGGCTCAGCATCAGCTCGTTGAAGGCGAGCTGCATGCGCGCCAGCTCGATCTTCGGGTCAATCAGGGAATCACGCTTCTTCAAGGCGTCGATGGCGGCCTGCGGCTCCTTCACCGCCTCGATGTGGGCGCGCAGCGTCGCCCGGACGAAGCCGGCCATCGCCTTCGGATTGGCTTCCGCGAACTTGCGGGTGGTCATGATGGCGTTGGAGTAGAGCGCCACGCCCTGGTCGCGGTAGCGCAGGGTGACGATGTCGCCCTCGGGGATGCCCGCGGCCTTCAGCGAGAAGATGCCCGTCGTCAGAAAGCCGCTGATCGCCTTCACCTGTCCCTGCGCCAGCATCGTCTCGCGCAGCTGCGGGGTCACGGTCTGCCAGGACACCTTGGACGCGTCGATGCCCGCGGCCTTGGCGAAAGCCGGGAAGAGCTGGCGGGCGCTGTCGGTCTCGGGCGCCGCCAGGGTCTGGCCTTCCAGCTCCTTGGGCGAGGAAATGCCCGCCTTCTTCGTGGAAAGGATGGCGAGCGGCGAGGCGTCGTACAGCACCGCCACGGCCACGAGGTCGGCGCCCTTCTCGGCCACGAAACGGATCATCGGGTTGATGTCGCCGAAGCCGACGTCGTAGGTGCCGGCGGCCAGCCGCGGCGGCACGGCGCCGGAGCCCTCGCCCCGGTCAATGGTGACGTCCAGCCCCTCGGCCTTGTAGTAGCCGCGCTCCAGCGCCAGCAGGAAGGGCGCCTGCGGCCCCTGGAAGGCCCAATCCAGCGTCACCTTGATGGCCGTGTCGGCCCGGGCCGGACCGGCGAAGCCGGCGGCCGCCGCCAGCGCCGCGCCGGCCAGGAGGGCGGTGCCGAAGCAGCGGCGGGTCAGGGCGGAAATCCGGAACGGGGTGCGGGGCATCGGCGGGCGAACTCCTGTCGTTTGGGACCGGCGGGCACAGGGGCGCCGCCGGACGGACCCCGGCAAAAGCAAACGGCGTACCAGACCAGCCGTGACGGGGTCTGAGCAGCGGCGGCGCGGTTTGTTCGCCCAATTTTTGAGCATTTCTGGCGTGACCAGCCTCCAATGCGGGCAGACGCTGCCCGATCCTTGCTGATCCTTTGAAACTGTTCACGGGATGCCCGCGTTGACAGCGCCGCCCGCCCTCCGGATCATTCCAGGGCCGACCACCGCACGGGTTCCCGCATGACCGCCGCCCTGACCCTTGCCGAACTGAACGCCATGGACCGCGACGCCTTCGTCGGGGCGCTCGGCGGTATTTTCGAACATTCCCCCTGGGTGGCGGAGGCGGCTTGGCCCGACCGGCCCTTCGCGAGCATCGGCGACCTGCACGCACGCATGCTGACGGCCCTGTCGGACGCTGGCACGGACGCCCAGCTGGCCCTGCTGCGCGCGCACCCGGAACTGGCCGGGGCCGCCATGCGGCGGAAGCTGCTGACCACGCACTCCACGGACGAACAGTCCGGGGCGGGCCTGACGGCGCTCGCCGAGGCGGAGGCCCGGCGTTTCGACGAACTGAACGGCGAGTATAGGGAGCGTTTCGGCTTCCCCTTCATCGTGGCGGTGAAGGAGCACACGAAGGACAGCATCCTCACCGCCTTCGAACGCCGCCTCCGCAGCACGGCGGAGGTGGAGATGCGCACCGCGCTCGGCGAGGTCGCCAAGATCACCCGCTTCCGGCTCGACGCACTGATCGCCTCCTGAACCCTTCCCGCCATCCGGAGACCCCGCCATGGGCCGCCTGACCACCCACGTCCTCGACACCGCCAACGGCCGCCCCGCCGCCGGCCTGACCATCGAGCTTTACGCGCTGGAGCCCGGCGGCGCGCGGCGCCACCTGAAGTCCATCGCCACCAACGCCGACGGCCGCGCCGATGCCCCCCTGCTGGAGGGCGAGGCCTTCAAAACGGGGACCTATGAATTGGTCTTCCAGGCCGGCGACTATTTCCGCGCGCTCGGCACGGCCCTGCCCGACCCGGCCTTCATCGACGTGGTCCCCTTGCGCTTCGGCATCGCCGACGCCAGCGCCCACTACCACGTCCCGCTGCTGGTTAGCCCTTACAGCTATTCGACCTACCGGGGGAGCTGAAGGGAAAGCTCTCAAATGTCGCAAAGCACCGGTTGTTAGGCAAACAGTCGTCCAGCCTTCACACTATGCTTTTCAGTGCAGTATCCCAATCAGCAGATAACAACTCAACCGTCACCCCCGCGAAAGCGGGGGTCCAGGACTTCTCCATGGGGGCCATTCCGCAGACTTCTGGATCCCCGCTTCCGCGGAGATGACGGCTTTGTTGTCAGCCCGGAACTAAGGTGCAAGCGCAGCTTTACGGGCTCCTTACTAGCCCTCAAAAACACCCGCTGCGCGCGGCCACGACGGCAACCTGGGTGCGGTTGCGCACGCCGAGTTTCTGCATGATGGCGCGCACATGCACCTTCACGGTGCCTTCCAGCACGCCGAGTTCGCGCGCGATTTCCTTGTTGGAGTTGCCGGCGAGGAGGAGCTGGAAGACGTCGCGCTGGCGGTCGGTGAGCTGCCCCAGGATGCTGCCGGTCGGCTGCTCGGCGTCCGCGGCGAGGCCGCCCGTCAGGACGGTGCGCGGCAGGGGCAGGAAGGTCTCGCCCGTCATGGCGAGCGAGATCGCGTGTTCCAGCACCTCGGTCGAGCTGGTCTTCAGGATGTAGCCGCGCGCGCCCTGCTGGAGGCTGTCCACGATGTCCGCGACCTCGTCGGAACCGGAAATGACCAGCAGAGGCACGTCCCCGATCGCCTCCACCATCCGGCGCAGGCCGTCGTCGCCGTCGCGGCTGCCGAGGTTGAAGTCGAACAGGACCATGGTGAGGTCCACCGTCCGCTCGGCCAGGGTGAGGGCGTCCTCCAGCGAGCCCGCCTCCAGCACCTCGGCGCCGGGATGGATCTCCGCGACCGACAGGGCGAAGCCATGCCGGATGAGCGGATGGTCGTCCACCACCAGGAAGGTCTGCGCCTTGCTCCGGACGGACGCCTTGCGGTCCGGAACCTGTTGCCTGCCGCGCGCGTGCAGCCGCACTTCCATCGTATTGCCACCTCGTCATGCCGCCGAACGCCGGTTCGGCCGGTGATCCGGCCCCGGTGGGGACCGGGGGCCGATGCCTCATCAACAATCCAAGCGCCCCCGCAAGTCAAACATTGCCGGTCTCCGGCGAGAACAAACTTGAGGCAAATCTTTTCCGACGCGCGGCTTGCACCGCCCGAGGCCCACCCGTATAAATCATCGATCTTTCGAGCGTAAACACTGTTTTGCATCCAATCTATTCAGTGTTTTCATAAAATTGCCTGAATTGCCTCGCTCACTGACATCCGATGGCCCGTTGCGCCGACCTGTTCGCGGAGAAGTTCCATGTCGACTTGGACTGTAATGCTGATCGATCACGACCGGCTGTTCTCGGCCGCGCTCGGCACGCTCATCGGTAGCGGACCATTTCGTGTGAACCACCACGCCGCGAGCCTGGATGAGGCGCTGGCGGCGATCGACGGCGGGACCGACCCGGACCTGATCGTCCTGGCGCTCCAGGAGGGATCGGCGGAGGAGATGGCGGCGGTCCGCCGCCTGCGCGCGGGCACCGGAGCCCGCATCGCCGTGCTCGCCGACGTCACCGCCGACCAGAGCCTATCCCTGTCGCTTAAGGCGGGCGCCGACGCCTATCTGAACAAGGGCATGTCGAGCGAATCCCTGCTGCGTTCGCTCCAGCTGGTCATGCTGGGCGAGGTGGTCTATCCGACCCATGTGGCGAGCCTGCTGATCGCGTCGGCGAACGAGCGCCCCGCCCCGCCCCGCCCGGCTCCCGCCGCCGGAAACGAGCTGTCCAAGCGCGAGATCCAGATTCTGCGCTGTCTGCTTGCCGGCCAGTCCAACAAGACCATCGCGCGCAACCTGCACATCACCGAATCGACGGTGAAGATGCATTTCAAGAACGTGATGCGGAAGATCCACGCCCAGAACCGCACCCAGGCGGCCGTCTGGGCGATCCAGAACGGCCTGTCGCCGCTGATCAACGCCTGACCAAAAAGAAGGCGCGGAGGGAAGCCCCTCCGCGCCTCGGCTAACCCGGGGGCAATCCCCCTGCCCGGCTGCCTCACTCGGCGGCGCGGCGATGGCCGGAATGCTGCCCCTCGGCGAATTCCTCGATCATCTTCGGGCAGAAGGCCGGCAGGTCCTTCGGGTTTCGCGAGGTGACGAGGCCCTGGTCGGTGACCACCTGCTCGTCCACCCAGTTCGCCCCGGCGTTGGTCAGGTCGGCCTTCAGCGACGGCCAGGAGGTGATGCGCTTGCCGCGCACGCCATCCGCGTCGATCAGCGTCCAGGGGCCGTGGCAGATGGCGGCGATCGGCTTGCCGCTGGTGACGAAATGCCGGATGAAGTCGATGGCCTTCGGCTCCAGCCGGAGCTGGTCCGGGTTCACGACACCGCCCGGCAGCAGCAGCGCGTCGTAGCGGGCGGGGTCGGCCCCGTCCAGCGTCGCGTCCACCGGCACCATGTCGCCCTTGTCGAAATGCTGCCAGCCCTGGATCTGGCCGGGCTTCGGGGCCACGACATGCACGGTGGCACCGGCCTCCTTCAGCGCCTTCACCGGTTCGGTCAGCTCGACCTGCTCGAAACCGTCCGTCGCGACGACGGCGACGGTCTTTCCGTTCAGTTTGCCGTTGGTTGTCTGGGCCATCACGGCACCTCCTCCGTTGTGGGCATTCCCGCCCGCCAACCGGATCCGCGCACCGTGGTTCCTTTTCCCGCCCCGATATCAGCCGTGCATGCGGGACAGGGCGTCGGCCAGCCGGATCGGTTCGGGCAGCCGCCATTTCGGGGTGAAGCGCATGACCAGCTCCACGCTGGTGGCGAGGCTGACGCGGTGGCCGGGGGAGACGAACAGGGGATTGTTGCCGGTGCGGCTGCGCAGGGCGACGCCGATCATTTCGCGCCGGTGCCACAGGGGCGCGCTGGCGCCTTTCTCGTTCCCGAGATCCTCGAAGCGGCCGACCAGCCGCGACTTGGCGACGCCAATGGCCGGCAGGCCGGTCACCACCCCCACATGGCAGGCCAGCCCGAAGCGGCGGGGATGCGCCGTCCCCTGCCCGTCGATGATCAGCAGGTCCGGCGGCTCCGGCAGAAGCCCGATGGCCTCCACCATCGCCGGCGCCTCGCGGAAGGACAGGAAGCCCGGCACATAGGGGAAGACGGTCGGGCGGGACAGCAGGACGCTGCGCGTCAGTTCCAGCGTCTCCGCATCAATCTCCGCGACGGCGGCCCAGGTGACGCCCCCGCTCTCGCTGTAATGACCCTCGCTATGAAGGTCCTCGCTGTAATGCGCGTCCACCGCCGCGATGCGGCGCAGGGGGCCGAACTCGTCGCGTGTGACGACGAGCCCGCGCAGCCGCTCCTGCACGGAGCGCGCCTCGGCCTCGGTGGTCGGCCAGGGGTCCGGCCCCTCGCCGGAAATGGCATCCGGAATGGCGTCCATGCCCGGGAGAACAGCCGTCACTGCCGGACGGACGTCCGGGAAGCGGCCCTACCGCTTCCGGAGGGGCGCTACTCCTCCAGCGGGTGGCAGGGCCGGCAGGTGGTCGGCCAGGGCTCGCCCATGTCCTCCACGAAGCATTGCCAGTTCGCCCCGTCCAGCCGGATGCAGCCGCCGCCCGCGAAATGCAGCGCGACGCCGCCCTCCACCGCCTCCAGCGACAGCAGTTCCAGGATCTGGGTGCGGTCCTTCAGGTTGATGCCGCGCAGCTTCGCCGCCTGGACATTCTCGACCCGCAGCCCGGTGTGGGTGCGCTCGAATGCCAGTATGTCGTCGTCGTCCGCCGTCGGGCCAGGGGGCGGCTGGTCGGCGGTTTCCCACTTGAAGCGGTTGGCGACCAGCACGAACCGCTTCTCGTCGGGCAGATAGCACATGTCCCCGATGGGCACGATGGCGTCCTGAAGGCAGGCGGACACCACCTTCAGGTCGTCGTCGTCCTGGGCGCGCAGGCGAAGCGGCTTGGTCATGATCCTCCTCGGCGTGTCAGGGCCGGGGGGTCAGTCCTCTTCCCCCCGGACGCGTTCGATGTCGGCACCGCAGGCCGCCAGCTTCTCCTCCAGCCTCTCGTAGCCACGGTCGAGGTGGTAGACGCGGTTGACCGTCGTCTCCCCCGACGCGGCGAGGCCGGCGAGCACCAGCGACACCGATGCGCGCAGGTCCGTTGCCATAACGGGCGCGCCGGTCAAACGCTCCACGCCGCGCACCAGGGCCGAGGATCCGTGCACCGTGATCTTGGCGCCCATGCGCATCAGCTCCGGCGCGTGCATGAAGCGGTTCTCGAAGATCGTCTCGGTGATCATCGAGGCGCCGTCGGCGACGCACATCAGCGCCATCATCTGCGCCTGCAGGTCGGTCGGGAAGGCCGGGAAGGGCTCGGTCATCACGTCCACGCCGTGCAGCGCGCCGTTGGCCCGCGAGACGCGCACGCCGTTCTCGATCTCCGTGAAGGCCACGCCCGCCGGCGACAGAGCCGTCACCGCAGCCTTGATCAGATCGAGATTGGTGTTGAGGATGTCAAGCTCGCCGCCGGTGATGGCGGCGGCCATGGCGTAGGTGCCCGTCTCGATCCGGTCGGCCACCACCATGTGCTTGGCCCCGTGCAGCCGGTCCACGCCCTCGATGGTCAGACGGTCGGTGCCGATGCCCGTGATCCTGGCGCCCATCTTCACGAGGCACTCGGCGAGGTCGGTCACCTCCGGCTCGCGCGCGGCGTTGACCAGGACCGTGGTGCCCTTCGCCAGCGTCGCCGCCATAAGAAGATTCTCGGTGGCGCCGACCGACACCTTCGGGAAGATGTATTCGGCACCGCGCAAGCCGCCGGCCGGCGCCTTCGCCTTGATGTAGCCGCTCTCGATCTCGATCTCGGCGCCCATGGCCTGAAGGCCCTTGATGTGCAGGTCCACCGGACGCGCGCCGATGGCGCAGCCGCCGGGCAGCGACACGGTGGCCTCGCCGCAGCGGGCCAGCAGCGGCCCCAGCACCAGCACGCTGGCGCGCATCTTGCGCACCAAGTCATAGGGCGCGGTGGTGTTGGTGATGTCGCGGGCGGTGAACTCGACGACGCGCCGGTCGACGGCGCCGCCGGCACCCTGCATGTGGATCGCGACGCCATGCTGGAGCAGCAGGTTGCACAGCGTGTTGATGTCCGCGAGGATCGGCAGGTTCGTGAGCGTCAGCGTCTCGTCCGTGAGGAGCGCCGCCGTCATCAGCGGCAGGGCCGCGTTCTTGGCGCCGCCCACGGTGATGGAACCACGCAGCGGGTTGCCGCCGCGGATGCGGATCTTGTCCATGAAACCTGTCTTGCCCGATCTGGTGCTGTAGGAGTGCTGAAAAGTAGAAGGCCGGGGCCAGGAGGCCCCGCCGCCTCACAGGCGCGGCAGGGTCACGCCCTTCTGGCCCATGTACTTGCCGGACTTGTCGGCGTAGGAGGTCTCGCAGACGCTGTCCCCCTTGAGGAACAGGAACTGGCAGAGCCCCTCGTTGGCGTAGACCTTCGCCGGCAGCGGCGTGGTGTTGGAGATTTCCAGCGTGACGTGGCCCTCCCACTCCGGCTCGAGCGGGGTGACGTTCACGATCAGGCCGCAACGCGCGTAGGTGCTCTTGCCCAGGCAGATCACCAGCACGTCACGGGGAATGCGGAAATACTCGACCGTCCGGGCCAGCGCGAAGCTGTTCGGCGGGATGATGCAGACGTCGACCTGCCGGTCCACGAAGCTCGTCTCGTCGAAGCTCTTGGGATCGACGATGGCGTTGTCGACGTTCGTGAAGATCTTGAACTCGTCCGCCACGCGCGCGTCGTAGCCGTAGGAGGACAGCCCGTAGGAAATCACCCCCTCCCGCTTCTGCTTCTCGACGAAAGGCTCGATCATGCCTTTGGTCTCGGCCATCTCGCGGATCCAGGTGTCCGGCATGATGCCCATCGCGGGGGTGCTCCTCAAGGATAGGGGTTATTCGAAAGGCGTTGTAGCCGACCATACTGGCCGGCTCAAGGGATGGAAATGAGCCTTTTTCAGGGACTCCGAAGGGAGTCCGGAGGGCGGGGAGCGGGCGGCGCCTCAGCCCCCCTCCCCGTCCTTGGCCTGCTCGCGCTGACGCGCCTGTTCCTTGCGCTTGCGCAGGTTGGCGCGCAACGCAGCGGCAAGCCGGTCCTGCCGTTCCCGGCGCTCGCCGGAGCGGCCCCCGGCACGGTCCTCGGGCGGCCTCGGCCCAACGGGTGTCTTGTCGTCTTCGGTCATCGCGTATCCGGTCATCGGGCCGCCGCGTGAACCGGACGTCTCAGTGGTCGGAGCCGTGCAGGATCTTGTCCTTCAGCCCGGTGTCGTAGGCCATGCCGGCCGCCGTGACCTCGACGCTGTTCGTCTGGCTGCGCAGCATGCCCTTGCGCTCCAGCGCGACCCAGACCGCCTGGTTGTGCAGGCCGGTGGCGTCGGCGGCACTGACGACGTAGCGGCCGAGGTGGAAGTGGTTGCCGTGGGCGTGCGGCAGGCTGGTGACCATAAAGGCGCCCTCCTCGCCCTCGGCCGGCTTGTTCTCGATCCGGGCGATCTCCTGGATGAGGGTCAGCGTCTTCAGCTGGAGCGGGTTCAGGTTGAGCGGGTTCTTCTTCAGCGCCATGATCGTCCACATATTAAGGCGGAAATTCGGTCGCGGCAGTAGATCGGTACGCCCGAGCGCCTGTCAAGGATGCAGCGCCGGAAAGGGCTATGGCGGTACACCTGTCTTTCTGGCGGGACGCCCGTCTTTTGTGTTCTGGCATCCCGCGCCCTGGTCGGGCATAAGACTTCGGTAAGGACTCGGCCCCAGCCCGTTCCTTTCCGGCCCGGCACGTGGTTTCAGGATGGCGGACATGACGATCTTGGTCACCGGCGCGGCCGGCTTCATCGGCTCACACGTAGCGGCAGCCCTGCTGGAGCGCGGCGAGTCCGTCCTCGGGCTGGACAGCCTCGACAGCTATTACTCCGTCGGGCTGAAGCAGGCGCGGCTGGCGCGGCTCCAGGGGAAGTCCGGCTTCCGCTTCGCCAGGATCGATCTGGCCGACCACCGGCTGCTGGAGGCTATGGCGCCGGAGTTCGCCGACGTCACGGGTATCGTCCATCTCGCGGCCCAGGCCGGGGTGCGCTATTCACTGGAAAACCCCTACGCCTACGTGGACGCGAACGTCACCGGCCAGGTGGCGATGCTCGAGGCGGCGCGGCGGATGCCCCGGCTGGAGCACATGGTCTACGCCTCCACCTCCTCGGTCTACGGCGCAAACCGCAAGACCCCCTTCTCGGTCGAGGACCGGGTGGACAGCCCTGTGTCCGTCTACGCCGCCACCAAGAAGGCGGCCGAGGTGATGACCTACGCCTACTGCCACCTTTATAAGATGCCGGCGACGGGGCTGCGCTTCTTCACGGTCTACGGCCCCTGGGGCCGGCCGGACATGGCCTATTACCAGTTCGCCGATTCGATCATGAACGGCCGGCCGATCCGCGTCTTCAACGAGGGCCGGATGCAGCGCGACTTCACCTACATCGACGACATCGTGTCCGGCGTCGTCGCGGCGCTGGACCGTCCGGCGCCGGTGGACGGGAACGGCGCGCCGCATCGGATCTTCAACCTCGGCAACAACCGGTCCGAGGAGCTGATGCGCTACATCGCCCTTATCGAGGAGGCGCTCGGCCGGAAGGCGATCATGCAGTTCGAGCCGATGCAGGCCGGCGACGTGCAGGCCACCAGCGCCGACATCGAGGCGACGCGCCTTGCGCTCGGCTACGAGCCCGCCACCCCGATCGAGGTCGGGCTGCCGCGCTTCGTGGACTGGTACCTCGGCTATCACGGCCACCGCCGGGAGCACGGCGTTGGACATCGTTGAGCGTCTGGCGGCTCTGGCGGGGGCCTTCGGCCTGTGCGGCATCGCCGCCTGGCGCCTGTCGCCCGCCGTGCTGCGCTACCTGACGGAACGCCGGATCCTCGACGTGCCGAACGCGCGGTCGAGCCACCAAAAGGCAACCCCGCGCGGCGGCGGCTGGGCGATCGTGCTGACGGCCCTGCCGGCCCTGGCGCTGATCGGTGCCGCCTATGGCTGGCTCGGGCAGATCCTGCCGGTCCTGACGGGTGCGGCGGCACTTATCGCCGTGTCCTGGGTCGACGACCGCCGCACCCTGTCCGCCCGGCTCCGCTTCGCGGTTCAGGCGGCCTGCGTGGCGCTCGGGCTGCTGGTGCTGCCGGCGGACGCGCTGGTCCTGCAGGGGTTACTCCCCTGGTGGGCTGACCGCGCCCTGACGGCTCTGGCCTGGCTCTGGTTCATCAACCTCTACAATTTCATGGACGGGATCGACGGGCTGGCGGGAAGCGAGACCGTGCTGATCGGCACGGGCATCGCCAGCCTGTCGCTGGCGGTCGGGGCCTTTCCCCCGCTCGGCGTCGCGGGTGCCGCACTGGCCGGGGCGGCGGCCGGCTTCCTGACGCACAACTGGAGCCCCGCCCGCATGTTCATGGGGGACGTCGGCAGCGTCCCGCTCGGCTACCTGCTGGGCTTCCTGCTGATCTCCCTCAGCCTGGAGGGGCACTGGATCGCGGCGCTGATCCTGCCCGCCTATTACCTGACGGACGCGACGGTCACGCTGCTCCGCCGGGCGTTGCGCGGGGAAGAGGTCTGGAAAGCCCATCGCGAACATTTCTACCAGCGGGCCGCGGACGGCATCAAACGGCACGACCGGGTCGTGCTGACCATTATCGCCTACAGCCTCGGCCTCGTCGCGGCGGCGGTCCTGTCACCGTCGGCGGGTCCCTGGACGCTCCTCGCCGCCGCCCTTCTGGTGGCCGCCCTGATCGCCAGCCTGCGCCGCATGGCCGGCCTCAAGACGCTGACAAGCACGCAGACATGACGCCACCGAACGGCCCGACGCCCTCCCTCGACATCTCCATCGTCCTCTTCCGGCCCGACGCGGAGCTGTTCCGCGCATCGCTCGACAGCGTCGCCGCCGCGGCGCGGCTGCTGTACGAGCGGGCTGGCACCGCCTGCCGCCTGTGGATCGTCGACAACGACCGGGAGCCGCTCCAGCCCGCGGTACGCGCCGCCATCGAGTCGCTGGGCGACGGCGGCCCGCTGTCGGTGGAGATGATCGCCGGGCATGGGAATGTCGGTTACGGCGCCGGCCACAACCTCGCCATCCGGCGCGGCGCCTCCGACCTCCATCTGGTCCTGAACTACGACGTCGTCCTCGACCGCGACGCGCTCGTCGCGGCCCTCGGCTTCATGGAGGCAAACCCCTCCACCATCCTGCTGACGCCGAAGGTCTTCGACGGAACGGGCGAGCAGCAGTTCATCTGCAAGCGCATGCCGTCGGTTCTGAACCTCGGCCTGCGCGCGGCGATGCCGGTGGCGGTGAGGCGCCTGTTCCGGCGCTATCTGGACCATTACGAGATGCGCGACCTCACCCGCGACAGCGTCGTCGGCGGGCTGGAGCATGTGGGCGGTGCCTTCATGCTGTTCCGCCGCGACGCGCTGGTCCGGCTCGGCGGCTTCGACGAAGGCTTCTTCCTCTATTTCGAGGATTTCGACCTGTCCCGCCGCGCCGCCCGGCTGGGCGACGTCACCTATGTGCCGGCCGTGCGGCTCGTTCATTTCGGCGGCAACGCAGCGCGCAAGGGCGCCACCCACATCCGGCTCTTCGCACAGTCGGCCTTCCGCTTCTTCCACAAGCACGGCTGGAAGCTGTACTGAGCGGCCCTCCGCCGGGACCGGTCAGCCCCGGCGCAACACGGCCAAGGGGTTCCAGGTGAGCACGCGGGCCACGGCACCCAGCGACGCCCGGCGCGCGCGCTGGACCTTGCGCCGCTTGGCCAGCACCCCGCCAAGCCCACGCAGGGCGTCGCGGATGCCGCGCCCTGCCGCCCGCGCCTCCTCGCCGCGCCACCGCAGCGCGAACATGA
The DNA here is from genome assembly GCF_017356015.1 of Azospirillum sp. SYSU D00513. GTDB lineage: Bacteria > Pseudomonadota > Alphaproteobacteria > Azospirillales > Azospirillaceae > Azospirillum. The sequence continues at coordinate 111,928 of NZ_JAFIQV010000007.1, forward strand.
CCGCCAGCGCCGCCGCGTGGCCGCACAGGGCCAGCGGCAGCAGGGCGGACGGCACGTTCTTGACCAGCGTCCAGATCTGGTTCCGGATGCCGTGATACAGGGCGAAGGTGCCGTACTGGCTGGACACGCCGCTGCTGACATGGTGGACGACGGCCTCGCCGACCTGGAGCGCCATGCCGCCGGCCAGCCGGATGCGGAAGCCGAGGTCCACGTCCTCGCAGTAGCAGAAGAAATCCTTGTCGAAACCCTGGGCGGCCTCGAAGGCGTCGCGCCGGTACATGGCCGCCGCGGCGCAGGGCGAGAACACCTCGCCCGATCTGTAGGGCGGCACGGCGCGGGTCCGGTATCCGATCCGGCGCGCGACCCCGAAGACCGAATAGAGGTCGCCCGCCCCGTCCAGCAGGCCGGGATCATGCTCGAACAGCTGCGTGGATCCGAACATCGCCGCTTCCGGGTGGCGGCGCGCCGCCTCATAGAGGCGGGCGAGCCAGTCCGGGTCCGGAAAGGCATCCGGGTTGAGCGTGACGATCCACTCCGTCCGGGCTCCCCTGGCACCGAGGTTGTTGGCGGCGGCAAAGCCCAGGTTACGGTCCAGCCGGATCAGCGTGAATCGCGAATCGTCGGGCATGGCGATCTCCGCCGCATCCGCCGAGGCGTTGTCGACGAGGACGAGTTCGAAATCCTGTTCGGTCTGCGCCAGGAGGCAGCCGAACAGCCGGTTCACAAAGCTCGCGCAATTGTAGCTGACCACAACAATGCGCCCGTATCTCGGGGATACTCCGGCGGGCTCTGTCATTTTTCGATGGCTGTGCTTATCTGAAGGGCGCGAACGGATCTGGACTTTACCTCGGCTGCGGATTTGTGCAAGACACGGCCCCGTGCCCAAATCATGTCACCGGTGTCCCGACGTCCCCCGGCAAGAATCCCGATCCGGCAAGACACCCCGCGAGCCCGGTGCCGGCACCCGGCGCGACGGGTCCCGGCACCGGGCACCGCATTCCAGACAGCGTGAACCCACAGAAATGACCACCAGCATTCCGAACGCGGACCGCGTGCCATGCGCATTCTCGTAACCGGCGCCAGCGGCTTCGTCGGCCGGCACACCGTTCCCCATCTGGCTGGGCTCGGCCACCATGTCCGCGCAGCGCTGCGCCGGCCCGAGGCCGCCTTCCCCGAGGAGGTGGCGGAGACCGTCATCGTCCCCGAGGTCGGCCCCGACACGGACTGGAGCGCCGCGCTCGACGGGATCGAGGCGGTCGTCCATCTCGCCGCACGGGTCCATGTGATGAAGGACACGGCGCCCGACCCCCTGGCCGCGTTCCGCCGCGTCAACACGGAAGGCACCCGCAGGCTCGCCGAGGCCGCCGCCGCCGGGGGCGTCAAGCGGTTGGTCCATCTCAGCAGCGTCAAGGCGCTGGCCGACGAGGGGCGGGATGAACCGCTGGACGAGGCGACCACGCCCGACCCGCACAGCCCCTATGGCCTGTCCAAGCTGGAGGCCGAGCGCGCCCTGACCGAGATCGCCACCCGCTCCGGGCTGGAGGTCGCGGTGATCCGGCCGCCGCTGGTCTACGGTCCGGGCGTCGGCGGCAACTTCCTCACCCTGCTGAAGGCGGTGTCGGCGGGCCTGCCGCTGCCGCTGGGCGCGCTGGAGAACCGGCGCAGCCTGATCTACGCCGGCAACCTCGCCGACGCCATCGCCACCTGCCTGACCCACCCGCAGGCGGCCGGCGGGCGCTTCCTGGTCCATGACGGCCGCCCCTACTCCACGGCGGAACTGGTCCGCGCCCTGGGCGAGGCGCTCGGGCGGCCTGCACGCCTGCTCAAGGCGCCGCCGTCGCTCCTGAAGCTGGGCGCGAGGATGACCGGGCGCACGGCCATGTTCGACCGCGTCGCCGGCTCACTGACAGTCGAGGACGGCGCGATCCGCCGCGCGCTCGGCTGGAGTCCTCCTTTTGATCCAGCCATCGGCTTGCGCGCAACGGCCGGATGGTTCAAAGCTTCCGGCTGCTGATCGAACGATGGCTTAAGGCACGCGGCATGTTCCTCCCGTCCACCCGAGCGCTCCTCGCCTACCTGCACGATGTCGTGATGACCGGCATCGCTTTCGCGCTGGCGCTCTATCTGCGCGTCGGCGGGCAGGCGTTCGGCTATTACATGGACGCGCTGGTGCTGGCGCTGCCGATCATGATGGTGGTCGCCGCCATCACGTTCCGGCTGTTCGGCCTGTATCGCGGCATCTGGCGCTACGCCTCCCTGCCCGACCTCCTGCAGCTCGCGCGGGCGGTGTCGGTCGCCGTTCTGGCCTTCATCCTCATCATGTTCCTGCTGACGCGGCTGGAAGCCCTTCCACGCTCCCTGCCGCTGATCCTGTGGTTCGTGCAACTCGTGCTGCTCGGCGCACCGCGCTTCGCCTACCGCCTCCTCAAGCACCGCTACCTGCGGCGGTCGGCCATGGACGAGCTGGGGACGCCCCGCATCCCCGTCCTCCTGCTCGGCGTCGGCGACGCGGCGGAGGCCTTCATCCGTTCGCTCGACCACAACGGCCAGGGCAGCTACCGGGTGGTCGGGCTTCTCGACGAGAAGGGCCGCCGCGTCGGCCACGAGGTGCGCGGCATCCCGGTGCTCGGCGGCCCCAACGACCTCGCCCGCGTGGTGGAGGAGCTGGAGGGGCGCGGCGACCGGCCGCAGCGGCTGATCGTCACCAAGGGCCGCACCGAGATCCCCAGCGCCTTGCTGCGTACGCTGCTCGACCAGGGGGAGTCCCTCGGCCTGACCCTGTCCCGCCTGCCCAGCCTGACCGAGTTCAAGTCGGCGCTGGACGAGGGCAAGATCGAGGTGCGCCCCATCGCGCTGGAGGATCTCCTGGGGCGGCCCCAGGCCGTGCTCGACCGCGGCGCCATCGAAGGCATGGTCGGCGGGCGCCGCGTCCTGGTCACCGGAGCCGGCGGCACCATCGGCAGCGAATTGGTGCGCCAGATCGCCGCCCTGAACCCGGCGTCGCTGGTGCTCGTCGATGCTGGCGAGTTCAACCTTTATTCGATCGACCTGGAGATCCGGGAAAGCTTCCCCGGGATGGAGCTGCACGCCGTCCTCGCCGACGTGCGCGAGCGCGACCGGGTGTTCCGCCTGTTCCAGGACCACCGGCCGGACCTGGTCTTCCACGCCGCGGCACTGAAGCATGTGCCGCTGGTCGAGGCGAACCCCACCGAGGGCGCCCTGACCAATGTCGCCGGCACGCGCAACGTCGCGGATGCCGCCCGCGCCTCGGGCTGCCTCGCCATGGTGCTGATCTCGACCGACAAGGCGATCCGCCCGACCAGCGTCATGGGCGCCACGAAGCGTTTCGCCGAGTCCTATTGCCAGGCGCTCGACCTGCTGCCGCCGCGCGACGGGACGGAGACGGCGACGCGCTACATGACCGTTCGCTTCGGCAACGTGCTGGGCTCGTCGGGGTCCGTGGTGCCGCTCTTCACGCGCCAGCTCGCCCAGGGCGGGCCGCTGACGGTCACCCATCCGGACATGCGCCGCTACTTCATGACCGTGCGCGAGGCGGTGGAACTCGTGCTTCAGGCCTCGGCGCATGGTGCGGCGCGCGGGGAGGACCGCGGCAAGGTCCTGGTGCTCGACATGGGCGAGCCGGTGAAGATCGTCGATCTTGCCCGCCAGATGATCCATCTCGCCGGATACCGGCCGGGCGTGGACGTGCAGATCGAGTACACCGGACTACGCCCGGGCGAGAAGCTGTTCGAGGAAATCCTGACTGCCGCGGAAACCCCCTCCCGGACGGAGGCCGACGGCGTCTTCCTGGCCTCGCCACGCGTCATCGACTACGCCCTGGTGAACCGCGCGCTGAACGAGCTGGAAACGGCTGCCCGAGCCGGCGACACGGAACGCGTCCTGACCATCCTGTCGAACATCGTGCCGGACTTCCGGTCGGAAGCGGTGCTGCCGCAGGCCGGGCTTCAGGTGTAGGAAATCAGGAACGAGCGGGCTTGCATCGGGGAAAAGCCTGTGGCATAACCCGCGCCACTTCGGAGGGCGGCCGGCACGGACGGCGGCCCGACGAGGACAGGCCGGCGAAAAGGCGGGCAAGGCTGTTGACATCGGCCCTGCCCCATAGTAAATCGCGGGTCCCGGCGCTGCCGTAGCTCAGTGGTAGAGCACTCCCTTGGTAAGGGAGAGGTCGAGAGTTCAATCCTCTCTGGCAGCACCATCTTCCCCATCTTTGAAATCAGCTTCGGCACAGCACCCGTGGACGGATTGCCGACGCGATTACGCTTCGCGCGGCCGACCTTATTCTTGTGCCCCGTCGAGCCGGCAGGCTTTGAAAACAGCGGATGCGGGTTTTGAAAACCCAGCTGTTTCCGCCGTCACTCCCCCGATCCCGCTTATTCACCTTAAACCAGTTCCGGATTCTCCGCCCGCGCTCCGCATCCCAAAATCGGTTCGAGCAGACGAGGCAGTTCCGTGGCCTGCGTGCCGGGATGCCGTTCCAGGTAGATTTTTTCAGCGATGAAACGGACCTCACCGTCGGTCGCGCCGACAAGGCGGGCCAGATTCACGGCTTGGCGAACGACATCATAATCCATGGTGCCTGCGTCAGAGATCGCGGGGGCCGCCGGTTTCCCGTGCCCGACCGCGTTTGTTACAATGCTGTATTAATGTGTACCAAATGCCAAACGCCTTCGCCAACCCGCCATGCTGGAGTATGCGCAAAGGCAGAGGCGGCCGGAGTTCCAGCCCGGCGGCCTCCCCTTCCACAGCCGGCTGTCGATCAAGGCACGTCCTGAACCCGGTTCAGGTCCTCGGTCAGGGTGCTGAGGCGCCGGACCAGGCTGGCTTCGTCCTTCGGCTCGATCTGACCCTTGCGCTGGGCAAGATGCAGGGCGGCCTGGGCCTCTTCCAGGCAGTCGAGCGTGTGGCGGACATAATCGTGCTGAGCCATGTTCCGGAGTCCCCCTTGCTGATCATCCTGGGGTTGCCAACAGGGCCGCGGCGAAGGACGTTCCCTGGCCGAATCGAATCGCGGATCACGGCACTTTCCCCCTTCCGGCAGGGCTGCTCGGGAAAAAGCGGGTCTTGTACCGGAAAAACGCGGCGAAAGCGGGGTGGATTACGCGCCCAAGAGGTACCCCTCTCAGCCCTTTTCCTGCTGACGCTCCCGGCGCTTCGCTTGTTGTCGGGGGTGTTGCAGTGAGGGGAGGAGCCATGGAACCCATGGACACTGGCGCGCGGGCGCAGTTCACGCGTGAGGACATCAGGAAGAAGGTCATCACGCTGCGGCGCCTCAGGGAGGAGAGACTTCTGATACGGCCGCAATCGGCGCCGCATCTCCGGCGGCTGCTCGACGAACGCATCGAGACCGTCACGCGGGAACTGGCGAACGCGCTGCCGAACGCCTCAGCCGCGGCTCCCGGTTCCGCCCCTCCGATACCGCTGCCGTCCTCCGAGAAACGGCGTCGGCTGGAGGCGCGGGCAGTCGAACGGCCCTCCTGACCGGCATCGCCGCCCTTTTCCGGAAGGCCCCCTACGCGGGAGAGCCGGTACCGGCCGAGCCCGGGCGCCCTGCCCCATGAGGAACGGGGCGCCCGGCCGGCTTATCAAGGACGGCTCAGCCTTTCGGCAGTGGCTCCAGCGCCGCCATCGCGTGCTTCTTGCGATCCGCGTAGAGCGCGCCGAGTTCGGTCGAGCGCTTGTCGTCGAGCGCCTTCTCGGCGTCCTCGAACATCTCCTCCTCCTCCTCGTCGAGGTGGTGGCGGACCAGTTCGCCCAGCACCTGGAGCTTCGCCTTCCAGGCGATGCCTTCGGCCGGCATCGCGTTCAGCTCGTCCAGGAGCGTGTTGATCATGTGATGCTCGTTCAGCCCTTCGACCGTCTCCATCTTCGCCGTCTTGGCCTGCGCCAGCGCCGCGTAGAAGATGGTCTCCTCGGCCTTGGCGTGGGCCCACAACTCGCGCTGCAATTCCTCGAAGACCTCCTTGCCCTCCGCCTCTTCCGCCTTGTCGAGGAGGCTGCGCAGGGTGTCGTGGTCCTTCTTGATGCGCTCGAGAATGTTCATGCGGATCGTCCTGATTGTTCCGGGGCTGCGTGAACAACCCCGCTCAAGCTTGGCTGTTCCCTGACCCCGACGCAGGCCAGCCCCTGTATCGAGCAAGGTGGCATTGGGGAGCCGGCCGGCAATCGGCCAGGACGGATAGGCCATCGGCCCAATCCCGCGCACTCCCCCACGCCCTTCCTCCAGGCTTGCGGGCATCGCGGGCAACGGCGCGGCGGCGGGGCTGTTGCCATGGGCGCATGCCACCGCAGCCCCTGGCGGAGTGCCGCCGGGAAGGAGAGGAGAAGACCATGAGCGTCCGTCTGAAACCCATCGATGAGCAGGTGATCGTCATCACCGGCGCCACGAGCGGCATCGGCCTCGTGACGGCCCGCATGGCGGCGGAGCGCGGCGCCCGCGTCGTGCTCGCCGCGCGCGACCGGGAGGCGCTGGCCCAGGTCGCCGACGAGATCCGCCGCAATGGCGGCCAGGCCGTCCATTGCGTCGCCGACGTCGCGGACGAGATAGAGATGCGCCAGGTCGCGGCGACCGCGCTGCGCGCCTATGACGGCTTCGACAGCTGGGTGAACAACGCCGGCGTCTCGATCTACGGCCGCATCGCCGATGTCCCCATGGAGGATCACCGGCGGCTGTTCGAGACGAACTACTGGGGCGTGGTGATCGGGTCGCGCATCGCCATGCAGCATCTCCGCCGCGATGGCGGGTCCATCGTCAATGTCGGAAGCACCCTGTCCGACCGGGCCATCCCCTTGCAGGGTCCCTACTGCGCCACCAAGCACGCGGTGAAGGCCTTCACCGACAGCTTGCGCATGGAGCTGGAGGCCGAAGGGGCGCCGGTGTCGGTCACGCTGATCAAGCCGGCGGCCATCGACACCATGTACGAGGCGCACGCGAAGAACTTCCTGGACACCGAACCGTCCAACCCGCCGCCCGTCTACGCGCCCGAACTGGTGGCCGAGGGCATCCTGCACGCGGTGGAGACGCCGGTGCGCGACCTCTACATCGGCGGGGCCGCCAAGATGTTCTCGCTGGCCGAGACCTTCGCCCCGCGGCTGACCGACTATGTGATGGAGCGGCAGCTCACCCGCATGCAGCGCTCCGGCGGGATGAAGCGGCCGCGCAACGACGCCCTGCACGCGCCGGGCGAGGACGGGATCGACCGCGCGCGGCGGCACGGCTTCGTCCGCGAGACGAGCCTCTACACCGCCGCCCAGATGCACCCCTGGGTCAGCGCGGCGCTGGTCGCCGGCTTCGGCATCCTGGCCGGCGCCGCCGTCAGACGGGGCTGGACGCGCCAGGACGGAACGGCGGCCCGCGATGGCCAGCACGCAGGCCGCCATGCCGACCTGCCGGGCCGCCACCGCACGCTCGGCCACAACGCCAAGCCCGCCCATGTCGCCACCGAGGAGCGTGAGGTCGTCTTCCGAGACTGACGGCTTCCGGCCGGCGGGTTCCGGTCACGCGCCGGGCGCGCGCCCGATGGCGGCCCATCCGGCCGGGGCGAGGCGCAGCAGTTCCGGCCCGGTTCCCGCCGGGTTCGGCTCCAGCACCACCAGTTCGCGGTCCTCCAGCCAGGCCCAGCGGCGGACCTCCGCCGTCGTCGCGGCCCAGCCATCGGCGATCTTGCCGAGGGTGTCCAGGTCGGCCGAGGGGATGGGGAAGCGCGGCTTCGCCCCGGCCGGCCTCGCCGCCTCCCTGGCCGGCGGCGCGTCGCCGCCCGCGCGGGCGCGTATCCACTCCGTCTGGTAGGCCCGCAACGCCTGTTCCAGTTCGGTCAGGGCGGGCTCCGTCGGGCAGCCGAGGAAACCCTCCAGCAGCGCGCGCAAGGCCTGCTTGGGATCGGGCGTCTGGCTCATGGGCGGGTTCTCCTTCTTGCGGGATCGTACGGTTCCGTGGCCGCCTCGGTAGCGCGTTTGCGCCGGGGACGGCAAGTCCCGGCCTTGACACACCCCCGCCGCCGGCCCTACCGCTAGGACAGCCATTACCCAGTCGCATAATGTTCGGAAGGCCGCGCATGCCAGGACCCGCACTGTTCGGCCTTCTCGCGGCACTTCTCCTTCCCGGCGCCCTGTTTCCCGCAGCGGCGGCGGAGCCCAGGACGCTCACCTATTCCTGGCCGTCCAACGTCGGACCGCTGAACCCGCATCTCTACGCGCCGAACCAGATGTTCGCGCAGGCCATGGTCTACGAGCCGCTGGTCCGCTACGGGCCGGGCGGGCGCATCGTGCCCTGGCTGGCCGAGACCTGGGAGGTGTCCGGCGATGGGCGCGCCTACACCTTCCGCCTGCGCCATGGCGTGCGCTTTTCCGACGGCACGCCCTTCGACGCGGACGCCGTGAAGCGCAACATCGAAGCGGTGCTCGCCGCACCTGAGCGGCACGGCTGGCTGGAGCTGGTGGCGCAGATTGAGGGCGCCGACGCGCTCGATCCCTTGACCCTCCGGCTGCGCCTGAAACAGCCCTACCAGCCCGCCTTGCAGGAACTGGCGCTGGTCCGCCCACTGCGCTTCCTGTCACCCGCCGCCATGCCGGAGGACGGCAACACCGCGCGCGGCATCAAGGCCCCCGTCGGCACCGGCCCCTGGGTCCTGGCGGAGACGCGCCGGGGCGAGTACGACCTGTTCGTCCGCAACGACCATTACTGGGGCGAGAGGCCGAGGTTCGACCGCGTGCTGGTGAAGGTCATTCCCGACCCGAACAGCCGGCTGCTCGCCTTCGAGGCGGGCGAGCTGGACTTGATCTACGGGTCCGGCGACAGCCAGATCGGCCCCGACAGCTTCCGGCGCTTCGCGGAGTCCGGGCGCTGGCGCACCGCCCTGTCGGAACCGCTGGCGACGCGCACCCTGACGCTGAACGGCAGCGACGGCCCAACCGCCGAACTGGACGTCCGCCGGGCCATCCAGCGCGCGGTGAACCGCCCGCTGCTCCTCAGGGCGGTGCTGGAGGGGATGGAGCATCCGGCCGAGGCGCTGTTCGCGCCGAACCTTCCCTACGCCGATCTTGGCCTGACCGCCCCGCCCCACGACCCGGCCGCCGCCATGGCGCTGCTGGAGGGAAGCGGCTGGGCCGCGACGCCCGGCCGGCCCTACCGGGAGAAGGACGGACGGGAACTCGCCGTCGAACTCTGCTTCATCGGCAACGATCCCCAGCAGAAGGCCGTCGCCGAGGTGGTCCAGTCCGACCTGAAGCGCGTGGGCATCCGCGCCCTGCTGGTCGGCGAGGAGGCGAACGCCATCGCCGAGCGCATGCGCACCGGCCGCTTCGGCATGGTCTTCGCCGACAGCTGGGGGGCGCCCTACGACCCGCACAGCTTCCTCGGTTCCATGCGGGTGCCGAGCCACGCCGATTACCAGGCGCAGCGCGCCCTGCCCATGAAGGCGGAGATCGACGCCGGCATCGGCCGCGCGCTGGTCTCCAGCGACGAGGCGGAGCGCAAGTCTCTTTACCGCAAGGTCCTGACCACCCTGCACGAGCAGGCCATATACCTGCCGCTCTCCCACATGGCCGGCAGCTTCGTCCATGGCGCGAACGTGACCGGCGTCCGCTTCGGCTGGACCATGTACGAGATCCCCTTCGAGGCCATGGACAAAGTGGAGGGGAAAGCGCCGGGAGACGGCACGCCATGAGGCGCCTGATCGCCGTGCGGCTGCTTCTGCTGGGGCCGATGCTGCTGGCCGTCTCGCTGGCGGTCTTCACGGTGCTGCGGCTGGGGCGCGGCGATCCGGCGCTGGACTATCTGCGGATCTCCGGCATCCCGCCGAGCGACGCGGCCCTTCTGGAGGCCCGGCGCCTGCTCGGCCTCGACCGCCCATTGCCCGAACAATATTGGTCATGGCTCGCCGACGCGGCACGGCTCGATTTCGGCCGCTCCTACGTCACCGGCCGGCCGGTGCTGGACGAGATCCTGCACCACCTGCCGGCAACCCTCCAGCTCGCGGGCGTGTCACTGCTGGTGACGCTGGCGTTCAGCGTCCCGCTCGGCCTCTGGGCGGCCTTGCGGCGGGACCGCTGGCCGGACCGGGTGGCGCGCGGGCTGGCCTTCGTCGGGGTGTCGGTGCCGAACTTCTGGCTGGGCTTCCTTCTGGTCCTGCTCTTCTCCGTGACGCTCGGCTGGCTGCCGGCGATGGGGCGCGGCGGGTGGCAGCACATGGTCATGCCGGTGCTGGCCGTGTCGCTGATGTCGCTCTGCATCAACACGCGGCTTGTGCGCGCGGCGGCGCTGGAGGTCCTGAATCAGCGCCATGTTCTCTACGCCCGGCTGCGCGGCCTGCCCGAACACCGCGTCCTCACCCGCCATGTGCTGCGCAACGCGCTGGTCCCCGTCGTCACCGCGACCGGCATGCATCTCGGCGAACTGCTCGGCGGGACCATGGTGGTGGAAAGCATCTTCGGCTGGCCCGGCATCGGGCGGCTGGCCGTCTCGGCGATCCACAACCGCGATTACCCGGTGCTTCAAGGCTTCATCCTGCTGATGACCGTCGTCTTCGTGCTGTGCAATCTCGCGGTGGACATCGCCGGAGCCTGGATCGACCCGCGCCAGCGCCGGCTTGCCATGGGCGGGCGCCGGGAGTTCTTGCCATGACGCTGCTCCAAGCGGGCATGGCCCTGCGCCCACCGCCCGGCCTGCGGCTGGCTTCCGTTTCGGCGCTGCTGCTGGCCGGGCTGATGCTGTTCGGCCCTTGGCTGGCGCCCTATGACCCGACGGAGGTGGCGCTGGACCTCAAGCTCATGGGGCCGAGCCTCGCGCACCCGCTCGGCACCGACCATCTCGGGCGCGACGTGCTGTCCCGCCTGATGGCCGGGGCGCAAGTCTCGCTGGGGGCCGTCGCGGCGATCCTGGCGCTGGTGCTGACGCTGGGTGTCGGGATCGGCAGCCTCGCCGGCATGGCTGGCGGGCGGACGGATGCCGCGATCATGAGGGTCTGCGACGCCTTCCTGACCATCCCGACCTTCATCCTCGCCCTCTTCTTCGTCGGGGTGCTGGGCACCGGCCCGGCCAACGTCGTGACCGCCGTCGTGCTGTCGCACTGGGCCTGGTACGCGCGGATGGCGCGGGCGCTGGTCGCCGGGCTGAAGCGGCAGGACTATGTGCTGGCCGCACGGGTGGCCGGGACCGGGCGGCTGATGACGGTCGTCCGCCACATTCTGCCGGCGGTGCTGGCGCAGATGGCGATCCTCGCCTCGCTCGACATCGGCCACATGATGCTGCACGTCTCCGGCCTCTCCTTCCTCGGCCTCGGCGTGACTCCGCCGGACCCGGAATGGGGCGTCATGATCAACGACGCGCGGGCGGTGCTGTGGACACAGCCGGTCCTGGTGCTGTGGCCCGGCCTGATGATCATGCTCACCGTCATGACCTTCAACCGGCTGGGTGACGGGCTGCGCGACGCGCTCGACCCCGCCCTGCAAGCCGGGGGCAAGGCGCCATGACCCGCCTGCTGTCCATCGAGGATCTTGCGGTCGCGACAGGATCCGGCCGTCCGCTGGTCCGGGGCGTCAGCCTCACCTTGCGGGCCGGGCGTATCCTGGCGCTGCTCGGGGAGAGCGGCTGCGGCAAGTCGCTCTCCCTCCTCGGTGCGCTCGATGCCCTGCCGCCCGGGCTGAGGCGCATGGGCGGCGTGGTCGCCCTGGATGGCCGGCCCTGCGCCGGGCGGGAGCTGCGCGGCGGGATCGTGGCGACCGTGCTCCAGAACCCGCGCGAGGCCTTCAACCCGCTGCTCACCCTGCGAGCCCATGCGCGCGAGACGCTGGAGGTCCGCAAGGCCGAGGCCGACGCGCGCCTCGCCTCGGCACTGGCTGAGGTTGGCCTCGACGACCCGGCCGTTCCCGGCCTGCTGCCCGGGGAGATGTCCGGCGGCATGCTGCAACGGGCGATGATCGCGCTGGCCCTGATCCGGGAGGCGCCCTTCCTGATCGCCGACGAGCCGACGACCGACCTGGACCCGGTCGCCCGCGCGCGGCTGATGGACCTTCTGGCGGGGCTCCGGGCACGGCGGGGGCTGGGCATGCTGCTGGTCACCCACGACCTCGGCGTCGCGGCCCGGCTCGCCGACGAGGTGGCGGTGATGCAGGGTGGGCGGATCGTGGAGACCGCCCCCACCGCGCGGCTCTTCGCCGCCCCCGCCCACCGCCACACGCGCGATCTGCTCGCTGCCCACGCCATGCTCTGCGCGGACGACCGTCCACCCGCCAAGACAGCGACCGTCGGGGCAGTGGCATGACCCTTCTGGCCCTGGAGGGCGTCGGCAAGTCCTACCGTCCCGGCCATCCCGTCCTGCGCGGCCTCGACCTCGCCGTGCGGGACGGGGAATGGCTGGGGCTGCTGGGGCAAAGCGGCTGCGGCAAGAGCACGCTCGCCCGCATCGCCCTGGGGCTGGAGCGGCCGGACACGGGCGCCGTCCTGTACCGGGGCCGGCCGCTCGCCGGACTGCGCGGGGCGGAGGCCAGACAGGCCCGGCGCGACCTCCAGCTCGTCTTCCAGAGCGCCGCCGTCTCCCTCAACCCGCGCCTGACCGCCGGCGCCTCCATCGCCGAGCCACTGCGCAACTTCGAGCCGCTGGACCGCCGGGGCCGGGCGGCGCGCGTGGCCGAACTGCTGGAAATGGTGGGGCTCAGGCCCGAGGATGCCGGAAAGCTGCCGGGCCAGTTCAGCGGCGGGCAGCTCCAGCGGATCTGCATCGCCCGCGCGCTCGCCCCGACCCCGAGGCTGATCGTGATGGACGAGGCGGTCAGCAGCCTCGACCTCGTCGGGCAGGCCCGGCTTCTCGACCTTCTGGCCGGCCTGCGGCGGAGTCTGGGCACCGCCTGCCTCTTCATCACCCACGAGATCCGGCTGGCCCGCCGCTTCTGCGACCGGGTGGCAGTGATGGACGGGGGCCGGATCGTCGAGGAGGGTCCCGCCGCGGGCATAGAGAGCATGGCCCGCCATCCGGCCGCCCGCGCCCTCTTCGACGCCGTCCTGCCCCCCCTGCCGCCGGGGATGGCCGCGCGGTGACGGAAACGGGGAAGCCGCTGGACGCCACGCCTGAAGCGCTGCTCGACGGCTGGCTCGCGGCGAAGGCCGGCAGCCCCCGCACGCGGGACGCCTACCGGCGCGACGTTCTCTGCTTCCTGGAGCATGCCGCCCGCGCGGGCGCCTCTGACGGTCCGGCCCTGGCGGCGCTCGGCGCCGATGACTTCAGGGGCTTCGCCGAGGCGATGGAGCGCGCGGGCGCCACCCCGGCGACGGTCGCCCGCCGGCTGTCGGCCCTGCGCGGCTTCTACGGCCATATACGGGCCTGCGGCCTGCTGGCCGACCCCACGCTCGGCGGCATCGGCGGCCCCGCCGTTCCCCGCCGGCCGGCGCCCGCCATCGCGCCCGGCGCGGGGCAGCGCGCCCTGTCGCTCGTCGGGCTGATGAGCGACGAGCCGTGGGTCGGCAAGCGGGACCGCGCGGTGCTCTCGCTGATGCTGCTCGCCGGGCTGAAGATCGGCGAGGTTCTGGCCCTGTCCCGTGCGGACTTTTCGCGGGACGGGCCGCCCACGCTCCGGCTCGACGGCGGAGCGCGGGGGCTGCGCCTGCCGCCCGCAGCGGCAGAGGCGCTGGCCGATTACCTGCGCGCCTGCCCGCGCGACCTGCGGGCCGGCGAACCGCTCTTCGTCGGGGAGCGCGGCGGGCCGCTCAACCCTGGCGTGGTGCAGCGGCAGATGCGCCGGCTGCGCGCCCATCTCGGCCTGCCGCCGGGAACGACGCCGCACGCCTTGCGCCAGGCCTTCGCCCGCGAGCTGCTGGCCTCCGGGACCGGGATCGACCGGCTGCAGGCCGAACTCGGCCTCGCCCACCGCGCGACCTCACGACGCTACCGCTGACACACTGCCGGCCGTCAGTGGCTGTGACCGTGCTCATCATCGTGCGGCCCCAGCTCCTCCGGAGCGTGGACATGCTCGTGCGGCTTCAGCTCATGGACCGCGTCGTCGTGGCGGTGATCCGCGTCGTGGCCGTGACTGTGATCATGGCTGTGGCCGTGCGGATGGCGGTGCTGGTGGATGTGCTCGTGCGTGTGCGTGTGGGCGTGTTCGTGGCTGTGGACCAGATCGCCATGCCGGTGCTCGTGCGTGTGCACATGGGTGTGCGGGTGCGTGTGGACGTGCCGGTGCTCGTGGCTGCCCTTCATGGCCGGGTTCCTCCCCCTCGCTATGCTTCGCAGACCACATTCTAGGGCCTGCCATCCTCTCGGCGCGACTGTCCCGCGACGAATTCACCCCATTGCGTGTTGGATCCTCATGGCCGGCAAGGCTCCGGCTTCGATCGGATAAGGAAGGAAGGACGATGCGTCAGAAGCTTACCGTCGTGGCCTGCGCGCTGGCCCTGTTCAGCCTCGGGGCCTGCGCCGACAACAGCATGTTCGGCTCGAACGACAGCGCCGGTTCGGGCAACTCCATGGGCGCTGGCTCCGCTCCCGGGGCTACCCCGATGGCCGGATCGCGGTCCGGCGGCATGGACGCCGACGCGACCGGCGGCAACCGCGCCTACTACCCCGGCACGCTGGACGGCGAGGGAAGCCGCCTCTACGACACCGACACGCCCGGCGCGAACTGAGCCCTGCCGGCTGGCGCCCTTCCCTGGTTCCACGCGGACCGGGAAGGCTTCGACCGGCCGCCGGACGCCGTCTCCCAAGGAATAAAGCTCGCCCGGCCCCCGTTCATCTTGGATGAGGCACAAAGGCGCTCGGACCGCCCGTCCGGCGCCCCGCCTCGGAAACGAACGGGTTTGGAGCGAACGATGTCCCGCATGCCCCTTACGGCGGCTTTCCTGGCCGGCACCCTGTCGATGGTGCCGGTCCTTTCCGGAACGGCCTGGGCCGATCCCTGGAAGGACGAGAGCGGCCATGGGCGCTACCGTCATGGTCACCATCACGAGGGAGAATGGCGAGGCGACCGGGACGGCGGGCGCCGTGGCGACCGTGCCGAATGGAAGGAGGAATACTGGGACGGCAACTGCAAGGTCGAACGCAAGTGGGAGCGTGACGGCGACTACAAGGAAGAGCGCAAATGCAAGGGCGGCCGCGACGACCACCGGCACCGCGAGCCGGTCTATGTCGTCCCGCCCCCCGCCCCTGCCCCGGTCTATGCCGTGCCCGCCCCGCAGAACAGCTACGACCCGTCGCCCGGCGTCTTCATGGGTGGCATGCCGATGGCGGTCGGCCCCGTGCCGGGCATGCCGGGCATCGCCTGCAACCGCGACCTGATCGGCGGGCTGCTCGGCGGGGCGGCTGGCGGCGTGCTCGGGAACCAGTTCGGACGGGGTGCCGGGAACGCCGCCGCGACCATCGGCGGTGCCGTGATCGGCGCCATCGTCGGCGGCTCGATCGGGCGCGGCATGGACCAGGCGGACCAGGCCTGCGTCGGCCAAGCGCTGGAATACGGCCAGCCCAACCAGCCAATCGCCTGGCGGAACCCGGAAGGCGGCTGGTACCAAGTCACGCCCACACGCGGCTTCGAGCGGCACGGCAACCCCTGCCGCGAATATGTGACGGAAGCCAGCATCGACGGCCGCGGCCGCCAGCAGGTAACCGGCATGGCCTGCCGCGAGCCGGACGGCACATGGCGCATCCTGCGGTGACGGCATCCCGCGGTTCTGGGAAAAGCCTCCGGGCCGAACGGGGTAAGCCCGGTTGAGGGGGATGGCGATGGCGGCTTCCCAAAGGCGATGGCGCTTCCAAGATTGACTCCATAGCCCATCGCCAGCAGCGGAGCCGCCATGTTCGATCCCGCCGACATCGGTCGCATTTCCCCCGACGAGCAGGCCGAGGCCCTGCGCACGCTGATCGCCACCTTCGCCACCTCGGTCGTGCGTCCGGGAGCGCCCAAGCCGCGCAACGCCGTCTCCGCCGGCATCCTGGACATTCTGGACGAGGTCCCCGCCGACCGCGCGGAAGGTGTGGCCCAGCTCTTCGCCATGATGGCGCTGCGCCTGCGCCGCCGCGCCCGGCCGCGCCGCACCACCTTCCGCCTCGCATTGGAAACCGCCCTGCTCGCCCGCAGCTATGTCGGGGACGGCGCCCCGGCGGACGAGTCCGCCTATCTCGCCTCCGACCGCCCAGGGCTGGACACCATCGACCGGGCCTGCACCGACCTGCTCGACCGCATGGCGAGCGTGCCGGAGGCGGAGCAGCGGGCCTGGCTGGGCGCGCAGGTCGTCGCCAGCGCCCTGATCGACGCGGAACACCGCAACCGCCTCGACGACGCCGACCGCGACCTTGGCGACATGGCGGTCGCCGAGTTCCTGCTGCGCTCCACCGCGCAGTATCTCGCCGCGACGGCGGTCCGCACGCCCCAGCCCGAAGGCGGGAGCTGACGCGCATCCCGACGCCTCCTCTGGCGCCTCAGCCTCCCCCGCCTATGCCCTTCGCCCGGTTATCCTCCCTCCGATTCGGGTAGGGGATATACAACCCGTTTCTGTGGTTCCTTGCTTGACCCGGCGGGATTGCCTGCGACAAGGTGATCTCCTTGCCTCGGCCTTGGCCGTGGATGAAGCCCGTGCATGCGGGAACGATTTGGCGCCGGCCGCTGGACCGGGACGGCGCGGGAGGGGGATAGGGCATGACCCGCTACACGGGCGTTTACGGCTTTCCGGAATCGGCGGATGGAGCGCGGCGCCTCGCCGAGGCGCTCGGGGTGCCCTGCCACATCGCGGAACTGCACCGCTTCCCCGACGGCGAAAGCCTCGTCCGGCTGCCGGAAACGCTGGAGCGGGCCGTGGTCTACCGCTCCCTTGACCGGCCGAACGACAAGCTGGTGGAGCTGACGCTGGCCGCCTCCGTGCTGCGCCGGCAGGGTGCCTCGGAGATTTGCCTCGTGGCGCCCTACATGGCCTACATGCGCCAGGACGCGGTCTTCCGGCCGGGCGAGCCGGTCAGCCAGACCATCGTCGGCGAGTGGCTGGGCCGCTGCTTCGACCGGTTCGTCTGCGTCGAGCCGCACCTTCACCGCACCCACACGCTGGACGAGGTGTTCGTCGGACGCCCCTCCATCGCCCTGTCCGGCGCCGGCCCGATCGTGGAGCGGCTGCGCGCCGAGGGGGTTCCGGCGGGCACCGTCATCGTCGGGCCGGACGAGGAGTCGGCCCCGCTGGTCGAGGGCATCGCCGGGCCGCTCGGGCTGGTGCCGGTGGTCGGCCGGAAGGTCCGGCGCGGCGACCGGGACGTGACCGTCGAGCTGCCGCCGGACGCGCCGATGGAGGGCCGGCCGGTGATCATCGTGGACGACGTGATCAGCTCGGGCATGACCATCTTCTGCTGCGCGCGCGAGGCGCGGGCGCGCGGCGCCTCCTCCCTGCGGGTGTTCGGGGTGCACGCGCTGTTCGGCCCGGACGTCGCCGCCCGCTTCGAGGCGGAAGGGCTGGGCACGCCGCTCTCCTGCGACGGCGTGCCCCACCCGACCAACGGATTGCCGCTGGCCCGCCTGATCGCCGACGCCCTGTTGTCTTGATGCCCAATGTCCCGACATGTTGCCGTCGTGACATCCCGGAGTCCTGAACCCTCCCATTCCGCGCATTCGAGGTAACAAGGACAGGGCTTCTGATGTAGCATCCCCGGCGAAGGGGTCGCGGGAGGCGGTGATGGTGAAGGTTTCGGATGTCGTGCTTCAGATGGCGCGCAAGCTGACCGAGGACATCGTCCGCCTGCGGCGCCGGCGGGAGGCGGGAAAACCGAAGACCTTCCCCCACTTCCGCGGCATCCGCGACCTGCATCTGGACATCCAGGGTCTGATCTTCTCGATCCAGGACCGGATCGTGCCGGCGGGACCGAGCCTGCCGCCGAACTTCGCGCAATGGGTCATCCGCCAGAAGCTGACGGCCATCGCCATCTTCACGGACATCAGCCACGACTTCATCAGCGACCCGCCGCTGGCGCTTACCTCCTCGCTCGGCGCCTTCGACGTGCTCCAGTCGGAGCACAAGGCCTTCACCGAGACGCTGAACGCCTTCGACATGATGCTGATGGAAGCGGGCATCGACGACAAGACCGCCGACGAGCTGGACGCCACCCGCACCAAGATCGAACAGATCCTGGTGATGATCGGGGCGCTTCTCCAGACCAGCCCGAAGGTGCTGGAGGAGTTCTGATCCCCCCTACCCGGGCGCAGGACTACCTGGGGTTCGTGCAGGCCACTTTACATACGCCTATCGTTATAGGTAAACTTCGAGCCGAACAAGGGCTGTCCGTCGAACGGGCGGCTGCCGGGGACGGGAGAGCCGCCCCGCCAGCCAACACTGCCGCGGGAGAAGCATGGTCTGGCTCAAGACAACCTCGGCCCGCATCGCCGACGCCGCCCCCAACGGTTACGACAAGGTCGGCCATCACGTCTTCGAGTCCGCGGCGTCCGACCCGCGCGGCCGGAGCCCGACGGTCGGCGACTACCATCGCCGGCTTCCCTGGCTGGCGCTGACCGCGGGTCTGCTCCTGACGATGCTGGTCTGGCACCAGGCATCCCAGACCGTGCGGGCGGACGCCCAGCACCGTTTCTCGTTGCGCGTCGCCAAGCTGCACAGCCGGATCAACGACTACACCCGGACCTATGAGCAGGTCGCCCGGTCCGCCGCCGCCCTGATGAACGCCTTCCCGGACACGAGCCGGCTGCAGTGGCAGCGCTACATCGAGGGGCTGGAGCTTGGGGAGAGTTTCCCCGGCATCGTGTCCGTCGCCCTCGCCCGGCGGGTCATGCCCGGCACCGAGGCGGAAACCGAATCGGCCGCCCATGCGGACGGCGTGACGTCCTTCCGGATCCGTCCCGTGCCGGCCACGGGGGAGCGCGTCGTCAATTTCTACACCTCCCCGAACACCGAATCGAACCGGATCGCGCTGGGCTACGACCTGATGTCCGACGCGACGCGCCGGACCGCTGTCGAACGCACCCGCGACACCGGCTTCCCGTCCGTCTCGCCGCTCGTGACGCTGAAGATCGACGAGGAGCAGGGCGCGCAGCCGTCCTTCATCCTCTTCCAGAGCGTCTATCGCGGGGGCGGCGTGCCGGCCACGCTGGAGGAACGCCGCCAGGCCTTCGCCGGGGTGGTGCTGCTGCCGATCCGCGTCAACCCGCTCCTCGCCTCGGTGCATGACGAGGAAAGCTCGGACATCGCGATCCGTCTCTTCGACAACCCGGCGAACGCCAGGGCGGCGGCGACGCCCGAGCGGATCCTGACCCGCGGCAAGGCGCTGCTGAGCCGGGAGGTCACCGCTGCTGCGGACCGGCCCTTCCTGACCGACATCCGGGAGATCCGGATGGGTGGCAGGGACTGGACGCTCCGCTTCGACACGCAGCCCGGATTCGAGACGGGCGAGCAGCACTGGTGGCCCCTGCTCGTCCTCGGCTCGGGCACGGCGCTGAGCGTCTCGCTCTTCATCCTGCTGTGGACGCTGACCATGACGCGCCGGCGGGCCG
The DNA here is from genome assembly GCF_017356015.1 of Azospirillum sp. SYSU D00513. Classification (GTDB taxonomy): domain Bacteria; phylum Pseudomonadota; class Alphaproteobacteria; order Azospirillales; family Azospirillaceae; genus Azospirillum. The sequence continues at coordinate 131,407 of NZ_JAFIQV010000007.1, forward strand.
AGCAGCTCGCCCAACGCATGACCGCCTCGCTCCGCCGCCGCGAGGCGGAGCTGCACCAGCTCTTCAGTCAGGCGCCGCTTGGCATCGCGCTGATCGGCGCCGACGGCCATGTCGAGGACTGCAACGCCGCCTTCGCGCGGGTGACCGGGGCGCCGCGCGACCGGCTGATCGGCTTCGACACGCTGGCCCAGCTGAAGGACGCCACCCTCGTCGCCGCCATCGAGAACGCCATCGCCGGACGGAGCGCCAGCCTGGAGGTCGAGCAGCTGAGCTTCGCCGGCGGCCGCGCCAGCCATGTCAGCGTTCATCTCCAGCCGGTCTACGAGCAGCAGGAGCTGCTGTTCGTCCAGGCCTTCATCGAGGACATCGGCGAGAAGCGCCGGGCCGAGCAGCACATTCAATATCTCGCCCATTACGACTCGCTGACCGGCCTGCCGAACCGGGTCCTGCTGTTCGACCGACTGGGCCAGGCGCTGAGACTGGCGCGGCGCCAGGGGAGCAAGCTTGCCGTCCTCTTCATCGACCTCGACCGCTTCAAGGTCATCAACGACAGCCTGGGCCACTCCTACGGCGACGAGATCCTTCGCTCGGTCGCGCGGCGGCTGAGCGGCGGGCTGCGCGAGACGGACACGGTGGCGCGGCTCGGCGGAGACGAGTTCCTGATCGTCGTGCCCGGCATCGAGGAGCCCACGGACGCCTCGGCCGTGGCGGAAAAGGTGCTGGCCCAGCTCGCCAGCCCCTTTGCGGTGCAGGGCAAGACCTTCAACGTCTCCCCGAGCATCGGCATCAGCCTGTTCCCCGACGACGCGGACGACGCCGAGGGGCTGATCCGCTGCGCCGACATCGCGATGTACAACGCCAAGGACGGCGGCCGGAACGCCTACCGGTTCGTGACGAAGGAGATGGGCGCGCGCTCGCGCGAGCGGCTCGATCTGGAGGCCAGCCTGCGCCGCGCGCTCGGTGGCGACGAGCTGTTCCTCGTCTACCAGCCGCAGGTCCACATCACCGAGGGGCACGTCGTCGGGCTGGAGGCGCTGCTGCGCTGGCGACACCCCGAGGCCGGCCTGATCCAGCCCGACCGCTTCCTGTCCATCGCCGAGGAGACCGGCATGATCCAGGAAATCGGCGATTGGGTGCTGCACGAGGCCTGCGCCCAGATCCGCCGCTGGAAGGAGCGCCACGGGCTGTCGGTGCCGGTCGCGATCAACCTGTCGGGCACCCAGTTCCGCGACAAGGGGCTGCCCGACAAGATCGCCGCCGCGCTGGCCGCCGCCGGGCTGGAGGGACGCGACCTGGAGATCGAGGTCACCGAGAGCACCCTGATCGACGACATCCCCGCCGCCGTCGCCACGCTGCGCTCCCTGAAGGCGCGCGGCGTGCTGGTGGCGCTGGACGATTTCGGCACCGGCTATTCCTCGCTCAGCTACCTGCACCGCTTCCCGATCGACAAGCTGAAGATCGACCGCTCCTTCATCAACGACCTGGAGCAGGACGGGATCGGCGATTCCATCCCCCGCGCCATCGTCGGGCTGGGCCGCAGCCTCGGCCTGTCCGTGGTGGCGGAGGGCGTGGAGACGGAGGGGCAGCTGAAGCTGCTGCGCCAGCTGAACTGCCAGAGCTACCAGGGCTATCTGTTCAGCCGCCCGCTGACCCCCGACGACCTGGAGCCCATGCTGTTCGGAACGCCCGGCGTCGGATCGCGCGAGACCGCGCCGGCCATCTAGAACGCGGCTCCCGGCCTCCGGAAAGAAGCGGCCGCCGCCGGACAACCGCCCGCGCCTGGGACGGCAGGCCGCCCCAAAATGAAACAAGCCCGAAGCGGACGCTTCGGGCTTGTTCTTCGTCAGGCCGGCGGCTGGTTACTTGGGAACCTTGCCGACGACGCCCTCGACGTACCAGTCCATTTTCAGGATCTGCTCGTCCGTGGCGTTCTGGCCGGCCGGGATGACGACCTTGCCGGACTGGTCCTTCACCGGGCCCTGGAAGGAGTGGCGCTTGCCTTCCATGATGTCGGTGCGGGCCTTCTCGGCCAGCGCAACGACGTCCTGCGGCAGGGCCGGGTTGTAGGGGGCCAGGTACAGCATCTTGTCCTTGAAGCCGCCCCAGGTGTCCTCGGCCTTCCAGGTGCCGTCCAGCACCGCCTTGACGCGGGAGATGTAGTACTGGTCCCACTCGTCCACGATGGCGGTCAGATGCGCCTTCGGGCCGAAGCGGGTCATGTCGGACGACTGGCCGAAGGCGTAGAGGCCGCGCTCCTGCGCGACCTGGATGGCCGCCGGGCTGTCGGTGTGCAGCGAGATGACATCGGCGCCCTGGTCGATCAGGGCCTTGGCCGCCTCGGCTTCCTTGCCGGGATCGTACCAGCTGTTCACCCAGACGACGCGCACCTCGGCCTGCGGGTTGGCCTCGCGCAGCGCCAGGGTGAAGGCGTTGATGCCGCTGACCACCTCGGGGATCGGGAAGGACCCGATGTAGCCGATGATGTTCGACTTCGTCATCTTGCCGGCGATGAGGCCAAGCGGGGTGCGGCCCTCGTAGAAGCGCGCGGCGTAGGTCGCGACGTTCTTGGAGCGGCGGTAGCCGGTGGCGTGCTCGAACTTCACGTCGGGGTAGCGCTGGGCCACCCGCAGCGTCGGGTTCATGAAGCCGAAGGAGGTCGTGAAGATCAGCTTGTGGCCGCCGGCGGCGAGCTGTTCGATCACGCGCTCGGCGTCGGCGCCCTCCGGCACGTTCTCGACGTAGCTGGTGGTGACCTTGTCGCCGAGTTCCTTCTCCACCGCCAGGCGGCCGAGGTCGTGCTGGTAGCTGTAGCCGTGGTCGCTGACCGGACCGACATAGACGAAGCCGACCTTCAGCTTCTCCTGCGCGGCCGCCGGGCCGGCGCCGAACCCGCCGGCGCCGAGCGCCACGGCCGCGGCGGCGAGGCCGCCCAGGAGGGTCTTGCCCAACGTCCTTCTGTTCACGTGTATGCTCCCTGTTCGCTCGAAGATGTTCGCATCGATGATGCGTGAAGGACCGCCGCGCGCCGTTCCCGGCCTCAGGCGTCCGGATGGAAGACCTTGCCGAGGCTGGCCGGCGCGTTCAGGCGGATGCGGGCCACGTCCCGCGATATCACCACCAGGACTACGACCGTAGCTATATACGGCAACATGGACAAGAGCTGCGACGGGACCTCGATCCCGAGGCCCTGGATGTGGAGCTGGGCGATGGTGACGCCGCCGAAGAGCCAGGCGCCGACCAGCACGCGGGCCGGCTTCCAGGTCGCGAAGACGACCAGCGCCACCGCGATCCAGCCGCGTCCGCCCGTCAGCCCTTCCGCCCACATCGGCGTGTAGGAGAGCGACAGGTAGGCCCCGGCCATGCCGCTCATGGCGCCGCCGAACAGCACGGCCAGGAAGCGGATGCCGATCACCTTGTAGCCCAGCGCGTGGGCGGCGGACTGGTTCTCGCCCACCGCGCGCAGCTTCAGCCCGGCGCGCGTGTGGAACAGGAACCAGTGCACGGCCGGCACCATGAACAGCGCCAGATAGACCAGCGCGTCCTGCCCGAACAGCGCCTTGCCGATCACCGGCAGGTCGGTGAGGCCGGGAACGTTCAGCTCCGGCAGGTCGGCCAGCGGGATGCCGACGAAGCCCTGCCCGATCAGGGCCGACAGGCCGATGCCGAACAGCGTCAGGGCCAGGCCGGTCGCCACCTGGTTGGCGAGCAGGAACAGCACCAGCACGCCGAACACGGCGGACACCGCCGCCCCCGCCGCCGCACCGCCGATGAAGCCGACGGTCGAGCTGCCGGTGGTCACGGCGGCCGCGAAGCCGCAGACGGCCCCCACCAGCATCATGCCCTCGACGCCGAGGTTGAGGACGCCGGACTTCTCGACCACCAGTTCGCCCAGCGCCGCGAAGAGCAGCGGCGTGGCCGCCGTCATCATGGCGGCGAGGATCGGTCCCAGGAGAGCCAGTTCGGTCATGCCGCGGCCCTCCGGGCGCCGAACCGCACGCGGTATCGGATGAGCACGTCGGTGGCGAGCAGGAAGAACAGAAGCATGCCCTGGAACACCCCGGTGATCGCCTTCGGCAGGCTGAGTTCGATCTGCGCCGCCTCGCCGCCGATGAAGGACAGCGCCATCAGCAGCCCGGCCAGCAGGATGCCCAGCGGGTGCAGCCGCCCGAGGAAGGCGACGATGATCGCGGTGAAGCCGTAGCCCGGCGAGATGCTCGGCGTGATCTGGCCGATGGGTCCGGCGATCTCGCCGACCCCGGCCAGCCCGGCCAGCCCGCCCGACAGCAGCATGCACAGCCAGATGATGCGCTTCTGGCTGAAGCCGGCGTAGCCGGCGGCCTGCGGCGTCAGCCCGATGACCTTGATCTGGAAGCCGATGAAGGTGCGGGCCATCAGCACCCAGCCGCCCGCCACCGCCAGCAGCGCGAAGAGCGCCCCCAGATGCACGCGGGTGCCCGCGATCAGGATGGGCAGCGTCGCGGCCTCCTCGAACAGGCGCGATTCGGGGAAGGCGAAGCCGTCCGGGTCACGGTAGGGCCCGTTCACCATGTAGTTCAGCAGCAGGAGCGCCACGTAGGTCAGCATCAGGCTGGTCAGGATCTCGCTGGCGTTGAAGCGGACCCGCAGGAAGGCGGGGATCGCCGCCCACAGCATGCCGCCGGCGATGCCCGCCAGCATCATCAGCGGCAGCAGCCACCAGCCGGCCCCCTCCCCATAGAAGGCCAGCGCCACGCCGCCGCCCGCGATGGCGCCGAGTGTCAGCTGCCCCTCCGCCCCGATGTTCCAGACGTTGGCGCGGAAGCCGATGGACAGGCCGATGGCGCAGAGCACCAGCGGCGTCGCCTTCAGAGCCAGCTCGCCCAGGCCGCGCAGGCTGCTGACCGGCGCCACGAAGAAGGCGTGCAGCGCCCGCACCGGGTCGAAGCCCAGCGCCAGGAAAAGAAGAAAGCCGCTGGCGAGCGTCAGCGCCACCGCCAGCAGCGGCGTCGCGTAGAGCATCGTCTTGGACGCCTCGCCGCGCGGTTCAAGCCGAAAGAGGCTCATTCGTCACACCCTTGCCCATCCTCGAACCGGCCGAACTCACACCGCACGCGCCGTCTCCCCGTTGCCGGCGGCCTCGCCGCCGTCCGACCCGTTCCCGAACATGCCGCCCATCAGCAGCCCGATCTCCTCCACGCTGGTCTCCTGGGCCGGGCGGCTGTCCGACAGCCGGCCGTGGAACAGGACCGCGATGCGGTCGCTCAGCACGAACAGCTCGTCCAGGTCCTGGCTGATGACCAGCACGGCGGCCCCGCCGCGCGCCAGCTCGATCAGAGCCTTGTGGATGGCGGCCGCCGCACCCGCGTCCACGCCCCAGGTCGGCTGGCCGACGACCAGCAGCCCCGGCCGTTGCAGGATCTCGCGGCCGATGATGAATTTCTGGAGGTTGCCGCCGGACAGGGACCGCGCCTCCGCGCCATGGCCGCGCGCGACCACGTTGAAGGCGCCGATGATCCGGTCGGCGTAGGCGCGGGCGCGCCCGTGCCGGACCATGCCGCCGCTCACCAGCGGCTCGCGCGCGTATCCCGACAGCAGCGCGTTGTCGGCGAGGCTCATCTCCGGCACAGCGCCGCGGCCCAGACGCTCCTCCGGCACGAAGGCGAGGCCGAGCCGGCGCCGCTGCTTCGGCCCCAGCCGCCCGGCGGGCGTGCCGTCGATGCGCACGGCGTCCGGGTCGGCGGACGGTTCCTCGCCGCTCAGCGCCGCCATCAGCTCCGCCTGGCCGTTGCCGGCGACCCCGGCGATGCCCAGGATCTCGCCGGCCCGCACCTCGAAGCCGATGTCCTTCAGGTTGGTGGCGAAGGGATCGGCCGAGCGGGTTGAGAGGCCCCGGACCTGGAGCCGTGCCGCACCGGGTGCGGCCTGCGGCGGGCGCACGGGTGCTGCCAGCTCGGTGCCGATCATCATCTCGGCGAGGCCACGCGCGGTTTCCCGGCGCGGGTCGCACGCGCCGACCACCCGGCCGCCGCGCAGCACGGTGGCGCGGTCGCACAGGCTGCGGATCTCCTCCAGCTTGTGGCTGATGTAGAGGATGGTGCAGCCCTCCGCCGCCAGCCGGCGCAGGGTCTCGAACAGCTTCTCCACCTCCTGCGGCGTCAGCACGGAGGTCGGCTCGTCCATGATCAGGAGCTTCGGGTTCTGGAGAAGGCAGCGCACGATCTCCACGCGCTGCCGCTCGCCGACCGACAGGCTGTGGACATGGCGGCCGGGGTCGAGCGCCAGCCCGTAGCGCTCCGACACCGCGCGCACCCGCTCGGCCAGATCCTTCATCGGCCCCGGATTGTCGAGGCCGAGGGAGATGTTCTCCGTGACCGTCAGCGTGTCGAAGAGCGAGAAATGCTGGAAGACCATGCCGATTCCCAGCCGCCGGGCGGCGGCGGGATCGGCGACCGTCACCTCCTCCCCCTCCCAGAGCAGGGAGCCGGAGTCGGCGTGCAGGACGCCGTAGATGATCTTCACCAGCGTCGACTTGCCGGCGCCGTTCTCGCCCAGCAGCGCGTGGATCTCGCCCGGCTGCAGCACGAGGTCGACCGAGTCGTTGGCGAGACAGCCCGGGAAGCGCTTCGTGACGCCCCGCAGGACGAGGCGGGGCGCGGAGGAGCGGGGCGGCGGGGACGGCTGGGAGGCCGGCGGGAACGGGGATGGGGAATCCAAGGAGGGCGGATCCAATTCAGACGGGTGGTGCCGGACATGCCAAAGCCATGCCACGTCCGGACAGAGTAGCGCTTAGGGCGCTACAGCCGTCAATAGCCGAACGGTCCGCCCGTTCCCTGGGCAATTGCCCATTCCTGCCGCAGAATTCCCGCCGGGTTCAGCCGCGGCCGTAATTGTCCTCGATACGCACGATGTCGTCCTCGCCCAGGTAGGAGCCGGACTGCACCTCGATGAGCTGGAGCGGCACCTTGCCGGGATTCTCCAGCCGGTGGACGGTGCCCATGGGGATGTAGATGGACTGGTTCTCGTAGACGTGGACCTGCTCCTCGCCGCGCGTGACCAGCGCCGTCCCCTGCACCACCACCCAATGTTCGGCGCGGTGATGGTGGCGTTGCAGCGACAGGCGGGCGCCGGGCAGGACGGTCAGGTTCTTGACCTGGAAGCGCGCGCCCGAGTGCACGGACTGGTAGGAACCCCAGGGGCGATGGACCTTGCGGTGGTTCAGCGGCTCCGGACGGCCCTCCTTCTTGAGCCGCTCGACCACCAGCTTCACGTCCTGCGCCTTGTCGCGGCCGGCGACCAGCACCGCGTCGTCGGTGACGACCACCACCACGTCCTCGACCCCGACCAGCGCCGTCAGGTGCCCATCGCTGTTGACGTAGCAGTTCCGGGCGTCCTCCGTCATCACGTCGCCGAGCGCGACGTTGCCGTTCAGGTCCTTGGTCCCGACGTCCCACAGGGCCGACCAGGAGCCGACGTCGGTCCAGCCCAGGTCGCAGGGGACCACCACGGCCGAATCGGTGCGCTCCATCAACGCGTAGTCGATGGAGATGGAGGGGATGGCGGCAAAGGCCGATTCGTCCAGACGGAGGAAGTCGAGATCGCGCGCGGCCCGGTCCAGCGCCGCGCGGGCGCCCTCCAGCACCTCGGGCGCGTGCCGCTCCAGCTCCGCCAGCATGGCGGCGGCGGGGAACAGGAACATGCCGCTGTTCCAGGCGTAGTCGCCGCTCGCCACATAGCTCTCGGCGGTGCGCCGCGCCGGCTTTTCGACGAACTCGGCGACGCGGAAGGCGCCGTCCACCGCGTCGAGCGGCGCGCCGCGCCGAATGTAGCCATAGCCCGTCTCGGGTGCCGTCGGGGTGATGCCGAAGGTCACCAGCAGGCCCTTGGCCGCCGCCTCGGCGGCGCGGTCCACCGCCGCGCCGAAGGCCGGCAGGTCGCGCACGAGATGGTCGGCGGGCAGCACGAGCAGCAGCGCGTCCTCATCCTCGCGGACCGCCGTCAGGGCGGCCACGGCGCAGGCGGCGGCGGTGTTGCGGCCGACCGGCTCCAGCAGGATGGCGCCGGGGCGGATGCCGCTCTGGCGCATCTGCTCGGCGATGATGAAGCGGTGCTCCTGGTTGCAGATCACCAGCGGGGCGGCGAACCGGTCGGCGTCGGTGACGCGCGTCGCGGTGTCCTGAAGCATCGACCGGTCCGAGCAAAGCGCCAGGAGCTGCTTCGGGTAGAGTTCCCGCGACAGCGGCCAGAGCCGGGAGCCCGTCCCGCCCGACAGCAGGACGGGAACGATTTTTCCGGCGGAATTGCGGGAAACGGGAAGGGTGCTCATGCGCGGACGGTCCTCGGAACGGGTGATCGGCCCGGGCCGTCGTCCGACTCGGGCATGGCCGCACGATGCCTCTTTCGGCGTGAGGAGAAAAGAGCAGGAATGGGTTTACCAACCCTGCAAGGGCGCAAGCGCGGGCGGACGCCCTACGGGTTAGGCCCCTGCCCCTTCTGTCGCGGTGCATCCCTGCCCTGCCCGCTGGCCCCGCCCCGCCGCCGCGGGCGGTCTTGTCTTGCCCAAGCTTCCCGCCCAACTATCGGCTAAGCGCGGGCGCGTTCATGCGGCCCGCGCCATGTGGTTTTTGCCCCACGGGTTCTGGAGGACGGCATGACGGACGGTCGGGCGGGGTACGCGATTCTGGGGGACCGGGGCGTTCTGGCGGTGAGCGGCGAGGACCGCGCCACCTTCCTGCAAGGGCTGGTGTCCAACGACATGCGCCGCGCCTCCGGGGAACGGGCGCTCTACAGCCTGTTCCTGACGCCGCAGGGCAAGTACATGCACGATTTCCTGCTGGCCGAGCATGAGGGCGCCATCCTTCTGGACGTTGAGGCGGCGCGACGCGAGGACCTGCTGCGCCGTCTGCGCATGTACAAGCTGCGCTCCAAGGTCGCGCTTGAGGACCGGGCCGGGACCTTCGCCGTCGCGGCGGTCTTCGGCCAGGGTGCCCTGGACCGGCTGGGCCTGCCGGCAGAGGCCGGCGCCGCCCGCCCCTTCGGCGGCGGAATCGTCTTCACCGACCCGCGCCTGCCCGCCCTTGGGGCGCGGGCGATCCTGCCGGCCGAAGGTGCGGCGGCGGCGCTGGAGGGAGCCGGACTGGCGGTGCAGGACGCGGCGGATTACGACCGGCTGCGGCTGTCGCTCGGCGTTCCGGACGGCAGCCGCGATCTCGTGCCCGAGAAGGCCATCGCGCTGGAGAACGGGCTGGACGATCTGAACGCCATTTCCTGGGACAAGGGCTGCTACATGGGCCAGGAGCTGACGGCGCGCACCAAATACCGGGCCCTGATCAAGAAGAAGCTGTTCCCCGTGACGCTCGACGGCCCGTTGCCCGAGCCGGGCACCCCGGTGACGCTGGACGGGCGCGAGGTCGGGGAGATCCGCAGCGGCCGCGACGGGCAGGCGCTGGCCCTGCTGCGGCTCGAGGAGGCGGCCCGCGCGGAAACGGACAAGTCAAAGCTGCTGGCCGGTGAAACAAAGGTAACGGCTCGCAAGCCGGATTGGGCCAGTTTTTAAGTTTCTGACATATCGGAAACCACCATCGAAGGGGTTGCCCCGAATGATGGCGGCCCGGTATGGGATTAATCGACTTCCTCAGGCGTTAATAACTTTGTCAGCAAGACAAGCAAGGGCGTGAGAACAACACGCCCCCGCCATAAAACAAGGAGTCGATCATGCGGAAGGAACTTATCGCGGCCGTGTCGGCGTTTGCCCTCATGACTGGTGCGGCATTCGCTCAGACTTCCTCGACGGACACCAGTTCGCCCGGCGGCACTTCCGATGCCGCGGGCATGACCACGCAGAACGGCGCCGGCACCTCGAACGCCACCGGCACCAGCACCGGCATGACCGGCGACCAGGCCCAGAGCGGCGCCTCCACCTCCTCTTCCACCTCGATGGACAGCTCGTCGATGAGCGCCAGCGCCGAGGAGATGATGGGCAAGACCGTCTACGGCGCGAACGACGAGAAGATCGGCGAAGTCGAGGACGTCATCCTCGGCACGGACGGCCAGCCGCAGCAGCTCGTGGTGTCGTCCGGCGGCTTCCTCGGGATCGGCGCCAAGCAAATCGCCATCGACGTCTCCCAGGCGAAGCTGAACGCCGAGGAGGGGCGCGTGGACATCACCGGCATGACCCAGCAGGACGTCGAGTCGATGCCGGAGTTCGAGTACAACGACAGCATGACCTCGCTGAACCGCGGCGACAAGGGCGACGCCAAGGCCAACAAGCCGGACACGATGAACGCCCCGGCCCCGGCGACCGGTACGGGTACGACCGCCACCCCGATGGGCGGCCCCGCCACCGGCTCCAACAACGTCAACGGCGGCACCAGCGGCCAGTAACCGCTCGGACCGACGTAAGACGGAAAGCCCCCGCGGAGCGATCCGCGGGGGCTTTTTCGTGCGCCGGCTCCTGTCAAACGGCCCGTGGCGTCAGGCGCGCAGCAGGTCCACGAAGCGACGGCAGGAGGCGATGTCCGCGCGCAGGTTGGCGCGGCGCTTGGTCGCCTCGGCGTCCTCGCCCCACTGCTCGATCTGGAAGGTCTCATCAAGCTGCGAGACCTCGAAGGCCTCCTCGGCGTCGATGCGCCCCTCGAACAGGGCGAGCGCCACGACCAGCGAGCCGCAGGCCCCCGTCGCCGTCTGGAAGGCGGAGAGGGTCCAGTCGTCCATTTCCTCCACCGCCGCCCGCAGGGCGCGGATGGCGTGTTCCGGCTGGGGCTTCGGCATCAGCCCGGCGCAGACCTGCAGCGGCGCGTCGTAGCGCAGCGTCGCCCAGTCCAGCAGCGGCTGCCACAGCCGTGCCTGGCGGTCCACCAGCGGCTGCGGGTGTTCGGCGCGGTAGCAGAGCAGGTCGGTGCCGGCATAGCCGACGACTCCGTCCACGATCTGCGCCCGCCCCTTGCCGATCAGGTCCACCGCCGTGCTGGCGAGCTGCATCAGCGGCATGTCGCTCGGCTTGATGTCGTCGCCCTGGGCCTCCCACTCCGCGGCGATGCCCCGCGCCAGAGGCTCCGACGGGATCACCAGCGGGGCCTTGGCCGGGCTGCGGATCGGGCGGCCGTCGAGGCGCACATCGAACCCGCCGTCCACGGCCTCGACCGAGACGGCCTTGTAAAAACGCTTCATTCGGCACCCTTGGCAGAAACAGTCTCACCCACGCGCAGCAGCTCCAGCATCGCCCTCGCGGCCTCCGGCCCGTTGTGGACGATGCGGTCGGCCCCGGCCTTCTCCAGGTCGGGAACCGCGGATAGCCCCAGGACACCCCGACCGACCAGACCCGCGCGCTGCGCGCCATCTGTATGTCGTATGTCGTGTCGCCGATCACAACCGTGTCGTCGGCGTCCGCGCCGGTTTCCGCCAGCGCGCGCAGCACCATGTCCGGATGCGGCTTGCCGGGGCCGATGTCGCTGGTCTGCAAGGTGACGAAGCGGTCCCGCAGCCCGTGCCGCTCCAGCACCGCCAGCAGCCCCCGCCGCGACTTCCCCGTGGCGACGCCGAGCAGCACGTTGGCGCCGTCGAGCGCGTCCAGCACCTCGCGGATGCCCGGGAACAGCGGCTCGTGCAGGTCGCCGCGCTGCCGCTGCGCCGCGAAGGCCGCTTTGTAGCTCTCCGCCACCCGCTCATGCAGGTTTGCGTCCGCCCCCGGCAGCAGCCGCGCCACCGCCTCGACCAGCGGCAACCCGACCAGCCCCCGCACCGCCATGGCGCTGGGCTCCCCCAGCCCATGCTCCGCCCAGGCCGTGGTCATGGCCTCAATGATGGCGAACTGCCTGTCCACCAGCGTGCCGTCGCAGTCGAAGAGGGCGAGTTTCAAAGAGTTAGGTGGCAAACGCCCGCTCCGAGTTGGCTCTGGTCAACAGGATCGTTTCAACCTAGCCGCTGGCTTGGCTTCACTCAACAGCGCGGATGAGAAAGGCGTCACGTAAGGAAGCGAAGCTCGGAGACCCACCGACCCCCGCAGAGTGCGAATGGAGTCCTCGCTCCAGGCAGGTTGCTGAACGCTGAGGGAACGTGACTTCCCCCTTGGCCCTGCGGTATTTTTACCCGCATGCGTTGCGCTCAAGCGTGAGCAATGCGCACCTAAATACACATGCGGGGGTGTGGCGTGGAACTGGCCGATAAGATCAAGACACTTGGTGGTCGTATCGAAAAGCAGCGGGCAAGCGTCCTGACTGAAGAAGCATGCAAAAATGCTTTCGTCATGCCGTTCCTCAGCGCCCTTGGTTACGACGTGTTCGATCCCGACATCGTTGTACCGGAGTTCACGGCCGATGTGGGTGTGAAGAAGGGCGAAAAGGTCGATTACGCCATCAAGCTCAACGGCAAAATTTCCATGCTGGTGGAGTGCAAGGGCTGCGGCGCCAATCTTGCCGTTAGCCATATGTCCCAACTCTATCGCTATTTCTCTGTCACGGATGCCCGTTTCGCCATCCTGACCAATGGAATTGACTACTGGTTCTATTCGGACTTGGACGAGCCGAACAAAATGGATCAGAGGCCGTTCTTTCAATTCAACATTCTGGACCATCGCCCCGACGACGTTGCCGAACTCCAGAAGTTTGCTATCGACATGTTCGATCTGGATACAATCCTTTCGACAGCGAGCAACTTGAAATACAGCTCCGCTATAAAGGCTGAGCTGATCAAGGAATTCGATAACCCGTCCGAAGAACTCGTCAGGATGATGGTCGCCCGCGTTTATGAGGGGCGGTTCATTCAGAAGGTCAAAGAGGAATTCGCCCCGCTGGTGGCCGTTGCGATCAAGGACGCCATCCGCGACATGATCGACCGGAGACTCGCCACGGCTTTGGAAGTCGGCACGACCAACTGGCCAACACCGCCAGCCGTTTCTGTGATCGAGCCAGTCAGTGCGGATAGCAGCGGCGGGGAAGAAGGTGTTGTGACCACTCCCGAGGAAATCGAGGCCTACCACATCATAAAGGCCATTGTCCGCTCAGAGATCAAAGCGGATCGGGTCACAATGCGGGACGCACAAAGATATTGCGCCATTATTATAGACGACAGCAACAGAAAGCCGCTTGCCCGCCTGCACTTCAACGCGAAGACGGTCAAGTACATCAGCCTGTTCACTGCGGACAAACAGGAAGAGCGTATCAAGATTGATAGCGTTGATGACATCTACGGGTTTGCCGAACGTCTGCGGCAAACTGCGGCATCCTACTCGGAGAAAGTGTCCAGCTGAAATTTGCTCAGATAAGGCGCGGCCAAACGCCTACTGATATCGAGTCGTGCTGGCGGTGTAGGCACCCCGCTACACCGCCGCACTCTTCGTAAAAGCCCACAGTCGGCGGGGGTGTCCATCTGACGTACCGAGCCTGACGGCATTCTCGCAAGCGGGAGGAGATAGCCTCGGCGCCATTTTATCGCCGAGGCGGCAGACCGCCCTTTGGAGTGCTACCTCATTCCACGTCCACGAACGGGTCTTCGCGGAGGTTGGCGCTGAAGTCCATGTATTTCCAGGTCTGCAGCATGTGGTCCGGCAGAGGGGCGGTGACGTCGATGGTCTTGTTGCCGCGGGGGTGCGGCAGGATCAGGCGGCGGGCGTGGAGGTGCAGCTTCTTGGGCACTTCGGCGCCGGGGATGATGGCGCCCTGACCCGCGTATTTGCCGTCGCCGAGAATCGGCGTGCCGATGGCGGCCATGTGGACGCGGAGCTGGTGGGTGCGGCCGGTGCGCGGCCACATGGCGACGAAGGCCGCCTGCTTGCCGGCGTTCTCCAGCACGCTGAAATAGGTCAGCGCCCGCTTGCCGTCGTCGTCGTCGCCGGCCACGCGCTCGCCGCCCGGCCCGCCTTCCTTGGCGAGCGCCAGGTCGATCTTGCCCTGGTAGGGCTTGGGCACGCCGACGGTGACCGCCCAGTAGATCTTCTTCACGTCCTTGCCGCGGAACATCTCCGTCAGGCGGCTGGCGGCAAAGGTCGTGCGGGCGAGCAGCAGCACGCCGGACGTGTCCTTGTCGAGCCGGTGGACCAGCTTCGGCCGCTCCTTCCCGTCGAAGCGCAGAACGTCGAGCATGGCGTCCAGATGCTTGGTCGTGCCCGTGCCGCCCTGCACGGCGAGGCCCGCCGGCTTGTTGATGGCGATCACGTCATCGTCCCGGAACAGCACCATGGCCTGGAGGGCGGCGGCGTCCTTGTCGGAGATGGCTGGCTTCTTCGGTGCCGGGCGCAGCATCTCCTCGACCGGTGCGGCGTGGCCGAGCGGCGGGATGCGGATCTGCTGGCCGGGGCTGAGGCGCGAGTTGGCCTCCGCCCGCTTGCCGTCCACCCGCACCTGACCGGTGCGCAGCAGGCGCTGAAGGTGGCCGTGCGTCACGTCCGGGTAGTGGCGCTTGAACCAGCGGTCGAGCCGGACGTCGGCCTCGTCGCGTTCGACGGTCCGGGTGACGATGCTGCCGGCGCGCTGGGAGGAGGAGGAGGTCGAATCGGAAGCAGTCATGACACGGACACCGCTGAAAGGAAGCGCACGGCCGCGAGGCCGGCAAAGAAGCCCAGTATGGTCAACACCACCGAGGCCAAAACATAACCCATCGCCGGCAGGAGTTCGTTCCGGCCGACCAGGGTCCCGACGTCCAGGGAGAAGGACGAAAAGGTCGTGAAACCGCCGAGCAGGCCGACGAGCAGGAAGGCGCGAAGCTCCGGCCCCGGCTCCCAGACCCGCAGGGCCGTCTCCGACAGCACGCCCATCGTGAAGCATCCGAGGACGTTCACGGCCAGCGTGCCGAAGGGGAAGCGCGTGCCGAGCCATTGCCCGACCGCCGCGGCCGCCAGGTAACGGGCCACCGATCCGACCGCACCGCCGGCGGCGACGGCGAGGAGTGTGGCGGGCGGTGCGGACACGGGGCCTCCGGCATGGTTTCGGGCGGGATTAGAGCCAGAAAAAGCCGGGATTGTCACGCGAATGGAGGGAACGGCGGAGCATGGCTGGCGAGCCTTCCGCCCCCGTGCCATGCTGGCGCCATGACCGCGCCGACCCTCCCTCGAAACGCCGCCCTCCTCCTGGTCGATCTGCAACGGGCCATCGACGACCCGCGCTGGGCGCGGCACGGCCCGCGCAACAACCCGGATGCCGAGGCCAGGGTCGCCGCCCTGCTCGCCGCATGGCGACGCGAGGGGCGCCCGCTCTTCCACATACGGCACGATTCGACGGAGCCCGCCTCCAGCTACCGGCCCGGCACGCCCGGCCACGCCTTCAAGCCGGAGGCCATGCCGCAGCCCGGCGAGACGGTCGTGCCGATGACGGCGAACAGCGCCTTCATCCGCACGGACCTGGAGGCCCGGCTGCGCGCGGCGGGAATCGGCACGCTGGTGGTGGCCGGCGTCATCACCAACAACAGCGTCGAGGCCACCGTGCGCATGGCCGGCAATCTCGGCTTCCAGACCTATCTGGCCGCGGACGCCTGCTTCACCTTCGCACGGCCCGATTTCTCCGGACGGATGCGGACGGCGGCGGAGGTGCACGACCTGTCGCTCGCCAACATGGACGGCGAATACGCGACGGTGACGGACACGGCGGCGGTGCTGTCGGCGCTCTCGGACCCGACCGCTTAATCCCGGTCGCCGACCCCGAAGATCCACCCCTCGCGCCTGCGGGCGTTCTCGTCCATGGCCGGGGGCGACCAGACCTCGGGGCGGGAGGCCAGCCACCGCAGCCCGGCGGCGGAGACCAGGGCGTCGGCGTCATGGTCGCTGACCGACGCACCCAACCCCGCCGGGCGCGATCCGAGAAAGCCGAGAGCGGCGTCGATGTCGGAGGCGCTGCGGATCTTGCGCAGGCCGAAGCCCGCGCGCTTCAGGAACAGGCGCGGGTAGATCTCCAGGAACAGCGCACCATCCGCTCCGGGCGCCTCGAATGGCCAGACCGCCACGCGGTCCGGTGCCGCCGCCCTCAGGGCGCGCAGCATGCGCATGCCGGCGAGGGCGCCCTTCCCCACCTGCTTGGAGCCGATCAGCTTGTAGGGGCTCTGCGGGCTGCCGTAGCCATCGGCGCGGCAGACCCGTTCGGTCAGGCGGTGCGGATCCCGATACCAGTCCGGCTGGAGGCCGGCGCGCCAGAAGTCGCGCCCATAGTCGGGATGCTCGGCGAAGGCGCCGCCCGCGAAGTCCGGCTCAACGGAGGCGACCTCCTCCACCCGGTCCCACAGGTCGAAGGCGGTCGCAGCGTCGGGATCGGCGAAATAGCGCGCGGCGACCGCGAAGGGCAGCGAGAAGGCGCAGTCGATCCCGACCAGAGCCGGCCCACGCCCCAGCAACTCCAGCAGCCAGTCATGCACCGCCGTCCGCGACCACCAACCGCCCGGCCCCGGCACGATCCGGGGTGCTTCGTTGCCCGGCCCGCATTCCGCCACGGCCACGCCCGCGTAGCGCTTGCCCCGGGCGCCCGACCAGTCGATGGCGACGAAGCGGGGGAAGGAAGGCGTCACGTCTCGGCGGCCCGCCGCTCGCGCAGCTTCGCCCAATAATCCAGCCGCTTGCGGATCTCCCGCTCGAAGCCGCGCTCGACCGGATCGTAGAAACGGCGGCGCGGCATGCCGTCGGGAAAATAGTTCTGGCCGCTGAAGCCGTCGGCCGAATCATGGTCGTACTCGTAGCCCGCGCCATAGCCGATCTGCTTCATCAGCTTCGTCGGCGCGTTCAGGATGTGCTTTGGCGGCATGAGCGAGCCCGTCTCCTTCGCCGCGCGCATGGCGCCCTTGTAGGCGTTGTAGCCGGCGTTCGACTTGGGCGCGGTGCCGAGATAGATGACGAGCTGCGCGAGGGCCAGCTCCCCCTCCGGGCTGCCGAGCCGCTCATAGGCTTCCCAGGCGGCGATGGACTGGGTCAGGGCGCCGGGATCGGCCATGCCCACATCCTCCACCGCGAAGCGCGTCAGGCGCCGGGCGATGAAGCGGGGGTCCTCGCCGCCCGCCAGCATGCGGGCGAGCCAATAGAGACCGGCGTCGGTGTCGGAGCCCCGCAGAGACTTGTGAAGCGCGCTGATGAGGTTGTAGTGCCCCTCCTGCGCCTTGTCGTAGACGGGGGCGCGGCGCTGGACCGTCGCCGTCAGGGCGTTGGTGTCGAGCACCGTTCCACCCTCCCCCGGGGACGGAAGGGCGAACAGCTCCTCGCACAGGTTCAGCAGGAAACGGCCGTCGCCGTCGGCCATGGCCTTCAGCGCGGCGCGGGCATCAGCGTCCAGCGGCAGCGCGCGTTCCGTCACCTCCTCTGCCCGCGCCAGCAGCCGCTCCAGCGCCGCGTCGTCCAGCCGGTTCAGCACGAAGACCTGGGCACGCGACAGGAGAGCCGCGTTCAGTTCGAAGGAGGGGTTCTCGGTCGTCGCCCCGACCAGCGTGACAGTGCCGTCCTCCACATAGGGGAGGAAGCCGTCCTGCTGGGCGCGGTTGAAGCGGTGGATCTCGTCGATGAAGAGCAGCGTGCCCTGCCCCGCCGTCCGCCGGCCTCGCGCCGCCTCGAAGATCTTGCGCAGGTCGGCGACGCCGCTGAAGACGGCGGACAGGGGTTCGAAATGCAGCTCGGTCGATTGGGCGAGCAGGCGGGCGATGGTCGTCTTGCCGCAGCCCGGCGGCCCCCACAGGATCATGGAGGCAAGACGGCGGGCCGCGACCATCCGGCCGAGCGGCCCCTCGGGCTTCAGCAAATGCTCCTGCCCGACCACTTCGCCCAGGCCGCGCGGCCGCAGCCGGTCGGCCAAGGGGCGCGGGGCCTCCCCGTCGAACAGACCCGCACCCGCGTCGCCCATGCGCGCCATGCCGCGCTCCCCCGGCCCTACACGGCCGTCAGTTCGGCGAGCCGCAGCGGCGCAGGCAGCGCTGCATCTCGTCGCGGCAGTTGTTGATCGGCGAGAACAGGCCCGGGCGGTCCGGGCTGTCGTCGCCGCTCTGCGACCGCGCCGCGACCGAATCGCCGCAAATGTTGAAGGTGCGCTCGCACTGCCGCTGGCAGGATTGCTGGTTGCCACCGGAGTGGTCATTCAGGAGCGGCGAATCGTCGCCCGGACGCGGGGTGGATTGGGGCACCGACTGCACGGTGCGCGGCTGCGCCTCGACGCCGGAGGCCGCGGGGCGCGCCGGAGCATCCGCGCAGGCCGAAACGGCCAGCAGCAGCAGGGAAACAAGGGTGATCCGACGAAACATCTCGGCTAGGGCTCCTGTACGTGACGCGCGGGCCGTGGCCCATGGTGGCGCACCCGCGCCCGAGGCGCGAGGCTTCCCGCCGGCATGCCGGACGGTCCGGAACAAGGTACGACAGACACGAAGAGCGGAACAGGACCCACATGGGATTGATCCACGGCTCCGCCGCCCTGAAACTCCCGAAAGGAACGGCCGCGCTCAAGAAAAGCCCAAGAAAAAAGCCCTTCCCCCGGATCGCTCCGGAAGAAGGGCTCCTTTTGACCCGACCGCCGGCCCGGCCCTTTCAGGCCCGGCCGGTCGGAAACCGCACTCAGGCGGCCTGGTCGGTGTCTTCGTCGTTGATCTGGACCGGACCGGAGTCCTGGCCCTTCGCATCGACGTCGCGGTCCACCAGCTCGATCACGCCCATCGGGGCCGCGTCGCCGTAGCGGAAACCGGCCTTCAGGACGCGGGTGTAGCCACCCTGGCGGTCCTTGTAGCGGTCGGCGACGGCGGTGAAGAGCTTCGTCACCATCGCGTCGTCGCGCAGCTGCGCGAAGGCGAGACGGCGGTTGGCGAGGCCACCCTTCTTGCCGAGCGTGATCAGACGCTCGACGATCGGACGCAGCTCCTTGGCCTTCGGCAGGGTCGTCTTGATCTGCTCGTGCTTGATCAGCGCGTTCGCCATGTTGGAGAACATGGCCTTACGGTGGCTGGTGGTCTTGCTCAGTTTACGTCCAGATACGCCGTGACGCATTTTGGTCCTCCTGCATGGCTTGGCCCCCCTCGGGGAGCCGATGGTGAACCCCGCCGCCCAGGCCGCCGCGCGTGACGGAGGAGACTGGTACGGACGGAGGCGGACCGATCCGGTCCTGAAAGCAGCGAGCGCCCGAAACCGGCTCTCATAAAAAGACCGGGGCCTTTCGGCCCCGGTCGGAACGCGCCCGTGTCATACACGGATCGTCAGGCGAAGATCAATACGGCTCTTCCAGACGCTTGGCCAGTTCCTCGATGTTCTCGGGCGGCCAGTTCGGGATTTCCATGCCGAGGTGCAGACCCATCTGGGCCAGCACTTCCTTGATCTCGTTCAGCGACTTGCGGCCGAAGTTCGGGGTGCGGAGCATTTCCGCCTCCGTCTTCTGCACGAGGTCGCCGATGTAGACGATGTTGTCGTTCTTGAGGCAGTTGGCCGAACGGACCGACAGCTCCAGCTCGTCCACCTTGCGGAGCAGGTTCTTGTTGAACGGAACCTCCTCGTGCTTCTCCTCGGAGACGGCGTGCGTCGGCTCCTCGAAGTTGATGAAGAGCTGCAGCTGGTCCTGCAGGATGCGGGCGGCGAGCGCCACGGCATCGTCCGGCTTCACCGAACCGTTGGTCTCCAGCACCATGGTCAGGCGGTCATAGTCGGTGACCTGCCCGACGCGGGCGTTGTCGACCTTGTAGGACACCTTGCGGACCGGGGAGAACAGCGCATCGACCGGGATCAGGCCGATCGGCGCGTCTTCCGGACGGTTCTGGCTGGCCGGGACGTAGCCCTTCCCGCTCTCGACCGTCAGTTCCATATTCAGCCGCGCGCCGGCGTCCAGCGTGCAGATGACCAGGTCCGGGTCCATGACCTGGATGTCGGCGCCGGATTCGATCATGCCGGCCTTGACCTCGCCCGGCCCTTCCGCGCGCAGGCGCATGCGCTTGGGGCCTTCGCCGCCCATGCGCAGACCCATCGTCTTGATGTTCAGGACGATGTCGGTCACATCCTCGCGGACGCCGGGGATGGACGAGAACTCGTGCAGAACGCCGTCGATCTGGATCGACGTGACGGCCGCACCCTGCAGCGAGGAGAGCAGAACGCGGCGCAGCGCGTTGCCGAGGGTCAGGCCGAAGCCCCGCTCGAGCGGTTCGGCAACGACCGTCGCCTGACGGTCGGCGTCGTCGCCCGGCTGGATGTCGAGCTTGTTCGGCTTAATCAGTTCCTGCCAGTTCTTCTGGAGCACGGAAACACCTCTTGCCATCGGGTGGACGCACGACTGCGGGGACCGAACTCCGTTCCCATGCTGGGGTGGCCGCGATGGCTGGCGGCCGCCTTTCCCGGAACGGTCGGTCCCCGCAGCAGCGGAGAAACAGAGAGACCTTTAGACGCGGCGCTTCTTCGGCGGGCGAACGCCGTTGTGCGGGATCGGCGTGACGTCGCGGATCGAGGTGATCTGGAAGCCGATCGACTGCAGGGCGCGCAGTGCCGACTCACGCCCCGAACCCGGACCCTTCACCTCAACCTCGAGGGTCTTCATGCCGTGTTCCTGCGCCTTCCGGCCGGCATCCTCGGCAGCCACCTGGGCGGCATAGGGGGTCGACTTGCGCGAGCCCTTGAAGCCCATCGTGCCCGAGGACGACCAGGCGATGGTGTTGCCCTGCGCGTCGGTGATGGTGATCATCGTGTTGTTGAACGAGGCGTTCACGTGGGCGACGCCGGCGGTGATGTTCTTGCGCTCACGACGACGCAGACGCTGCGAAGCAGCGGAAGGCTTAGCCATGGAAGGTAATCCTCTGTCTTACTTCTTCTTGCCGGCGATCGGCTTCGCCGGACCCTTGCGGGTGCGGGCGTTGGTGTGGGTGCGCTGACCGTGGACCGGCAGGCCCTTACGGTGACGCAGGCCACGGTAGGACGCCATGTCCATCAGACGCTTGATGTTCATCGCGACCGAACGGCGGAGGTCACCCTCGACCGAATAGTCGCTGTCGATGGTCTCGCGGATCCGAAGGACCTCGTCGTCGGTCAGCTGGTTCACCCGGCGTTCCACCGGGATGCTCAGCTTGCCGCAGATTTCCTTGGCCTTCGACGGACCGATACCATGAATGTAGGTCAACGCGATCTCCACGCGCTTCTGCGTGGGAATGTTGACGCCAGCAATACGCGCCACGCCTGCTCTCCTCAGATTCTCTCTGCTGCCCCTTCCGGGGCTGCTCTCGACCAACACGACCCGGCTCAGAGGTGGAGGAGCCAGGATATAGGAATTCGTTTGGACCCCGAAAGGGTCCAAGGGCGCGCAGTATATGACGTTGCGCGCCCTTGTCAACCAGATGTGTCACCGAAACAGTAAACCACAATCCCCTGCCCTCCACCGAAGGCCGGGATGCCGGTTCCGCAGCAACGATCCCGGCCTCAGCCGGCCAGGACCGCCTCGATCTGGCGGGTGACCTCGTCGATGTCGGCCATGCCGTCCACCGACTTCAGCACGCCGCGGTCCCGGTAATAGGGAAGAATCGGCGCGGTCTGCTGATGGTACTGTTCGAGTCGGGTGCTGACCGTCTCGGCCTTGTCGTCGGCGCGGCGCTTGAACTCCGTGGAGCCGCACGCGTCGCAGACGCCCTGAACCTTCGGCTGCTCGAACCGGTCGTGATAGCCCTTGCCGCACTTGGCGCAGGTGTAGCGGCCGGTGATGCGGTCCACCAGGATGTCGTCAACGACCTGCATCTCGATCACATGGTCGAGCTTCAGACCCTTTTCCGACAGCATGGTGTCCAGCGCCGTGGCCTGCGCGACCGTGCGCGGGAAACCGTCGAGGATGAACCCCTTCGACACGTCCGGCTTGGAGATACGCTCGCCGATCATCTCGACCATCAGGCTGTCCGGCATGAGCTTGCCGGCGGCCATTATGTCTTTGGCCTGCTGACCGAGAGGCCCGCCTTCGGCGACCAGGGCGCGCAGCATGTCGCCGGTGGAGAGCTGGACCAGGCCGCGGCTCTCTTCCAGGCGACGGGCCTGCGTGCCCTTGCCGGCGCCCGGAGGCCCGAGCAGTATCAGATTCATTATTTTTTCCCCCGCAGCTTCGCTCTTTTGATCAGCCCCTCATACTGGTGCGCCAGCAGATGGGAGTGAATCTGCGCGACCGTGTCCATCGTCACCGTGACCACGATCAGCAGACTCGTGCCGCCAAAATAGAACGGAACGGAGTGCTGGGAAATCAGGATTTCCGGCAGGAGGCAGACTGCGACCATATAGGCCGACCCGATCACCGTGAGGCGGGTCAGCGTGTAGTCGATGAAGTCGGCCGTGTTCTTGCCCGGCCGCACGCCCGGCAGGAAGCCGCCGTTCTTGCGGAGGTTGTCCGCCGTCTCGGCCGGGTTGAAGACGATGGCCGTGTAGAAGAAGCTGAAGAACACGATCATCGCGGCATAGAGCACCATGTAGAGCAAGGTGCCGTGCGCGAGATAGGCGGAGGCCGTGCGCAGCCATTCCGGGCCGCCGTTGCCGGCGAAGCCGACGGCGGTCAGAGGCAGCAGCAGGAGCGAGGACGCGAAGATCGGCGGGATGACGCCCGCGGTGTTGATCTTCAGCGGCAGATGCGAGGCCTCGCCGCCGAACACGCGGTTGCCGACCTGGCGCTTGGGATACTGCACCAGAAGCCGGCGCTGCGCGCGCTCCATGAAGACGATGAAGAACACCACGGCCGCAGCCATCACCAGCAGGAAGATGATGAAGAGCGCGGACAGGGCACCGGTGCGGCCCAACTCCAGCGTGCTCACCAGAGCGCGCGGCAGCTCGGCGACGATGCCGGCGAAAATGATCAGCGAGATGCCGTTGCCGATGCCGCGGGCGGTGATCTGTTCGCCCAGCCACATCAGGAACATGGTGCCGCCGACCAGCGTGATCACCGTGGCGATGCGGAAGAACATCCCCGGCTCGACGACCGCGGGACCCGAAGCCCCGCTCATGGCCTCCATGCCGATGGCTAGGCCCCAGGCCTGCACCGTCGCGAGGAGCACCGTGCCGTAGCGGGTGTACTGGTTGAGCTTCTTGCGTCCCGACTCGCCTTCCTTCTTCAAGGTCTCGAGCTGCGGCGACACCGCGGTCAGCAGCTGAACGATGATGGAGGCCGAGATGTACGGCATGATGTTCAGCGCGAAGATGGTCATGCGGCTGAGCGCGCCACCGGCGAACATGTCGAACATGCCCAGGATGCCGCTGCCCTGCTGCTGGAACACCTCGTTCAGGACGCGCGGGTCGATGCCGGGAACCGGGATGTAGGTGCCCAGCCGGAAGATGATCAGCGCCCCGAGCGTGAACCAGATCCGCTTCTTCAGCTCGGTGGCTTTCGCGAAGGTGCCGAAATTGATATTCGCGGCAAGCTGTTCGGCCGCTGATGCCATGGGTCGTATCCTCGCCCCTACGTGCAAACGGGGCGGCACCGCTGACGCGGGCCGCCCCATCGCAATTTCGCTTCGTTTACGCTCCGAAGACGCCCGCCCGCGAGGACGGGCGTTCCGGTCACTCGGCGGCTTCGGCGGCGGCGGGGCCGGTCAGCGTGACGCTGCCACCCGCCTTCTCCACGGCCTCGACCGCCGACTTGGACGCACCGGCGACCGTGAAGCTGACCTTGGAGGTGATGGCGCCCTTGCCCAGCAGGCGGACGCCGTCCTTCATGATCTTGCCGCACACGCCGGCGTTCCGCAGGGCCTCGGCGTCGATCGTCTGACCGGCGTCGAGCTTGCCCGCGTCGATGGCCTTCTGGATCAGGCCCAGATTCACCACCGTGTATTCCTTCGCGAAGATGTTGCGGAAACCGCGCTTCGGAAGGCGGCGGTGAAGGGGCATCTGGCCGCCTTCAAAGCCATTGATCGAGACGCCCGTGCGCGAGGTCTGACCCTTCACGCCGCGGCCGCCGGTCTTGCCCTTGCCGGAACCGATACCACGGCCGACGCGGGTGCGCTCCTTGCGGGCGCCGGGATTGTCCCGGAGTTCGTTCAGCTTCATGGCATCAGCCCTCGTTCTCGACGCGGACCAGATGCGCGACCTTGGCAATCATGCCGCGGACCGCCGGGGTGTCCTCCAGCTCGCGCGTCCGGTGCAGCTTGTTCAGGCCCAGGCCGACCAGCGTGGCGCGCTGGTCCTTCTCGCGCCCGATCGGGCTCCCCACCTGGGTGACGATGACGGTCTTCTTGTCAGCCATGATCAAGCCTCCTGCGCCCCGGCTGCGGCTTCCCGCTTGCCGAGGATGTCGCTGACGCGGCGGCCGCGGCGGGCGGCCACGCTGCGCGGGCTGACCACCTGACCGAGAGCGTCGAAGGTCGCCTTGATCATGTTGTGCGGGTTGGAAGTGCCGATGGACTTCGTCACCACGTCCGCCACGCCAAGGGCTTCGAAGATCGCGCGCATCGGACCACCGGCGATGATGCCGGTACCGGCCGGAGCGGCCCGCAGAACGACGCGGCCGGCACCGAAGTGGCCGTTCACGTCGTGGTGCAGGGTGCGGCCCTCGCGGAGCGGAACGCGGATCATGCCGCGCTTCGCCTGATCGGTGGCCTTGCGGATCGCTTCCGGGACCTCACGGGCCTTGCCGGAACCGACGCCGACGCGGCCCTTGCCGTCACCGACGACGACCAGGGCGGCGAAGCCGAACCGACGGCCACCCTTGACGACCTTGGCGACGCGGTTGATGCCGACGAGCTTTTCGATCAGCTCGCTCTCTTCACCCCGCTCGCGGGGCTGACGATCACGGTTGTCCCGGCCGCCTTGTTCACGTGCCATATTCGGACCTCCTTAGAACGACAGCCCGCCCTCGCGGGCGGCGTCGGCCAGGGCTTTCACCCGGCCATGGTAAAGATAGCCGCCGCGGTCGAAGACGACCTCGGAGACGCCGGCAGCCTTGCCGCGCTCGGCGATCAGGGCGCCGATGCGCTTGGCCGCATCGACGTTGGCGCCGTGCTTCAGCTGCTCGCGCAGATCCTTCTCGAGCGACGAGGCGGACGCGAGGGTCTTCCCGTTCACGTCGTCGATGAGCTGGGCGTAGATGTGCAGATTGGACCGGAAGACGGAGAGGCGAACGCGCCCGCCGGCCTTCTTGGCAATCTGGGAGCGGACGCGCTGCTTGCGCCGCTCGTGGAGTTGCTTGGGCTTCAGCATGGCGGGCCTTACTTCTTCTTGCCTTCCTTGCGGAGGACGGTCTCGGTCTCGTACTTGATGCCCTTGCCCTTATAGGGCTCGGGCGGCTTCCAACCGCGGATCTCGGCCGCGACCTGGCCGACCTTCTGCTTGTCGAAGCCGGACACCGAGATCGCGGTGGGCTTGTCGCACTTGATCGCGATGCCTTCCGGGATCGGGTACTTCACGTCGTGGCTGTAGCCGAGCTGCATGACCAGCTCCTTGCCCTGCACGGCCGCGCGGTAACCGACGCCGTTGATCTCCAGGTTCACCGTGTAACCGGTGCTGACGCCGGTGATCATGTTCGAGATCAGCGTGCGGGTGGTCGCCCACATGTTGCGGGCGCGCTTGCTGTCGTTCCTGGGGGCGACGACCACCTTGCCATCCTCGAGAGTCGCGAGGATGTCATCGATGACCGTCAGGCTGAGCGAGCCCAGCTTGCCCTTGGCCGAAACCGTCTGGCCGCTGACGTTCACGTCAACGCCCGCCGGGACCGGCACCGGATGCTTGCCAATGCGTGACATCGGGGCCTCCTTAGAACACGCGGCAGAGGACTTCGCCGCCAACATTGGCAGCGCGGGCCTCAAGGTCCGACATGACGCCGCGAGGCGTCGACAGGATCGAGATGCCCAGGCCGTTGTAGACCCGCGGCATGTCCGCGATCTTCGAATAGACACGGCGACCGGGCTTGGACACGCGCGAGATCTGCTTAATGACAGGCTCGCCCTCGTGATACTTCAGCTCGATCTTGAGGTTGCGCACGCCCGGACGGACCTGCTCCTCGGAATAGCCGCGGATGAAGCCCTCACGCTTGAGGACCTCGAGAACGTTGGTGCGCAGCTTCGACGCCGGGCTCACAACGACAGACATGCGAGCATGCTGACCGTTGCGAATACGGGTCAGCATATCGCCGAGCGGATCGCTCAAAGACATTTTCCGACCCTCCTTACCAGCTCGACTTCGTCATGCCCGGGATCTGGCCGTTTGAGGCCAGATCACGCAGCGTGACGCGCGAAAGCTTGAACTTGCGATAGTAGGCGCGCGGACGGCCCGTCATTTCGCAACGGTTGCGGACACGCACCTTCGAAGAGTTGCGCGGCAGTTCGGCCAGCTTGAGGCGGGCGGCGAACTGGTCCTCGGGAGAAACGGACGGATCCTTGGCGATCGCCTTCAGGCGGGCGCGCTTGTCGGCGAATTGCTTCGCCATCTTGATGCGCCGCTTGTTCTTCTCGACGGCACTGGTCTTGGCCATGGTGGTGCTCCAGCCTCAGCTCACGAACGGCATGTCGAAGGCCTTGAGGAGCGCCTTGGCTTCCTTGTCGGTCTTCGCGGACGTCACGAAAATGATGTCCATGCCGCGGATCTGATCGATCTTGTCGTAATCGATCTCGGGGAAAATGATCTGCTCCTTCACGCCCATGGCATAGTTGCCACGGCCGTCGAAGCTGTTGCCGGGGATGCCGCGGAAATCGCGGACACGCGGCAGAGCGATCGTGACCAGTCGGTCGAGGAACTCGTACATGCGGTCACGGCGAAGCGTGACCTTGCACCCGACGGCCATACCCTCACGCAGCTTGAACT
Organism: Azospirillum sp. SYSU D00513; assembly: GCF_017356015.1. Taxonomy (GTDB): domain Bacteria; phylum Pseudomonadota; class Alphaproteobacteria; order Azospirillales; family Azospirillaceae; genus Azospirillum. The sequence continues at coordinate 158,051 of NZ_JAFIQV010000007.1, forward strand.
GCGCGATCGACTTGCGAGACTTGGTGATCACCGGCTTCTGACCCGTGATCGCGGCGAGTTCGCCGGCGGCCAGCTGGATCTTCTTGGAGTCGGCGACAGCCTCGCCGACACCCATGTTGATCACGATCTTCTCGAGGCGCGGAACTTCCAGGTCGTTCTTGTAGCCGAATTCCGACTTCAGAGCGGCGCGGATCTTCGCGTCGTAGACTTCTTTCAAACGAGCAGCCATGTCCACCCTCACCGGTCGATGACTTCGCCGGACCGCTTCGAGACGCGGACCTTGCGGCCGTCCTCGAGGGTCTTGAACCCAACACGGGTCGGCTTGTTGTCTGTGGGGTCGACATGCGCGACGTTGGAGACGTGAATCGGCGCCTCCTTCTCGACGATGCCGCCCTGCGAGGTGGCGGTGGGGCGCTGGTGACGCTTGACGACGTTCACGCCCTGGACAACCACGCGGTTCTCGCTGGGGAGAACGCGAACGACCTCGCCGGTCTTGCCCTTGTCCTTACCGGTCAGGACGACGACCTTGTCCTTGGTCTTGATCTTCGCGGCCATCACAGCACCTCCGGCGCCAGCGAGATGATCTTCATGAACTTCTTGCCGCGAAGTTCGCGAGTGACCGGCCCGAAGATACGGGTGCCGATCGGCTCGCCCTGCTTGTTGATCAGGACAGCCGCGTTCCGGTCGAACCGGATCGCGGAGCCGTCGTCGCGGCGCAGTTCCTTCGCAGTGCGGACGATGACGGCGCGATGGACGTCACCCTTCTTTACGCGACCACGCGGAATGGCCTCCTTGACCGAGACGACGATCACGTCGCCAACGGTCGCAACCTTCCGCTTGGACCCGCCCAGCACCTTGATGCACTGCACCCGGCGCGCCCCGCTATTGTCGGCGACTTCCAGGTTGGTTTGCATCTGGATCATGGATTGAGACCTTTCGTTATCACGCGGCGCCGCTAACGGCGGCGGACTCGATCACGACTTCCCAGCGCTTGCGCTTGGAGATCGGACGGCATTCGACGATCGAAACGACGTCACCCGTCTTGAAGCGGTTGGCTTCGTCGTGGGCGGCGTACTTCTTCGACTGCCGGATGAACTTCTTGTACACGGGATGCATCACGCGGCGCTCGACGAGGACGATAATCGTCTTATCGCCCTTGTCGCTGACCACCGTGCCTTGCAGAACGCGGCGAGGCATAGTGCTCTCCTTACTTGCCGGCTTCGGTCGAGCGCGAACGCTCGCCGAGGATCGTCTTGATGCGGGCGATGTCGCGACGCACCGTGTTCACCCGCGCCGTGTTCTCCAGCTGGCCGGAAGCACGCTGGAAACGCAGGTTGAACTGCTCCTTCTTGAGCTGGAGGAGCTGATCGTTCAGCTCGTCCACGCTCTGGGTACGAATGTCTACGGCCTTCATGCCGCCACCTCCTCGCCAAGCCGGGTCACGAACTTGGTCTTGATCGGCAGCTTGGCAGCCGCCAGTTCGAACGCACGCTTCGCCAGGTCGTAGGGGACGCCATCCAGCTCGAACAGGATGCGGCCCGGGTGGACGCGCGCTGCCCAGTATTCCGGCGAACCCTTACCGGAGCCCATGCGGACTTCGGCGGGCTTGGTGGAGACCGGCAGATCCGGGAAAACGCGGATCCACACACGGCCCTGACGCTTCATGTGGCGGGTGATCGTACGGCGGGCCGCTTCGATCTGACGCGCCGTGATCCGCTCCGGCTCCAGGGCCTTCAGGCCGAAGGCGCCGAAGTTCAGCTCGGTGCCGCCCTTGGCGTTGCCGTGGATCCGGCCCTTGTGGGCCTTGCGGTACTTGGTACGTTTCGGAGAAAGCATCGCTCGTTACCTCACTCGCCGCGCGGGCCGCGGTCGCGACGGTCACGACGGTCACCGCGGTCATCGCGGTCCCGGCGATCCCGGCGCGGCTCGCCGTCGGTCGCAACTGCCTCGGAGCCCATGCGCTTGTCCTGGGCCATCGGATCGTGGGCCATCACCTCGCCCTTGAACACCCACACCTTGACGCCGCAGGTGCCGTAGGTGGTCTTCGCGGTGGCGACGCCATAGTCGATGTCGGCGCGAAGGGTGTGCAGGGGAACGCGGCCCTCGCGGTACCACTCCATGCGGGCGATCTCGGCGCCGCCGAGACGGCCGGAGCAGTTGATCCGGATGCCCTGGGCGCCCAGACGCATCGCGGACTGCACGGCGCGCTTCATGGCGCGGCGGAAGGCCACGCGGCGCTCCAGCTGGCTGGCGATGTTCTCGGCGATCAGACGCGCGTCGATTTCCGGCTTGCGGATCTCGACGATGTTGAGGCTCACGTCTGCGCCGGTCATCTTGCCCAGCTCGAGACGCAGCTTCTCGATGTCCGCGCCCTTCTTGCCGATCACCACGCCCGGACGGGCCGAGTGAATGGTGACGCGGGCCTTCTTGGCCGGACGCTCGATGACCACGCGGGACACGCCGGCCTGCTGCAGGCGGCCCTGGAGAAAGCCGCGCAGCTTAAGGTCCTGGTGCAGCATCGTCGCGTATTCGCGCTTGGCGAACCAGCGGCTGTCCCAGGTCCGATTGATGCCGAGGCGCAGCCCGATCGGATTGATTTTCTGACCCATCTTACTCGGCCCCTTCGGCGGCGGCTTCCTCGCGCTCACGCACGATGATCGTCAGGTTGCTGAACGGCTTCTCGATCCGGGCGCCGCGGCCGCGGGCACGGGCGTGGAAGCGCTTCATCACCAGCGCGCGGCCGACCGTCGCCGAGGAGACGTACAGGCGGTCGACGTCGAGCTGGTGGTTGTTCTCCGCGTTGGCGATCGCGGCCTGCAGAACCTTCTTCACCTCGACCGCGATGCGGCGCTTGGAGAAGGTCAGCTCGGCCACGGCGCGGCTGGCGTCCATGTTGCGGATCAGCTGGGCGACGAGGTTGAGCTTGCGCGGGCTGGTCCGGATCATCGGAGCCGAGGCCAGGGCCTCGTTCTCGGCGATGCGGCTGGGGTTTGCAGACTTGCCCATACTTACTTCCTCTTCGCCTTCTTGTCCGCCGCGTGGCCGTAGAAGGTACGGGTCGGAGCGAACTCACCGAACTTGTGACCGATCATGTTCTCGGTCACCAGAACCGGCAGGAACTTATGGCCATTGTAGACGCCGAACGTGAGACCCACGAACTGCGGCAGGATGGTCGAACGGCGCGACCAGATCTTGATGATCTCGTTGCGGCCGGAAGCCCGGGCCTTGTCGGCCTTCTTCAGCATAAAGCCGTCGACGAACGGGCCCTTCCAAACGGAGCGTGCCACGGTCCGACCTCCTTACTTCGAATGACGGCGGCGCAGGATCATGCCGTCCGTCTTCTTGTTGCTACGCGTCTTCTTGCCCTTGGTCGGCTTGCCCCACGGCGTGACCGGATGACGGCCGCCCGAGGTGCGACCCTCACCACCACCATGCGGGTGGTCGATCGGGTTCATGGCGACGCCACGGACCGACGGGCGCTGGCCGAGCCAGCGGTTGCGGCCGGCCTTGCCCAGATTGGTGTTCATCTGGTCCGGGTTCGACACGGCACCCAGGGTGGCCATGCAGTCGCCGCGCACCACGCGAAGCTCGCCCGAGGGGAGCTTCAGCTGGGCGTAGCCGCCGTCGCGGCCGACCAGCTGCAGGTAGGTGCCTGCCGAACGGGCCATCTGGCCGCCCTTGCCGGGCTTCAGCTCGACGTTGTGCACGACGGAGCCGACCGGGATGCTGCGAAGCGGCATGGCGTTGCCGGGCTTCACGTCGACGCGGTCGCCGGAGATCACCGTGTCGCCGGCCTTCAGGCGCTGCGGGGCCAGGATGTAGGACAGCGTGCCGTCCTCATACCGGATGAGCGCGATGAAGGCGGTGCGGTTCGGATCGTACTCGATCCGCTCCACCGTCGCCGGCACGTCGAACTTGCGACGCTTGAAGTCCACCAGGCGGTAGACGCGCTTGTGACCGCCACCCATCCGGCGCGCGGTGATGCGGCCGGTGTTGTTGCGGCCACCGGACTTGGTCAGGCCCTCGGTGAGGGTCTTGACCGGCTTGCCCTTCCAAAGCTCCGAGCGGTCGACGATGACCAGCTGGCGGAGCGACGGAGTAATCGGGCGGTATTGCTTCAATGCCATCGGATCACACTCCCGCTCAGATACCCGTGGTCACGTCGATCTTGTTCCCCTCGGCGAGGGTCACGACGGCCTTCTTGACGTCCGAGCGACGGCCGATGGTGCCACGAAAACGCTTTTCCTTGCCCTTGGCAATCAGCGTGTTCACGGCGGTCACCTTCACATTGAACAGACCCTCGACCGCGGCCTTGATCTCCGGCTTGGACGCCGAGAGGGGCACGCGGAAGGTGACCTGGTTGTGCTCCGAGACCATCGTCGACTTCTCGGTGATCACCGGAGCCAGGATCAGGTCGTACATCCGCTCCCGGCTCACCGCAGGTTTCGACTGCTTGCTCATTTCAGGCGAGCCTCCAGTTGCTCAACCGCGTTGCGGGTCAGGACCAGCGTGTCGCGGCGGAGAATGTCATAGACGTTGGCGCCCTGCTCCGGCAGCACGTCGATCAGCGGGATGTTGCGCGAGGCCCGGGCGAAGTTCTCGTCCAGGTTCGAGCCGTCGATGATCAGCGCGGAGGTCAGGCCGAGCGTGGCGAAACGAGCCGCCAGCTCCTTGGTCTTGTGGCTGTCGGCCGTCGCCAGATCGACCACGATCAGCTTGCCGTCGGCGAGCTTGGTCGACAGGGCGGTCTTCAGGGCCAGCTTGCGGACCTTCTTGGTCAGGTCATGCTCGTGCGAGCGGACGACCGGGCCGAAGATGGTGGCACCGCCGCGGAACTGCGGCGAGCGGGTCGAACCCTGACGGGCACGGCCGGTGCCCTTCTGACGGTACGGCTTCTTCGTCGTACCCTGGATGTCGCTGATGCCCTTGGTCTTGTGGTTGCCGGAGCGGCGCTTGGCCAGCTGCCAGTTCACCATCCGGGCCAGCAGGTCGGTGCGCGCGGGCAGACCGAAGACCTCTTCGGCGAGATCGATCTCACCGACGGCTTCGTTGTTGAAGTTCTTGATCGTCGCCTTCATCGCGCTCACTCCTGCGGCTCGGCGGCGGCTTCGGCGGCCGGAGCCGACTTGATGCCGGCCGGGAAGGGCAGACCTTCCGGAGCCTTCTTCTTGACCGCGTCGGACACGCGGACCCAGCCACCCTCGGAGCCCGGGACGGCACCCTTGACCATGATCAGGCCACGGGCTTCGTCGACCTGGACGACGGTGAGGTTCTGGACCGTGACGCGCTCGTCGCCGAGGTGACCGGCCATCTTCTTGTTCTTGAAGACCTTGCCGGGGTCCTGGCGGTTACCCGTCGAACCATGCGAGCGGTGCGACACCGACACGCCGTGCGTTGCACGAAGACCGCCGAAGTTCCAGCGCTTCATCGCACCGGCAAAACCCTTACCGATGGAGGTGCCGGTCACGTCCACGAACTGGCCCGGAACGAAATGGGCGGCCGACAGCTCGGCACCGACTTCGATCAGCGCATCGGGGGCGACGCGGAATTCCACGACCTTGCGCTTGGGCTCGACCTGTGCGGCGGCGAAGTGGCCGCGCATCGGCTTCGTGACGTTCTTGACCTTGATGGCGCCGGCGCCGAGCTGAACGGCGCTGTAGCCGTCCTTTTCCTCGGTGCGAACAGCGACGACCTGGCAGTTGTCGACTTTCAGCACAGTCACCGGAACATGCTGCCCGTCATCCGTGAAGAGACGGGTCATGCCCACTTTCTGTGCGATCAAACCGGACCGCATTGTTCTCTATCTCCTAAAAAGGGACATCCTCGTGAAGGGAGAGGTCCCTTACGCGAAACAAATCAGAGCTTGATCTCGACGTCGACACCGGCGGCGAGGTCGAGCTTCATCAGCGCGTCCACGGTCTGCGGGGTCGGGTCGACGATGTCGAGAAGCCGCTTGTGGGTGCGGATCTCGAACTGCTCGCGCGACTTCTTGTCGATGTGCGGCGAGCGGTTGACCGTAAACTTCTCGATCAGCGTGGGCAGCGGGATGGGCCCGCGCACCCGAGCGCCGGTCCGCTTGGCGGTGTTGACGATCTCGCTGGTCGACTGGTCGAGCACGCGATGATCGAACGCCTTCAGACGGATCCGGATGTTCTGGTTGTCCATGTCCAAACGTCCCTTACACCTGGTGGCGGTGACGCGACGGCGCCACCGGTTCCCCTAAATCCTGCACGCACGGCTGTTCCCAGCCGTCCCGCCGAAACGGGCGCCGGAAGATCGGGCCGCCGGTGCGCGCGAATCCGTTTGGACGTCCGATACGAAAAAGAACACCCCTCCGCGCGGTGCACGGACCGAGTGTTCCGGTCGACTTTGCGGTGCGTTGAAGCTCGCGTCGTCGTTCGTGATCGGGCTGCGTCTAGGCCGGATTCGCCTACTACCAACCCAATATCCAGAGGGCGCTACCTGTATGCCTTTGGCGTGCCTCTGTCAACCCACATTTATCCCCGTCGGTGCCGCTTTCCGCTAAAGGCGGTGTGCACCGGCGACGGCGATCATGTGGGTCCGTCCGGGGCAGAAAAAAGGGGCCGGCCAATGGCCGACCCCGATTTTCTTTCGATCCCGGAAAACGGGGCCGAAATCAAGCGATGATGGACGCAACCACGCCGGCGCCGACGGTGCGGCCACCTTCGCGGATCGCGAAGCGCAGGCCCTCGTCCATGGCGATCGGAGCGATCAGCGTGACTTCCATGGCGATGTTGTCGCCCGGCATCACCATCTCCGTGCCTTCCGGCAGCGCCACCATGCCCGTCACGTCGGTCGTGCGGAAGTAGAACTGCGGACGGTAGTTCGTGAAGAACGGCGTGTGGCGGCCACCCTCTTCCTTCGTGAGGATGTAGGCCTCGGCCTTGAACTTCGTGTGCGGGGTGATCGAACCCGGCTTGGCCAGGACCTGGCCGCGCTCGACGTCCTCGCGCTTCGTGCCGCGCAGCAGCGCGCCGATGTTGTCGCCGGCCTCACCGGAGTCCAGCAGCTTGCGGAACATCTCGACGCCGGTCACGGTCGTCTTCACCGTCGCCTTCAGGCCTACGATCTCGACTTCCTCGCCCACCTTCACGATGCCACGCTCGACGCGGCCGGTCACCACGGTGCCGCGGCCCGAGATCGAGAACACGTCCTCGATCGGCATCAGGAACGGACGGTCCTTCGGACGCTCCGGCTGCGGGATGTAGGCGTCGACCTGGTTCATCAGCTCGAGCACCGCGTCACGGCCGATCTCCGGCGAACGGTCTTCCAGCGCGCACAGCGCCGAGCCCTTCACGATCGGAATGTCGTCGCCCGGGAACTGGTAGCTCGACAGAAGCTCGCGCACTTCCAGCTCGACCAGCTCCAGCAGCTCGGCGTCGTCGACCATGTCGACCTTGTTCATGAACACGACCAGCGCCGGAACGCCGACCTGGCGGGCCAGCAGGATGTGCTCGCGGGTCTGCGGCATCGGGCCGTCGGCGGCCGACACCACCAGGATCGCGCCGTCCATCTGCGCCGCGCCCGTGATCATGTTCTTCACGTAGTCGGCGTGGCCCGGGCAGTCCACGTGCGCGTAGTGACGGTTGTCCGTCTCGTACTCGACGTGCGCCGTCGAGATCGTGATGCCGCGCGCCTTCTCTTCCGGCGCCTTGTCGATCTGGTCGTAGGCGGTGAAGGTCGCCCCGCCCTTCTCGGCCAGGACCTTCGTGATCGCCGCCGTCAGCGACGTCTTGCCGTGGTCGACGTGACCGATGGTGCCGATGTTGCAGTGCGGCTTGTTCCGCTCGAACTTTGCCTTGGCCATGGTGGTCTCTCTCCGTCTCTACTTCGGTTCCAGCGGTCTATCAGGCCGTCCTGGCGCGGATCTGGTCCGCGACGGCCTGCGGCACCGGCTCGTGATGGTCGAACTGCATCGCGTACTGCGCCCGCCCCTGGCTCATGGAGCGAAGGGCGTTCACATAGCCGAACATGGTGGCCAGCGGCACCATGGCGGTGATGGACCGCGCGTTGCCACGCTGGTCCATTCCGGTGATCCGGCCACGGCGGCCGTTCAGGTCGCCGATGATGTCGCCCACGTAATCCTCGGGCGTCAGCACCTCGACCGTCATCACCGGCTCCAACAGCGCGGGCGCGGCTTTCGGCACGCCTTCGCGGAAGGCGGCGCGCGCCGCGACCTCGAAGGCGAATGGCAGGGATTCGGCGTCGCCCGCGGCACCCTCCTGGGCACCCTCCAGCAGCGTCACCTTCGCGTCCAGCAGCGGGAAGCCGGCGAGCGGCCCCGAGTTGCGGGACGAATTGACGGCGCGCTCAACGGCGGCCACGGCCTCGGCCGGCAGGCCTGCGGAGCGGTCCTCGAACCGGAACCCCTCCCCGCGCGCCAGAGGCTCGAAGGCGAGCTTCACGCGGGTGAACTGCGGTCCGTCCGCTGTGGGACGCGGCTGGCTGTGCTCGTGCTCGGCGCGGGCGGCCAGGGTCTCGCGGTAGGCGACCTGGGGCGTGCCGACGGTGGCTTCGACGCGGAACTCGCGCCGCATCCGGTCGACGATGATCTCCAGGTGCAGTTCGCCCATTCCCTTGATGACCGTCTGCCCGTTCTCCTCGTTCAGCGCGACGCGGAAGGACGGGTCCTCCTGGGCCAGGCGCTGCAGGGCGGTCGCCATGCGCTCCTGGTCGGCGGCGGAATGCGGTTCGACGGACACCTCGATCACCGGCTCCGGGAACTCCATGCGCTCCAGCACGATGGGCGCGTCCGGCGCGCAGAGCGTGTCTCCGGTGGTGGTGCTCTCCAGCGAGGCGAAGGCGACGATGTCGCCCGTGTGCGCCTCGGCGATCTCCTCGCGGCTGTTGGCGTGCATCAGCAGCATGCGCCCGACGCTCTCGCGCGTGCCCTTGCCGGCGTTGAGCAGCTCGGTTCCGGAGGTGACCGTGCCGGAATAGACGCGGACGAAGGTCAGCGACCCGACGCTCGGGTCGTTCATGATCTTGAAGGCGAGCCCGGCGAAGGGCACCGCGTCGTCGGGCCGCCGCTCGTCGGCGGAGCCATCGAGTGTCGCGCCGTTGACCGGCCCGACATCGGACGGCGACGGGAGATAATCCACGACCGCGTCCAGCATCGGCTGGACGCCCTTGTTCCGGAAGGCGGAGCCGCAGAGCACCGGCACGAACGTCAGGCCGATGGTGCCCCTGCGGATGCAGGCGGTCAGCGTTTCGGGCGAGGGATCCTCGCCGGAGTCCAGATAGGCCTCCATCGCCGCGTCGTCCAATTCCAGGACGGTGTCGATAAGGTTCTGGCGGTGACGCGCTGCGCTGTCCCTCAGCGCGTCCGGAATGTCGGTGTATTGGAACTCGGCACCGAGTGTGCCGTCCTTCCAGACAATCGCGCGGTTGTGAACGAGATCGACGAGACCGGCGAAGTTCATCTCCTCGCCGATGGGGAGCTGGAGGATCAGGGGCGCAATGCCCAGCCGCTCCTTCATCATCTCCACCGTGCCGAGGAAATCGGCGCCGGTCCGGTCCATCTTGTTCACGAAGCACATGCGCGGCACGCCGTAACGGTCGGCCTGCCGCCACACGGCCTCGGATTGCGGCTCGACGCCGGCAACCCCATCGAACACCACCACCGCCCCGTCGAGCACCCTCAGGCTGCGTTCGACTTCGATCGTGAAGTCGACGTGCCCAGGGGTGTCGATGATGTTGATGCGGTGGTCCCGCCAGAAGCAGGTGGTGGCGGCCGACGTGATGGTGATGCCACGCTCCTGCTCCTGCTCCATCCAGTCCATGACCGCGGTGCCCTCGTGCACCTCGCCGATCCTGTACGACTTTCCAGTGTAGTACAGGATCCGCTCGGTAGTCGTGGTCTTACCGGCATCGATGTGAGCCATGATGCCGATGTTGCGGTAACGGTCCAGGGAGTGGGAGCGGGGCATGGCCATCGCCTTGGCGCTAGGGACGCCTTACCAGCGGTAGTGCGAGAAGGCCTTGTTGGCCTCCGCCATCCGGTGGGTGTCCTCGCGCTTCTTCACCGCGGTGCCGCGCTGGTTCGCCGCGTCGAGCAGCTCACCGGAGAGGCGCTCCGTCATGGTGTTCTCGGAGCGCGCGCGGGCGGCGCCGATCAGCCAGCGGATCGCCAGGGCCTGGGCGCGGTCCGAACGGACCTCGACCGGAACCTGGTAGGTCGCACCGCCGACGCGGCGCGAACGGACCTCCAGGTGCGGCTTCACGTTCGCCAGGGCGTCGTGGAAAACCTGCACCGGGTCGGCCTTGGCGCGGGCCTCGATACGGCCGAACGCGCCATAGACGATGCCTTCTGCGGTCGACTTCTTGCCGTCCATCATAAGGCAGTTCATGAACTTGGTCAGAACGCGGTCGCCATACTTGGCGTCCGGGAGAACTTCACGCTTCTCTGCGCGACGACGACGGGACATCGCGTATACTCCTTACTTCGGCCGCTTCGCGCCGTACTTCGAACGACGCTGCTTACGATCCTTCACGCCCTGGGTATCGAGCGTGCCGCGAATGATGTGGTAGCGAACGCCGGGCAAGTCCTTAACGCGACCGCCGCGGATCATGACCACCGAGTGCTCCTGGAGGTTATGGCCCTCACCAGGGATGTAGCTCGTGACTTCGTAGCCGTTCGTCAGGCGCACGCGGGCGACCTTACGCAGCGCCGAGTTCGGCTTCTTCGGAGTCGTGGTGTACACGCGAGTGCAGACGCCGCGCTTCTGCGGGCAGGCCTCCATCGCGGGAACCTTGTTGCGCGCGGCGACGGGCTCGCGCGGCTTACGGATCAACTGGTTGATCGTCGGCATGTTGTGCCTTCATCCCTTCAGGTCACTCGGCCGGCAGAGCCGGACGATACAAAAGCCCGCCTACGAAGCGTTTCCGCTTCGAGCGGGCCCAATGAGCGAACACCGTCTGAAAAGACTTTCAGTACCGGCTATGTCGTTGGTTTCAAAAGAGCCGAACCCGGGCGTGCGTGCACCCCGCCTGCGGTCTCCCGTGAAGTGCGCGGACTATATGGGGACGCCCCCTCCCCGTCAAGCAAGCAAATGCGTGCGGAGCGGGGTGGGAACGCTGATTCCCGGTTGTCCGGCGGATGGGGGCCCGGGACAAGCGCCCATGCTCAAAAGAAGAGGGGCGCGCCCCTCGCGGAGCGCGCCCCCTTCCCTGCTCTACAAAGCGCCGAAGCTTATGCCGCGGTGCTTTCGCCCTGGTGCGGAAGCGCCGGAGCGCCGTCCTGACCGCCTTCCAGCTCCGCGGCGCGGTCGCGCTCCGCGGCGATCTGCTTCAGGCGGTTGACCACGGAGCCCGTGCCGGCCGGGATGAGACGGCCGACGATGACGTTCTCCTTCAGGCCTTCCAGGTTGTCGGTCTTGCCCGACACCGCCGCTTCCGTGAGGACGCGGGTGGTTTCCTGGAACGACGCGGCCGAGATGAAGGAGCGGGTCTGGAGCGACGCCTTGGTGATGCCCTGGAGCACCGGGTGACCCGACGCGGGCTTGAGGCCCTCGGCGACGGTCTTGTCGTTCTCCTCGTCGAACTCCTGACGGTCCACCTGCTCGCCCACCAGGAAGGTGGTCTCGCCGGCGTCCGTGATCTCGACCTTCTGCAGCATCTGGCGGACGATCACCTCGATGTGCTTGTCGTTGATCTTCACGCCCTGCAGCCGATAGACGTCCTGGATCTCGTTGATGAGGTAGTTGGCCAGAGCCTCCACGCCCATCACGGCCAGGATGTCGTGCGGGACGGGGTTGCCGTCCATCAGCAGGTCGCCGCGCTGGACATAGTCACCCTCCTGCACGGAGATGTGCTTGCCCTTCGGGATCAGATACTCGCGCTCGTCGCCCTCGTCGTTGCGAACGACGATACGGCGCTTCGTCTTGTAGTCCTTTCCGAACTCCACGCGGCCGTCCATGTCCGAGATGATCGCGAAGTCCTTCGGACGGCGCGCCTCGAACAGCTCGGCCACGCGCGGCAGACCGCCCGTGATGTCGCGGGTCTTGGAGGACTCGCGGGGGATACGGGCGATCACGTCACCGGCCTTCACATGGGCGCCGTTCTCGATGGAGAGAATGGCGTCCACCGACAGGAAGTAGCGGGCCTCGACGCCGTTCGGCATCATCACGGCGTCGCCCTTCGCGTCGCGCAGGCTGATGCGCGGCTTCAGGTCGGCGCCGCGCGGCTGCTGCCGCCAGTCCACGACCACCTTGGACGAGATGCCCGTCGCCTCGTCCATCACCTCGCGCATGGAGGTGCCTTCCACGAGGTCGACGTAGTGGGCAGTACCCTCGCGCTCGGTGATGATCGGCAGGGTGTAGGGGTCCCACTCGGCGAGACGCTGGCCGCGGGTGACGGTGGTGCCGTCGTCCGCGAGCAGCTTCGTGCCGTAGGGGACGCGATGCTTCGCACGCTCGCGGCCCTGCTCGTCCAGCAGAACCACTTCGCAGTTGCGGCCCATCACGACCGGGATGTTGGCCGAGTTCATGACCACGTTGCGGTTGTTGATCCGCACCGTGCCGTCGAAGGTCGCCTCCACCGAGCTCTGCTCGGCGCCGCGCTGGGCCGCGCCGCCGATGTGGAAGGTGCGCATGGTCAGCTGGGTGCCGGGCTCGCCGATCGACTGCGCCGCGATGACGCCGACGGCCTCGCCGGTGTTCACCAGCGTGCCGCGGGCCAGGTCACGGCCGTAGCACTTGGCGCAGACGCCGTCCTTGGTCTCGCAGGTCAGCACCGAGCGGATGTAGACCGAGTCGATGCCCGAACGCTCGATGCGGTCGACCGTCGGCTCCTCGATCAGGCCGCCGTCCTCGATGATCATCTCGCCGTTCAGCGGATCGACCACGTCGCCGATGACCGTGCGGCCCAGGATGCGGTCGCCGAGCGGGGAGATGACCTCGCCGCCGTCGATCACCGCCTTGACCGTGATTCCCTTGGTCGTGCCGCAATCATGCTCGACGATGATGGCGTCCTGCGCCACATCGACCAGACGGCGGGTCAGGTAACCGGAGTTCGCGGTCTTCAGCGCCGTGTCGGCCAGGCCCTTACGCGCACCGTGGGTGGAGTTGAAGTACTCCAGCACGGTCAGGCCTTCCTTGAAGTTCGAGATGATCGGCGTCTCGATGATCTCGCCCGACGGCTTGGCCATGAGGCCGCGCATGCCCGCCAGCTGGCGGATCTGTGCGGCGGAACCGCGCGCGCCGGAGTGGGCCATCATGTACACCGAGTTGACGGGCTTGCCCGCCTCGGTGGTCGAGATGGCCTTCATCATCTCGGTGGCGACCTTTTCGGAGCATTCCGACCAGACGTCCACGACCTTGTTGTACTTCTCGCCCTGGGTGATCAGGCCGTCGAGGTACTGCTGCTCGTACTCCTTCACCCGGTCCTTGGCGTCGGCGATCAGCTGCTCCTTGGCGGCCGGGATGACCATGTCGTCCTTGCCGAAGGAGATGCCGGCGCGGCAGGCGTGGCCGAAGCCGAGCTTCATCAGCCGGTCGGCGAAAATCACCGTTTCCTTCTGACCGCAATGGCGGTAGACGGCGTCGATGACGTTTCCGACGTCCTTCTTGGTCAGCAGGCGGTTGATCAGCGAGAACGGCACCTTCGGGTGGCGCGGCAGGATCTCGGACAGGAGCATGCGGCCCGGCGTCGTCTCGACGATTGAGACGGTCGGCTTGCCTTCCTCGTCCACGCCCTTGTAGCGCGCCTTGATCTTCGCCTGGAGCGAGACGACGCCGGCGTTCAGCGCCTGCTCGATCTCACCCACATCGGCAAAGACCATGTTCTCGCCCTTCTCGGACGGGCGGTCCATCGTGATGTAGTAGATGCCCAGGACGATGTCCTGCGACGGCACGATGATCGGCTTGCCGTTGGCGGGCGACAGAATGTTGTTGGTCGACATCATCAGGACGCGCGCTTCCAGCTGCGCTTCGAGCGACAGCGGGACGTGCACGGCCATCTGGTCGCCGTCGAAGTCGGCGTTGAAGGCGGTGCAGACCAGCGGGTGCAGCTGGATCGCCTTGCCTTCGATCAGCGTCGGCTCGAAGGCCTGGATGCCGAGGCGGTGCAGCGTGGGCGCCCGGTTCAGCATGACCGGATGCTCGCGGATGACCTCCTCCAGGATGTCCCAGACCTCCGGACGCTCCTTCTCCACCATGCGCTTGGCCGCCTTGATGGTCGAGGCGAGACCGTACAGCTCCAGTTTGGCGTAGATGAAGGGCTTGAACAGCTCCAGCGCCATCTTCTTCGGCAGGCCGCACTGGTGCAGCTTCAGCTCCGGACCGACGACGATGACCGAACGGCCCGAGTAGTCGACACGCTTGCCGAGCAGGTTCTGACGGAAGCGGCCCTGCTTGCCCTTCAGCATGTCGGACAGCGACTTCAGCGGACGCTTGTTGGCGCCGGTGATGACGCGGCCGCGGCGGCCGTTGTCGAACAGGGCGTCGACGGCCTCCTGCAGCATGCGCTTCTCGTTGCGCACGATGATGTCCGGCGCCTTCAGCTCGATCAGCCGCTTCAGACGGTTGTTGCGGTTGATGACGCGGCGGTACAGGTCATTCAGGTCCGAGGTCGCGAAGCGGCCGCCGTCCAGGGGAACGAGCGGGCGCAGCTCCGGCGGGATCACCGGAATCACTTCCAGGATCATCCACTCGGGCCGCGACTGCGAGCCGAGGAAGGCGTCGATCAGCTTCAGGCGCTTGACGAGCTTCTTGCGCTTGGTCTCGGACGAGGTGTCGCGCAGGTCGTCACGGCAGGTGCGCTTCTCCTCCTCGAGGTCGAGCGCGGACAGCATGATGCGCAGCGCCTCGGCGCCGATGGAGGCCGTGAAGGCGTCCTCGCCGTACTCGTCCTGAGCGTTGACGAACTCCTCCTCGCTGAGCAGCTGGTGCAGCTTCAGCGGGGTCAGGCCCGGCTCAATGACGACGTAGTTCTCGAAATACAGGATGCGCTCGAGATCCTTGAGCGTCATGTCGAGCAGCAGGCCGATGCGGCTCGGCAGCGACTTCAGGAACCAGATGTGCGCGACGGGCGAGGCCAATTCGATGTGGCCCATGCGCTCGCGGCGCACCTTGGACAGGGTGACCTCGACGCCGCACTTCTCGCAGATGATGCCGCGGTACTTCATGCGCTTGTACTTGCCGCACAAGCACTCGTAATCCTTGATCGGACCAAAGATCCGGGCGCAGAACAGACCGTCGCGCTCCGGCTTGAAAGTGCGATAGTTGATGGTCTCCGGCTTCTTGATCTCGCCGAAGGACCAGGAGCGGATCCGCTCGGGGCTCGCGATCTGAATGCGGATCTGATCGAAGCTCTGGGGACCCTGCACCTGGCCGAAAATATTCATCAACTCGTTCATGACCGTCTCCCGCTGGCAGCGCCGCGTTGTCGGTTAAGGGCAGCCCCCGCCGAAAGAGGGCTACATAGGCCCTCTTTCGGCAAGGTCAAGTCTATATCAATAGTCGCGCTGGTTGAGCTCGACGTTGAGGCCGAGGGAGCGCAGCTCCTTGACCAGAACGTTGAAGGACTCAGGGATGCCGGCCTCGAAGTTGTCGTCGCCGCGGACGATGGCCTCGTAGACCTTGGTGCGGCCGGACACGTCGTCCGACTTGACCGTCAGCATTTCCTGCAGCGTGTAGGCGGCGCCATACGCTTCCAGGGCCCACACCTCCATCTCACCGAAGCGCTGACCGCCGAACTGGGCCTTGCCGCCCAGCGGCTGCTGCGTGACCAGCGAGTAGGGACCGATCGACCGCGCGTGGATCTTGTCGTCCACGAGGTGGTGCAGCTTCAGCATATAGATGTAGCCGACGGTCACCTTGCGGTCGAAGGTCTCGCCCGTGCGGCCGTCCGTCAGGGTGGACTGGCCGGAACGGTCGAAGCCCGCCATCTCCAGGTGCTGGACGATGTCGTCCTCCCGCGCGCCGTCGAAGACCGGCGTCGCGAAGGGCACGCCCTTGCGCAGGTTGCCGCCGAGCTCGAGCAGCTCGCCATCGGTCATGTCGGCGATGTCCTCGGAGTAGATCTGCTCGCCGTAGGCCTTCTTCAGGACACCGCGCAGGTCCTCGATCTTCGCGGCGGCGACCGCCTCCTGGCTGTCCGCCTTGATCGCCAGGCGGTACTGGTCGACCGCGCGGGAGATCTGGCGGCCGAGGCCGGCGGCGGCCCAGCCCAGGTGGGTCTCGAGGATCTGACCGACGTTCATGCGCGAGGGCACGCCCAGCGGGTTCAGCACGAGATCGACCGGCGTGCCGTCCTCCAGGTAGGGCATGTCCTCCTGCGGGATGATGCGCGACACGACGCCCTTGTTGCCGTGACGGCCGGCCATCTTGTCGCCCGGCTGCAGCTTGCGCTTCACCGCGACGAAGACCTTGACCATCTTCATCACGCCCGGGGGCAGCTCGTCGCCGCGCTGCAGCTTCTCGACCTTGTTCTCGAAGCGGTTCTGCAGCGCCTGGATGGAGTCGTCGAAGACCTTGCTCAGATTCTCGACGGTCTCCATGACCTGCTCGTCGTCGATCGCGATCTGGCGCCACTGGCCCTTGGTCAGCGCGTTCAGGTCGGCATCGGTCAGCGGCGAGCCGGTCTTCAGGCCGCGCGGGCCGGACTGTGCGGTCTTGCCGAGCAGCACCTCGCGGAGGCGGGCGTAGAAGCTGCGCTCCAGGATGGCGCGCTCGTCGTCGCGGTCCTTGGCGAGCTTCTCGATCTCCGCCCGCTCGATGGCGAGCGCGCGCTCGTCCTTGTCGACGCCGCGGCGGGAGAAGACGCGGACCTCGACGATGGTGCCGGTGACGCCCGGCGGCAGGCGCAGCGAGGTGTCGCGGACGTCCGACGCCTTTTCGCCGAAGATGGCGCGCAGGAGCTTCTCTTCCGGCGTCATCGGGCTTTCGCCCTTCGGCGTCACCTTGCCGACGAGGATGTCGCCCGGACGGACCTCGGCGCCGATGTAGACGATGCCCGCCTCGTCGAGGTTCTTCAGGGCCTCCTCACCGACGTTCGGGATGTCGCGGGTGATCTCCTCCTGGCCGAGCTTCGTGTCGCGGGCCATGACTTCGAATTCCTCGATGTGGATCGAGGTGAAGACGTCGTCCTTGACGATGCGCTCGTTGATGAGGATGGAGTCCTCGAAGTTGTAGCCGTTCCAGGGCATGAAGGCGACGAGCACGTTGCGGCCCAGCGCCAACTCACCCAGCTCCGTCGAGGGGCCGTCGCCGATGATGTCGCCGGCCGCCACGCGGTCGCCCACCTTCACCAGCGGGCGCTGGGTGATGCAGGTGTTCTGGTTGGAGCGCTGGAACTTCAGCATGTTGTAGATGTCGACGCCCGGTGCGGTCGAATCCGAGCTGTCGGTCGCGCGGATGACGACGCGGGTCGCGTCCACCTGGTCGACGATGCCGGAGCGGCGCGCGACGATGGTCACGCCGGAGTCACGGGCGACCGTGGCCTCCATGCCCGTCCCGACCAGCGGGGCGTCGGCCTTGACCAGCGGCACGGCCTGACGCTGCATGTTCGAGCCCATCAGCGCGCGGTTCGCGTCGTCGTTCTCGAGGAACGGGATCAGCGCCGCGGCGACGGAGACGAGCTGCTTCGGCGAGACGTCGATGAGATCGATGGCCTCCGGGCGGAACATCAGATATTCGCCGCCCTGCCGGCACGACACGAGGTCGGCGGCGAAGCGGTTGTTCTCGTCCAGCTCGGCGTTCGCCTGCGCGACGACGTAGCGGCCCTCCTCCATGGCGGAGAGGTAGACCACCTCGTCGGTGACCTGGCTGTCCACGACCTTGCGGTACGGGCTCTCGATGAAGCCGTACTGGTTCACGCGGGCGTAGGTGGCCAGCGAGTTGATCAGGCCGATGTTCGGGCCTTCCGGCGTCTCAATCGGGCAGATGCGGCCGTAGTGCGTCGGGTGCACGTCGCGCACCTCGAAGCCGGCGCGCTCGCGGGTCAGACCGCCCGGCCCGAGCGCCGACAGGCGGCGCTTGTGCGTGATCTCGGACAGCGGGTTGGTCTGGTCCATGAACTGCGACAGCTGCGAGGACCCGAAGAACTCGCGCACGGCGGCGGCGGCCGGCTTCGCGTTGATCAGGTCGTGCGGCATGACCGTGTCGATCTCGACCGAGGACATGCGCTCGCGGATCGCGCGCTCCATGCGCAGCAGGCCGACGCGGTACTGGTTCTCCATCAGCTCGCCGACCGACCGGACGCGGCGGTTGCCGAGATGGTCGATGTCGTCGATCTCGCCGCGGCCGTCCTTCAGGTTCACGAGAACCTTGAGGATGGCGAGGATGTCCTCCTTGCGGAGCACGCGCATCGTGTCGTCGGTCTGGAAGTTCAGGCGCGCGTTCATCTTCACGCGGCCGACGGCCGACAGATCGTAGCGCTCCTGATCGAAGAACAGGCCGGCGAACAGCGCCTCGGCGGACTCGAGGGTCGGCGGCTCGCCAGGACGCATGACGCGGTAGATGTCGATCAGCGCGTCCTCGCGCGACGCGTTGCGGTCCGCGGTCATAGTGTTGCGGATGTAGGCGCCGACGTTCAGGTGGTCGATGGCGAGCACCTGCAGCTCGGTGACGCCCGCCTTCTCCAGCTTGTCGAGGTCGGTGGCCGACAATTCGTCACCGGCTTCGTACAGCACTTCGCCGGTCTGCTCGTTGATGATGTCGACTGCGAGATAGCGGCCCGTCAGCTCCTCGGTCGAGACGAGCTGTTCGGTGAGGCCGCCTTCCTGCAGCTTCTTGATCAGGCGCGGGGTCATCTTCGTGCCGGCCTCGGCGACGACCTGGCCGGAGATGGCGTCCACGAGGTCCGACGCGATCTTGGCACCCTTCATGCGCTCGGCGGAGAAGGGGGTCTTCCAGCCGCCCGACGCGCGGCTGTAGGTGATCGTGTCGTAGAAGTAGTTGAGGATCTCTTCCTTGGACATGCCCTGCGCCTCATAGGGCAGCAGGTCCTTGTTCTGCGCCTTGCGCTCGGCGCGCGCAGCCTCGGTCATCGCGCTGTCCAGGGCGAACAGCAGCGTGGTGGCCGGCAGCTTGCGGCGGCGGTCGATGCGCACGTAGACGAGGTCCTTGGCGTCGAACTCGAAGTCCAGCCAGGAGCCGCGGTACGGAATGACGCGTGCGGCGAAGAGATACTTGCCCGAGGAATGGGTCTTGCCCTTGTCGTGATCGAAGAACACGCCGGGGCTGCGGTGCATCTGGGAGACGATGACGCGCTCGGTGCCGTTGATCACGAAGGTGCCGTTGGCCGTCATCAGGGGCATGTCGCCCATGTAGACGTCCTGCTCCTTGATGTCGCGGATGGAACGCAGGCCGGTGTCCTCTTCCACGTCGAAGACGGACAGGCGCAGCGTGACCTTCAGCGGTGCCGCGAATGTGATGCCGCGCTGTTGGCATTCCTCCACGTCGTATTTCGGAGTCTCCAGCTCATACTTCACGAAGTCGAGCACGGCGCGGTCGGAAAAGTCCTTGATGGGGAACACCGACCGGAACACTTCCTGGAGGCCCAGATTCGCGCGCTTCTCCGGCGCGACGTCCATCTGGAGGAAGTGATCGTAGGAGCTGCGCTGAACCTCGATGAGGTTGGGCATCTGGGTGACTTCCGGGATGCGCCCGAAGCTTTTCCGAACACGCTTACGACCGGTAAAGGATATGGCCATGGATGTCCCCAAACGTCAGTACGTTAATGCGCTCAACCAATCGCGCGGTCCGCCCCTCTTGCAGGGACGGAAAGAGCCGGACCGGGGCAGCCCGGTCCGGTGGAAGGCAGAAAACGCCGTGCGGCGGCGGGTTCCGCGAGGGAACCTGCCGCCGTCCGGCGTGTATATGTCTATACCGCTAGGCGACAAGACGATATTACTTAATATCGACCTTCGCGCCAGCTTCTTCAAGCTGCTTCTTGATCTTGGCGGCGTCGTCCTTCGTGGCGCCTTCCTTGACCGGCTTCGGAGCGCCCTCGACCAGGTCCTTGGCTTCCTTCAGGCCCAGGCCGGTGATCGCACGGACTTCCTTAATCACGTTGATCTTCTTGTCGCCGGCGTCGGCGAGGATCACCGTGAACTCGGTCTGCTCTTCGACCGGGGCAGCGGCGGCGGCCGGGCCGGCGGCGGCGGCAACGGCCACCGGAGCGGCGGCGGACACGCCCCACTTCTCTTCGAGGAGCTTCGAGAGCTCGGCGGCCTCGATGACGGTCAGGGCCGACAGGTCGTCGACGAGCTTCTGCAGATCAGCCATTTTTCTAACTCCAAACGACGTAAACTTCTGGGATTACTGATGAGATGTGACGGTAGCGGCTCAGGCCGCCTCGTCCTTCTTCGCGTAGGCCGCCAGAACGCGGGCGACTTGGCCGCCCGGCGCCTGGAGAACACCGGCGATGCGAGTCGCCGGGGTCTGGATCATGCCCACGAGGCGGGCGCGCAGTTCGTCCAGCGACGGGAGGGTGGCGAGAGCCTTGACCCCTTCCGCGTCGAGGATCTGGTTGCCCAGAGCGGCGCCGATGATCGCCAGCTTGTCGTTGGTCCGGGCGTAGTCGGCCACCACCTTGGCGGCCGCGACGGGGTCCTTCGAGTAAGCGATGGCGGTCGGTCCCTTGAAGAGACCGTCGAGGCCTTCGAACTGCGTGCCCTGAAGGGCGCGGCGGGCGAGCCGGTTCTTCGTCACCTTGAAGCCGGCGCCAGCGGCCCGAACCTTGTTCCGCAGGTCGGTGACTTCCGCCACCGTGAGGCCGAGATGGTGGGTGACCACCACCAGGCCGGTGTCCTGCAGCTTCGTGTTCAGGTCCGCGATCGTCGCTTCTTTTTGTGTACGGTCCACGGATCGCCTCCATGCACGAGAGGTGCACCATGGGACCCTTCCCCGGATCGGGTTCGGGTCCCGGTTAACCTGTCCCAGAAGTTCAAGCCGTTCCTGTCGCGGCGTGCCGCGGGGTTAACGGTTTCAACTCCTGTCTGCGCCGGCTTTGATTTTTAAGTCCCCTCCCCTTTCTCAAGGGTCGGGAACGCCAGCGGTCTCGGACAGGGGCGGGCGGGTCCGGTTGCCCGGCTTGTCCGCCCTGATCTCCGCCCGGACCCGAGGGTCCCGGCGGGAGAAACTTGTGAACTCAGGCCGGGGCGGCCAGAGTCGCGACGTCGAGCTTGACGCCCGGACCCATCGTGGAGCTCAGCGACACCTTCTCGATGTAGGTGCCCTTGGCGCCGGTCGGCTTGGCGCGGGAGATCGCGTCGATGAAGGCGCGGATGTTCTCGGCGAGGGCATCCTCGGAGAAGCTGGCCTTGCCGATGCCGGCATGCACGATGCCGGTCTTCTCGGCGCGGAACTCGACCGAGCCGGCCTTGGCGGCCTGCACGGCGCCGGCCACGTCGGGGGTCACGGTGCCGAGCTTCGGGTTCGGCATCAGGCCGCGCGGGCCGAGCACCTTGCCGAGACGGCCCACGACGCCCATCATGTCCGGGGTCGCGATGCAGCGGTCGAAGTTGATGTTGCCGGCGAGGATCTGCTCGGCGAGGTCGTCCGCACCGACGATGTCGGCGCCGGCGGCGGTGGCCTGGTCGGCCTTGTCGCCACGGGCGAAGACGGCGACGCGAACGGTCTTGCCGGTGCCGTTCGGCAGGTTCACGACGCCGCGGACCATCTGGTCGGCGTGGCGCGGATCGATGCCGAGGTTCATGGCGATCTCGACGGTCTCGTCGAACTTGGCCTTCGCACCGTTCTTGATCAGCGTGACGGCGTCCGTCAGGCTGTAGAGCGCGTCGCGGTTAACGCCCGCGTAGGCGGCCTTCAGCCGCTTGCCCAGCTTGGCCATGGTCAGCCCTCCACCACTTCGAGGCCCATCGAGCGGGCCGAGCCGGCGATCATCATCGCGGCGTGATCGACATCATGCGCGTTCAGATCGGCCATCTTCTTCTGGGCGATCTCGCGGACCTGCGTCTGCGTCACCTGGCCGACGAAACCGCCCTTGCCGGGGGTCTGCGAGCCCTTGTCCAGACCGGCGGCCTTCTTCAGGAAGTAGCTGGCCGGCGGGGTCTTGGTGACGAAGGTGAAGGTACGGTCGCCGAAGGCCGTGATCACGACCGGAATCGGCATGCCGACCTCGAGGTCCTGCGTGCGGGCGTTGAACGCCTTGCAGAACTCCATGATGTTCAGGCCGCGCTGACCGAGAGCCGGACCGATGGGGGGCGACGGGTTGGCCTTGCCGGCCGGAACCTGCAGCTTGATGTAACCGACGATCTTTTTCGCCATGGGAGAACCTCCGAATATGACGCGGCGGCGGGGCCGCCTTGCGTCATGGGGTTTTGCGGTGCGGCTATGGCGGGCCTACCGCAAGTGGTGCGGAGCGGCCGATGCACGCATCGGCCGCTCACGGTAGAGGCTGGACCTCAGACCTTTTCGACCTGGGTGTATTCCAGCTCGACCGGCGTGGAGCGGCCGAAGATCGAGACCGCCACCTTGAGGCGGGCCTTCTCCTCGTCGACTTCCTCGACGGTGCCGTTGAACGAGGTGAAGGGGCCGTCGCTGACGCGGACCTGCTCTCCGACCTCGAAGACGATGGAGGGCTTCGGCCGCTCCACGCCTTCCTGAACCTGATGGATGATCCGCTCGGCCTCGCGCTGGCTGATCGGCTGCGGCTTTCCGCCGCCGCCCAGGAAGCCGGTCACCTTCGGCGTGTTCTTCACCAAATGCCAGCTCTCGTCCGTGAGATCCATCTTGATCAGGACGTAGCCCGGGAAGAACTTCCGCTCGGAGTTGACCTTCGAGCCCCGGCGCACCTCGACCACTTCCTCGGTCGGCACCAGGATTTCCTCGAACTTCTCTTCCAGCCCCTTCTGCGCCGCTTTCTCGCGGATCGACTGGGAAACCTTCTTTTCGAATCCCGAATAGACGTGAACGACGTACCAGCGCGCGGCCATGCTCTATTACCCCCCCAGCCCGAGAACCAGCCGGACGGCGAGCGCCAGCACCTGATCGACGACCAGGAAGAACAGCGCTGCAACGACCACCATGACGAAGACCATGGCCGTGGTGACGGCGGTCTCCTTGCGGGTCGGCCAGGTCACCTTGCCAACCTCGCGGCGGACTTCGCGCGCGAATTCTGCGGGATTCACTTTTGCCATCTTGCGAACCGTACGAGTTCCGGAGCGACCTTCGGGCGCCGCTTCATGCCCTTTGTCAAATTGACCGTCAACCTGGCCGGCTGGCAGGAGTGGAGGGGCTCGAACCCCCAACCCCCGGTTTTGGAGACCGGTGCTCTACCAGTTGAGCTACACTCCTAGGGCCGCCAAGCCGAGATGCCGGTTCAGGATCGCTCCCGGCCCGGCATCGGGCACCTCACGCGCTTGCCGTTCCGGCAAAACAACCGCCGCCGGCCTTCACGACCGGCGGCGGTGCGAGGCTTATATCATCAAGCGATGATGGACGCAACCACGCCGGCGCCGACGGTGCGGCCACCTTCGCGGATCGCGAAGCGCAGGCCCTCGTCCATGGCGATCGGAGCGATCAGCGTGACTTCCATGGCGATGTTGTCGCCCGGCATCACCATCTCCGTGCCTTCCGGCAGCGCCACCATGCCCGTCACGTCGGTCGTGCGGAAGTAGAACTGCGGACGGTAGTTCGTGAAGAACGGCGTGTGGCGGCCACCCTCTTCCTTCGTGAGGATGTAGGCCTCGGCCTTGAACTTCGTGTGCGGGGTGATCGAGCCCGGCTTGGCCAGGACCTGGCCGCGCTCGACGTCCTCGCGCTTCGTGCCGCGCAGCAGCGCGCCGATGTTGTCGCCGGCCTCACCGGAGTCCAGCAGCTTGCGGAACATCTCGACGCCGGTCACGGTCGTCTTCACCGTCGCCTTCAGGCCGACGATCTCGACTTCCTCGCCCACCTTCACGATGCCACGCTCGACGCGGCCGGTCACCACGGTGCCGCGGCCCGAGATCGAGAACACGTCCTCGATCGGCATCAGGAACGGACGGTCCTTCGGACGTTCCGGCTGCGGGATGTAGGCGTCGACCTGGTTCATCAGCTCGAGCACCGCGTCACGGCCGATCTCCGGCGAACGGTCTTCCAGCGCGCACAGCGCCGAGCCCTTCACGATCGGAATGTCGTCGCCCGGGAACTGGTAGCTCGACAGAAGCTCGCGCACTTCCAGCTCGACCAGCTCCAGCAGCTCGGCGTCGTCGACCATGTCGACCTTGTTCATGAACACGACCAGCGCCGGAACGCCGACCTGGCGGGCCAGCAGGATGTGCTCGCGGGTCTGCGGCATCGGGCCGTCGGCGGCCGACACCACCAGGATCGCGCCGTCCATCTGCGCCGCACCCGTGATCATGTTCTTCACGTAGTCGGCGTGGCCCGGGCAGTCCACGTGCGCGTAGTGACGGTTGTCCGTCTCGTACTCGACGTGCGCCGTCGAGATCGTGATGCCGCGCGCCTTCTCTTCCGGCGCCTTGTCGATCTGGTCGTAGGCGGTGAAGGTCGCGCCACCCTTCTCGGCCAGAACCTTCGTGATCGCCGCGGTCAGCGACGTCTTGCCGTGGTCGACGTGGCCGATCGTGCCGATGTTGCAGTGCGGCTTGTTCCGCTCAAATTTCGCCTTCGCCATCGCTTTGGTCTTTCGTTCCCGACGTTCCGGACGCACATGAAGGCCCGGCCGCGATCTTGGCTTCCCTGGGCGCGCGGTATGGAGCGGGTGAGGGGAATCGAACCCCCGTCGTAAGCTTGGAAGGCTTCTGCTCTACCATTGAGCTACACCCGCAAAGCCCCGCCGGCGCCATCGTCCGGGAAACTGCGATCACGGACAAGCCGTGGAATGCAGTGGTGGAAGGGGCTGGATTCGAACCAGCGTACGCTAACGCGGGCAGATTTACAGTCTGCTGCCTTTAACCACTCGGCCACCCTTCCTCAGGTCCGCTCCGGGCCGTAGCCCGTCGCGGAGTTCGGCACTATGAGAATTTTTCGGGCCTTGTCAACGACGATGATGACAGCCCATACGGTTTTTTGTGAATAAGCCTGTGCGACCCCGTTCTTCCCTAATTTGGCCGGAGCCCATGACCCGTTCGAACAAGCCATCCGCCCCCTCCCCCCGCAACGCCGGCCCCTCGGATCCGCGCGCCGAGGGACGGCGTTCCGGCGGCGAACGCCCCCGCGCGCCGCGCAGCCAGGGCGTGCTGCTCTACGGTCTTCATCCGGTCGCCGCGGCCTGGGTGAACCCGGAGCGCCGGTTTCACCGGCTGCTGGTGACGGAGGCCGGGCGCGCCGCGATGGAACCGGCGATGGCCGAGGCGCGCGCCAAGGGGCTGAACCGCCCCTCGCCTAGCCCCATGGACCGGCAGGAGCTGGACCGTATGCTGCCGGCGGGGTCCGTTCACCAGGGGATCGTCGCGGACGTGTCGCCGCTGATGGAGCTGGGTGTCGAGGACATCTGCACGGAAGCGGCGGATGATCCCAAGGCGGTCGTGGTCGTCCTCGACCAGGTGACCGACCCGCACAATGTCGGCGCGATCCTCCGCTCGGCCGCGGCCTTCGGCGCCAAGGCCGTCATCGTGACGGAACGCAACGCGCCGGAGACCACCGGCGTGCTGGCGAAGAGCGCGTCGGGTGCCCTGGAGGTGGTGCCGCTGGTGCGGGTGACCAACCTCGCCCGCGCGCTGGGCGAGCTGCAGCAGGCCGGCTTCTGGAGCGTCGGGCTGGACGAATCGGGCGCCCGCACGCTGGCGGCCCTCGACCTGTCGGGCCGCACCGCCCTTGTGCTGGGTGCTGAGGGCAGCGGCCTGCGCCGCCTCACCATGGAGCGCTGCGACGAAATCACGCGCCTGCCCACCCAGGGGCCCATCGGCAGCCTGAACGTCTCCAACGCCGCCGCCGTCGCGCTCTACGAGGTCGCCCGGCTCCGGTGACCCCGGCGGCCCGGCCGGTGGGCGTCGTCCGCATAGGGGGTGGGTTGCGCCGGGCGGGACAAGACACTCTTGTCCCGCCGCGCGCACGACGCTAATGTGCGGCCAGCCCGAGGGCGGCGTGCCGGTTTAGCTCAGCTGGTAGAGCAGCGGTTTTGTAAACCGAAGGTCGCGGGTTCGATCCCTGCAACCGGCACCATCCTTGGACTTGGCTAGCACCGAAGTTCATGTTTATGTTTTAGGAACATCGGTCTCTTTGCCATTACCTTTTTATTGCCAATACCTTTTAGTTAATCGTTATCGGCTCATAAAGCTGTAACAGATTAGCTTCAAATACGCGTATAAGCGGTTGAAGAACCCTTTTGTACTTTTACGGCACAGCCAGTCGTTTGGCATCTGCAGTAAGATGGTGTAGGCCAGCCCTAAAATTTGCAACTCTGTGAAAAGAAAAATAGCATGCACGTCAGTCCCGACAACGATAACGCTCCTGAAACGTCAGAGACGATGGATGTACCCACCGCCCCTGCTCAGCCGACGGTTACAAATACTCTTTCCTTTTATATTGATGATTTTCCTAGAACGCTCTTTCCCCTTAATACTAATAGGTTCATTATTGAGAATGGCGAAAAGGAAATTCAGGATTTTATAAAAAAGTGTCTGGATGAGGCTGAAGTGGCATTCTCGTTTTTGCCACAACGTCGCGTTTACGCGGCCAAACCCGGCCAACACCTAAGGAGAACAGCGAAATTCGATCCAGTAGCCGAATATTATGTTTATGATTTGATATACAGAAATCGTTCTCTTTTTCGAAAGCCTCACTCGAAGGGAAGGACACATTACGGGTACCGCTTTGAACATGGCAGCCCCATTACTCCTACGTCTGCGTTCAAAGCCTTCAAAAGTGCTATTGCAGAGTATAGCAAGACCTACTCTCACTCTATGAGCTTCGACGTCGCATCCTATTTTAACGGCATTTATCATCACGATATGGTAAGTTGGTTTGCGGAGTTAAACGCACCTGCTGATGATGTTGAAGGACTCGGGCAATTTCTTCGTCAGATAAATTCAGGCCGCTCTCTTGACTGCCTGCCACAGGGGCTCTTTCCGACCAAAATGATGGGAAATGACTTTCTTCGTTTTATCGACAATTACCACGAACTTCGCTCCGAACAGTTAGTCCGTTTTATGGATGACATATATTTATTTTCTAATGAAGAGGCCGCTATCGAGGATGACTTCCAAGTTATCCAGAGGCTTCTAGGCGAGAAGGGGCTCTCAATCAATCCGCAGAAAACAACAAGAAATACTCTCCGTCCGATTGAAATGGAAAGTAGCATCGACTCAGTTAAGAAGAAGCTTCTCGATCGACGCCGCCTCATGATTGCGGAAGGATATGATGATGCTGGAAAGGAGATAATGAAAGAAACAGTAATAAAATTTGCACTTTCTGCAGAAGAACTGGATTATATCGATAATATACTTAAGGAGCCTGAGATCGAGGAAGAGGACGTAGAATTGATACTCACAACCATGAGAGACCATGTGGATATGGTGGAAAACAAACTTCCATACATAATCACGAAGTACCCCCACCTATCTAAAAGCATATACAGTTTCTGCGCAAATATTAGTGATAAAGAACAACTTTCTGAAATGGTATTACATGCAGCCAAAAGCCGCGACCGGATGATGGAGTTTCAGCTTTTCTGGTTCTGCGTGATGCTCGAGGAATACCTTATGAACACGTCCAACACGTCGGCACTCATATCGGTGCTTTTCAATCATCGCTCCGCAACCCCTATAACAAAGGCAAAAATACTAGAAATACGTGATAACCGTTTTGGACTCCCTGACCTTAGAAACGATTTCCTCAAAAGTGGTCAGTCGGATTGGCTTGCTTGGTCTTCAGCTGTGGGATCCGTTGCGCTCAAGCCAGCCTCTCGAAATCATGTTATCAAATATTTTGGGAATAACTCACAAATGAACCATCTCCTTGCAACTATAGTTTTGAAAATGTAGTCTATGGCTTTACTCCATATTTTAAGAACACGCTTCGAGTATATCAATACTGCTGAAGGCTGTATTTTTTCATGCATATTTTTTATGATTTAGAACCAGTCGCGGGTGCTTGAAAGATACATTCCATTCAAAGGCGTCCACTGTGCGGTAAAGTGCTCAGGCGAATAACAAAAAATCTGTTGGTAACTACACGACAACGGGTAAGAATTCGGCGGACTTCCGGCATGGCCTCACCAGCGATTTAACTGCGACTCATTCGATTGGTGGCGAATGAATGGGTTGGACCAACCCATGCTGGGCCTTCTATTTACGAATCCTTTGGAGCACTTGGACCGGGATCGGCACACGAAGAGCGGAGAGGAGTCCGTCCATCACACGATCTTTGCCCTAGGTACGGGTGTGTGCGCCTCCAATTCTCTGCCTTTATTCACCTGAGAGTTCGTGCGGATAGCCGACGAAGAAAGGGGCAGGATCTGCCGACTTCATCAGATCGCCGCAGTCTGCCCACTTCCGCCTGCAAACCGGATCGAAGCGTTTCGCCCGCGCGTACCAATACGGCGGGCCACATAAATGTGCGGTGCGCTTCAAATTTTTACGTGCAGCACCTTAAATCAATTTTTCGTTTGCTGCTCCGCCGCCGGTTCCTCCGAGCAGCAGACCCAGACCGTGCAGCCGTTGAGCGACAGCAGGAGCAGAAGTGCCAGACCGATTCGCATGCGATGACCCGTTCCCTGTGAGCCTTCCCTAACAGCGCGCGCGTTCGTCCATCCCGGCGTTTCCGACGTCCAGCCGCGGCACCGACGCGAGCAGGCAGCGCGTGTAGGCGTGTTCCGGAGCGGTGAAGAGGCGTTCGGGCGGCCCCTCCTCCACGATCTCGCCGGCGGACATGACCGCGACCCGGTCGGCGACCGCCTCCACCACGGCGAGGTCGTGGCTGATGAAGAGGTAGGTCAGCCCGTGCCGCTCCTTGAGGTCTGCGAGCAGCCGCAGCACCTGGGCCTGCACCGAGACGTCCAGCGCGGAGACGGGCTCGTCCAGCACGATGATCCTGGCGCCCGCGGCGAGCGCCCGCGCGATGGCGATGCGCTGCGCCTGCCCGCCGGAGAATTCATGCGGGTAGCGGTCGAGGAAGGCGGGGTCGAGCCCCACCGACTCCATCAGCTCCGTCAGGCGCGGCCCGATGGCGTTCTCCTCCAGCCCGGCCAGGAAGCGGAGCGGTGCCGCGAGGATTCGGCGGATCGTCTTGCGGGGATTGAGCGAGGACAGCGGGTCCTGGAAGACATACTGCACCGTCCTGCCGAGCGCCCGCGGTCCGCCGGCCGTCAGCTCGGCGATGGGACGTCCCTCCAGCCGCACGGTGCCCGATGTCGGACGGACCTGCCCCATGAGGCAACGGGCCAGCGTCGTCTTGCCGCTTCCCGATTCGCCGACAATGCCCAGCGTCTCGCCTGCGCTTACCGTCAGCGACGCGCCTTTCAGCGCCGGCACGGCGGGGCGCGAGCGGCCGAACAGGGATCCGTGCGCCGGGTAGCTCTTGACCAGATCGCGCACCTCCACGGCCGGCGGAGCGGCGGTGCGCGTCCCCTCCCCCGGCGCGTTCCGCCCACCCCTGCGTGCGCGTCCCAGGACCGGCACGGCCGCGATCAGACGGCGCGTGTATTCGTGCCGGGGGTCGGACAAGAGATCCCGCGCGCTTCCCTCCTCCACGATTTCGCCCCGGTGCATCACGGCCACCCGGTCGCAGATGCGGGCGATCACACCGAAATCATGGCTGATGAACAGCACGGCGAGGCCGCGGCTCCGGCGCAGCCCGTCGAGGAGGTCGAGGATCTCCGCCTGCACCGTGACGTCCAGCGCGGTGGTCGGCTCGTCGGCGACGATCAGTTCCGGATCGTTGGCGAGCGCCATGGCTATGGAGACGCGCTGGCGCTGCCCGCCGGAGATCTCGTGCGGGTGGGCGCCGGCGATCGTCTCCGGGTCAGGCAGCTTCACCGCCGCGAAGAGAGTCACCGCCTCCCGCCAGGCTTGCGCGCGGGAGACGGGCCGGTGGGCGCGGATCGCCTCCGCCACCTGGTCGCCGATCCGCATCAGCGGGTGCAGCGTCGTCAGCGGATCCTGGAAGACATAGGCGATGCGTCCGCCGCGCAACCGCCTCAGCGCGCCGGGCGGCAGGGCCAGCAGGTCCTCCCCGCCAAAGCGGACCGTCCCGCCGCGGATCACGCCGGGCGGCGAGGCGACGAGCCGCGCGATGGAAAGCGCGGTGACCGACTTGCCGGAGCCGGATTCGCCGATGATGCCCAGGCACTCGCCGGGCGCCACGTAAAGGCTCACGCCCTTCACCGCGTCCACTTTCACCGCATCCATTCTGCCCTCGCCCGTCTCGAAAGCCGTGCGCAGGCCCGAGACCGCCAGCGCCGCCCCCGGAGCCGTCTCCTCTCCCCCGGCCCCGTCCACGCGCTCCACACGGGTGGCGGCGCTCGGCCGGGCCGGTAGGCCGGTCCGCAGCCGCGGGTCGATGGCATCGCGCAGCCCGTCGCCGACC
This sequence comes from Azospirillum sp. SYSU D00513, assembly GCF_017356015.1. Lineage (GTDB taxonomy): Bacteria > Pseudomonadota > Alphaproteobacteria > Azospirillales > Azospirillaceae > Azospirillum. Next base: position 188,506 of record NZ_JAFIQV010000007.1, read on the forward strand.
AGGTTCATGCTCATCACGATCAGGAAGATGAGCGCTCCCGGCACGGCGGCGACGTGCGGCGCGTTGATCAGCGCCTTGCGCCCCTCCCCCAGCATCGAGCCGAGATCGGCCTGCGGCGGCTGCGATCCCAGCCCGAGAAAGGAGAGGCCCGCCGTCTCCAGGATCATCCAGCCGACCGTGGTCGAGGCGGTGATGACGATCACCGGCATGACGTTCGGCAGCAGCTCGGACAAAAGGATGCGGGTCTCCCCCATGCCGGAGAGCCGCGCCGCCTCCACGAACTCCCGGTGGCGCAGGCCGGCGGCGGCGCCGCGCACGTTCCGGGCGAAGAAGGGTATGTTGACGGCGACCACCGCGTAGAGCGCGTTGAGCAGCCCCGGCCCGAGCGCCGCGACGATGGCGAGCGCCAGCAGCAGGTAGGGAAAGGCCATCAGCGTGTCGATGCCGCGCATCAGCAGCGTGTCCGTGCGCCCGCCCGCATAGCCGGCGACCAGCCCGATGGCCGAGCCGGTCACGGCGGCGAGCAGCGAGGCGGAGACACCGACCGCGAGGCTCAGCCGCGTCCCCCAGACCAGCCGGGAGAGCATGTCCCGCCCCAGGCTGTCGGTGCCGAGCCACGCCCCCTCGCTCAACGGCGGCAACAGGCGCCGCGCCGGCGCCGTGGCGTCCGGGTCGGCGAGCGGCAGGAGCGGGGCCGCCACCGCCACCAGGACGATCAGCGTCAGCAGGACCAGCCCCACCGCCGCCAGCCGGTTGCGCAGCAGCCGGCGCAGGAGAGACCAGCCCCCGGTCATGGCGCGATCCTCGGGTCGAGCAGCCGTTGCAGCAGGTCGGCCAGCAGGTTGAACAGCACGTAGCTGGCCGCGACCACCAGCACGCCGCCCTGCACCAGCAGCACGTCGCGCTTGGCGATGGCGTCCACCAGCATCCGGCCGATACCGGGCCATTGGAAGACCGTCTCGATGTAGACGGCCCCGCCGAGCACGAAGCCCGCCTGGATGCCGATCACCGGGATCACCGTCACCATGGCGGCCTTCAGCGCGTGACGGAACACCACGCGGCGTTCGGTCAGCCCCTTGGCGCGGGCGGTGCGGACGAAATCCTGCCGCAGCACCTCCAGCATCGCCGAACGCGTCAGCCGGGCGATCACCCCCGCCGCGACGACGGCGAGCGTGGTGGCCGGCAGCACCAGATGCAGCAGGAGGTCGGGAAGGTCGCCGCCGCCATAGATCGCGTACATGCCGCTCACCGGCAGCAGGCGCCAGCGCACGGCGAAGAGCAGGATCAGCACTAGCCCCAGCCAGAAGGACGGCATGGAGATGCCGACAAGCACGGCCAGCGTCACCAGCTTGTCGGCCAGCCCGAACTGGCGCACGGCCGAGACGATGCCGGCCAGCAGCCCGAGGACCGAGGCCAGCGCCAGCGCCGCCCCCGCCAGAACCAGCGTGGCGGAGAAGCGCTCCATCACCTCGTCCAGCACCGGCCGGTTGAGGCTGTGCGAACGGCCGAGGTCGCCCGTCAGCACGTTGCCGAGCCAGGTCGCGTACTGCACCGGCAGGCTGCGGTCGAGCCCCAGCTCCTCGTTGATGCGGGCGACGTTCTCCGGCGTCGCGTAGGCGCCGAGGATGGCGAGCGCCGGGTCGCCGGGGATCAGCGCCATGATCAGGAAGACGATCAGGCTCAGCCCGAACAGCACCGGCACCAGCGCCAGCAGCCGGCCGAGGAGATAGGAGGCCACCGCGCTTCCCCTATTCCTTCGACACGCCGGCCAGCAGCAGGAAGAAGGAGGGCTGGAGTGCGAAGCCCTTCACCGCCTCCGTCGTCACGGCGTTCTGCTTCCAGTGCGCGACGAAGGCCCAGGGGGCGTCCTCGACGATGATCCGCTGCGCCTGCCGGTAAAGCTCGGCCCGCCGGCCCTGGTCGCCGGAGCGCCGCGCCTCCTCCAGGATGCGGTCGAGTTCGGGGTTGGAGTAATAGCCCGAGTTGAAGCCTCCCTTGTCGGGCAGTGCGTCGGTCCGCAGCGTCAGGTAGGGCAAGGTGTCCGGATCATTGGTCATCCAGGCCATCTCGGCCATGTCCGCCTTGCCCTCCAGCCCCGGATTCACGTTGGCGAGGAAGGTGTTCCACTCGTAGGTCTCGATCCGCGCGTTCAGCCCGACCTCGGCGAGGTCCGCCTGGATCGCCGTCCCCATGGCGACGGGGTCGAGCATGCCGGACCCGCCCTCGGCCACGTAGAAGGTGAGGCTCGCCCCTTCGGCACCGGCCTCGCGGATCAGCGCCCTTGCCTTCTCCGGGTCATGCGGATAGCCCGCGAGCGAAGGGTCGTGCGCCCATTCGAAGGCCGGGGCGATTGGCCCCTTGGCCGGGATCGCCGTCCCCTGCAGGATGTTCTCGGCGATGGCGGCCTTGTCGATGGCGTGGTTCACCGCCTGGCGGACGCGCTTGTCCTTCAGCGGCCCCTGGCGGGTGTTCAGGATCAGGTACCAGAGATGCGGGCCGGCCTGCTGGTGCACCTGGAAACCGCCGCTCTGGAACTGGGCCAGCGCGTCGGGCGGCACCTCCACCATCACGTCGATGCCCCCGGACAGCATCTCGGCGGCGCGGGTGTTCGGGTCGGCGATGGGGCGGAAGATCACCGTCTCCAGCTTCGCGGGCTCGCCCCAATAGTCCGGAAAGCGGTCGAGCGTCACCTGCCGGCCGCCCTGCCATTCGACGAAGCGGAAGGGGCCGGTGCCGACCGGGTTGCGGCCGAACTCCTTGCCCCGCGCCGTGACGGCGGCCGGCGAGACGATCAGCCCCGTGGGATAGGCCAGGTTCGACAGGAAGGGCGCGAAGGGCTCCTTCAGGACGAAGCGCACCCGGCGTGGGTCCGGCGCCTCCACCCGCTCGACCGCGGAAAAGAAGAAGGACAGCGGGAACGGCCCGGTTCCGGCGGCGGGATGGCTCTTGTCCAGCATGCGGTCGAAGTTGAACTTCACCGCCTGCGAGTCGAAGGGCGTGCCGTCGTGGAACTTGACGCCCTGCCGCAGCGTGAAGTCGTAGGTCCGCCCGTCCTCCGAGACGGTCCAACTCTCGGCCAGGGCCGGTTCGACCTCCAGCGTGCCCGGCCGGTAGCGGACCAGCCCCTCATAGAGGTTGATCAGGATCCGGAAGTCGTTGGTGGCGGTGCTGACCGCCGGGTCCAGGGAGGCCGGCTCGGCGATCTGCCCGACGACCAGCACCTCGTCCGGCACCTGCGCCAGGGCGCGTGGCGCGCCGGGCAGCAACGGCAGCAGCGCGAGGAAGAGGCCGGCGAGCGCGGAACGAAGGGCGGTCATGGGGTGTCATGCCTCCGGGGACGGTGGGATGCGGGCGGCCACCAGGTCACGGGCGGACACCGTCATCACGCCCAGAACCCGCGAAGCGGCGCTTTTGTCACGCCCAGGCTGGCGCCGCGCGCCGAATCCGCCGCCGCTCCGCGCCCGGCAAATGGAATTGGTGAATTTTCCATTTCCCGCCGGCTGTATGCCGCGCGGGAAACGCTTCCAAGCGAATTTCCAGTTAAATTTCCAACTGTTGCGGATTTCTACAGTTGGCCCGTTGGTCCGTTTCTGTGACAATCGCGGCCGGCGGACCGGCGCTTCCGGCCGGCCCCGCCCCGGTGTTTTCCCAGGTTGGTAGGACCATGCATGGCCATCTCGCGTCTTAAGGACAAGCCGAGCGCAATCGGCGTGAAGAGCCCGCAGAACCTCGCGGGCGGCCTTGTGCTGATCGGCATCGCGCTGCTGGTGTTCTGGCAGACCC
>NZ_JAFIQV010000080.1 GCF_017356015.1 Azospirillum sp. SYSU D00513
AACCTCAAGGCGGACGCGGCGCCCCTCTCCCGTGTCCGTTCAAGCTCTTTCAACACCGAGCCTGAACGTCTGTGCCCGTGATACAAGGCGGCTACGGCGGGACCGGCGGGTATGCCAACCAGGGCGGGGGCGGCGTCGCCGGGATGAGCGGTTCGGAGACGCTGGGCACGCTGGGCGGCGCCGGTGTCGGCGCGGTCATCGGTTCCCAGATCGGTGGCGGCACCGGCAAGCTGGTCGCGGTGGGCGTGGGCACGCTGCTTGGCGCCTTCGCGGGCCGCGAGATCGCGCGCCGCCTCGACCCCGCCGACGAGCGTCAGGCGGCAGTCGCCGAGCGGAACGCCATCGCCCAGAACCAGACCATCCGCTGGGACAACCCGCAAAGCGGCTACACCGGAACGGTCGAACCGGTGCGCAGCTACCAGAACGCCAACGGCCAGCTCTGCCGCGACTACACCCACACCATCGTGGTCGATGGCCGGTACGAGACCGCACGGGGCACCGCCTGCCAGGGCAATGATGGAAACTGGCGCCTCATGAGCTGACGCCCCTCGCCGTTTGCCGGCGGTCAGAAACGCAGCCGCGTGCCGAAGAGCACGCGGGTGTCCTCCGCCGGGCTTCCGTCGGCCGCCATGGTGCCGAGATCGGCGGACAGGCTGAGCTTCGGCGACCAGCGGTAGCGGAGTGCCGTGGTCCAGGCGTCCATCTCCGGCTCGCTGCCGACCTTTACCCGGTCCAGGCGGCCGGCGAGGCTCCAGCTCCCCATCGTTCCGGGCTGCTGGTAGAAGATCCCGGCGCTCCAGGTGCGGGTGGTGGGACCGCGCACGGGAGTCTGTTCACGCAGGGTGGTCCCGACCGTCAGGCCGGACAGGGCGACCTGCGCGCCCGCCGTCCAGGAGCGGTGCAGCGCCGCCTCGTCCGCCCGCTTGCGTGCGCGGCCGCCGCCGGCCGTCAAGCGAAGCCTGGCCTTGCCGAGGCTCGCCTCGTGACGGATGCCGCCCTCGACCATATGTTCGGTGGGTGAGTCGCCGTTGCCGTAGCCGACGCGCAGGGGGGCGTAGCTGATGCCGAGTTGGAAGCCCAGCAGCCGCGGCGAGTAATAGGCCGCCCTGGCGTTGAATCCGGTGCTGGCCGGTGCGGCGTTGCGCGCGGGCGCCGTCAGGACGAGGCGGCTGGCCGGCCCCTCCGTCTGGCCGAGCTCCACCTGCCCCCAGCCGCCGAGCGCGATCGCCCGTTTCTGGTAGCTCGAAGCGGTGAGCACCGGCATGTCGGGAGAAGCCGATTGCCCGGCCTCGTAGAATCCCGCCAGCAGGGATAGGGGCGCCGGGGAAAGCGGAGTCGCAGCCGGGTCGGCGAGCGCGGCGCCGGTCCAGAGCAGGCTTGCCGCCAATGTCGGGAATCCTGTGATTCGAGCCATGACGAACCTTCCTGCCGTTGGAGTGCGGTGCGGCAGGAATAGCAGCCTGAGCAGGGCCGGCGGGGGACAAGCCCGTAACAAGAATGGGACATGGCGCCATCCGTGGAATAAACCGCGCCATTGCGCGATGCGGCGTCCGGCCACGTTGCGGCGGGGGGTGAAAACCGACAGGATGGGCGCCTCAGCCGGCAAGGCGATCCGCAACGGGGAAGAACGCGCGAGGCCATGGAGGCGACCAGCTACGTCATTCTCATCGGGTCGATCCTTCTGATCGCCAGCGTCCTCACCAGCTTCCTGGCCCTGCGGGTCGGCACGCCGCTGCTTCTGATCTTCCTCAGCGTTGGGCTTTTGGCCGGCGAGGACGGCATCGGCCGCATCGCCTACAACGACGCCGATTCCGCCTTCCTGATCGGCTCGCTGGCGCTGGCCGTCATCCTGTTCGAGAGCGGATTCGACACGAAGCTGTCGAGTTACCGCGCCGCCGCCTGGCCCGCCCTGACGCTGGCGACGCTTGGCGTCGGGGTGACGACAATCGTGGTCGGGGTGGCCGCGCATCATCTGCTCGGCCTGCCCTGGATCGAGGCGATGCTGCTGGGGTCGGCGGTCAGCTCCACCGACGCGGCGGCCGTCTTCTTCCTGCTGCGGGTCGGCGGCATCACGATCCGCGACCGGGTGCGCTCGGCCCTGGAGATCGAATCGGGCAGCAACGACCCGATGGCGATCCTCCTCACCATCACGCTGCTGGAGGCCGCGACCAACGGCTGGGGCACGCCGCTGGAACTGGCGGAGATGTTCATCCTGCAGATCGCGGGCGGAGCCATCCTCGGCATCCTCGGCGGCTACCTGCTGGCCGCCGTCATCAATGGCGCCACGCGGCTGGAGGCGGGTCTGGCGCCGATGGTGACGCTGGCCTTCGCGCTGTTCATCTTCGCAGGGACCAACATGCTGGGGGGCAGCGGCTTCCTCGCGGTCTATGTGACGGGGCTCGTCGCCGGCAACGTGAAGCTTCGCGGCGCCCTGGCGCTGAAGCGCTTCCACTCCGGCCTGACTTGGCTCAGCCAGATCGTGATGTTCGTCATGCTGGGGCTGCTCGCCACGCCCAGCGACTTCGGCGACATCGCCCTGCCGGCGCTGGCGGTGGCGCTGGTGCTGATCCTGGTGGCGCGGCCGCTGGCCGTGTGGCTCTGCCTGCTGCCCTTCCGCTTCACGCCGAACGAGACGACCTTTCTGGCCTGGGTGGGCCTGCGCGGCGCCGTCTCCATCCTGCTGGCGCTGGTGCCGGTGCTGGGCGACCTGCCCAACGGGCAGGTGATCTTCAACACGGCCTTCCTTGTGGTGATCGTCTCCCTGCTGGTGCAGGGCTGGACCATCGGTCCCATGGCCCGCTGGCTGGGGCTGATCGTGCCGCCGCGCCGCGGCCCGGTGGAGCGCGTGGAGCTGGAACTGCCGGGTGAGGTCGGACAGGAGCTGGTGTCCTACCGCGTGCACCCGCAGAGCCCGGCCGGGCGCGGGCAGCGGCTGCCGCGCTGGGGACGTCCCTCGCTGGTGATCCGCGAGGGGCAGGCGGTGCCGCTTCACAAGACGCGCTCGGTGCAGCCGGGCGACCTCGTCTATCTCTTCACCCCGCCCGAGCAGCTGCCGCTCATCGACCGGCTCTACAGCAGCAGCCGGGCGCTGGAGCAGGACGACCGGGAGTTCTACGGTGATCTCGAACTCAGCCCCGACGCCACCGTCGGACAGATCGCCGAGATGTACGGGCTGCCGCTCGCGATGGCGAACGCCCGGCTGACCCTGCGGGAGCTGCTGCGCAACGAGTTCGGCGGGAACTGCGAGCTGGGCGACCGCATCCGCATGGGCGGCGTCGAGCTGATCGTCCGGGACGTGCAGGAAGGCGAGATCCTGGCGGTCGGGCTGGCGCTGGAGCCGACAACCGTCACGAAGCCCCGCCTGCCCCTGTTCGGCCGCCCGCGCCGGATCCGCGAAAGGCTGCGGAGCTGGTGGGGCCGACGCTCCTTCCGCCGCTGGCAGAAGCAGGAGAAGCGGCGGGACGCCCAAGCCAAGGCCGGTTCGAAGCGCGAGCGCGATCCGGGAGGCGATTAGCCTCCCGTCCCCTCCATCAGGGCCATGTGGATCAGGGGAAAGGGCCGGCCGCTGTCGTCCAGTTCCGAACGGCTGGTCTCGCGGAAGCCCAGCCGCTCGTAGAAGGCGCGGGCTCGGCCGTTCTGCTCGTTCACGTCCACCTCCAGGACGGGCACGCGCGACCGCGCCTGACTCACCAGGGCGCGGCCTACACCCTGGCCGTGCCGGGACGGATCGACGAAGAGCGCGTCGATTTTCGCGCCCGTCATACCCATGAAGCCGACCGGCCGGTCCGCCCCGTCCACCGCGACCAGAAATTCCGCCTGGGGGAGATAGGCCTCGCGGACTTGTCCGGCGTAGTAGGCGATGTCCTCCTCCGTCAGGAAGTCATGCGTCGCCCGAACCGCCGCCAGCCAGATGCCGAACAGCGCATCCCTGTCCTCGGGTCGTGACGGCCGGATCGTGAGCATCGCGTTTTTTTGCCTTCGGTTCATGGAGCGCCCATTCGCGCGGGGGCCGGGAGAATAGGGACGCCCGGCTCCATCGAGCAAGGCCACAATATTGAAAGCGCTGCCCCGAGTTCCAGGGTTAGGGTTCCTATCCTCTTGCGCCTACAACCTAAAGCCAAAATCCAATTTCAACCGGAAGCCGTATCAAGAGCATTCAGGAAAAGGGAGCAGGACATGAGCAAGGTTTTGGCGCGCCAGGCTGTGGAAAGCGGGATCGAGCATCGGGCGGACAACGTCGTCGGCCCGGAGGTGATGCAGCTCGCCAGGGCGCGCCGCGCCTACAAGTCCAGCATGGAGCAGTACACGGACAGCTTGAGCCGCCTGGAGGAACAGGTGTCGGGCATCGGTGACCGGCTGGCCTCCTGCCGCGGCATGCTCGACGGCTACATGAATGTTTGCCAGGATACGTTGGACTTCCACGCCGCCTGCCAGGATGCGATGGAGCAGGACAGCCTGGAAGAGATGATCCGCCTGCGCGACATCCTGGCGCGCCTCGTGCCTTCGCAAAGGCCGGCCTGACCGACTGCCCCGCGCGGCCGCGCGGCAATCGTCCCTGATCACCGCCCTTCCGCAGGAAGGCACTCACGATTCGCGTGTTCCGCGATCAAGACGTTGCGCTTCTGTTACGGCTGAGTGAAGGCCGCGACGGCCACGCCCCCTCCCCGGGGTGCGGGTGGCCGAAGCCACTCAACCGGCAGGCAGATCATGACGCAACGAAACGATGATGCCGTTCCCGCCGCTTCCGCCTCCGATCCCCAAGGGGATCCGCCGCTACGACGCACCATCGGGCTGGCCCAGATGTATTTCTACGGCCTCGGGGGCATGCTCGGCGCCGGGATCTACGGGCTGGTCGGCAAGGCCGCGGGCGAACTCGGCAACACGGTGTGGCTCGCCTTCCTGGTGAGCATGGTCGCGGCCCTGTTGACAGGGCTGTCCTATGCCTCCATCGGGTCGCGCTACCCGCGCGCGGCGGGTGCGGCCTATGTGACGCAGCGGGCCTACCACCGCCCGGGCCTGACCTATGTGGTCGGGCTCGCCGTGATGTGCTCCGCCCTCACCTCGGTCGCCACCCAGTCGCGGGTCGTGGCGGAGAACCTGCGCAGCCTGGGCCTGTTCGAGGACATACCCGCGACCGTGCTGGCCGTCGGCTTCCTCCTGGCGATGTCCGGCATCGTCTTCCGCGGCATCCGGGAATGCATGTGGCTCAACGTCGTCTGCACGACGGTCGAAGCGCTGGGCCTGCTGCTGGTGATCGCGGTCGGCGCGCAATATTGGGGCTCGGCGAACCTGCTGGAGACGCCGCCGTCCGCCGACGGCGGGGAGACCGGAATCGGCATGGTCCTACTGATGCAGGGCGCCGTGCTGACCTTCTTTTCCTTCATCGGCTTCGAGGACACGCTGAACATCGCGGAGGAGGTCAAGAATCCGCGCCGCACCCTTCCGCTGGGCATCATCATGGCGATGGCGAGCGCGACCCTGATCTACATGGCCGTGTCCATAACGGCGGTGTCCGTCCTTCCCTGGCAGGATCTGGCCGCCGCCGCCGGCCCGCTGACGGCGGTGGTGGAGAAGGCAGCCCCGTGGTTCCCGCCCGTCGCCTTCCTGGGCATCACGGTCTTCGCCGTCACCAACACCGCCCTGCTGAACTACGTCACCGCCTCCCGCCTCGCCTACGGCATGGCCCGCCAGGGCTTGCTCCCGGCGCCGCTGGCCCGCGTCCATCACGTGCGGCGGACGCCGCACATCGCCGTCCTGGCGCTGCTGGTCGTCGTGATCGGCCTTTCGATGCTCGGCAACATCACGCAGCTCGCCTCGGCGACGGTGCTTCTTCTGCTGCTCGTCTTCACGGTGGTGAACGGCGCGCTTCTCGTCCTGAAGATGCGCCCGAACGAGCCCGCCGGAGGCTTCGAGGTTCCGATGTTCGTGCCGGCGCTCGGCGGAGCCGTCTGCCTGACGCTGCTGGTCAACCGCGTCGCCACCGGCGACTGGAAGGCGCCGCTGATCGCCGGCGTCATTCTCCTCGCCATTCTGGCGCTCTACCTGACGCTGCGTCCGCAGGCAAAGGAAGACAACGACGTACCGTCGGGGCTCCCGGCGGAGTGAGTTCCCTGGGCTTTCTGGGGTGATGAAAGGGGCGGCACAGAGGATGCCGTCCCTTTCTTCTGTTCGAGAATCAGGTCCAACGCTTTACAACACGGGCTGGTTCGCGCAATTCCGTTTCGGCTCATCGAAAGGACAAAACACCGGACGGTTGGATTGCTTCGGCAAAGAAATGAACCAGGAGATATGCCGAAGAGAAGCTTGTCTGCACAGATAATTCAGTGGATTTTATTTGCATTTCATAGCTCTGTTCATCGATCCTGCCCGACAAGAATGAAGCGCGCGGCGCGATTTCCACGACCAAGCAAGGACAGAGGCAGGAAGAGATGCTGAACGGAAAATCCCTGGGCGCGGCCGCGCTCCTTCTTCTGATGTCCGCCGGGCCGGTCCTGGCCTTCGGCGCCATCGCCGTGGACGACCAGGAGGGTGTGTCCGCCAGCGAGGTCGGCTATGGAGTCGGTTGGGGGAACAGCCGCCGGGAAGCGGAACGCAACGCGCTGGAGGAATGCCGCGACGCCGGAAACCGCAGCTGCCGGGTGGCGGTCTGGTTCGAGACCTGCGGCGCCTATGCCGGTTCGCGGAGCCATTACCAGATCGGCTATGGCCGGACCCTGCGCGATGCCGAAGAGGCGGCCCTCACCGATTGTCCAAAGTGCCGCATCGTCGTTTCGCAATGTGAATGACGCCATACGGGTCATCCAGCGGTGAGCCGCGCCCGGCCCGGTCTGTGGCCGGGCGCTCAGCCACCACCGCTCCATTCTGGACGGCGCCGGAGTGGCCCATCTTGACTGCAGGCGGTTCCAGGGCATCGATGCACGCTCGCCGCCATGCGCAGCCCTGACGGATGGCGTTCCTGACCGGCTCGAACCTGAACGTCGATCAAGCCGCCAGCACCCGCGGTTCGAAGCGCCGCAAAGTCACCCGCCGGCCCGTTGATTTTCGACGAACTCCGTCACTCCTCCAGCGGTGTTTCCCGCGTCATCGGGTGGCACCGTTCCCATCCATTCGCTCCAATTTGTGGTGGGACGCTTATCGTAATAGCGCCACGCTTACGCTGTTTCGGTTTCGCTTCGAGCGCGCAGGACCCGTAGAAAGTAACGGACAGCGCTGGAGGCCAACGTGTCCTTCACCCTTCTTTTTACAAAGAACGCAGAATTGCACGCCCTCGAGGCGGAGGATTATCCGGACGCCTTGATCAACGCCCGCGATCTCATCACTCGTGGCGCTCTGGACATGTCGATCATCAATCCCTTCGGCAAAGCCATCGCTCAGCATCAGGACATACTCCAGGCCTGGAAACACATCGGCCTGCTGAAGCAATGCGAGGGCTCAACTCATTGAGTGGGATGCGTCATCCTGCGAGGGAACAAGGCGCGTGCAACGGCGACGACCAGTTTGGGCGATGACCAGTTCGTAAACCGGTCCGTTCCGATGCCTGGACGAGCAGTCTAAACCATTGGGAAAAGTGGTGATCCGGGTGGGACTCGAACCCACGGCCACATGATTAAAAGTCACGTGCTCTACCGACTGAGCTACCGGATCATCGGTCCGCCTGGAGGTGCGCCGGCCTTTCGGCTCCGGCTCTTTCCGGCGGGGTGGGCGGCAACATAGGGGGGCCGGCCTTGCCGGTCAACCCAAATGCTGCCGCCGATTTCACCGAATTTTGCGTCAGGCCTGGACGCGCTGGTCGTTGCCCTTCCCGCCTTCCGCCTGGAAGCGGCTGGCGAGGCGGGCGGCCACGCGCGGGGTCACGAACTGGGAAATATCCCCGCCCAGGCGCCCGATCTCCTTCACGAATCGCGAGGAGATGAACTGGTGGCGCTCCGACGCCATGAGGAACATGGTGTCGACGTTGGCGTTCAGCCGCGAGTTCATGCCGGCCATCTGGAATTCATACTCGAAGTCCGAAACGGCGCGCAGGCCGCGGATGATGACGCTGGCGTTCATCTCCACCGCGAAATGCATCAGCAGATTCTCGAAGGGCCGCACTTCGATGCTGGCCCCCCCGTCGCAGGCCGCCACGTCCTCGCGGACCAACTCGACCCGCTCCTCGGTGGAGAAGAGCGGGCCCTTGCCGGCGTTGCGGGCGACGCCGACGACCAGATGGTCCACCAGCCGGGAGGCTCGCTGGATGATGTCCAGGTGCCCGTTGGTGATCGGGTCGAAGGTGCCGGGATAGACGCCGATCCGGCGCTTCGTGGCGGCGTTGGGGGACATGGCGGCTACCGACATGCTGGCTGCTCCTTCCGTCACGCCGTCACTCGGTCGGCTCGGCGGCGCCGGCCGGGCCGCTGTCGCCGGAGCCGCTGTCGCCGAGGCCGTTGTCGCCCATTCCGGTTTCGACCGCGCCGTCGGCGGCACCATCAGCGATGCCGGTTTCCACGCCCGCTTCGACGGCGTTCTCGACGCTGCCCTCCTCGTCGGCGATGGAAGCGACGGAGACGACGCGCTCCTCCGGCCCGACGCGGAACAGGGTGACGCCCAGCGTCTTGCGGCCGGCGATGCGGACGTCGTGGATCGGGCTGCGGATGACCTGCCCGCCGTTGGTGACCATCATCACCTGCTGGCGCTCGGTCACCGGGAAGGAGGCGATGATCGAGCCGTTGCGGTCGCTCATCTCCATGTTCCAGATGCCCTGCCCGCCACGGCCGGTGACCCGGTACTCGTAGGACGAGGTCCGCTTGCCGTAGCCGCGCTCGGTGACGGTCAGGATGTACTGCTCGAGCTGCTTCAGCTCCTCGTAGCGCTCCTGGGTGAGGGTGACGATCTCGTCGGAGACATCCTCCGCCTCGGGGGCAGCCTCACCGACCATGTCCACCCCTTCCTCGCGCTTCTTCTTGAAGAAGGCGGCGCGCTCGGCCGGGCTGGCCTCGACATGGTTGAGGATCGACATGGAGATGACCTCGTCGCCCGGCGCCAGACGGATGCCGCGCACGCCGGTCGAGGTACGGCCGGAGAAGACGCGCACGTCGCCCACCTGGAAGCGGATGCTCTTGCCGCCGCGCGTGGCGAGCAGCAGGTCGTCGTTCTCCGAACAGGTGCGCACGGAGATCAGACGCTCGCCCTCCTCCTCGAGCTTCATGGCGATGAGGCCGTTGGAGCGGATGTTGGCGAAGTCCGACATGCGGTTGCGCCGCACGTTGCCCTGCGATGTCGCGAAGACGACGTTCAGCTCCGACCAGGTCGCCTCGTCCTCGGCCAGCGCCAGGACGGTGGTGATGGTCTCGCCCTCCTCCAGCGGCAGGAGGTTGACGAAGGCCTTGCCGCGCGCCTGCGGGTTGCCCAAGGGCAGGCGGTAGACCTTCAGCTTGTAGACCAGCCCGCGGGACGAGAAGAGCAGAAGCGGCGTGTGGGTGTTGGCGACGAACAGGTCGCTGACCGCGTCCTCCGCCTTCATCGACATGCCCGAGCGGCCCTTGCCGCCACGCCGCTGCGCCCGGTAGGTGGAGAGCGGAACGCGCTTCACGTAGCCGGACTGGCTGACGGTGACGACCATGTCCTCGCGCTGGATCAGGTCCTCGATGTCGGCCTCGAACTCCAGCTCCAGGATCTCGGTCCGGCGCGGGGTGCCGAACCGCTCCTTCATCTCGACCAGCTCGTCGCGCAGGATGCCCAGCAGCTTCGCGCGGTTGGCCAGAGTCTCCAGATAGTCCGCGATCTGGTCGGTGACCTCGCGCAGCTCGCCGCCGATCTTGTCCCGCTCCAGCCCGGTCAGACGGTGCAGGCGCAGGTCCAGGATGGCGCGGGCCTGCTGTTCGGACAGGCGGTAGGTGCCGGCGGCGCTGACGCGGTGGCCAGGCTCGTCGATCAGCTCGATCAGCGGGGTCACGTCCCCGGCCGGCCACTCGCGGGCGATCATCTCCTCGCGGGCGATGGCCGGGTCCGGCGCGCGGCGGATCAGGGCGATCATCTCGTCCAGGTTCGCAACGGCGACCGCCAGGCCCACCAAGGTGTGGGCGCGCTCGCGCGCCTTGCCCAGCAGGAACTCGGTGCGGCGGGTGATGACCTGCTCGCGGAAGCGGACGAAGGCCTCGATGATGGCGCGCAGCCCCATCAGCTCCGGCCGGCCGCCGTTCAGCGCCAGCATGTTGACGCCGAAGGAGGTCTGGAGCTGGGTGTGGCGGAAGAGCTGGGCGAGGACGACGTCGGGGACGGCGTCGCGCTTCAGCTCGATCACCACGCGCACGCCGTCGCGGTCCGACTCGTCGCGCAGGTCGGAGATGCCCTCGACGATCTTGTCGTTCACGACCTCGCCGATGCGCTCCATCAGCTTGGACTTGTTGACCTGGTACGGGATTTCCGTCGCGACGATGGCCCAGCGGTCCTTGCGGATCTCCTCGATGGTCGTCCGGGCGCGCATGATGATGGAGCCGCGGCCCAGCGTCAGCCCGGCGCGCACGCCCGAGCGGCCGAGGATGAGGGCGCCCGTGGGGAAGTCCGGGCCGGGGACCAGCTCGATCAGCTCCTCGTCGGTGACCGCGTTGTTGTCGATGTAGGCGCAGCAGGCGTCGATCACCTCGCCCAGATTGTGGGGCGGGATGTTGGTCGCCATGCCCACGGCGATGCCGCCGGCGCCGTTGACCAGCAGGTTCGGGAAGCGCGAGGGGATGACCACCGGCTCGCGCGAGGAATCGTCGTAGTTCGACTGGAAATCGACCGTGTCCTTGTCGATGTCGTCGAGCATCGCCTCCGCCGCCTTGGCGAGGCGCGCCTCGGTGTAGCGCATGGCCGCCGCCGGGTCGCCGTCCATCGAGCCGAAATTGCCCTGGCCGTCGATCAGCGGCAGGCGCATGGAGAAATCCTGCGCCATGCGGACCATCGCGTCGTAGATCGCGCTGTCGCCGTGCGGGTGGTATTTACCCATCACGTCGCCGACGATGCGCGCCGACTTCTTGTAGGGCTTGGTCGAGTCGTACCCGCCCTCCTTCATCGCGTAGAGGATGCGCCGGTGCACGGGCTTCAGCCCGTCGCGCACATCGGGCAGCGCGCGGCTCACGATCACGCTCATCGCGTAATCGAGGTAGGAGGCGCGCATCTCGTCTTCGAGGTTGATCGGCGAGATGTCGGAGGCGGGAGGAAGGGGCGTCGTGCTCAAGGAACCGGACTCATTCTTCTGGCTGCGTTGGCGTCCGGCCGGGAAAGGTCTTTCCCGCCGAATGCAGCGTTAAATATAAGAATTCCTATCAGATTTCGCAGGTGCAGACAACGACGCCCGTGGCAAAAAGCGGGTCAGCGGCGGCACAACCACGCGAATCGGGCGCCGAGAATCGTCACCGATACGATGCTGGCGATGAGGATCGCCTCGAAAAGACCAAGGACGCCCCGGTCGAGTACGAAGACCAGCAGCGCGGATACCGGAATCATCACCAGCCCGTAGGAAATGAAGTGCAGCACGGTGGGGATCCACACGTCGTTTCGCCCGCGCAGCGCGTTGCCCATCACCGCCTGCCCGCCGTCGGCCACCAGCACCAGCGCCGTGAAGGCGATGAGCGGCGCCACGAAGGCGGCGAGTTCGGCGTCGGTGGTGTAGATCGCCGCGAGGCTTTCCGGCGCGAAGCGGAACAGCAGCCCGACGCAGGCCAGGAAGGCGCTGGTCACGCCGAGCCCCGTCCAGCCGGCGAGCGCCATGTCCTGACGGTCGCCGCGCCCGTAGGCGACGGCCACCCGGACCGCCGTGGCCGAGGCCAGCCCGACCGCCGCCATGAAGGGAAGCGCCGTCAGGTTCAGCCCGATCGTGTAGGCGGCGAGCGCCAGCGGCGAGATCATCCCGGCGAAGAGCCCGAGGGCCGCGAAGGCGCCGCTCTCCACCGCGAGACTGAGGCCGGCGGCATAGCCGAGATGCCGCTGGGCGTGGCTGTCCCGCCACCAGCGGCCGGGGTTCAGCCGCACGCCCCAGCGTTCCTGGTCGTGCATCCACCAGACATAAGCGACCAGTCCCAGCCCCATCACCCAGCGCACCCCCGTCGTCGCCCAGGCCGAGCCAATGGCGCCCAGCTCCGGCAGCCCCCACTGCCCCCAGACCAGCCCCAGGTTCAGCACGGCGTTCACGATGTTGCCGACGATCATGGCGACCATGCCCGGCACGGGCCGCTTCAGCCCTTCCAGGAAGAAGCCGGTGGTGATGTAGAGCATCATGCCGGGCATGCCGAGCCCGAGCACGGCCAGCACCGCACCGCCGCCGGCCGCGAGGTCCGGCGCCTGGCCGGTCAGCCGGTAGAACATCTCGCCCGGCAGGGAGGCGAGGGCGAAGAGCAGCCCGAGCAGCAGCGCGTAGGGGACGGACCGGCGCCAGACCCGCCCGCATTCCCGGTCGTTCCCCGCGCCGAAAGCATGGGCCGTCATGGCGACCGTGCCCATGGCGAGGCCGACCCCGGTCGCCGCCATGACCTGGCCGGGCAGATGCGCCAGCCCGTAATAGGCCAGTTCCTGGGCCGCGTAGCGGCCGACGATGGCCGTGTCCACCGCGGCCATCACCATCAGCCCGGCGCGCGACACGATGGCCGGCGCCGCCAGCCGCGTCAGCTCGGCGACATGGGCGCGCAGCCGGACGCGCAGGGGGAGTTCGGCGGGGATCGGGGCGGCGGCGGACATGGCGGAACCGGAAAGAAGGGCCGCGGACGGCCAAGGGGGCGAAATCTTTGCTTTTCGGCCTACCCCGTCAAGGGCCGGCGTGTCGCCGCACGCAAGCTTGCCACCCCGGCAGACGGACGCGGAACCAACGAAGGAGGCAGAGCGTTCCTTCTTCAGTCCTGTCCAAGGAGGAGTTCGGGGCCATGACCCGCACGATTCGCTTCCCCGCGCACCAGATCGCGCTCGCCAGCTTCGTTCTGGCCTGCGCGGCCCTGCTCTCCGGCTGCAACACGGTCGAGGGGCTGGGCGAGGACGTCACCGCCGGCGGCCGCGCGATCGAGCGCGCCGCCGACTGACGACGAACAGCAGCCGCAGACAAACAGCCACCGCAGACGACCGGTGATCGCAGACCGGCGACCACCGAGCAAACGGGAGATTCCGCCATGAGCGATCCGATGAATCCCGGCCCGGCCGAGGTGCCCTCGCCCGACAGCCCGGCCCCGCCCGATCCGACCTACCCCAACACGCCGGATCCCTATCCGATGCCCGGCAACCCGGACACGCCGGTCGAAATGCCGCCTCCGGCGGACCAGCCGGCACCCGGCATGCCCAACCCCAGCATCGGCTGAGGCCGGCTGCGGAGCATGACGGACGGCCGGCACCCCGACGGGCGCCGGCCGTTCCGCGTTCAGCCTTCCTTTGCCATTCAGCCCTGCCGTGCCGCGAGCTGCGCCAGCGCCGCGGCGGCGGTTTCCACCACGGGCTCCCAGGCGCCCGGCGCCGGCTGCCGGATCAGGCGGAGCGTCGGGTACCAGGGGCTGTCCACCCGCCCCCACTGCCAGCGCCAGTCCGGCACGAAGGGCAGCAGCACCCAGACCGGCTTGCCGAGCGCGCCAGCCAGATGCGCCACCGCCGTGTCCACCGTGACGACCAGGTCCAGCTCCATGATCAGGGCGGCCGTGTCGGTGAAGGACCGCAGCTCGCCCGAGACGTCGATGATCCGCCTCTCCTCCCGCCAGCCGCGGGCCTGTTCCGCGGCGGGGCCGATCTGGAGCGAGACGAGCCGCACGCCGGGAACCGAGGAGAGCGGGCGGAGCCGTTCGAGCGCCATCGAGCGGCGGCGGTCGTTGCCGTGCGCAGGCCGGCCGGCCCAGACGAGCCCGCACAGCAGGCGCGCGTCCCCGGCCTCGGCGGACAGCCGCTCGGCCCAGCTTCGCCGACGTTGCAGATCGGCGCGCAAATAGGGAACCGCCCCCCCGAACAGCTCCGCGCCGGTGCCGAGCAGCCGCGGCAGGCTCATCATGGGCGCGAAGACGTCGAAGGGCGGCAGGCCCGCCCCACCCGGATAATCCGGCGCACGCGCGATGACCTCCGTCTCCGGCGGCAGGGGTGCCGCGCGGAACAGCTCCAGCAGGGGATGCGGCACCTCCAGCAGGATCCGCCCCGCGCCGCGCCGTGCCGCCAGCGGCAGGAAACGGAGGAACTGGATGCCGTCGCCCAGCCCCTGCTCCGCGCCGATCAGCAGCGTGCGGCCGTCGAGCGGCCTTCCGTCCCACTCGGGCTGGGCAAAGCTCCGCCGCTCCTTGCGCATGACCTTCGCCCAGCGCCACTCGAAGGCGTCCCAGCCACGCGCGAAATCACCATCGGTCAGCAGGGCCAGGGCGCTGTTCCAATGCGCGTCCGGGTTGCCTGGATCGAGCGCCAGCGCGGCGTTCCAGGCCTGGAGCGCTTCCCGGCCGCGGCCGAGGTCGGACAGGGCCCGCCCGAGATTGACGAGCGCGCCGGTGTGGCGCGGGTCGAGCCGCAGGACGGCCTCGTACCGCGCGACGGCCTCTTCCAGCCGATCCTGCCGCTCCAGCGCGACACCCAGGTTGAAGGCGGCGGCGAGGTGGTCCGGCCGGGCCGACAGGACCCGCTCCAGGCAGGACACCGCCTCTTCCAGCTCCCCCGTTTCGGTCAAGGCGACGCCCAGGTTGGCCAGCGTCTCGACGCCGTCCGGCCGATGCCGCAACGCCTGCCGCAGCACCGCCGCCGCCTCGGCGGGCCGGCCGCTTTCCCGCAGCAGCACCCCCTGATTCGTGAGCGTCTGCGGATCGCCGGGGTTCAGGCGCAGGGCCTTCTTCAGGTGGAGCCCGGCCTCGGCCAGATCGCCCCGCACAAGATGGATCGCCCCGAGATTTGCGAGGGCGCGCCCCGCGTTCGGGTCCTTCGGATGGCGCGCGAGGAAGGCGCGGTAAAGGCCGGCGGCCTCCTCCAGCCGCCCGGACTGGTGGAGCGCAAGCGCTTGGCGCAGATCGGCGAGGCGGTCGGGTTTCGGCGGCATGGGGCGGAGGTCCGGAAGCACTCAACCGATTGAAGCAGTTGGCCGATTGTAGAAGGCGGCGAAGGCCGCTGTCCCGCGTCAATTTCCTGCCCCGATAAATTGCTCTACCCCTCGCAGTGGCTGTGGAACCAGAGTCCTCATCGCCTGTTCTAAGTACAAATCAGCCATGCGAGCTCATCAGCCCTAATTATGTCACAGATTTTCCACAGATGCTGTGTCTGAAATACAATTCATTGAGAAAATAGTGTCTATGCTCTCCGTCAATATGTATTGCCCCGCCTTCATCCGAGCGAGTTAGCTCGGCGTTTTCCTTTTCTCTTTGCCTCCCTGACGCCATTCTTTCATTCATCGCATCACAGGAGGACAGCATGGCGAAGATCTGGGGAGACAACAGCAGCAACTCTCTGACCGGAACCGCCGAGGCCGACATCATCTACGGCCGTAGCGGCGATGATGCGATCCAGGGCATGGGCGGGAACGACCTGCTCTACGGTGAATGGGGCAACGACCGCCTCTCCGGTGGAGCCGGCCGCGACACGCTCGACGGCGGCGCCGGTGACGACTGGCTCGGCGACCCCTACAGCGGGGACGACGGTGACGACCGCATGGTCGGCGGCGCCGGCAACGATCAGATCTTCGGCGGCGCCGGCAACGACCGCCTCTCCGGCGGGGCCGACAACGACACGGTCAAGGGTGGCACCGGCAACGACACGATGGCCGGCGGGGCGGGTGACGACTGGCTGATCGACACCATGCGCGACGGCGGCGCGGACGTCTTCGATCCGGGCACCGGCAACGACCACATGAAGAGCTACTTCGACGGTCTGACCGACCACTTCATCATGCGCACCGCCACCGGCGGCTTTGGCGACGACGACATCGCCTATTTCGAGAAGGGCATCGACCGCATCGAATTCCAGGGCTACACGGCCGCGCAGATGAGCGTCGCCACGTCTGGAAGCAGCACGACCTTCGCCTTCACCGACGGCTCGTCGCTGGTGGTGGACGCGGTGGGCCTGAGTGCCGGGTCGGACTACCTGTTCACCTGACCGGCAAAGGACACCGTTCCAGGCAAGGGGCCGGGCGAAAGCCTGGCCCTTTTCCGTTGGGGGCGGCCGCCGGCCGATTGAGGCACGGCCAAGCCGTGAATCGGGATAGGGGGCGATCCTAGTGGACCGCACCCCTCCCACACCACCCGGCATGCGGGTCCGCACCGGGCGGTTCGAGGAGTTGAG
>NZ_JAFIQV010000081.1 GCF_017356015.1 Azospirillum sp. SYSU D00513
GCCGATCCCTCGCCGATGGTCTTCGTTCCGGACTCGCGCTACGACCGGATGATGGAGGCCTTCGGCGGCGTGGGCGTGCATGTCACGACGCCGGACGAGCTGTACCGCGCCGTCAGCGAGGCGATGGACTCCGGCCGTCCGACGCTGGTCAACGCGGTCATCGACCCGGCGGCCGGCACCGAGAGCGGCAACATCGGCAGCCTCAACCCGACCAGCTCCGTCCGCAAGATGCCGTCCTGACCGGCGCGGGGCCGGTCCCTTGCCCGGCTCCCGACACGGCAGCCCTTCCCCGGCGGCCCTTTCATGGCACCTGGCTCAACGAGAGGCGGATTGATGCGGACGGCAGTCGATTGTTCCCAGCTTGTGGCGGCGCTCGGAGACGCGATCATCGTGTCCGACGCGAAAGGCGCCATCACGCTGTGGAATGCGGCCGCCGAGCGGATGTTCGGCTTCACCGAAAGCGAGGCGCTGGGCCGGTCCCTCGACCTGATCATTCCGGAACGCCAGCGGCAGCGCCACTGGGACGGCTATGAGAAGACGATGGACACCGGGGAGACCCGGTACGGCAACGATCTCCTGCGCGTGCCCGCTCTTCACAAGGACGGGCGCACCCTGTCCATCGCCTTCACGGTCTCACTGCTGAAGGCGATGGACGGGACGGTCTCGGGGATCGTGGCCGTGGTGCGCGACGAGACCAGCCGCTGGACCGAGGAGCGCAAGCTTCGCCGCCGTCTGGCGGAACTCGAGGCCGCCGCCGGGTGACAGGTCCTTCAAGAACACCCTCCACCGCCCGCCCAAGGGCCGGTGGCCCCCATACCCGGCCGGCGGCCCGCGCCGCCGTAGCCGGGAAGACAGCGAATGTCCCAAACGAAGTTCCACGAGGAGTCCAGGAAACATGACCAAGCCGCTTGAGGGCATCAAGATCATCGACTTCACCCACGTGCAGGCCGGTCCCGCCTGCACGCAGCTGCTCGCCTGGTTCGGCGCGGACGTGATCAAGGTGGAGCGTCCCGGCGCTGGCGACGTGACCCGCTCGCAGCTGCGCCACGTGAAGGACGCGGACGCGCTGTACTTCACCATGCTGAACAGCAACAAGCGCTCGCTGACGCTCGACACCAAGACCCCGCAGGGCAAGGAGGTCCTTGAGAAGCTGATCAAGGAATCCGACGTCATGGTGGAGAACTTCGGTCCGGGCGCGCTCGACCGCATGGGCTTCAGCTGGGCGCGCATCAACGAGCTGAACCCGGGCATGATCGTCGCCTCGGTCAAGGGCTTCAGCGAGGGGCACCATTACGAAGACCTGAAGGTCTACGAGAACGTCGCCCAGTGCGCCGGCGGTGCGGCTTCGACCACCGGCTTCTGGGACGGCCCCCCGACCGTGTCGGCCGCCGCTCTCGGTGACAGCAACACCGGCATGCACCTGGCTATCGGCATCCTGACCGCGCTGCACCAGCGCAACAAGACCGGCAAGGGCCAGAAGGTCGCCGTGTCGATGCAGGACGCCGTGCTGAACCTGTGCCGCGTCAAGCTGCGCGACCAGCAGCGCCTGGACGCGCTGGGCTACCTGGAGGAGTACCCGCAGTACCCGCACGGCACCTTCTCCGACGTGGTTCCGCGCGGCGGCAACGCCGGCGGCGGTGGCCAGCCGGGCTGGGTGCTGAAGTGCAAGGGCTGGGAGACCGATCCCAACGCCTACATCTACTTCACCATCCAGGGCCATGCCTGGGCGCCGATCTGCAAGGCGCTGGGCAAGGAGGAGTGGATCGACGATCCGGCCTACAACACGGCCCTGGCGCGCCAGGACAAGATCTTCGACATCTTCGCCACCATCGAGGATTGGCTGAAGGACAAGACGAAGTTCGAGGCGGTCGACATCCTGCGCAAGTACGACATCCCCTGCGCCCCGGTGCTGTCGATGAAGGAGATCGCCAACGACCCGTCGCTGCGCGCCAGCGGCTCCATCGTCGAGGTCGAGCACCCCAAGCTCGGCAAGTACCTCACCGTCGGCAGCCCCATCAAGTTCTCGGACCTGAAGGTGGAAGTCACCAGCTCCCCGCTGCTGGGCGAGCACACCGACGAAGTGCTGGCCGACCTGGGCTACAGCAAGGAGCAGATCGCCGAGCTGCACGCCGCCAAGGCGGTCTGAGTCCGGTATCCGTTACCAAAGTCGGTGACAAGGACGGCGCCCGAAAGGGCGCCGTCTTCGTTTTTGGGGGCTGTCCTTCACGTCGCGGATGCGCTCTGCACAACTGTTGCGCCGGACCGCGCAAATGCAGAGAAGCAAATTCTCCGTCATCCCCGCGGACGCGGGGATCCAGAGTTTCCGAAGGGTTCACTATGCGAAGTACTGGATCCCCGCTTTCGCGGGGATGACGGGCAGATCGCTGTTTTATTTATCAATCCTGCATTGGGTAAGCCAGGCGCAAGCCTTGGCGCCGTGGCCGCTCAGCCGTCCCTTACCGGGCCGGGGCGGCCAGCAGCGCATCGACCGTGCCCAGCAGGTCGGCGATTTCGAAGGGCTTGCGGAGGATGGCGCCGACCTTCAGCGGGCCGAGCGAGTCGATGAGCGGCACGCCGAAGCTCTCGCCCCCGGTAAGGACGGCGATCCTCATGTCCGGGTCGCGCCGCCGCAGCTCGCGCACGACCTCCACCCCGCTCTGCTCGGGCATGACGAGATCGCTGAGCACGAGGTCCGGGCGTTGCGCGTCGAACAGGGCGCAGCCCTGCGCCCCGCCCGTCGCGGTGACGACCTCGTGCCCGCCGCGCGTCAGGACGCGGGCGATGGTCCGGCCGACCAGCTCGTCATCGTCGATCACCAGAATGCGCGCCATCGGCCGTCCCTGTTTCCTTGCCCCGGGGCTCCTCACCCCGGCTCTGCCCCTCCGGCCCGTCCGTGGCGCCCGCCGCCAGCGGCAGGTGGACGGTGAAGACCGTTCCCTTCCCCGGAGCGCTCCGCACGGCGATGGCGCCTTTGTGCCCGGTCACGAGCCCGTGCGCAACCGAGAGGCCCAGACCGGTCCCCTCCCCCGGCCCCTTCGTCGTGAAGAAGGGTTCGAAGATGTGCTCCTGCGTCGCCGCGTCCATGCCGGGGCCGGTGTCCGCGACGTCGAGCCGGACATGGCGGCCGGGCCGGAGGCCCAGCGCCTCCGCACCCAGGCCGTCCAGCTCGGCCGGCGCGAGATCCAGCGTGATGGCGCCGGGGCCGGGGCCGACGGCGTCGCGGGCGTTGCCGAGCAGGTTGATGACGAGTTGGAGCAGCTGCCCCCGGTCGCCCAGCACCGGGAACTCGCCGGCGGGTTCGGGGCAGGAAAGCCGGACTCCCTCCGGCAGGCCGGGCCGGAGCAGGCGGGTGGCGTCGGCCACGACCTCCGCGAAGGGGACGGCCCGCATCTCCCCGGGTTCCGGTCGGCTGAAGGCCAGCAGGCGCTGCACGACTCCGCGCGCGGCCCGCGCGGCGCGGAGCACGACCTCCAGATCCTCCCGCAGTTCGCCGGGGGGAACATCGCGGACAGCAAGCTCGGTGAGCGACAGGATGGGCGTCAGCGCGTTGTTGAACTCGTGGGCGACGCCGCTGGTCAGGCGGCCGAGCGCCTCCAAACGCTCGGCCCGCCGCAGCCGCGCCTCTCCCGCCCGCAGGGCCTCCTCGGCCTCCACCTGGCGGGTTACGTCGTTCTGCACGCCGACGAAGAAGCGCAGGCGGCCCACCGCGTCATGGACCGGCGAGATGACCAAGTCGAAGCACAGCCGGCTCCCGTCCTTGCGGTGGTTCACGATCCGCTCCCGGACGCCGCGCCCCTCCGTCACCGCCGCGCGGATACGGGCCACCGTCCCCGGGTCGGTGCCCGGTCCCTGGAGGAAGCGGCAGTTCCGGCCCAGGATCTCGCCCGGCGCGTAGCCCGTGATCCGGCAGAAGCTGTCGTTGGCGTAGATGATGGGATTGTCCGGCAGGTCGGCGGCGGTGATCAGGATACCGCTGGTGGTGGCGGAGACGGCCCGCGCGAGCAGCCGGTCCCGGTCGGCCGGATCGGGCGCGCCCGCCCCCTCGTGCCAGTTTCCGCCCATCCGCCGCCTCCCCCTGCCCGGCCATGATTCCGTCCGGGAGCATGATACCCATAACCGCGCAACCGGAGGTACCGTTGCGCGGCGGGTCCGGCGCTACCCTGCCGTCACCGGGCCACCAGGGCGGCGCGCATGACGCGTTCGAGGTCCGGGCGGGAGAAGGGCTTGCGCAGGATGTCCACGGACTCCGTGATGGCCGCGGTCATGGCGGGATCGAGTTCGTTGTAGCCGGACATCAGCACCACGGGCAGGCCGGGGAAGGCGAGCCGGGCCTCGCGGGCCAGCAGCGCACCGGACATGCCGCGCGGCAGGACGACGTCGCTGACCAGCAGGTCGAAGCCCTCCGCGTCCAGCAGTTCCAAGGCCTCGAAGCCGTCCTCCACGGCGGTCACGGCGTGGCCGGCGCCGCCCAGCATCGCCTGCACGGCGCTGCGGACCTGCGGATCGTCCTCCACCAGCAGGATGCGCCGGGGTGGCAGCGGCGGCGGGGTGTCCTCCTCTGCCCCGCCCTCCCGCGCGGCGGCGGCGGCGCGCACCCGCGGCAGCCAGGCGGTGGCGGCCGTTCCCCGGCCCGGCTCGCTCTCCAGCTCGAAGCGCCCGCCCGACTGGCGCACGAAGCCCATCACCATGCTGAGGCCGAGACCGGTGCCCCGCCCGGCGTCCTTGGTCGAGAAGAAGGGCTCGCAGGCCCGTTCCAGCACGTCCGGCGGCATGCCGAGCCCGGTGTCGGCCACCCGGATGCGGCAGAAGCGCTCCTCCTCGTCCGAGGCCAGGACGATCCGGATGCTCCCGCCGAGCGGCATCGCGTCGCGGGCGTTGAACAGCAGGTTGAGGATGGCGTTCTGGAGCTGCGTGCGGTCGGCCTCGACGTGAAGGGTTCCGCCCTCCTGCTCCACCTTGCAGGAGACCAGCGCGCCGAGCGTGGGTGCCGCCAGCCGGAGGGTCTGCTC
The DNA here is from genome assembly GCF_017356015.1 of Azospirillum sp. SYSU D00513. Lineage (GTDB taxonomy): Bacteria > Pseudomonadota > Alphaproteobacteria > Azospirillales > Azospirillaceae > Azospirillum. The sequence continues at coordinate 5,010 of NZ_JAFIQV010000081.1, forward strand.
GACAACGTCGGCCAGCGCCAGGGTTTCCGGGCGCAGCGGCTGCTTGCGGGCGAAGGACAGCAGGCCGTTGGTCAGGGTGGCGCCGCGGTTGGCGGCCTGGGCGATCTCGTCCGCGAAATCCCGCAGCTCCGCGTCGCCGAGGTCGGACTTCAGCAGTTCGACGTTGGCGCGGATGACCATCAGCAGGTTGTTGAACTCGTGAGCGATGCCGCCGACCAGCTTGCCGAGCGACTGCATGCGCTGCGACTGGCGCAGTTCCTCCGCTGCCTGGTTGCGCTCGGTGACGTCGCGGATGAACAGCGTGTGGCAACGCACGCCGTTGCTGGTCCAGTGGCTGGTGGAGATCTCCGCGTCGAAGGCGCGGCCCGCCACGTCCACCAGCGTCATCTCCGTCAATCCCCCATCGAAGGCCGAGGCGTCGCAGGCCGCCGGCAGGAGAAGGCTGACGTGGCTGCCGAGCAGGTCGTCCAGCCGGCGCCCGAACTTGCGCTCCGCCGCCGGGTTGATCCACTGGATGATCCCGCTCTCGTCGATGGTGACGAAGCTGTCCTGGGCCGCCTCGATGACCGCGTGGTAGCGGGCGTTGCGCTGCTCGCGCAGCTTGCGCTCGCGCGCGACCGAGGCGCTCTCGTCGAACACCTGGATCAGGCAGCCGGTGGCCCCGTTCACCTGGACCGGGCGCACGACGATGGACTGGGCGACGGGCTCGTCCACGATCCCGTCGTTGCGCAGCAGGGGAAAGAGGCTGGCGTTGACGCTGTTGGAGATGTAGGCGGACAGCCCCGTCGCGATGGCGTCCTCCACGGCGCCGGCGAGCCGCCCCTGGGCGATGGAGGGGAACAGCGCCTCCAGACGCGCGCCGACGGCGGACCGGCGCGGCACGCCGGAATGCCGGCTCATCCAGTGGTTCCAGTAGAGGATCGCGGCCCGGGCATCGACGATGACGACGCCCATGTCCAGCCCTTCCAGGCAGCGCAGCAGCACCGCCGCGGAGGGCGGCGTCGGCCCCTCCGGCAGGTCCGGGGCCGGATCGAACGCCGTGTCGGCGCCTAAGTCACCCGGCGGCATTCACGCCGCCATTGTTCGCGTTGCCGTTGCCGGGCTTCGGTTCCATGAGGCCGGCTGCGTAGCCCGCCAGCGCCTCGCGCAGGTTGTTGATGGCGTTCAGGTCCAGGATGAGCACGATGTAGCCGCCGACGTCCCGGTTGCGGATGGAGAAATCGATGGACATGAACAGGATAGAGCCGTCGTGGCTGTCGCGGATGGTCCGGCGGAAGATCTGCTCCCCGGTGCCCTGGTAGCAGCTCGGCAGGGTCGCCTCAATGCGGCAGCCGAGCATGTTCGCCATGCCCGACAGGCAGCTGTTGAGGATGATGTTGCCGACCTCGGTCATCGCCTCCTCGGCCAGCTCGGCGATGTCCTCCAGCGACATCCCGTCGCCGACGATGGCCTGCACCAGCCGCAGGCTGCGCAGCTCCGGAAAGACCAGCAGCGCGCTGCCCGAGAAGGGGCCGCTGAACTGCTCGCCCACGGCGATCAGGGAGGAGGGCCGCCCGCCCTCGATGGTGCGCAGCGCCTCGTCGCGGGGCAGCATGCGGACCACCGGGACCGACATGGCGACGGTCTGCCCGATCATCCGGCTGAGCGCCACCGCCGACCGGCTCACCGCCACGTTCAGCAGTTCGCCGACCGCGTCCGTCTCGAACTCGTCGAGGACCAGTTCCTCGCTCACCGTCCCGCCCTTTCGCAAACCTGATCCAGAAAAACCGCGCCGGCCGTCCCGTTCAGCCGGCGTTGAGGAAGGAGGCGACGTCCTGGCGCCGCACCGGCTTTGAGATGAAGGCGACCGACAGCCGCCCGGCCTCGGCGATGATGCTGTCCTGCGCCATGGCGGTGACCAGGGCGATGGAGGCGGCGGGGTGCCGCGCGCGGATGGTGGCGGCGGCGGACAGCCCGTCCACGCCCGGCATGTTGTAGTCCATGAAGACGGCGTCGAAGCGGTCGCGCTCGATGAGGTCGAGCGCCGTGGTGGCGTCGGCGGCCTCCTGGAAGCTGGGATCGTCCAGGATGTCGCTCACGACGGCCCGCATGGCCATGCGGGCCAGCTTGCTGTCGTCCACCAGGAGTATGCGTGTCTGCGAGGGCATGGAAGCCTCCTCTGGCCTGTCCGGGCCGGATATAGGAGCCGGCGGGCCGCCGGCGGGTGTGATCGTTTTTGTTCGGCCCGGAACCGGACGGGCGGTATCCGGAGGGGAGAAATCCGCTCGCGCGGTCACGCCGCCTCGCCCGGCGCCGGGACCGCCGCCAGGACGTCCCGGTGCAGGGAGCGCTGCACGTCGGAGACGTACAGGCTGGAGAGCCCTTCCACGTCGATGCCGTCCGGCATCCGGGACAGCGCCTGGGCGACGGCGGCCATCATCTGGCGGATGAGGTCATGCTCCTGCGCCTGGGCGAAGAGCAGGCTGTCCAGCGTGCCCTGGAGCACCGCGACCGTCTCGCCCGGCTGGCCGCCGGCCATCGCCGTCTCCAGCCGGTCGAGGGTGCCGATCAACTCGCCGCTTGCCCGTTCGAACCGCGCCTGCGCGTCGGTGAGCTGGGCCGCCAGCACGCGGCACATCCGCGCGCAGTCCTTCTGGTCCTGCATCGGAGCATCTCACGCGGGCAGGAGTTGTTTCATGGTGGCGATCAGCTCGTCGGGCTGGGTCGGCTTGGTCAGCCAGCCCGACGCGCCGACGGCGCGCGCCTCGTTCTGCTTGGTCGCCGCCGATTCCGTGGTCAGCACGACGATGGGCGTGAAGCGGGTGGCCGCGTGCTTGCGCGCCTCCTTGATGAAGGCGATCCCGTCCATGACCGGCATGTTGATGTCGGTCAGGATCAGGTTCGGCTTCATTCCGCCCTTGAGCCGGTCGATGCCTTCCTGGCCGTTGGCCGCCGTCTCCACGGCGTAGCCGGACTTGGACAGGATGCGGGACAGGCTCATCACCATGGTGGGGGAGTCGTCGAGCACAAGAATGGTCGGCATCTTCGGAATTCCTCGGAAGTTCGGCTCAGGCGGCCGCGCCGGCGGGATGGGACGCGGCGGTAAGGGTTGCGGGCTGGGAAGGGCGGGCGGAGAGCCCGGCCTCCAGTTCGGACAGCTGGCCGTCCACGTCGGCGGAGGTCTCCAGCACGAGTTCGGACAGCATGCCGCTGTTGGCGGCGATCTGGGCCGCCTCGCGGATCTCGCGGGACAGGCCGAAGACCGCCTCGTGCATGCGGCCTAGGCTTTGCGTGACCTCGACGGCGAGCGTTTCCTGCTCGCGCACGGCGGCCGCGATGCGGCCGCTCGCGTTGTCCACCTCGGCGATCGTGCCGACGAGTTCGTGGAGGGCCGCGACCGAGGCCTGGGTGGTGTCGCGCATCGAGGCGATGCGGCCGCCGATGGCTTCCGTCGCCGAGGCCGTCTGGATGGCGAGCTGCTTGACCTCGCCAGCCACCACGGCGAAACCCTTGCCGGCACTGCCGGCGCGGGCCGCCTCGATGGTGGCGTTGAGGGCCAGCATGCGGGTCTGGCGGGCGATGTCGCTGATCAGACCGACCGTCTCCGCGACCTCCTGGGCCAGGGCGGCCATGGTGTCGACGCACTGGCGGGTGGAAGCGGCCCGGTCGGTGGCCTGCCCCACCACCCGCACCGTGCTTTCGGCTTCCCGGCCGATCACGCCGATGACCCCGGCCAGCCGCTCACCGACCGCCCCCAGCTGTTCGATGCAGCGTTCGGCGTCGGTGGCGCCGGCCATGGAGGTCTTGAACTGGCGGTTGGCCTGGTCCGACGCGCTGACCATTTCGGTGGCCATTTCCCGGATCTGGCGGTTCGCCTGCACCGCGGCGGCCAGGGCCGGCCCGGTGCCGTTATCCTCGATCGGGGCATCCCCGATCCGGGTATTCTCGATCCGGGTATCCTGGGTCCCGGCATCCTCGATCACGGGATCGGGCATGGAAGGCGCGGAAAGCCCGGCCGGCTCCGGAAACGCTGCCCGTGCGGCAGCCGCCTGCCGGGCACCGGTGCGGCCGGAGGCCAGGGCGGCCCCGAGGCAGCAGGCGACGCTCAACGCGCCGAAACCGCGGACCATCCAGGGATGGTCGGCCGCGAGGACCGCCGTCAGGCCCAGCAGGCCGGCCAGCGCGAGCTGCGGAAGGAACCAGCGGCGGGCATCCGGTCCGTCCGCGCGCGCGGGTCCGTCCGCCATCCCTTCCATGGCGCCTTCCACGGCATCGTATTCCATCAGGACCGCCATTCCAGATCCCCTCCAGACAGATGGCAAGGGTGTCATCAACGGCAGGGGCCGTAAATTAGGGTGAACCCTACACGCTGGCGAAGCGGGACTCGTCGGCCTGCGCCATGGAGGTCCGGGTGGCGTCCCACAGACGCGTCAGATCGACCAGCGACAGGGCACCGGTCTTCTCCATGATGCGGGCCCTGTGGGCCTCCACCGTCTTGACGCTGATGTTCAGGATGTCGCCGATCGCCCGGTTGGTCTTTCCGTCGATGACCTGGCCCAGCACCTCGACCTCGCGCTCGGACAGGCTCGACAGGCGCATCGACGCGTTGCGGCGGCGTTCCAGCGTCGCCTGCCGCAGGCGGCCGACGGCAAGGCAGGTCTCGATCTTCTCGGTGAGGCTGGCGCTCTCGAAGGGCTTGGTCAGGAAATCGACGGCACCGGCCTTCATCGCCTGGACAGCCAGCTCCACGGTCGCGAAGCCCGTGATGATCAGCATCGGCACGGACTGCCCGCGGGCGTTCATGGCGGCGAGCAGGTCAAGCCCGTTCATGTCCGGCAGGTGGACGTCGGCCACCACGCAGTCGCGGGCACCGACGGAGCCCTTGAGGAATTCCTCCCCGCTCGCGTAGGCGCGGCACGGGTAACCGGCGGCCGAAAGCAGTCTTTGCAGCGCGTTGCGGATCGCCGGTTCATCATCGACGATGTGAACGACCGCTTTCCCATCCGCCTTGTGCATCACGCCGGCCCCCAACGAAGGTGCTAAGATATGTCATAAGATATATGACACGCGGGATGGTTGCTCGGAAAGTGTGAATCTTCTCTTAATGCCTAGGCTTCGTAGGCCGGGGCCCTGCAAAGGTCCTGATCTTCTGCAATCCACCCTTGCACGAAAAGCCGGGTGGGCTTGGCATCGGCTCATGGTCCGTATGCCCAATCATAATGAGAAAGGCGGTGTTAAGATCCGGTTACCGCAGCGCGGGAGGGCGACACCGGGGAGGAGGGACGCAAACGCCGATTGCGCCGAGAGAAGGCCTTTTCGGCCTTCACGCTCGACGCGGCGGTGCTCATTTTTACATGGAACCGTCGGCGGCCAGGGTCGTGACCGCCGGCCGGCAGGGGGAGATCCGCGCGCACCCGCGCGCCGAACCCGTCTCGCCTGCCCCTTCTCGCCTGCCCAGTCTCGCCCGCCGGATCGCCGGGAATGCCGCGGCTGCCGGACCGTCATGGGTCCAGGCGCGCAGGCGCTCCGGGCGCTGCCGTTCTTGCGGCGGGCGTGGTGTCGCGGCTTTCGCCGCGCCGTCAGCGCGCCTGCTTCACGTGAGCGGCGATCCGCGAACGCGGAATGCCGATCTGGTTCAGGGTGGTGTCGCTGAGGGAATGCAGGGCGCGGGCGACCTGCTGCTGCTCGTAGCGGTGCCAGCCGGCGGCAAGGGCCTTCTTCAGGCCGCTGAAGAAGCTGGTCGAGGCGAACTTTTCACCGTGCAGTGTGGCGAACGTCATGATCGATCCTCCGGATCTGAATGTGAATGCGGGGAGCTTCGAAGCTCAAAGCGGGTGCGAGCCCGGGAACATGGCGGCGCGTGCGATGTCCTGGCGCGCCAGGCCCATTTCCTTGAGCTGGGTGCTGCTCATCGCCGACAGCGCCTGGTAGCGCTGGTGGGCGTCGAAGCCTTCGAGCAGACCGGACACGAATTCCTTGGCGACATGCAGCAGGTGGGACAGGCCCGACCCGGCGGAGCCTTCGGCGGAAAACGATACGTCAGCCATTTCTCTCTCCATCATCGATCGCTGATGCAGAAGATAAGAGGAAGACGTCGCCATGCAAAGCGCTAGTTACCGCACTGCGGCAATGTCACGGATGCATAGTTACGTTCAGCAAACAATACTTCGTTCCCATCAAAAGATGCGGTTCATCAATCAATCTATTCGTGACATCAACATTTCCACCTCCATCCGATCAGGGGCCTGAGCGTTCAGCGCGGCATGCGGACCGGCCCCATTCCTTGATCCGGACGGACAAAGGAGCGGCCACGGATTTCACATCCCCCTCTCGTTCTTACAAGCCGGGCCGGCCCCTGGTAAAAACATCTAAAAATTGTTTGAACTGATTAAAGCCTATCGGTAGGGTATGTTTATGCCCCGTTCGGCGGGCATAGCCTCACGAAAGCCTGGTCGAATGTGGGAAGACATCATCCTGTTCATGGCGGTCGGGTTCGCCGCCCAGCTCATCGACGGCGCGCTCGGCATGGCCTATGGCGTCAGCGCGACCTCGGTCATGCTGGGCTTCGGCGTCCCCCCGGCCACGGCCAGCGCCAGCGTCCACGCCGCGGAGGTCTTCACGACCGGCCTGTCCGGCCTGTCCCACTGGCGGTTCGGGAATGTGGATTTCCGCCTGCTGCGCCGTCTGGCCATTCCCGGCATGATCGGCGGCGCGGTCGGCGCCTTCCTGCTGAGCAACCTTCCGGGCGAGGTCGTGCGGCCGCTGGTCAGCGCCTATCTGCTGCTGATGGGGCTTCTGATCCTCTGGAAGGCCTTCCGCAAGGCGCCGATCCGGACGGAACCCCCGAAATGGGTCGGGCCCCTCGGCCTGTTCGGCGGCTTTCTCGACGCCATCGGCGGGGGCGGCTGGGGACCGATGGTGACGTCCAGCCTGCTCGGCCAGGGCATGGCGCCCCGCTACGTCATCGGTTCGGTCAACCTCGCCGAATTCTTCGTCACCGCCACCATCACCTCCACCTTCATCTTCACGATCGGGCTGGACCTGTGGCCGATCATCGTCGGCCTCGTGATCGGCGGCGGCATCGCGGCCCCCTTCGCCGCCCTCGTGACGGCGCGGGTTCCGGACAAGCCGCTGATGATCCTGGTCGGCGTGCTGATCAGCCTTCTGAGTATCCGGGGGGTCCTGCAGGCCTTCTCCTAAGCGGACGGAGCAAGGGCAGTACTTTTGTCTCGGATGAATTCCGGGCCAAATGTGATAGCTTTCTCTTCGTCGAGAGTGCTGTTTTATTCGTGTTCCTCCGGAGAGCCTTCCCTAGCGCGTAGGGGAGGCTCTTTTTTTATCCGGGTTTGCTGGCATGACTCAAGGAACCGCCGCGGACACCGGTCCGCAGCCTTCGATGGCATTCAGGGATATGACTTGGTTCAGGGGAGGCCGGGCGGAGCGTCAGGCTCCGCGATCGAGGCTGCCGAGCATGCGCCGGATGCTCTCCCGCATGGCCTCCTCGGCGGCGTCGCGGACCGGAGCGGCGCTTGCGGCCGGAGCGGTCCCCGCCGTGTCCATCGTTTCGGACCAGACGACACGGCCGTTCCGGTCCAGCAGGATGTACCGCACGGACAGCTCCGCCGACTGGGCGCCCTGCCCCTCGGTGCCCGTCACGTCGAGACCTTCGATGTTCAGATTTTCTATATTCAGGGCGAGCCGGTAGTCGGGGTCGGGCTCCGACAGCAGCCCTCCATCCTCGGCTAGGAGGTCGGCGCGGTCGAGGGAACGGCGAAGCCCGCCTTCCACGGCTTCCGCCTCCAGCGGGATGCTGCCCGGCCGGATCGCCACGGGCGCGACGCCGACCTCGCCCACGAGAGCGGCCCGGCCAGGGGACGGCTCAGGCGCCGCCGGGGAAAGCGCGCCGGACAGCGCAATGGTTTCCTCCTCGACGGTCAGGCGCTCCGCCTGTTCCGCGAAGCGCTCGTCGCCCGCGCAGGCGGCGAGGCCCGCGAGGAGGAAAAGGGAGAGGGGGAGTGCCGGGATCTTCATGGCTCGAAAACCGTTGTCTGCGCCGTCGGTTCCAGGGGATGATCCCGGCACCGCTTGTTCGCGCGGCAAACCGCTCGGCACGCAAAAGATCTGTTGTTTAGACTTAGAAGCGTTCTAATATAAGAACCGCCACAGCCTGTGGCGACGAACCTGCTTCAAGGGAGTTGCGTCATGAAGAAGTGGAAGACCCCCAAGGTCGCCGAGATCTCGGTCGGCTGCGAAATCAACTGCTACGCCTGCGCCGAGCTCTGACGGCGGACCTCCGCCGGCTCCTCGCCGGCGGAGGCTTTCTCACCTCAGAAAATCGCCGTGCGCCTCGACATGGGCGGCGAGGCCGAGCGTGTGCTCCCGGACCAGCCGCTCCGCCAGGTTTCCGTCGCGCGCCTCCAACGCCCGTATGATGTTCCGGTGGTCGATGATGGAGCGTTCTGCACGGCCGCCCTGACCGATCGTCAGCCGCCGGATGGCGCGCAGATGGATGAACAGGGCGTCGGTCGTGTCGATGATGTACTTGTTCCGCCCCATCCGCAGGATCTGCCGGTGGAAGGCCAGGTTGGCGTCGGAATATTCCGACACATGCTCCGACGGCCTGCGGTCCTCGAAGGCCGCGAACAGCCCCTTGAGCGACTCAAGCTCCTCCTCGGTCGCGCGGTCCGTCGCGAGGCGGGCGGCCATCCCCTCCAGCGCCGCCCAGCCCTGTATCATCTCCACGATTTCCCGCTTGGTCTTGCGGATGATGAAGATGCCGCGCCGGGGAACGGAGCGGACCAGCCCCTCCTGCTCCAGCAGCGTCATCGCCTCGCGCACTGGCGTCCGGCTGACGCCCAGCCGCTTGCTGAGCTGGCGCTCGTCGAATCGCAGCTCGCCCGCATGGCCGTAGATGTCCATCTCGGTGATGGCCTGCTTGAGCGCCTCGTAGGCCTTGTCCCGGATGCTGATCTCGGGGTTGAGGCTCCGGACCCTGAGGACCGTGTCCGTCATCGTCATGGCGGTTCCCTTCACTCGGCGGGCGCCACGCCGGGCGGCGTGCGGGTCTTGGAGATGACCGCCGAGATGATCGGCCAGACGAGCATGACGAGGGCGAGCGTGATGATGCTGCCGACCAGCGGGTTGGACCAGAAGATCGACAGGTCGCCCTGGGAGACCAGCATGGCCTGACGGAAGGAGCTTTCGGCCATGTCGCCGAGCACCAGCGCCAGCACCAGCGGGGCCAGCGGGTAGGACAGCTTCTTGAACAGGTAGCCCAGCACGCCGAAGCCCAGCATCATGACGATGTCGAGGAAGGCGTTGTGCACCGTGTAGGCGCCCACCGCGCAGATCACCACGATGATCGGCGCGATGATCGAGAAGGGAATGCGCAGGATCGAGGCGAACAGCGGCACCGTGGTGAGCACCACGATCAGGCCCACGATGTTGCCCAGATACATCGACGCGATCAGGCCCCACACGAAGTCCGCCTGCTCGACGAACAGCAGCGGGCCGGGCTGCAGGCCCCAGATCAGCAGGCCGCCCAGCAGCACCGCCGCGGTGGGCGAGCCGGGGATGCCAAGCGTCAGCATCGGCAGCAGCGCGCTGGTGCCGGCGGCATGGGCGGCGGTTTCCGGCGCCACGACGCCTTCCATCTCGCCCTTGCCGAAGTTGCGGCCGTTCTTGGAGAAGCGCTTGGCCAGGCCGTAGCTCATGAAGGAGGCCGGCGTGGCGCCGCCGGGGGTGATGCCCATCCAGCAGCCGACGATGG
>NZ_JAFIQV010000082.1 GCF_017356015.1 Azospirillum sp. SYSU D00513
CGATGGCATTCTTGGCCCAGTCGGGAGTTGCTGCCCTGAGTTGTAGCCCTTAACCACTCTCCGGTGTCCAACCTATTGGTGGCGGTACACTCGGCATCCGTTTCGAGGGGCAGGGGGACCAGCGGAACGCCTTTCTCCTGCTCAACGACGTGAACGGCAGACTCGACTCCAGGGCGGCGCGCCTCCTCGACCTCCTCCGCCTGGATCCTAAGCGTCGGAGCTTCCGCGTGGTCTTCGGCTTCCACGAGAACCGGAGGGACGAGCTGGCGCTCTACACCCGGTCGCTGGTGGAGATTCTGAATACGCTGGCCGGCGGCATCCAGGTGCCGGACGGTACCGTCGGAAGCGGCCAGACCTATCCGACCCGCGTGCCCGACCAGAGTCCCGGCCGGCTGATCGGGGTAAGGGTTCAGCCAAAGCGCCCAGAGGATTCCTTCGCTGCCGTTGAATATGGCAGGAACTGGTATGTCATTGATAAGACCGATTTCGCCACCAAGAGCACCTTTGGCCTGCTGATGTTCCTGACCGCCGTCATGGAGCGCAGCAGCCTATCCCCGGTTCCCGTGATCTCAATACCCTCCGGTTGAGTGGCGAATATTCTGCCGATTTGGGCGGGCTGGGTTGCCCTATCCTTATGCTAGTTGATAACATTGATCCTGCTCCCGGCCGAGAAACCGGGGCCAGTAGGGCAGACCGGCCAGATCCTCGCGAGTGGCGACCATCTATGCGGGCTCCTCATCGTTCATCCGGTCGCGGCTCTATCCAAAAGATATAAATCATTAGTATGGTCCATCTTATGACGGACCAATACGACATCTGCATCGATCCGGTCGGCCAGGGCTGGGTGGTGTTCGACGCCTGGGAGTGGCGCCACACGGGCGTCTTCCGGGTGTTGAAGCGCGACCTGACCTATGAGCAGGCTCGAAACTATGCGGATCTGCTGAACACCGTGGGCACGGCGCCTGGAAAGGGCAGCACCTGACGCCATGCCCCCATGGCATGCGGCTGAGGCCGGTGCGGTGATCTGGAGGCAGGAGGCGATGGAGCGCCGGCGTGCTTTATGGTCAAGCAGGCTCCTCGTCCTGGAGCGTTAGCAGACGCACGAAGGCGTTCACGTCCTTCTCGACGAGCGCCTGGTGGCCGCGGTGGCGGGCCTCGGCCAGGTGCCGCTACGCCGCGAAAGGCGCTCCCGGCTCTCAAGCGTGCGGTCCGTCTCGTAGGTCCGGGCCGCGAGGTTCTTCTCCCACGCGGCCCAGACCAGCTCGCAGGGCGAGACCGGCTTCCGGCGGTCGGGGAAAGCGACGACGGCTCCCATCAGGTAACACTCCGAACACAATCCGACCGGCCGGTTACCGATCTAGAACCGATGAGGTGGGCATTTGCATCAAATTGTATCCAACTCTTGGCATATGCCGTCCGGGGCTCCCATACTGCTGTATGGATAATGTGATCGACATCTACGTCGCGCCCCTGGTTGGTGGCTGGGCCGTCATGGCGGACCACCGCGAGGCGGCCGGCATCGTTCCGCGGGTCATGGAGGCCGGGCTCTCGCTGGAGCGCGCCTTCCGGATCGCGGAGTGGACCACCCTCATGGATCAGGGCCGCCCGGCCGCGAACTGAACGCCGGCTGCTGCCCACTGCTGCGGAGACTTGACGCTCATGGAAATGACGCCACCGATCCCTCCCCGCTATGTGCTGCGAATGGAATGCGAAAGCGGCCGCTGGAGCATCATCGACCGCCGATCGGGGGGATACGCCTGCTCCAGCGGCAGGGCCTTGGTCGATCTCAAGGAAGACGTCGCCGTCCTGTGGCTGGATCTCCTGCGGCTGTGGGAGTCGATCGCTCCCGGTGCCAGGAACGTGCATTAGCCTGCACCGAGCGCCGGTCCACCGGGATACTGCCGCGTTCACGCTTCCGTGATATTTCCTGATCAGCGTGGTGGAATGTCCGCTCGCTATGCATACATGCCCGATCCTGAAGAGCAGGGCCGGTGGCTCGTCTACGATGCAAAGCTGATGGCGGCTGGCGGCGGGCTTCTGGTGGTCGAGCGCGGATTGACCGAGGTCGGCGCTCAGGTCGTCGCCGCTTGGTTCTACGACCTCAACCGTGGAATTCCGGAAGTCGAGGCGTGAATGGCCGTCTGCTATGCCGTGGCCGTCGACAGCGAAGGCAACACATGGGCCGTGGTCGACGTGCGGATCTGGGACCGGAGCGGCGGCTACCGCGCTCTCTACACGGGTCTGACCTTCGAAGCGGCGAGCAGCCTCGCGAAGAGGCTCAACTGGATGCACATCGAGCCGCCAGCAAACAACATCTGAAGGGAGCCGGAACCGGTCTGGCTGCACTGCGGCCACGCAAGGCTCGCGGAGGCTGCCCCGAACATCGGGCATGGCAGTATTACACTTTTGTAACTTGCGCATTTTCGGCCAAGGCACAGCTTCCCCCGCATGCAAGGGTACATACGTTGATATGCAGCCCGGCCCGACGTCGATGGCCGGTGGAGCGTGGTGGATCGCGAGAGCGGGAGCTACGCTCGCGCGGATTGCCGCTGGTTGCTGGGGCTAGCGAGGAGTGCGGCGATCCGCTGGACGGCGGCGCTGAACGCTGACGGGGGCTGAGCGAGTGTCAGCTCCGTCGAGCTCAGCCATTCTCCCCTCCATGGCTCGGGGCCAGCTTTAGGATTTCGGAGAGGAGCACGTCGCAGGGATAGCCGGCCGCGTCCTCGCCATATTCTTCGAAGGTCACGCGCAGCTTGAAGAGCGCGTCTTCCAACGTCACGGCCGGGAAGTCGATGAACCGATAGCGGGCCTGATCGGCACGCTCGCAGGCCTCATTGCTCAAGGCGCGCAGCCGGGGAACATCGTGCTCGGTATCGACCGCCTCGCGGCCGGCCCAATAGACGCGCAGGGCCGGTACTTCTGCTTTCGCCTGCTCGACGTAGAACTCGGGGACAGTCTCCTCGCCATGCAGGATGCCGCGGAGGGACTTGAGATGGCCGAACTGCACCTCGTAATGCGCCACCAAGTCCTTCACCGACGGCGGAACCGTCTTCTTCGAAGCCCAAGGCTCCGGCGCGGCCGGCCAAGCTGCCTTGGCCCGCTCGAACGCTTCCGTGAAGGCGTCCTGGGAGGCCTTCCATTTCGCCTCAAGAGCCCGCCATTCCTGGGGGGGCTTGAAGGAGAGCGAGGCAGACGGCGGAGAGGCCGACGCTGACCGGCGAGGCAAGGGCGGTGTCCGCCAGGATCTTCTTGGACAGATTGCTCATGGATCAGGCCTCCCCAAGCTTGCCGGTGTCACGCACACGCCGCTTCATGATGGGGGTGCGATGCCGGTCCGTATCGCGATCGTTCGCCGTCACCTGGAGCACGCGGTCCTCGGCTTCGTGCACGCCCGCTCCGGCGTCCCAGGAGCCCAAGCGGCTCTACAGCGACGAGGAGCTGTGGAGCGCGCCGCCGGACACGAAGATCACCAACAGGCCGGTCGTGGACAGCCTCGACCGGGGTGAGGACTTCTTCACTACTATGCGGGCGTCCCTCGCGCCCAATCTGGAGGATTAGATCAAACGCTTCGCCGGCGCGCGCGGCATCCCGGCCGACCACTACGGCATCGTGAACGGGGAGATCGTCCACTGCGACGTGCCCACCGGGCAGCTGGTGGGCGAGGTGCTGTCCGTGACCGGCGGCGAGGGGGTGCTCGACACCTTCCAGCGAGTCGGGCGCTTCGTCGCGGCGAACGCCGGCCCGGCGATCCCTCAGGCGGCGGCGGCGGGGGCGGTCGGTACCGCGTTGGCCCCAGCGGCATGAGCATCCCCGTAGCGGCCAGAACGGCGACCGCTAGCGACGTGCTGCGCCAGCTCGCCGACCGCGCGGTGGCAGGGGAGAGCGCCACGGACATCAACCTCCTGAACGCCGCTGGCCAGGGGCTCGAGGCGAGCGTCGGGCAGGGCCTCTCCGTCGGCTTGGAAGGCGTTCACGCGCAACCCGCTCGGCGTGGCGCCGGCCGAGGTGCCCAAGGCCAAGGACCCGTTGCAGATCGCGCAGTGGAGCGCCTTGTCCCGCGAGGCCGAGGGGCGAGGCGTGCCCCTGACGGTTGGCGAGCTGACCAACCTGCCGAGCCTGAAGGTGATGGAGCGCAACCTTCGGCGCTTCCCGAGACCGCCGACACGATGACCGACTTCATCGACCAGCGGAATACGCAGGCGGTGACGCAGCCTTTCGCGAGGAGCTGGACCGGATCGCCCCGGCCCCACCCGGCCGCTCGACGAGGTGGTGGGTTCCAACCCGCAGTTCGCGCCGAGGAGTCCGGACGACGACGTGCTGCCCCGGCCCGGTGTCCGCGGCGTCGCCGGTGACGCCATCCAGGCTGCTCGGAACAACCACCTCGACGTGTCCGGCCAGTGGTACGGCGAGGCCTATGCCAGCGGCGCCCAGCCGGATGTGCAGCCGGTGGTGGAGACCATCCAGAAGGCCATGCGCGCCTTCCCGATTTGACGAGTGAATGATCTCGGGGGAAATCGGGCTTTCTACAGGATACAAACCCAGCATTTCCAAGAGCCTCGCCCATGGATTTGGGGTGTGAGTCCGCAACAAGGAAATCGGAATCAAAAGTTGCATTTCACCCGCCCGCCGACACCCCGCCCGCGGGCTTTTACGCGCCCGAGGAGAACCCCGTCATGCTCGAAACCATCGCCGCCGTCCAGACTAAAGGCTTCTGGATCGGCGCTTTCGCCCTGCTGGCGGTCCTGCCGCACGCCGTCGCCTGGACTCCCACGCTCGCCGACGACAAGGCGCTCGGCTTCGTGACCAAGCTGGTGAACCTGCTGGCCGGCAATTACCGCGCCGCCGCGAACGCCCACGCCAAGGTGGACGCGGTGACCCGCATGGCGGGCGGCTGACCCCATGCCCAGTCGGACGACACCTATACGGTCGTCCGGCGCCATTCTGTAAAGACGCTATGCAACTAAGTAACATTGCGAGCGGTTCTGAGTCATGCAATGATGTTGGTGTTACGTTTGTGAAACGTGCAAGCAAGGCGTCGCACAATGCGGAATATAATGGTCGTTGATGATGATCCTTTGATTGCAATGTCAATGGAGGCGATTATCGGTGTTCATGGGTATTCTGTTGTCGTGTGCGACAACGGCGCGGACGCGCTTTATGCCTATATAGAAGCCCCCCAGGACTTGGTGATAACGGATGCGCGGATGCCAAAGTTAGGTGGCGTGGAGTTGACGCGCGAACTCCTCAAGCGAAATCCCCTCCTGCCGGTGATTATTATATCCGGTTATTCGGATATAGTAGCGGATAAGGGCTGGGAAAAAGTCATCATTCTTCAGAAGCCCGTGGATGGGCGCAAACTGATGACCAGCATAGGGAAACTATTATCGGTGCCTTGATGCGAGGCCAATGACACTTTCTAGCCCCGCCATATCGCTTTTTCCGTCTGGAAAGCACTGCCTCACATGCGCATAGCCACACAAGAAATGCCGAACCGCCCCGGCTACTATGCCGTCGTGGCTTTAGCGCCGGATGGTGAGGTGATCGCAACGCTTGCCGGTCCGTTCAAGGGAGACAGGGAAGCGAACAAGTTTGCAAAGGTCGAGCGGGAACGGTTGGGCAAGGCAGGAGCATCGGTGTTGAAGCGGAACAAGGCGCAGGCCTGACGGCCCGCCTTTATGCGGTTCGCCACCCATGTAGAGCTTCCCATCCGTCTGGCGCCAGCTTCCACTCACCGGGGCCGGCGCCGGGCGTGATGAGCCCGCGGTCATGGCATTCGGCGATGGCCTCTTCCGAGGCGCCAAGGGCGAGCACGCCTGTGACCGGGTCGGCGGTCAGGATCGCGAAGATCTGCTTGGCTGTCAGGGCCTCTACGATGGCTGTGCGGGATCGGTACTGCGGCTTGAGCATGTCGGTCTCGGGTGCTTGCATCCACTGACGCAAGCATGCGCCGGATAATGATCGACAGAGCGTAACATATTTCACAGACCGCAAAATTTCGTTGCGCTAGGGTCTGTTGACATTCATCGTGTGTTCAGAACGGCAGCGGCGAGGTGAATGGCGGCGGCAAAACTGGCGTCGGTTTTGTCGTAACGGGTGGCGATCCGCCGGAACTCTTTGATCTTGCAGAAGAAATTCTCGACCAAGTGGCGCCACTTATACATCTCGCTGTCATGAGGGATGCAGGTGGAGCGGTCGGCTTTTGAGGGAATGACGGCGAGGGCGCCGCGTTCAGCGACCAGGGTGCGAATGGCGTTGCTGTCGAAGGCTTTGTCGGCCAGCAAGGCTTTGAACTCAACGTTTTCCAGGACGGGTGCGACGCCGACGCTGTCGTGCCGCTGCCCCGGCAGCAGGACGAAGCGTCCGAGGTTGCCCAGGGCATCGACCACGGCAACGATCTTGGTGGTCAGCCCACCCCGGGAGCGACCGATGGCCTGAGCCTGAGTCCCCCCCGGGCTCCGGTTCCGTGCTGGTGCACCCGGACGATGGTTCCATCGATGATCGCGTACTCGAAGTCCGCATCCGTCGCCAAGGCTGTGAACAGCCGCTCGAAGACACCGGCCTTGGCCCACCGGCGAAAGCGTTGGAAAACCGAGTTCCATGAGCCGAACGCCGCGGGCAGGTCACGCCACGGCGCCCCGACCCGGACAATCCAGAGCACCGCTTCGACAAAGCGCCGGTTGTCCACCGCCGAGCGGCCGGGATCTCCGACTTTTCCGGGAAGAAGCGGAGCGATCCGCTCCCATTGATCATCGCGCAACACCATCCGGTCCAAAGCCACCTCCCTGTCGGCAGCTTTGAATCAAATTCCTGCGGCTTTGGGAATCCCCTGCACACCTCAAATGTCAACAGACCCTAGCGCACTGGCAGGAGGCGGCTGATTGCTGCGCTATGCATCAATTTGCAACGTCAACAGGCGCTCGCCTGCATACTAAGGCATGACTTCCGCATGCCCGCCCTATGATGGCGGGGGCTGGGTGGTATGGGACACCACAGACTGTCGGCCGCCGGAGACGATGGGCAGTCCGTTGTGCGGGTTGACCGACGCGCGGGCCAAGGTGTGGGCGGAAGCCTTCAACGTGACGGAGGCGGTCAGGGAGGAAAGGAGGATTATCTACGCGAAAATACGAATGTACTCTAAAACCAAGATATGGTGATGCATGTCGCATGCATTGAGCGCAGCAAGGCAGCCCCTTCATGAACGAGCACTCAAACTCAGGAACAGCAATCCCGCGCTGCTACTTCTGTTACGGCTCAATTTTAGCAGGTGAGCGCATTTGGGCCGATGATCCACAAGGACGGGCTTGGCATTACACCTGCGCTCGGCTGGACCAGCAAACGCTTATGAGAACGGCTCCCCGGACCCAAAATGATGGACATATTGAAGTGGCTAAGTAGGCACCTGCTCTACTTGTCCGGATGCATCAGGTTCATGAAGGTGGTTGCGATATGATGGCGGTTGCTCAGGCCACACCGCTGTGTGGCTGAAAGTCCGCCTTCAGCCCGGAAACCACCACGAACTTTCCATAATAAGGCCTTATGCGGACGTCGTACATCGGGCCTTAGGCCATACAGGTCACGGTGTCCGGTGGCGAGACCATTTGGACGTTTCTTCGTCCTGACCAGTCGCCGTGCAGTTTAAGTGCTGCTTTTCGGACAGCACCGCGGCCGCCATACTCCGCCCCGGAAAACCCGGCCAAAAGGCCCGGAAAGGGCCGGAAGGCCGCCCCGGGGCGCCGCCCGCAGGGCAGGGCGGTGGGCACAAACCACAAGGATCCCGGAGGCGGGAAGGGGAGAAGCGATTGACCGACGCGTGGGCCGGCGACGGGGCGGGGGAGGGCACGGACAGACCCGTCGCCGCCGACGCTGCAGGGTCTGCGGACCTGGCGGTTCCACCCGGAGGCTCCGGGGAGCTGCTCACCCCCGAGGCCCTCGACGGCCTCGACAACGCCAGCCGGCTCGTCGCCGCCGCGCGCGCCGCCGGCACCCGCGCCGTCTACGCCCGCGCCTGGGCTGCCTTCATCGCCTGGTGCGCGCGCAACGGCCTGGCGGCGCTGCCCTGCAGCCCGGCGACGCTTGCCGCCTATCTCGGCCACCGCGCTCCGAAGCCGGCCCTTGTGAAGGACGGGCGGGTGGTGCGCGACGCCGTCCCCGGCCTCACCCCCTCCAGCCTCGAGGTGATCCGCGCCGCCGTGCGCCACGCCCACCGCGCCGCCGGCCAGCCCGCCCCCGCCGACACCCCGGCCATCGCCGATCTCATGCGCGGCGCCAAGCGCTCCCACCAGGGGCGCAAGCGCAAGGTTGCCGCCCTGATGACGGTGCCCGCTCATGACAAGGATGAGGCGGAGCCGTCGCTCTTTCGCCTGCTCGACGCGATCGACGTCCGCACCGTCCGCGGGGTTCGCGACCGCGCGCTGATCCTTGTGGGTTTTGCCGCGGCCCTGCGGCGCTCCGAGGCGGCGGGACTCCTCTGGGGCGACATCCGCCCGGCCAAGGGAGGCCTGTCCATCACCGTCCGCGGGTCCAAGACGGACCACGAGAACAAAGGGCAGACGGTCGGGGTGGCGATGGTGGGCGGCGACGCCTGCCCGGTCGCGGCCCTCGACGCCTGGCGCTTGGCGCTGCTCGCCGCCGGGTATGTCGCGGGGGAGGGCGAGCCGGTCTTCCGCGACGTGAGACGGGAGAACGGTGCCATCGGCAGCGCGCCGCTGAACCCGCGGACGGTGGCGCGCACCGTGCAGCGCCTCGCTGCCGCCGCCGGGCTCGACCCGACACACTTCGCGGGTCACTCGCTTCGGGCGGGATTCGTGAGCACGGCCGTCGCCGATGGCCAGGAGATCACCGCCATCCTGGCGACCACCCGCCACAAGGAGCCGAAAACGCTTCTGGAGTATGTGAGGATTCAGGGCCTTGCCGAGCGCAACGCTGTGCGCGGCGCGCTCTCCCGCCGCCGTCCCACGTCGCAAGGCGAGGGCGGGGCGGAAGAACCCTGATGCAGCTGGGCTTGTCCCGGCGGAGCGACACCGGCGGGGCGGTTCGCCTTAGAGCGAGCATGATGGGCGGGATACGTCGGAGAGGGCACAGGGGCAGAACCAAAGTGAATCTCAAAGCTACCAATGCGGAAAAATCTTCCGGCAGAATCCGCGAAGCGGTTGAGCGCGCACGTCAGGATGGGCCAGCCACCAGCTTGCGCTTTCACCGTAGAACCTCTAACCTACTGATACTAAGGAGAATTTTAACTTCTGGAACTAACAGCACTGAACCCGGGCGAACGAGCTACAAGGGCCTTTATCGCTCGTTCATCATGTGCTCTGCTGGGTCCGGTGGGGCGGCTGACGCCGCCACTCCGCTCACCGCCGCCCGTCCCGAGGCCCCGAAAATCCCGATGACCGAGCCCTCCAACCTTCCCGCATCCGTTCCGCTCCCTGAAGACACCGATCCGGCCGCCGTCATCGCGCGCAACCTGCGCCGTCAGGTTCTGTTGCAAAGTTTGGTAACGGGCGCAGAGGGCTGCGGCGCCTGTATCGTCAGGCGGCAAGACCGAACAGGCTGGCGATGAAAGATGCCTGGGCTGGCATGTCGTTGACCGAAACAGCCCTGACCTGGCCCTTGCCGACCATGGCCATGATCTCGTAGCCGGCGATCGTCCGACGCGCACTGTGGAAGCCCTTGAACCCGAGCCCCGGCCGAACCAGCCGCTTGACGCGCCGGTGGTCCTGTTCAACGATGTTGTTCAGGTACTTGCGTTGCCGCAGCTTGGTGAAGCGCCACAGCTCACCGGCCTTCTTCATCGCCCTGGTGGCACTCGGGTAAGCGGCGTTCTTGTCCACCGTGACGGTGCGTGGGTTCACGGTGTGGGCCTGCTTCAGGACCTTGCGGAAGAAGCGCCGGGCGGCCGCGGCATCACGCTTGGCGCTGAGAAGAAAGTCGACCGTCTGCCCACGTGCATCGACGGCGCGGTACAGGTAGATCCAGCGGCCCTTCACCTTCACGTAGGTCTCATCGACGCGCCAGGAGCCGGTCGTCATCCGGAGGTGCGGACGGATGCGTTTGTCCAGCTCTGGGGCATAGGTCTGGATCCAGCGGTAGAGCGTCGTGTGATTGACCGTCACACCGCGGTCGGCCAGCATCCGCTCCAGATCACGGTAGCTGATCGGGAACTGCAGATACCAGCGCACCGCCCAAAGGATCACCTCCGACGTGAACTGCCGGCCCTTGAACGGGTTCTTCCTCCTGCCCATCACCCCACCGCTCCCGCTGCTGAAACGGACACCATCCTACCCAATCCGGGGGGCGGGCCAAACTTGCAACAGAGCCTCTAACGAGTGACCAGAAGCTCTGGATCAGAACCGCCGACCAAGCGACAGGGGCCCTATCCGATGCTGCCCCTGAGTGGCTGATCGAGCAGTGCCATGACCTGGGGCTGGTTACGCCGGGACGAGCGCCAGGGGTGGAGGCTGACCGTGACTGGATGGCATGAGTGGAAGAGGTTGGTAGAGCCATGACGCCGGAACAGTGCCGCATCGCCCGGAAAAAGCTGAAGTGGAGCATCGATAAGCTGGCTACCCAGGCAGGCATGGCCACCCAGACTGTGGGTAACTATGAGCGGAGGAAGACAGGCACTAGCGAGCAGACGATCATGTCCATCCGCCGGGCTTTTCTGAGGGCGGGCGTGGAGGTGGATGAGCTGTAGGTCCCGAGATGAAGGGGATGGGGTGAGGGGAGCCGGCCATGAAGCTGACCAGCAGCCACCGGCGATGGCTCTACACAGCCCATCCAATAACCTGGATCTTGGCGGAGAATGCCGCGGGGCATATCGTGCTGGAGTGTTTAGCCCTTGGCCTGATCCAGGAGGGGCCCCGGTCGGGACAGTGGAAGCTGACGCAGGCCGGCGGAGTGGTGTGGCGCAAATTGTGTGGGATGGGGTGAGGGGAAAGCAGTGCTTACAGACGCGGCAATAATTTGGGTGAACACGGCGGACCCTGACACTGGGGTTCTCGCTGACGTGGCGCCCGACTGGATGGTGCAGCCGCTTCTTGATCTGGGCGTGGTGGTGCCCGCCGACACTCCTGGGAGATGGAAGCTCACACCGTTGGGGTGGAGCCTGCGGGAGAGGTGGTCTGCTGCATGACGCCAGATCAATGCCGTGCCGCTCGGAAGAAGCTTGGCTGGTCGCAGGCGGGCCTAGCTCGGCGGGCGGGCGTATCGACAGGCGTTATCTCCGCTTGGGAGAACAACAGGCACGTCCCGCTCCCGGCCAACATGGCGCGTATCCTCTTAGCCTTCCATGAGGCTGGGGTGGACGTGGACGAGCCGTAGTCCCCGAGCTGCGCAGGTTCGATCGAAGGAAGAGGGATGACACGAGAGCAATGTCTTGCCGCACGGTCTGCCCTAGGATGGTCGCGAACCGTCCTGGCATCAAAAACCGGGCTGACAGTCGCAATGATCGGCTTCTTCGAGCGGGGGGCTCGGATGCTGAAGGACGAGAACATGGAGAAGATCCGCCAGGCTTTTCTGGAGGATGGCTTAGACCCGGACGCCTTGCGGGGCTGTGTGGGATTTAGTGAGGGGATTACGCCTAGGAAGTGCATAGCTGCGCGCAAGAGCCTGGGCTGGTCACAGGTTACGCTTGCGGTTGAGGCTGGGCTGGTTCTCAGCACGGTCTCCCGCTTTGAGAGGGGCGAGATCAAGCCGCGGGAAGCCACACTGGAGAAGCTTCGCGCCACCTTCGCCAGAGCTGGGATAGACGTGGATGGACTGTAGGCCCCGAGCTGCGGGGGATGGGGGTGAGGGACATGACGCCAGAGCAATGCCGAGCAGCAAGAGAGTGCCTCGGATGGTCGCAAGAGGACTTGGCGGATCGCGCGGGCTGTACTGACCGAACTGTGCGGAGCTTCGAGAGGGGAGCGACGGTCAGCGGCACCATGACAGCTATACCTATCCGCATCGCCTTCCTAGAAGCCGGCGTGGACGTGGATAGCCTGTAGGGACGCGGGGATGGGGTGAGCGCGGAGAGAGGAAATGCTGAAGCTGGTTGGGCACGTTCTCTATTGGGTATGCTGTGTCATAGCCGGGCTATGGATCATAGGCGCGGTCATCTTGAGCACGGCGGCCTCTGGTCCAGAGCAAGCGATACTCTTCATCAGCAGCGGGTTGGCATTGGGCGTGCTGACGTGGCTTGTCGGTCGGCTCTGCCGTGACTGGTTCATTGGGGAGCGCGATGAGCCGGCGTGACGAACCATGACGCCAGAGCAGTGCCGGGCCGCCCGGAAGAAGCTGGGGTGGAGCGTGGATGGCCTAGCCTCCCGAGTTGGGGGCTGCCGGAGCACCATCACCTTCTTCGATAGCGGCAGGAACCGCCTTACGCCCATCAACTACGCTTGGGCTCGTTTGGTCTTCATGGAGGCTGGAGTGGATGTGGATGCCCTGTAGGGCTACGGGGGATGGGGTGAGGGGAGGAGGGTGTCACGCAGTAACGTCGGGTTTGAGCCGACTTGTTGACATCGCGCCTCTGTGCCGCTCTGAGTTGATCTTCAGCCCCTCACATACGCACTTTCCGGAAGGATGATTCATCGCTTGTCGCCTGGTTGGGCTCACAAACACGCCCTGAAGGCACTGGCAGAGGCGGATCAGAAAAATTCATTCAAATCCGAGGTTACAGCGTGACACCCTCCGTTTGTTAACACTGCATTCATTGATATGCTCGACAGCGGGCTCTGTTGCAAGTTTGGCCCGCCCCCCGGATTGGGTAGGATGGTGTCCGTTTCAGCAGCGGGAGCGGTGGGGTGATGGGCAGGAGGAAGAACCCGTTCAAGGGCCGGCAGTTCACGTCGGAGGTGATCCTTTGGGCGGTGCGCTGGTATCTGCAGTTCCCGATCAGCTACCGTGATCTGGAGCGGATGCTGGCCGACCGCGGTGTGAACGGTCGGTCACGTCCGTCAAGGTGGTGGAAATTGGAAGGTGGTCAGGGGCGTCGTCAGTCAGGCCGCCATTGTTGAGGAAAGCTGTGTGATGGCGGGCTCGTCGGCTGCGGCGATCCCCGTCATGGTTTCGAGTGTCAGGTAACGGTGCTGGAGCTGCCAGTCATCGTTCTGCTCCAACAAGATTGCACCGACCAGTCTACGAACGCTGCTTTCATTGGGGAAAATCCCGACGACGTCGGTGCGGCGCTTAACCTCCTTGTTGAGGCGCTCAAGGGGGTTCGTCGAGTGCAGCTTGGTGCGGTGCGCCTCGGGATAATCCATGTAGGCCAGCACGTCATGCTCGGCGGCATCCAGCAGTGCCGCCACTTTGGGAAAGCG
>NZ_JAFIQV010000083.1 GCF_017356015.1 Azospirillum sp. SYSU D00513
GGCGGCTGGGGGGCTTGCTGAAGCTTTGGCTGTCCAAGGAGGAGCGCTTTGCACCCGGCTATCCCGACCGGGAGCAGATCACGCAGTTGCTGGACAGCATCCGCCGCATGCAAGACGAATTGCGTCGGACGGCGCGCCAGATCCTGGATCACTTTTAGAGCAAAATTTGCTAATCTACCTTCCTTACCTCTCACCAGTCGGAGCCGCCATGAACCAGCCACGCTAGCCCCGTCCAGGACGATACGACGGCGTGTCGTTGCTGCGGGGCCTGGAGGCTCGACTCATGGCAGCTCACCCCCCCGAACTGGCCCGTGCCCGGCGGCGCCGCGATCTGGCGCGCATGAAGGCCAAGGCCCGCCGGCTCTGGCCGGACGACCCCGACGCCCACCGGCTGGCCGACCATCTCGCGTTCTGCCCCAACCGCGGCTGCGCCAATCCCCGCCACTGGGAGGGGCACCCGTTCCGCGATTTGCGGGCGTTCCAAGCTTTTCAGGACGAGCCCTGACGTTTTCCCAACCCTGCGGCTAGAAGCGCTCTGGCGACCTTCTGGCCGCTTCGGGGCCATCCATCTCAACGAAGTGACATTAAGCTCGTCTTGGTTTGCTGGGTGCATCGTGGGTCATAACGGTCTCCTGGTAAACGGCCACAAATATATCGTGCACGATGCAATAGGCATCGACAAATCTGCATGGCAGCCAGTCGGTCCGGGATCTCACTTTAACATCGCGCACGATACAATCGCAGCATATGTTTCCCTCACGGCGATCGACGGTCGCCACCCGAACAGCAGAACGAACCAGCCGGCGCCACGAGGGCGACGGCCATCAACCCAGGCCCCAGCGGGCCAATCAGGAGATCCATCATGACCATCCGCACCACGATCGCCGCCGCCGCGTTGTCCACCGTCGCCCTATTGTCGGGCACCAGCTTCGCCGCCGATTTCGGCACTCAGCTGAACGAGGCGCAGGTTGCCAGCCATCAAGTCGACCGGGAAACCCGCGAGGCGGTGATCCCCGCCCTGAGCGCCGCCCAGTCCTTCAGCGCCTGGGGCGCCCAGGACCAGGCGCAGGACTATCTGAGCTACGCCCGTGCCAAGCTCGGCCTCTCCGACACGGCCATCGTCGCCACCCCGGTGGTCGCCGCTCCCCAGGCGGTCGAGGGCTTCGACCGGCAGCTGAGCGAGGCCAAGGCAAAGGCCGCCGGCGCCGCCCGCGAAACCCGTGAGATCGCCGCCATCCACCTCAGCGCGGCTGAAGGCTACGCCCAGGGCGGCAATCAGGCGAAGGCGCAGCAGTACCTGAACTTCGCCCGCGGCAAGCTGGGTCTGCCAGTCACCCAGGCCCAGACCGCCCAGCCGGTCGTCGCCTCCGGTGCCGCACTCCAGGTTGCGCAGGACAACGGCCTCGTCGGGCTGCGCCCCGAAGCGCACTGACCCTACAGACCGCAGCGGCGGGGGTCTGTCGCTTCCCTTCCAGGCCTCCACCGCATTGTTCTCAATTTATGAACAGTATGCTTCCGCATTGAGCGTTTATCGCAACGCGGAGAACTCGTAGCTTTCCCTCACGGCCGGAATGACACCGGCCACCCCCTCAGCCCCCGGCGCACCGCTAAGAGGGCGCAACCTCCAAGGAGACCTTCCATGACCATCCGCACCACGATCGCCGCCGCCGCGCTCTCCACCGTCGCCCTGCTGTCGGGCACGAGCTTCGCCGCTGATTTCGGCACCCAGTTGAACGAGGCGCAGGTCGCAAGCCAGCAGGTCGACCGGGAAACCCGCGAAGCTGTGACGCCGGCCCTGAACGCCGCCCAGTCCTTCAGCGCCTGGGGCGCTCAGGAGCAGGCGCAGGACTACCTGACCTACGCCCGCAGCAAGCTCGGCCTGTCGAGCGCGGCCGTCATCGCCACCCCGGTGGTCGCCAGCTCCCAGAGCGCGGCGGTCCAGGTCGCCGAGGGCAACGGCATCGTCGGCCTGCGCGCCGAAGCGCACTGATCGCACCGGCCTTCATCTGAAACGAGCAGCAGTTCCTTCCTCACGGCCGGCATGACGCCGGCCGCCAACCCAGCCCCCGGCGCACCTCCGGGGCGCAACCTTCAAGGAGACCTCCCATGACCATCCGCACCACGATCGCTGCCGCCGCTCTGTCCACCATCGCCCTGCTGTCGGGCACGAGCTTTGCCGCCGACTTCGGCTCGCAGCTCTCCGAGGCGCAGGTTGCCAGCCAGCTTGCCGACCGCGATGCCCGCGAGGCCGCCATTCCGGCGCTGAACGCCGCCCGCTCGCTGAACGCCTGGGGCTACCAGGACCAGGCGCAGGACCAGCTGACCTTCGCCCGCAATATGCTGGGCTTGTCCGCCTCCCCGGCTTTCTCCGCCATCGTCGCCACGCCGGTCGTGTCGGCGCCCCAGGCGGCTCCCCAGGTTTCCGATGTCGGCATCGTCGGCCTGCGGGCCGAGGCTCACTGAGGGCGGCAAGTCCCTGCAATCTCCGGCCCGAACCGCCGGACTCCTCCCTTTACCACGAGCAGGAGAGGTTTGATCCACCGGTTATCCCCCGTGGCCCGGCTTCCACGATGCAGCCCAGGCGCACCGGCCTGAGACCCCTTTCCCTCGCGCGGGGTTGTCCCACACGGGACGGATGAGCGCGGCTGGTCTCACTCGGATCGTCACCAGCGTCATGCAAGCAACGGCCGAGAGCGCGCGGCTCGTCTCCTTGGCAGCGCGGCGCGCAACACACGAGCGGCGGAGCTCTCTCAGCGAGGACTCCGCCGCTTGCCGTTTCAGGATCGGCCACCGCGGATGGCACGAGCGCGTTGAGGGAGGTGACGGTCAGACAATCCCGCCGTTGGCGCGCAGGATCTGGCCGTTGATCCATGCCCCGTCGGGGCCGGCGAGGAAGGCGACGGCATTGGCGATGTCCTCGGGCCGGCCCAGACGTTCCAGCGGCGCCAGCTTGGCGAGGGTTTCGACCACCGCGGCAGGCTTGCCGTCGAGGAACAGGGCCGTGGCCGTCGGGCCGGGCGCGATGGCGTTGACCGTGATGTTGCGGCCGCGGAGTTCCCTGGCCAGGACATGGGTCATCGCCTCGACGCCGGCCTTGGTGGCGGCGTAGATTCCGTAAGTCGGCTGGTAGAGCCCCACGACGCTGGAGGACAGGTTGATGATCCGCCCGCCCTCGCGAAGGCGCTTTGCCGCCAGGCGCATGGTGTTGCGCGGTCCCTTCAGGTTGATGCCGATCTGGCTGTCGAACAGCGCATCGTCGGCATCGGCGATCCTGGCCAGCCGCATGATGCCGGCGTTGTTGACCAGAACGTCGATCCCGCCGAAGGCGGCCTCGGCGGCATCCCACATGCGGGCGACCGCGGCGGGATCGCTGACGTCGGCCTGGGCGGTCAGGGCCCGGCCACCAGCCTTTTCGATCACCGAGGCAAGATCCTCGGCCGCGGCGGCGTTTCCGGCGTAGTTGACGATGATGGTGAAACCGTCCTGGGCCAGGCGCTTGGCGATCGCCGCGCCGATCCCCCGCGAAGCGCCTGTGACGAGGGCGGTTTTGTTGCTGACGGTCATGCTTGCTCTCCTTGGTGCCCGGCGCCCAGTGCGGCCGGTACGGGCAGGATGCCCGCTTGACCGATCCGGATAATCAGGCAAGCCTCAACAGCATTGTTCCGTTGGAGCAAACAGCCTCCAGCCAAGCCTGATCAACCCGGAGAGACGCTGCATGGATCGACTGGATGCGATGCGACTGTTCACCCGGGTCGTGGAGCGGCGGAGTTTCACCCAGGCGGCGCACGATCTGAACCTGCCCCGCTCGACGGCCACGCAGATCGTTCAGCAGCTGGAGGACCGCCTCGGCGCCCGGCTGCTCCAGCGCACCACGCGCACGGTGCGGCCGACGCTGGATGGGGAAGCCTATTACCGGCGCTGCATCGCGATCCTCGACGACATCGAAAATGCGGAGGGCGCCTTCCGCGGCGCCAACCCCCGCGGGCTGCTGCGGGTCGAGGTGCAGGGCACTCTGGCGCGGCATTTCCTCCTGCCCGGCCTTCCCGGATTCCTCGAGCGCTACCCGGAGATCGAAGTCGCGATGAGCGAAAGCGATCGATGGGTGGATGTGGTGCGCGAGGGGGTCGATTGCGTCCTTCGCTATGGCGCGTTGCCCGACAGCGATCTCGTGAGGCGCACCGTCGCCACGCTGAAGCGCGTCACCTGCGCTGCCCCCGCCTACCTGGAACGCCATGGTTGCCCGGAGCGTCCGGACGATCTGACGCATCACCGCGCGGTCGGGCTTCGGTCGATCACGACGGGAAGCCTCTTCCCGTTCGAGTTCGTGGATGATGCCGGCGTCCGAAGGGTCGAACTTGCCGCTCCCTTCTCGGTCACGGGAACCGAGACGTTCCGGGAGGGAGTCCTGCTGGGTCTGGGGCTCGCGCAGATGCCCCTGTTCCACATCGAGCAGGATCTCGCGCAGGGGCGGCTGGTGGAGGTTCTTCCCGGGTTCCCGCCACCGTCGGCGCCGGTGTCGGTCCTCTACCCGACCAGCCGGCAGCTTTCCCCGAGAGTGAGGCTTTTCATCGATTGGGTCGTCGGGCAGTTCGATCATGCCAACCGGCGCCTGCCGGACGTCGGATGAGCATCAGCACATTGGGCGGGGCGTGCAGGGCCGCCCGCCTCGGGTGGCTTCGGCCTGATCGCCCATCTTGGAGCGGGCTACTCCATGCGCTCTCCATTGTTCGTGCCCATGGAGCAATGAAGGCATAAAGCAGGTAATTATCTACGAGGGACGGGCGGCTATCTCTTGCTCACCGCGAACGGGTGATCCGGTCGCACATGCAAGGAGAAGATCATGACCATCCGCCACACGATCGCCGCCGCCGCGCTGTCCACCGTAGCCCTGCTGTCAGGCACGAGCCTCGCCGCCGACTTCGGCTCGCAGCTGAACGAGGCGCAGGTCGCCAGCCGTCAGGTTGACCGGGAGACTCGCGAGGCGGTGGCGCCGGCGCTGAACGCCGCCCAGTCCTTCAGCGCCTGGGGCGCTCAAGGTCAGGCGCAGGACTACCTGAGCTACGCCCGTGCCAAGCTCGGCCTCTCCGACACGGCCATCGTCGCCACCCTGGTGGTCGCCGTTCCCCAGCCGGTCGAAGGCTTCGACCGGCAGCTGAGCGAGGCTAAGGCCAAGGCCGCCGGCGCCACCCGCGAGACCCGTGAGATCGCCGCCATCCATCTGAGCGCGGCCGAGGGCTACGCCGCGGGCGGCAATCAGGCGAAGGCGCAGCAGTACCTGAACTTCGCCCGCGGCAAGCTGGGCCTGCCGGTCACCCAGGCCCAGGCCGCCCAGCCGGTCGTCGCCTCCGGCGCCGCCCAGGTCGCGCAGGACAGCGGCATCGTCGGGCTGCGCCCCGAGGCGCACTGACCCTCCGGACCGCAGCGGCGGGGGCCTGCCGCTTCCCTTCCAGGCCTCCGCCGCATTGTTCTCAATTCGTGAACAGTATGCTTCCGCAATGATCGTTTATCGCTAAGTGGAGAACTCGTAGCTTTCCCTCACGGCCGGAACGACACCGGCCACCACCTCAGCCCCCGGCGCATCGCCAAGGGGGCGCAACCTTCAAGGAGACCTCCCATGACCATCCGCACCACGATCGCCGCCGCTGCTCTGTCCACCGTCGCCCTGCTGTCGGGCACGAGCCTCGCAGCCGACTTCGCCTCGCAGCTCTCTGAGGCGCAGGTCGCCAGCCAGCTTGCCGACCGTGACGCCCGCGAGGCCGCCGTCCCGGCGCTGAACGCCGCGCGCTCGCTGAACGCCTGGGGCTACCAGGACCAGGCGCAGGACCAGCTGACCTTCGCCCGCAATATGCTGGGCCTGTCCGCCTCCCCGGCTTCCTCCGCCATCGTCGCCACGCCGGTCGTGTCGGCGCCCCAGGCGGCTCCCCAGGTTTCCGATGTCGGCATCGTCGGCCTGCGGGCCGAGGCTCACTGAGAACGGCAGGCTCCTGCGATCTCCGGCCCGAACCGCCGGGATCCTCCCTCCACCACGAGCAGGAGAGGTTTGATCCACCAATTATCCCCCATGGCCCGGCTTCCACGACGTAGCCCAGGCGCACCGGCCTGAGACCCCTTTCCCTCGCGCGGGGTTGTCCCATCCGGGACAGATGAGCGCGGCTGGTCTCACTCGGATCGTCACCAGCGTCATGCAAGCAACGGCCGAGAGCGCGCGGCTCGTCTCCTTGGCAGCGCGGCGCGCAACACGCGAGCGGCGGAGCTCTCTCAGCGAGGGCTCCGCCGCTTCCATTTTCTGGATGGTCTGGTGTCTTCGCCATGGCGACTCCGCATCCCTGCCACCCCCCTCTTCACGTCGTGCTTCGCCGGCACAGATGGAGTCCTGGCGTTCGCCTCGCCGTGAGCGCCGGCGGCATGCGGATCCGCACGCTGCCAATCGATCCGCAGGAGAGGAAACGCGGCCATGAGAATAGTGCTCAACGCCTCCATCGAACTCGACGTCGCCGACCCGCGCGAGGCGACCGCATTCGAGCAGAACCTGTCCACCTGGCTGCACCAGCAGCAGGCTGTGCGTGACGCCACGGTGAGCGGCAGCAGCGTCGGCAACACCGCGCTCTGGCGGCAGTCCCGAACCGCTGCATTCGGGCCGCGGCTGCGCAGCCCATTCGCCCGACAGCGCGCGCACGAAGCGTGACGACCGGCTCCATGAAACTGGCAGGGCCGGGCGGGCCCGCCGCCTTGCTGCCGAACCCCGGTTACTGATCCAGGGTCTACGCGACGCCGTAAAAGAGGATGCACCGCGTAATGTTGGTGCTCGCCTCCAAAAGGCACTCGGACGGACCACAGCCCCCCGTGGTCCGTCCCTTCTTCCTGTGAACGAGCCGTAGCGTAGCATTACAGGAAAACGGCTCGGGCGCTATCAAGCGCCCCCAGGCCAGCGGACGGCATGCGACGACCGAACCGGCTCCATCCGTCCCACCGAAAGCGCGGCTTAAAACATGTCCAGTTGGATCTGTCCGCCGCCGACGGCATGCCGCCGGGCGGCGTCCAGGGCCGCGCTCTGGGCGCGCTCCAGGGAGCGGGTCACCCCGGAGTCCACCTGGGCGCCGGCGACGGTCACGATCCAGGCCCAGGTGTCGGGGCCGCGCCACAGCACCGTCAGATCGCAGCCGTGCGCCCGCGCCACGGCGTGCCGCGTGGTCCAGGTCGTCGTGGTCATGCTCCCGTCTCCCGTTTCAGACCTTGAGCGCCAGGGCGGAGCTGTTGTTGGGCCGCACATGCAGGTATTTGCCGTCGTGGCGATGGAGGCGTGGCCCAGGGTCTCCTTCACCAGGTGGATCGGCGCCTGGTTGTCGAGGGCGTGGGAGGCGTGGGCATGGCGCAGCCAGTGCGGCGACAGATCCTCCGACAGGCCAACCCGGGCCGCCGCGCGCTTGACGATGCGCCGCACGGTCGCCGGATCGAGATGGCGTCCGCCCTTCCTGGAGCGGAACACCGGATCCTCGTCACCGCCCGCCCCGCGTAAGGCCAGCAGCACGCGCCAGGTGCCGGCGCTCAGAAGCACGGTGCGCGGCTTGCCGCCCTTCCCGTGAACGCTGATCGTGCCGTGTCCGGGCAGGGTTGGATGGGGATTGAGATGGCGCCAGGCCAGCTGGCAGGCCTCGCTCACGCGCAGGCCGGCGCCGTAGAGCAGGCGCAGGAGCGCGTGGTCACGCGGGTGCGGTTCGAGGTGGATCAGGCGCAGTGCCGCTTCCTCGGGGATGATGCGCTCGGCCAGCACATCCTCGATCAAGGGCATGGCCACATCCCCGCCGACGTCCTGGGCGATGTGGCCGCGGGCGGCCGCCTTGGTAAGCAGCGCCCGGATGGCGGACAGGCGGCGGGTGTGGGTGCGGGGCGCCAAGCCGCGGCGCTCGAGGTCCGCCGCGTAGTCCTGGACGTCCTCGTGGGTGAGATCCTGCAGCGGCCTTCGAACGAAGGCGAGGAAGTCGCGGGCGTCGGCGGCGTAGGCGCGCCGGGTGTGGGCGCTGCGCTTGGAGCGGATCCAGCGGCGGACGAACGCCAGGTCCTCCTCGGGGATGGCCGGGCCGACCACCTCCAGAACCATTCCCTCCACCGCGACCGCGACCGGTACCAGATCCCCCACCATCACCCTCCTCGCCCCGCTCCGGGCCTGAATGCCCGATAAGTGAAATTATCGACCGTTAGATTATTAGGCTTAAAAGCCCCCCGGCATTACACTCGTTACAACCCGCATGAATCCTAGGTTTTTGCGGACCAGGCACAAACCCAGGAGGGGCTGTAGACCTCTCTCGCCTCCCTTCCAGTTCCCCCAAAACCTGGGCCGGAGGCCTTCGCCGAGGGGGCTTTACGGCGGTCTCATTTGTAACGAGGGAGCGGCGTTACAAATCCCGTTACACAGCTTTCTGCCCTGGCGTCCTTCGCGTGCTCCAGGCCGGCCAGAATTTTCAGCGGCCATGCTGCTTCCGTGACCCCCTCCCCGGTGGGGGGCTTTTGACAGGCGACCCTATCCCTCCACAGAAAGCTGCCCCTTCATGGCCGGGAGTGGGGGGTATTCGGCCCGGCTGCTGCTGGACGGCACCAAGGTCGCATTCCCGCTGGCCGGGCCGCGCGATACGCTGGAGCCGTTCCACTTTGGGTTTCCGGTTTAGCCGACTGCCGCCCAGCCCTCATCGGCTCGAGCGGTTCTTTCTTGTTGCTGGCTCGAAATTGCGCCGAAGTTCCAAGGAACCTAAGCGGGTCCTGTGCGTTGCTACGCCGAAAGTACAGGGGGCGGACAAGGGGGCAGATTGTGAATACCCAGAAAGACATAGGATGTGCGGAGTTGATTGCTCTGCGCAATGATCTTCGCAAGTTGGAGTCAAGTTTACGGGCTAAACCGCTAAAGGTTCAGGGAGAACGCTATAGGCTCTCTGTTCTCGCCACAGACGTTAATGGAGACAGGTGCGTTTTCCCCGCCTGCAATTGTCCAAAAGCGGACTGCTCACGCCAACCTTTATGTCAACCGTTACTATTGTGGAATTGCTCTCGCTAGAGCACTTAGTTTTCCGACTATGCCCCCTACCGCCTCGCTCTCACCGGATTGGATGGTTTTCTTTTTAGGTGCCATTTCGAGGCTACTCATTCCACCCGCATCGCCCTACCTTCGCTCCCGTGCGTCTCAGCGAAGGGTTTGGCAACATACCCCCGCGTCAGTTTAGCTCCCTGGCGCTTGCGGTACGCTGAGACACCCCGCCAGAACATCCGCCCTGGCGGGGTGTTCTCGTTTCTGCGTTCAGCGCCTCCGAACCGACAGGCTAGCCCGCATTTGTGGTTCTGCCCGCAGCCAACAGGCTTTGCATTGCCCTGAGAAGCGCCCCATGATCGAAGGGCTTGCGCAGCATGGTCAGCCGATCCTGTTCCCACTCTGGCACTTTCACATCGTAGCCGGTGACAACAACGATAGGCAAAGCGGGGCGGCGCAGGCGAATTAACTGTATCAGTGTGTTGCCGTCTAAGACTGGCATGCGTAAATCTTTTAAAAGAATGTCGGCAGGATCGGCGTTGTCGGCTTCGAGAGCTTCCTTGCCGTTCTCAGTTACTGTTGCCCTATATCCTTCATCCTCAAGCACTTCCCGCAGTAACGAAGATAAGAGGCATTCGTCTTCTGCGAGAACAACATGAGGCTTGGATAGGGTCGACATATACCATCACTTTCTTAATCGTGACGTCTTCAGATAACGACACAATCTTGCCTTGTAAAGGCTCACCCCTTACGTATGCAGATTCGACTGTTAGGTCGTTCGCGAAAAGCGTCCCTTTTTGGGTGCCATCTCGCAGTTACCCACCCCGCCCAGCACCTACATACCTTCGCTCCTGCGCAAGCTGGCGAGCGGTGTGGCAGGGTGTCGGTGTTCAGGTTACTCCACGGTTCCTGACGGCGAGAGACGCCCCTGGTGAGAGACGACACCAGGGGCGTTTTTGCTTTTCGCAAAGGCGAACGGAACAGTGTTGCCCGCGCGCGTGTTGGGCGCTCAGCACTGTACGGAGTGCTGAGCCGTGCTTACGGGGGTCCGCCGCTACATCCCCCTGACTGCACCGTAGCGGCGGACTTCCTCGCTTTCCCAAGCTCATTCGGCTCTCTCCTACCGCGTCTTCCCACGTGCACGCACTGTCATAAGGGCGCAGCGTATCGATGGCGCCTGTCAGGGCGGCGCCATCACCGACCTTCACTTCGCCCGCCTTGACCATCATCGGGGCGGGCGCATTCTTGTACTTGGCTCGTTGAAGATCGGCTTTGACGGACGGGCCTGCCTTCTCAGTTCCCCGCTCCCCGGCATGCCCACCCCGGAGGGGGGTAGCGGATCAGCCTCCAGGTGCCGGCCCTCCATGACCCATCATTATCACGCCAGCTTGGCCACCGTTACGGCCAGGATCAGGCTTATCCGCAGCCCTCACCTTGCTGCGGATGTCCCGACTGGCCCGTCGTCTCCCCAACTTCCCGGCGGCGGGCCATCTTTCCCCAAAGCTGATGCCGCGCATACCTCAGCCGGTGCAGGCCTGACCGCGCTAGGCTAAGCCGCTCTTCCGGCTTCTGAACCAGGCGAGTCCGCCTGATCGGAGCGGTGATTCTGAGCAATCGGGATAGGAGCAACTGCAGGAGGGGAACCGGCATTCATCGCCGTTCACGTCGTTCGAGCGAACTGCCAGCTCGTAACACTGGCCACTCACTTCCTCTGGCGAGGCTCTGCCCAGCAGTGCTTCGCGCTCCACCATGTCTCTGAGCTGCGCCAGTGTGCGGCGCTCCATCTCGTCTCCATAACCCATGACCACTCCCCTTTGGGCTCCGGTCTGGATAGCAACAGCGCGAGCGGGCCATGAGCGCGCCCTCGATGCGCATGAAAGCGGCTGAAGGAATTTGAACTCGCGGCACAGGACAAAAAACTTATAATCGGCTTCCTGTCCGTAAGGGATTTTCCCTCTACTTTGCACAAGGGACCCCTTGTCACCAAAATACCTTTGTGCAAAGGCCCTCGGCAAGGCACGCTCGCCCCACTCAGAGGGGGAGCGTGCATGGTCAGGGGCAAGGGTAAGAACACAACTGTCGGCTATGTTCGCGTCTCGACCGACGACCAAGCCGACAGCAGTCTGTCCCTCTCCCACCAAGAGGCCCGCATCCGCGCCTATTGCGAGGCGCACGGGCTCGAGCTGGTCGCCGTCGTGTCAGACGAGGGCGTCAGCGCCGGCAAGCCCTTCGCTGACCGCAGAGGCGGCGCCGAGGTGCTGCAGCTGATCGCCGCCGGCGCTGTCCATCATGTCGTGGCCCTGAAGCTCGATCGCGTGTTCCGCGACGCCGGCAACGCCCTGGCGCAATCCTCCGCTTGGGACAAGGCCGGCATCGGCCTGCACCTGATCGACATGGGCGGCCAGTCCATCAACACCCGCTCAGCCATGGGCCGCATGTTCTTCGTCATGAGCGCCGGCTTCGCCGAGATGGAGCGCGGCTTGATCCGGGAGCGCACGGCCGCAGCGATGCGAGTGAAGAGGGACCGCGGTGAGGTGATCAGCCGGCCGACGCTGGGCTTCGACGCGGTGGACGGCAAGCTGGTGCGGAACGACGACGAGGCCGCGCTGATCGCCCGCATCTACGACATGCACAAGGGTGGCGCCAGCTACAACGCCATTTCCAAGAAGCTCACCCAGGAAGGCGTGCGGACCAAGCGCGGCGGCTCATGGCACGCGACGACGATCCGGAAGCTGGTGCTACGGGCGGCGTGAGAAGGCTGCCTGATATCCTCATTTCGCCGCCTGCATAGCCACGCGCAGAGCGGAAAAGGCCCGCTCCGCTGGTTTGGTGCACGGATGCGGCGGTTGCCCGGTCGGATGAGGTCGGGTAGAAGGCGGCCCCCTTGCTGATCTCCCTGCTTGAGCATGCC
>NZ_JAFIQV010000084.1 GCF_017356015.1 Azospirillum sp. SYSU D00513
GGCACGCCGGACGCGGCCATCCAGAAGCTGTCGGAGGCCCTGCAGAAGGCGCTGGCGGACGAGAACGTCATCAAGCGCTTCGCCGAGCTGGGCACGCTGCCGGAGCCCAAGGAGCGCGCCACCCCGGCCGCCCACCAGCAGCATGTCGCGGCGGAGACCGCCCGCTGGAAGAGCGTCATCGAGGCCGCCGGCGTCTTCGCCGACTGATCCGGCCATCAGGGAATCGAGAAAAAAGCCGGCGCGGGGTTGCCCCCACGCCGGTTTCTTTTTGGCCTGCCGGAGCGCCGGGCGCTCCGGGCCGTGGTCCGCCTCAGTGGCTCGCCTGCTCGGCCTTCTGTTCCAGGCCGATGTACTTGCGGGTGATCGGCTCGACCATGTCGCGCATCTTCACGGCCATCGCCTCTTCCTCGCGCAACGACTGCTGGATGCCCGAGATCTTGGTGAAGCCGGCGGCCTCCGCCATCACGATCAGCGACTTGTAGGCCGCGATCTCGTAATTCTCGAAGGCATGGTTGGCGAACATGTTCTTCAGGATCTCGTCCTTGGCGGGGCTGTGCGCCACGGCGGCGACGTTGCCCATCAGGCCGAAAATCGCTTCCTTGATGGTCGAGGGGCTCTGGCCATACTCGGCCATGGCCTCCTCCAGCCGCTGGCGCTGCTGTTCGGTCTCGGCGATGTGCTGGCGCAGGGCCTGCTCCAGCTCCGGATACTGCTGAAGCCGCTCGACCTGGCGGTTCATGATCTGAAGCGCTTCCATCTCGAGCGCGTGGGTGTTGTGCAGGCCGGCAACGAGGATGTCGCGTAACGCGTCCGAACCAGACGTCATGATGGTCGATTCCTT
The DNA here is from genome assembly GCF_017356015.1 of Azospirillum sp. SYSU D00513. Lineage (GTDB taxonomy): Bacteria > Pseudomonadota > Alphaproteobacteria > Azospirillales > Azospirillaceae > Azospirillum. The sequence goes on from NZ_JAFIQV010000084.1 coordinate 842, forward strand.
TTCGTGGTTTTTGAAGGGATTCCCAAGGCTCACAGCCCGTTGTCCGGGGTGCGGCCGTAACGGTCGGTCGTGGTCTTGAGCGAGGGGGACGGGTTCCGGCCACTCTCCAGCGGGGACGAGCGGCCGCCCATCATGCCGCCCATCATCATGCCCACGAGGCCTGCGGCGGCGAACACGCCCAGAACGCCCATGGCGACGCCGCCGCCGAAATGGACGGCGGCGTTCGACATCGTGCGGATCATGGCGGTCCTCCCCTCAGCGGTCGCGGAAGAGGACGGTCCCGACCGCCAGCGCACCGGCGCCGAGCGCCAGACCCACGCCGAGGCCGGCCAGCGTGGCCGTGACGGCCACCGTGTGGGTGACGATCCCGAAGGGGTTCATCGGGTTCAGCGACAGCGGACTCGGCGGCAGGGGCAACGGCAGCATGGTGTCCTCCTCGGCGTCCTTGACGAGGCCTTTGCGGGCGGCCTGCACCCCTAAACAGGGCGGAGGGAGAAAAGTTTGATTGCGAATGGATGAAGTTTGCGCGGGCGCTTTTCCCGAGGCCCGCCGCCGAAGCCTGAACGGGACGGGAACGCTTGCGCGCCGGAACTGTCTTCATCCCGGAACGCCGAAAACGGGCGCGCGCTTTCGCGCGCAACGGGAGACACCACCAATGAAGGCACTGGTCTGGCACGGAAAGGGCGACATCCGCTACGAAACGGTTCCCGATCCGGAAATCGAACACCCGCGGGACGCGATCATCAAGGTCACGAGCTGCGCCATCTGCGGCTCCGACCTCCACCTGCACGACGGCTTCATGCCGGGCATGAAGTCGGGCGACATCGTCGGCCATGAGTTCATGGGCGAGGTGATGGAGGTCGGCAAGGAGAACAAGGCGCTGAAGGTCGGCGACCGCATCGTCGTGCCCTTCACCATCATCTGCGGCGAATGCGACCAGTGCCGGCGCGGCAACTTCTCCGTCTGCGAGCGCACGAACCGCAACAAGGACCTCGCCGACAAGATGTTCGGCCACACCACGGCCGGGCTGTTCGGCTACACCCACCTGACCGGCGGCTATCCGGGCGGGCAGGCCGAATATGTGCGCGTGCCCTTCGCGGACGCCACCCACGTGAAGATCCCCGACGGGCTGACCGACGAGCAGGTCCTGTTCCTGGGCGACATCTTCCCGACCGGCTGGCAGGCCGCCGTCCAGTGCGAGATCGAGCCGACCGACACGGTGGCGATCTGGGGCGCCGGGCCGGTCGGCCAGTTCGCGATCCGCAGCGCGCTGCTGCTCGGCGCCAGGCAGGTCGTCGCCATCGACCGCGTGGCGGAGCGGCTGAGCATGGCCAAGGCGGCCGGCGCCATCACCATCAACTTCGAGGAGGAAAGCGTCGTCGAGCGGCTGAACGAGCTGACCGGCGGCAAAGGGCCGGAGAAGTGCATCGACGCCGTCGGGCTAGAGGCGCACGCCACCGGCACGCTCGACTCCATGATGGACCGCGCCAAGCAGACCATGATGCTGGAGACCGACCGGCCGCATGTGCTGCGCGAGATGATCTATGTCTGCCGCCCGGCCGGCACCCTGTCGATCCCCGGCGTCTATGGCGGGCTGCTCGACAAGATCCCCTTCGGCGCCTCCATGAACAAGGGCCTGACCTGGCGCATGGGCCAGACCCACGTCAATCGCTGGACCGACGACCTGCTGCGCCGCATCCAGGAAGGCCAGATCGACCCCAGCTTCGTCATCACGCACACCGTCGGGCTCGACCAGGGGCCGGCGATGTACGACACCTTCCGCGAGAAGCGGGACGGCTGCGTCAAGGTGGTGCTCAAGCCCTGAGAGGTGAGGACATGACTCTTCTGCACAGAGGATCTTCCGCCGACGCCCTGGCCCGCGGCCTGGGCTGGTTCAGCATCGGGCTCGGCGTGGCCGAGCTGTTCGCCGGCCGCCGCATCGCCCGCGCGCTGGGCATGGAGGAGCACACCGCGCTCATCCGCGCCTACGGCGCGCGCGAGATCATGACCGGCGTCGGCATCCTGGCGCTCGGCGACGCCAAGCCCTGGATCTGGGGCCGGGTGGCGGGCGACGCGCTCGATCTCGGCACGCTCGCCAACGGGCTCGGCCGCGACAACCCGAACCGCGCCAACGTCGAGATCGCCATGGCGGCGGTGGCCGGCGTGACGGTGCTGGACCTCGTCTGCGTCCAGGCGCTGCACGCGGAGGAGGACGCGCCCCAGGCGCCGCCGCCGGACTACAGCGACCGCAGCGGCCTGCCGCGCCCGCCCGACGAGATGCGTGGCGTCGCCCGCGCCGCCCTGGCGAGTGCCGCCGCCGGGCGCCAGCTCCAGACGCAGGCCATGCAGGCGGGGGCGACGCAGACGGGGACGGGGGCGACGGGGACGAGCGCCGCGCAGGGCGACGCCTGATCCGGCGAGCCGGGGGACCAAGGCCACCGTCCTGGTTCCCCGGTCTTGCCCCTGGGCTTTGCCGAACGCCCTACCAGATCGGCTGCTGCCGCCCCTCGGCCCATTCGGCATCGGCGGCCGCGGCCAGCCGTTCCACCCAGTCGTCCCACACGCGCTCCGCCTCGCCGCGGTCGGCGGTGTGGTGGTCCCAGTAATGCTTTCCGTCGGGCAGGGCCGCGTTCATGGTGCGTGGGCCGTCGAACAGGGCGCTGATCGCGTAGCGCGGGTCGTGCCCGGTCGGCTTGAACAGCAGCACCATGTAGCTGGGCTTGCCCAGGGACGGGCGCGGCCGGCGGATGACGCAGCCGCAGACCAGTTCGGACGGGTCGTCGATCACGTCCGCCCGGCCGCAGGACTTGAGCGTGTCGTAGGTGCGGGACATCCTCAGCCTCCCTGATTGTTCGGTCCATGGTGCATCCGCCGGGGGTAGCCCGGCAACTGCGCAAAAGGTCGCCCAAAGCTCCGGGGGACCCGGTCTCCGGCGCGTTCGCGCGGGCGGATGCAAAAAAGGGTGCGGATAGTGCTTGACCTGGGCTTTGGCGGCGGCTAGTAATCGCCCCGCTTCACGTGGGGCCGTAGCTCAGTTGGGAGAGCGCCACAATGGCATTGTGGAGGTCGTCGGTTCGATCCCGTCCGGCTCCACCACGTACTTGAAGCCGGCGGAAGGGTGGCCGAGTGGTTAAAGGCAGCAGACTGTAAATCTGCCCGCGTTAGCGTACGCTGGTTCGAATCCAGCCCCTTCCACCATATCAACTCACGGGTGCGGCGAAGACTTCGCCGATCCTTGGCTGGGTTGAGGTCTTTACTTTCCAGACAGCAACGGTTCCGCCCACGCTTCCGTCCGATGGCGAAAGCCGCCTAGAATGGCGGCCGTCCGCATCCGAAGGGCCGTTGCCGTGACCGCTTCCCTGTTCGACAGCTCCGCACCCAAGCCGCTCGCCGAGCGCCTGCGGCCGACCCGGCTCGACGAGGTCGTCGGCCAGGACCATCTGCTGCGCCCCGACGGCCCGATCGGCCGCATGCTGGCGGCGCGGCGCCTGTCCTCGATGATCCTCTGGGGACCGCCGGGGGTGGGCAAGACCACCATCGCGCTCCTGCTGGCCGAGCAGGCGGGGCTGGAGTTCGCCCGGCTGTCGGCGGTGATGTCCGGCGTGGCGGAGCTGCGCAAGGCGATGGAGACCGCCCAGGCCCTACGGCGCAGCGGGCGCGGCACCGCCCTGTTCCTGGACGAGATCCACCGCTGGAACAAGGCCCAGCAGGACGGGCTGCTGCCCTATGTCGAGGACGGCACCATCACGCTGATCGGCGCCACCACCGAGAATCCGAGCTTCGAGCTGAACGCCGCCCTGCTGTCCCGCTGCCAGGTCTTCGTCCTGCGCCGCTTCGACGCGGAGGCCTGCGGGAAGCTGATGGCCCGCGCCGAGGCTCAAGTCGGCCGTCCCCTGCCGGTCACCGCCGAGGCGCGCGAGGCGCTGGTGGGCATGGCGGATGGCGACGGGCGCTACCTGCTGAATCTCTGCGACGAGCTGTTCGCGCTCGATCCCCCGGCCCCGCTCGACCTCGCCGGCCTCCAGGAGGCCCTGCAGAAGCGCGCCCCGGTCTACGACAAGGCGACGGACGGCCATTACGGCCTCTTCTCGGCGCTCCAGAAATCGATCCGCGGCTCGGACGTGCAGGCCAGCCTCTATTGGCTCGCCCGCATGCTGAAGGCGGGGGAGCCGCCCAAGGGCATCTTCCGCCGGCTCGCCGTGATGGCGACGGAGGAGATCGGGCTGGCCGACCCCAACGCGGTCCAGCACACCATGGCCTGCGCCCAGTCCTTCGAGCGCAGCGGCGAGCCGGAGGGGCTGCCGGCGCTCGGCCAGTGCGTCGCCTATCTGGCGACGGCGGTAAAGTCGAACGCCGTCTACACGGCCTTCTACGAGGCGATGGACCTCGCCGGCCGCACCGGATCGATCCCGCCGCCCCGTCACCTGATCAACGCGCCCACCGCCATGATGAAGGCGATGGGCTTCAAGGACGGCTACCGCTACGACCACGACTTCGAACACGCCTTCAGCGGCCAGGAGTTCTTTCCCGAGGGGCTGGACGGCGCCGCCCGCCCGAACCTCTACCGTCCGAACGAGCGCGGCAACGAGCGCGAGATCCTGAAGCGCATGCAGTTCTGGGACGGTTTGCGCGACCGGCTGAAGGGCCGCTGAAGAAAGTCATGGGCGAAGTGATTTTTGCCTTTGACGCCGCCCGCCCGGTTTGCTACCAAGCCGCTCCCGGCGCGATGGTGCCAAACGATCGAGCCGGGAACGCTGCCGTAGCTCAGTGGTAGAGCACTCCCTTGGTAAGGGAGAGGTCGAGAGTTCAATCCTCTCTGGCAGCACCATGGGGCCATAGCTCAGCTGGGAGAGCGCTACAATGGCATTGTAGAGGTCAGGAGTTCGATCCTCCTTGGCTCCACCATCTCCCCCCGGTCCGGAAGGGGAACCGCCTCGCGGGGCGGCATCCACGAAGGGCCGGTACAGTGTTCCGGATTAGCTCAGTCGGTAGAGCAGCGGACTGTTAATCCGCGTGTCGCTGGTTCGAGTCCAGCATCCGGAGCCACTTCGGTCTGGTTGTTACGCGTATCTTAGTGCGGGTGTAGCTCAGTTGGTTAGAGCGCCGGCCTGTCACGCCGGAGGCCGCGGGTTCAAGTCCCGTCACTCGCGCCACGTCCCGTGGTCTCGTAGCTCAGCGGGAGAGCACTACGTTGACATCGTAGGGGTCACAGGTTCAATCCCTGTCGGGACCACCATCTGAAGGCCGGAACCCCGACGGGTTGCCGGCCTTCGCCATGTCTGGGCTTCTGCCGAACAAACTCGCCTCATCCCTCCTTGCCGTCACGATTTTGCCTCAGCGCCTCGATCAGCAGCGCGAAGGCCGGCGTGGGCTGGCGGCGGCTCGGGTAGTAGAGGTGGTATCCGGGGAAACGCGGGCACCAGTCCGCGAGCACCCGAACGAGTCGGCCTTCGCCGACCAGCGGCTGCACGTAATCCTCGGGCAGGTAGCACAGCCCCAGCCCATTCACCGCCGCCTGCCGGGCCAGCCGGATGTCGTTCACGATCATGGCGCCCTCCACGCGCACGTTGATCTCGCGTCCGTCCTTCTCGAACTCCCAGGCATAGAGGCCGCCCAGCGTCGGGAAGCGCAGGTTGATGCAAATATGTTGTGCCAGATCCTGCGGCGTCTCCGGTGGCGGACGCTCGACGAAATAGGAGGGGGACCCGACGGCGGCCATGCACAGGTCCGGCCCGATGCGGACCGCGATCATGTCGCGCGCCACCTGCTCGCCCAGGCGGATGCCGGCGTCGAAGCGTTCCTCCACGATGTCCTTCAGGCCGGCATCGACGCTGATCTCCACCCTGACGTCCGGGTATCGGGGAAGAAGCTCCGCGAGCACGGGGACCAGGATCGTTTCGGCGGCATGGTCGCCGGTCGTGATGCGGATGTTGCCGGCCGGCCGCTCCCGCAGTTCGCTCAGCGCTTCCAGTTCGGCGTCGATCTCGTCCAGGCGCGGACCGATTGTGTTCAGGAGGCGCTCCCCCGCCTCAGTCGGGGTGACGCTGCGCGTGGTGCGGGTCAGCAGGCGGAGGCCCAGCCGCTCCTCCAGCCCGCGCATCGTGTGGCTGAGCGCGGAGGGGGAGACGCCAAGCTTCGCGGCGGCCCGGGTGAAGCTCCGCTCGCGCGCCACCGTGATGAAGGCGATCAGGTCGTTCGTGTTCGCCCGGGCCATTCCTGAGTCCTTCTCATGAGCGCATGCGGTTTGCCCTATCTAGTGAAGGGAGTTGTCCCGGTCTAGATTGGCGTCCGCAATGGGGCGGACCTCGTCGGGCCGGTCCCGAAAGGCGGCTGCCCCTTGCCGGGCGTTTCCACGGCCCGTTTCATGAAAGAAGGAAGCTTCGATGCTTGTGAAAGCCTATGGCGCCCATGCCGCCGACAAGCCCCTGGAGCCCATCGGGATCACGCGGCGGGCTCCCGGTCCGCACGACGTCCAGATCGAGATCGCCTATTGCGGCATCTGCCACTCCGACCTGCACCAGGTGCGGGCCGAGTGGGAGGGCACGCTCTGGCCCTGCGTGCCGGGCCATGAGATCGTCGGACGCGTCTCCGCGGTCGGCGCGCATGTGGGTGCGTTCCGCGAAGGCGACCTCGTGGGCGTCGGCTGCATCGTCGACAGCTGCCGGCACTGCGCCGACTGCGGCGACGGGCTGGAGAACTACTGCGACGGCATGATCGGCACCTACAATTTCCCGACGCCCGACGCGCCCGGCCACACGCTGGGCGGCTATTCGCAGCGGATCGTCGTGGATGAGCGCTACGTGCTGCGCGTCACCCACCCCGAGGCGCAGCTTGCCGCCGTGGCGCCGCTGCTCTGTGCGGGCATCACCACCTACTCGCCGCTGCGCCATTGGGGGGCAGGGCCGGGCAAGAAGGTCGGCGTCGTCGGGATCGGCGGGCTGGGCCACATGGGGATCAAGATCGCCCACGCGATGGGCGCCCATGTCGTCGCCTTCACCACCTCGGAATCCAAGCGCGAGGCGGCCAAGACGCTCGGCGCCGACGAGGCCGTGGTCTCGCGCAATCCCGAGGAGATGGCCGCCCATGCCAAGAGCTTCGACCTCATCCTGAACACCGTGGCCGCGCCGCACGACCTCGACGCGCTGCTCGTGCTGCTGAAGCGCGACGGGACGATGGTGCTGGTCGGCGCGCCGGCCTCGCCGCATCCCTCGCCCAACGTGTTCAACCTGATCACCAAGCGCCGCTCGATCGCCGGCTCGATGATCGGCGGGATCGCCGAGACGCAGGAGATGCTCGATTTCTGCGCGGCGCATGGCATCACGTCGGACATCGAGATGATCCGCGCCGACGAGATCAACGAAGCCTATGAGCGGATGCTGAAGGGCGACGTGAAGTACCGCTTCGTGATCGACAGCGCGTCGCTCGCGGGCTGACCGGCACCGGGTGAAAGGCGTGGGGCTGGGGCGACGATGGCTGCCGTCGGGCCTCGCGCCGGGAAGCCGGGAGCGGCGCTATGCCGCAAAGGACAGTGCCTGCCTTGGGAGGTTAGGATGAGGCGCCCGCCCGCCCCTGATCGGACCTCCCATGCGCATCGTCTTCAGCCGCAAGGGCTTCGACACGGGCTACGGCCGCATCCCGAACCCGATCCTGCCGGACGGGCGGCTGTTCCCGCTGCCCATCCCCTACGGGCGCGGCGCCCCCATCCGGTTCGGTGACCTGCCGGCGCCCTGGGGGCTGGAGGAACGGCATGCGACCCTGGCCGATTTCGTGCGGAGCCACGGCGCGCGCTGGGTGCCCGCCAAGGGACGCAAGCCCGAGCCCATCACCGCCGACACCATCGCCCATCTCGACCCGGACCTAATCCCCGGCATGCTGCCGCGCGCCGCCGGTTGGCGGCCGCTGTTCGGCCAGACGGAGGCGGCGTTGGGGCACCTGCGCCGCGCGGGCGTGGGGGAGGGGGACCTGTTCCTGTTCTTCGGGCGTTTCGACCGGCTGGTCGGGGAGGGCGGGGCGCTGCGCTACGAGGGGCAGCCCTGCCATCTCCTCTATGGCTGGCTCCAGGTCGGGTGCGTGCGCCCGCTGCCCGACCCGGCGCTGCCGGACTGGGCGCGCTACCATCCCCATTGCGTGGATGCTCCCGGCGCTCCCTGGTCCCCGACCGCCAACGCGCTGTTCGAGGCGGCGGAGCGGCTGAGCCTTCCGGGGCTGGACCTCGATCTTCCGGGCGCCGGGCTCTTCCCCGCGCCGCACCCCATGCTGCGGCTGACCGCGCCGGACGCGCGGGCGATCACGGACTGGCACCTGCCGGCCGCCTTCGGCCTCCCGCGCGGCGCCGTCCGCACCGAACCGACGCAGCTTGCCCGGCGGGACTGGCGGCGGGAGGGAGACGGTTTCCGGGTCAACGTCCAGGGCATCTGGCAGGAGGCGGTATGGTCCCTGGCCGCTTTTCCGGGCGCCCTCGGCTGGCTCGCCGAGCTGTTCGCGGCAGATGTGCCCGAATAATAGGCAGGGGCGGAGAGGCCCTGGCGCGAGCTTGTACGAGCTGTCGCCTCGGGAGTCGGCCATTTCCTGTGCCATGTTCGGTCATCACAGACCGCATGGGATCCTGCCGTTGGACCGGAGGACGCTCTGGCCCAGGCGATATGACGGTTTTTTGAACGCAACATGCGCAAAATGTGAGCAGATCGCGCCGTGCGGCAGGGCTGAAAATCAGCATCGCAAACAGTCGTTATATGGGCGCTTGAGCCCAAAGCCTGCCGCGGGAGCGCTCAAAGCGCGAGAAATGCCTGCCAAAGCACCACTCACGGTGAGTCGAACGGCACCGCTTCGGCTTTCCGGTGGCGCTTCCGCTTGACTCGGCCCTTCGTGCCGGCCCGCCAACCCGTTTGGCATAGGATATGCTTTAGCTATGGCAGACGCCGCCGGACGGGCTCGCCCCCGGAAGACGGCCCAAGGGAACGGCACATCAGAACGCTTTGCGTCATCAGCCTGCGAGAGATCCGCAATGACCAAATATAAGCTCGAGTATATCTGGCTGGACGGCTACACGCCGGTTCCGAACCTGCGTGGCAAGACGCAGATCAAGGAATTCAACGAATTCCCGACGCTCGAGCAGCTTCCCCTGTGGGGCTTCGACGGAAGCTCCACCCAGCAGGCCGAGGGCCGCAGCTCGGACTGCGTGCTGAAGCCGGTCCGCGTGTTCCCGGACGCCGCCCGCACCAACGGCGTGCTCGTCCTCTGCGAGGTCATGATGCCGGACGGCGTCACCCCGCACCCCTCGAACAAGCGCGCGACCATCCTCGACGACGAGGGCGCCTGGTTCGGGTTCGAGCAGGAGTATTTCTTCTACAAGAACGGCCGCCCGCTCGGCTTCCCCGAGAACGGCTTCCCGGCGCCGCAGGGCCCCTACTACACGGGCGTCGGCTACCGCAACGTGGGCAGCGTCGCGCGCCAGATCGTCGAGGAGCATCTCGACCTCTGCCTCGCCGCCGGCATCAACCACGAGGGCATCAACGCCGAGGTGGCGAAGGGCCAGTGGGAATTCCAGATCTTCGGCAAGGGCTCCAAGCGCGCCGCCGACGAGATGTGGGTCGCCCGCTACCTGCTGGAGCGCCTGACCGAGAAGTACGAGATCGACATCGAGTACCACTGCAAGCCGCTCGGCGACACCGACTGGAACGGGTCGGGCATGCATTGCAACTTCTCCACGACCTACATGCGCGAGACGGGCGGCAAGGCCTATTTCGAGAGCCTGATGGCGGCCTTCGAGGCGGCCCGCGAGGACCACATCGCGGTCTATGGCCCGGACAACCACCTGCGCCTGACCGGTAAGCACGAGACGGCGTCGATCCACACCTTCAGCTACGGCGTGGCCGACCGCGGCGCCTCGATCCGCGTCCCGCACAGCTTCGTGCGGAACGACTACAAGGGCTACCTGGAGGACCGCCGCCCGAACTCCCAGGGCGACCCCTACCAGATCGCGTCCCAGGTCCTGAAGACGATCTCCACCGTCCCGACCGAAGGCGAGGCGCTCAGGGTCGCCGCGGAGTAAGGCTTCGCTTTCACGTGTGCGTCACGGCGCGGACCTTCGCAGGTCCGCGCCGTTTTGTTTGGTGCGCCCAGCATGGGCGTTCTCTTGTGGGTGGAAGTCCCATCGTAAGCTGATCACGGCGAGCGAAGTGAAGCGCAATTGCGGAA
>NZ_JAFIQV010000085.1 GCF_017356015.1 Azospirillum sp. SYSU D00513
CTTACTCTCTGCTTGCCCTGTCCTTCGCTTTCCCCTTTCGCGTCATCGCCTGGTCGGCGGCGCCGCGTCGGGGAGGCGGTATATAGGCCGGATGGCGAGGAGCTCGCAAGGGCTTTTTTTCAGAGCTGCGCGGATTTTTTGCCGGAGCCGCCGAATGCGGCTACGCTTCCGACCATTGGGAACGCTCCGGCCGGGTCCGGGGCCATGACGAAGCGAGGGCCGATGACCAGACGCGACGACAGCTTTGAGCCGATGCCTTCCTCCGCCCTGGAAGCCGTGATCGTGCCACGGACCAGCGACATCGGCGGGCTGGAGGTGCGGCGCGCCCTCCCCTCCGCGAAGAAGCGCATGGTCGGTCCCTTCGTCTTCCTCGACCAGATGGGTCCGACGGTGCTGAGCGCCGGCGGCGGGCTCGACGTCCGGCCGCATCCCCACATCGGGCTTTCGACGGTGACCTACCTCTTCGAAGGCGAGATCCTGCACCGGGACAGCCTGGGCACCCTTCAGGCGATCCGGCCCGGCGAGGTCAACCTGATGACGGCCGGCAGCGGAATCGCCCATTCGGAGCGCACGGCACCCGAGGCCCGGTCCCGCGACAACCCGCTTTTCGGCATCCAGATGTGGGTCGCCCTTCCCAAGGCGCACGAGGAGATTGCCCCGACCTTCTCCCACCACGGGGCGGATGCCTTGCCCGTGATCGAAGGCGAGGGAAAGCGCGTGCGGCTGATCGCCGGGGCCATGTATGGCGAAGGGGCGCCGACGGGTAGCCTCTGGCCGATGTTCTACGCGGACGCGGTCTTGGAGAGAGGCGCGCGGCTGGAGATCCCGGCGGAGCACGAGGAGCGGGCCGCCTATCTCGTGAGCGGCCGCGTCGAGGTTACGGGCGACAGCTTCGAGGCCGGCCGGCTGCTGGTTTTCCGTGCCGGAGACGCGATCACCGTCACCGCCGCCGAGCCGTCGCGGTTGCTGCTTCTCGGCGGCGAGCCGTTGGACGGCCCCCGGCACATCTGGTGGAATTTCGTTTCCAGTTCGAAGGAGCGCATCGAGCAGGCCAAGCAGGACTGGCGGTCGGGCCGCTTCGCTCCCGTCCCGGGCGAGCCCGACCCGCTTCCCCTTCCTGGCGAGGAACCCCCGCCCGTGCGCTATCCCTGACCAGGGACGCGAGGCGGGACGGCTTCTCGACAAGCGGGCTGATTGGTGCGGTCACAAGCAGTCGCCCGGCCTGATCGGTCATTGAATACATTAAAGACCAACCTGATTAAAATACTGCAGGTCTCCACTTCGGTTGTTGCGCTGCAACAGCTCCGTCCTTTGCTGTGTAATGGTCTTGCGTTCGGTCATGGCCCCGTCCCGGTTGAGCCGTCCGGACCTTGCACAGGAAAGGAACGAGCGATGGAAATCTCCGCTCTGACGATCGTCACCAACTGGACCGACCTTCTCCTCGGCCTGACTCTGATCGCCGTCTTCGCCGGCCTGCGCGTGCTGGGCAGCCTGCCCCGGACCACCGCCCCGGAGCAGCCGGCCGCCGCCCACCCGGCCAACAGCTCCGGCTACACGACCGCATCGGCCGCCTGAAGGCTGCATCCGGTTACGCCCGCCTAGCCGGACCGCCGGGCGGCGCCGCGCACGGCGTCCAGGACGGCGCGCTCGGACTCGGCCAGATAGGCCGAAAGCCGGAGCGATGCCTCCGTGCGGCGTCCGGCGCGGAGCAGGTCGTAGATCTCCCGATCCCGTTCCGCCCAGGGGGCCTGGAAGCCCGCCTCATCGGGGGCCGCCGCGAAGGCGAGCCTCAACTGGGCGAGCACGCCGTGAAAGAAGCCGTTGATCTTCCGGCTTCCCAGCAGGTCCACGAGCGCCTGATGAAAGCGCAAGCTCGCCGTGCCGGCGGCGCGCCAGTCCGCTCGGCCGGTCTCCTTCTCCACCAGGGCCGCCGCCTGGTCGAGCGCCGTGAATTTTTCCTCGGGCGCGAGCGCGCTCTCTTCCACCGCGCGCTGCTCCAGCGCGCGCCGGACGATATATATGTCACGCACATCCTCGGCCGACACGGTTCGGACCGTCGCTCCCTTGTAGAGCTGCTGGACGACCAGCCCCTCCGCCGCGAGTTGCCGCAGCGCCTCACGGAAGGTGTTGCGCGACACTGCAATCTCAGCGGCGAGCGCTGCCTCGCGCAGCGCGGCGCCGGGCGGCAGCCGGCCCGACAGGATCGCCTCGCGCAACGCCCGCGCAGCACGCTCCGCGGACGCGAGCCCCTCCTCCGCCCCCTTCCCTTCGAGCCTCATCCGGCAACAGTCTCCTCTTCCGTGCTGCTCCGCCCGGGCGAAACCCTGGCGGATGGATCGTTGAACGGTCCCGAGTGGTGCCAAGCTTAGCCGTAAAGCAGACTGGGCGCCCGTTCCTTGACAGATCTCTCGGGATCGTTCAACAAAATGGACGGCCTGGACGGGCTCATACGCCCATGCGGCCGCAACAGCGGAGTGACCCGATGCCCGACTTTCCCGCCGCCTATCAAGCCTCCGAAGGCTCGATCCTGCATGTGGACAAACCCTTCTACCAGCGCATCGCGGACCGCCAGGACGGCCGCACGCTGGTGGACTCCTTCACCATTCCCATCCGCACCGGGCGGGCCTGGAAAGTGCCTGCGGGTCATGTCTTCCGGATCGTCACGGTGGAAGGGCCGCAGGTCGGCGACCTCAACATCTGGAACGCCCACGACCCGCGCGAGCGGCTGTGGGCCTCGCGCTCGCGCCAGCTTCAGCGCGCGCATGTCAGCACCTTCGACCGGCTGTGGTCGACGCTGCCCTTCCTGCGCCCGCTGGTCACCATCACCGCCGACAGCCTCGCCGGCTATGGCGTGGACGCGTATGGCGGGCGCGTGCACGATCTGCTCGGCACGCGGTGCGACCCGTACGTCAACCGGCTCCTGACGGGGGAGGATTTCCACTTCCACTGCCATTCGAACCTGGTCCGCGCGGTGGCGCCGCACGGGCTGACCGAGTTCGACGTGCACGACGTGCTGAACGTCTTCCAATGCACGGGCCTCAACAGCCAGGACCAGTATTTCATGCGGGATTGTCCCGCGAAGACCGGCGACTTCCTGGAGTTCTTCGCGGAGATCGATTTGCTCTGCGCCCTGTCCACCTGCCCCGGCGGCGACCTGTCGGTGCCCTTGTGGGGGCCGGACGCGCGCGACCCCATCGACGTCTGCCGTCCGCTCGGCATCGAGGTCTACCGGCTGGAAGAGTCGCTGCTGGAAGGCTGGCGTTCGCCGGAGGTCGCCCCCTACAAGGGCGCGCACGGCATGAAGGTCGAGAAGGGTTACTGGGAGAAATGACGCGGACAAGGCCCGCCGCCTCGCTGGGGGCGGCGGGCGGCCTGCGTCAGATGTCGAGCGGAAGGTTGTCCGGATCGAACCCGAGGCTGCGGATGATGTCACGGGCCAGGTTCAGGTTCGTCTCAAACTTCCAGCTCTTGTTGTGGGCCAGATATTCGGTGATGTTCGGGCGCCCGTTCGCGAAACGCCGCGGGCTGACATTGTACCAGCGCGCGTCGGCGAGGCCGATCTCCTGCTCGCGGGCGTAGCTCTCGGCGATCAGAGGCCAGGGGTTCGTCGCGCCACCGGCCGGGACGTCGTTGTCGAGAAAGGCGACGATGCGCTGACCGTCGCGCGAAAAATCGGCAACCTGAACCTCCTTCGTCTCCTGCCCTTCGCGCAGAAGCGACCAAGTCCGGCGATGTTGTTGCTCGTGAATGTCAAGCAAGGTGCGCACTCCAACTTTCCTGCGCCAGACTACAAGGATCACGGCATTGGAGCTAGAGGCAACTCGCCCTCCGGCCCATTCTTCCTGAACAACCCCGGCGGGACAAGGGGCATCCCGCGACCATTCAGGTTACTGCTTCCGGTGATGGCCCCGCCTTTCCCGCGCCGGCCCGCCGGACCGCGCGCAAGAAAAAGACTGGCGCCGCGATTATTATCACGATCCCAGGTAACTAATCTTTAAAACATCCAGCGAATCCTTGCCCTCGCCAAAAGAGTGCGGCTTGGGACTTATATTCGTCCGCGCTTTTCGCTAGGATGTCCTCAAATGCGCTTCCGGGGGGAGGCGCCATTTCCAAAAAGGTAAGGGGAAAGACCATGACCGAAAGCCAAGGCACGACCAGGGCTTCCGCGGCGCCGAGCAGCCTTGTTCCCGCCGCCGGCGCCAGCCGGATCCTCGGCCTCGTCTCCGCCGCCGCGATCATCGCGGCCGTCGGCGGCTGGACGCTTGCCGGAAGCCGGGGCGACCGGGCGGACGCGGCCGAACAGCGCATCGCCGTGCTGGAGCAGGAGCGCGACGCCCTCCAGGGGCAGCTCGCCGCCGCCGCCAAGAGCCAAGGCAACATGCAGGCCAAGTACGCCACGGTCCAGGGGCAGCGCCAAGCGCTCGCCAAGGAGCGCGACGCCCTTCTCGCACAGGCCGCGGCGCAGCAGCACGCGATGCAGGCTGCGGTCGTGAAGATTCAGCGCGAGCGCGACAACGTTCAGGCGAAGTACGCCAACATCCAGGACCAGCGCCGCGCCCTCGCCAAGGAACGCGACGCCATTCAGGCGCAGCGCCTGGCGCTCGAGGCGTCGCTGAAGGCGCAGCTCGCGACGAAGGCCCGTGAACTTGGCAATCTGCAGGCGAAGTACGCCACCATCCAGGACCAGCGCCGTGCCCTGAACGGCGAGCGCGACCGGCTCCAGGCCCAGTATGTGGACCTGAAGACCCGTTCGGGTGACCGCGACGCCATCGCCGCGCAGGTCGAACGGCTGCGCGTCGAGGCGAAGGCCACCCAGGACCAGATGCAGACGGTCCGCAACCAGATGGGCAGCCTGCACTTCCAGCAGGGCGATATCGCCGCCAAGACCAAGGAGGTCACCGACCTGATGGTGCAGCGGCTGGCGGAGATCGACGCCACCCAGGGCCGGCTCGCCGCCCTGCGCCAGCAGGAGTTCCAGGCCCGCGAGGCGGTGCTGGCGCTCCAGCAGCAGGCCAAGGAGACGGCCGGGCTGATCGCGGTCAGCGAGAAGCGCTTGTCGGAGCTGCAGCTTTCGGCGACGGAGGCCACGCAGACCCTGTCCCGCCTGACCGGCGACATCGCCAGCCGCAGCAAGGCCATGACCGGGGGCGAACCGGCCAACCCGATCCAGCCGGCCGCCGTCAAGTAAGGCGCCGCCAAGCAGGACGAGGTCAAGCAGGGCGCTCACGCGGCGTCCGGTCCTCTCGGGGGCCGGACGCCGTTTCTTTTCAAAACCCTCCCATGCCCGCGCGCTCCCTTCCCTTTTGCCGGGATCGCGCTAACCTGTGCAGGTGCAGCAATCGGGGCATTCGGGGGGTTCCATCACGATGACGGCCATTCTTCCAGCACAGCGCCACACTCCGTTCGAGGACGCGCACGCGCTGCTGATGGGGTCGCTGTTCATCGGCTTCGGCTTCGCCCTGCTCCAGAGCGCGGAGCTGATCACCGGCGGAGCGGCCGGCATCTCCCTCATCCTGCACTACGCCACGGGACTGCCGGTCGGCGCCCTGTTCTTCACGATCAATATTCCTTTCTATCTGTTCGCAGTGCGGGCGATGGGCTGGGCCTTCACGCTGAAGACGCTCGCCACGAATGTGCTGCTCGCCCTGTGGAGCTGGGTTTTCCCGCGCGTGCTGGACATCGCGGCGGTCGAGCCCGCCTTCGCGGCGTTGGCCGGCGGAACGCTGATGGGCATGGGCGTGCTGGCACTGGCGCGGCACAAGGCCAGCGTGGGCGGCATCGGCGTGCTGGCGATCTATCTCCAGGAAAAGAAGGGCTGGCGCGCCGGCAAGGTGCAGATGGGCATCGATTCCCTGATCGTCGCGGCCGCCCTCTTCGTCCTCGATCCGCTCCACCTCCTGCTTTCTGTGGCCAGTGTCGTGGCGCTCAGCCTCGTGCTCGTCATCAACCACAAGCCCGGCCGTTACGCCGGCTATTGAACGTGCCGGCGCAAGTCTGCAACACGCGCGGACGCTGAGGCCTGGCCTCTTTGAACAAAGCCCCTGCCGGGCGCTCCCATCCTTTTCAAAAGCGCTCCGTATCTGGAATGCCTTATTCCAGCGTGCTGGGCTTTTGTATTCAAGATCAAAAATCCCTGAATACCGGATCCACTATGCTGGCGGAAATGCTCTGTTGACTACCCAAAGAGGATAGGACAGGCCTGCTCCGACCTTAATTCCACGTGCGAAATGATCATTTTTCTCCAAAGAGCTGGCATACCAGATTTAGAGTTCTTTCGGCTGATTGTTCGTGTCGCTGAGAATCAGGTTGCGCAATTCTGAAATGCCACATACCATATTCCAGTGTCGGCCCCATGATGCGCTCCATACAGGACATGGCCGACGGCGTGCAGACCACAGAATCCTGCAGCACAAAAGGGAGGAAACCGATGGGTACCTCGACCTCGTATCTGATGCGTTGTGTAACGGCGACCGCAGTCGCCGTCGGCGGCCTCGCGATGACAGCCACGGCGGCTCAGGCCGCCTGGGAGCCGACCAAGAACGTCGAATTCATCGTGCCGGCGGGCACGGGCGGCGGCGCCGATCAGATGGCGCGGATGATCCAGGGCATCATCCAGAAGAACAATCTGATGAAGCAGTCCATGGTGGTGATCAACAAGTCGGGCGGCGCCGGCGCCGAGGGCTTCCTCGACGTCAAGGGCTCCAACCGCAACCCGCACAAGATCATCATCACGCTTTCCAACCTCTTCACCACGCCGCTGGCCACGGGCGTGCCCTTCTCCTGGAAGGACATGACGCCGGTGGCCATGCTGGCGCTGGACAACTTCGTGCTGTGGACCAACGCCAACAGCCCGATCAAGTCGCCCAAGGAGTATGCCGAGGCGGCCAAGGCCGGCACGCTGAAGATGGGCGGCACCGGCTCCAAGCAGGAGGACCAGATCATCACCGCCGCCATCGAGCAGGCGACGGGGGCCAAGATGACCTACGTGCCCTACAAGGGCGGCGGGGACGTGGCGGCGCAGCTGGTCGGCGGCCACATCGACTCCAGCGTGAACAACCCGATCGAGGCGGTCTCGCAGTGGCGCGGCGCTGCCTTGAACCCGCTCTGCACCTTCGGCAAGACCCGCATGGAGGGTTCCGAGCCGGTGCATGACGGCAAGGCCTGGAAGGACATCCCGACCTGCACCGAGGCCGGCCTGCCGGTCGAGTATCAGATGCTGCGCGGGATCTTCATGGGTCCGGGCGTGACCAAGGACCAGATCCAGTACTACGTGGATCTGTTCGAGAAGGTGCGCGCCACGTCCGACTGGAAGGACTTCATGGAGAAGGGCGCCTTCGACAGGAGGTTCCTGATCGGCGATGAGTTCAAGGCGTGGCTCGGCGAGGCCGAGACCCTGCACAAGGATCTCATGACCAAGGCCGGCTTCGTCGCGAAGTGACGCGCGAAGCAAGCTTCGCTTAAACCGCTCAGCTCCGGAAGACGCCGCGGCGCGCCCCTCAGGCGCCGCGGTGTCCCGGGGCGGCTCACCGGAGTGGTGGTTCTATGCATACGGACAATTCAGACGAAAGGGCCGTCATCTCGGTCCGCACCGCCGAGATCGGCGTCGCCGCGCTGTTCATCCTCGCCTCCATCGTCGTGATGATGGACAGCATCCGGGTCGGCAACGGCTGGGCCGCGGATGGCCCGGAAGCCGGCTATTTCCCCTTCTACGTCGGTGTGGTGATGTTCATCGCCAGCGTCGGCACGCTGGTCGGCGCCATCCGCGCGCGCGGCACCGGGCAAGAGGCCTTCGTCGAGCGCGGCCAGCTCAAGCTGATCATGAAGGTCTTCGTGCCTTCGTGCATTTTCGTCGCGCTGATATATCCGCTGGGCATGTATGTCGCCTCGGCGCTCTTCATCGCCTTCTTCATGGCCTGGGTCGGCAAGTACCGCCCGCAGATCATCGCGCCGATCGCCATCCTCATCCCGATGGCCCTGTTCGTGATGTTCGAGATCTGGTTCCTCGTGCCGCTGCCCAAGGGCCCGCTCGAGGCGATGCTCGGCTACTGATCCCGGCTTTCCGGCACCGGGCGACCGGTTCCGGCCTCCGGCGGACACCCGCTTTCGGGACCGGACGCGCCCGGTCCCGGACCAATCAACACCGTGCCGTCCCGGCCGTTCGCGGCGGGGCCAAGTGTGGGAGAATACGGTGGAAGCGCTCTCGTCTCTCATCATGGGCTTCGGTGTGCTCGCCGATCCCATGAACATCGTCTACATGTTCATCGGCGTCACGCTGGGCGTCCTCATCGGCGTCCTGCCCGGACTGGGCGG
>NZ_JAFIQV010000086.1 GCF_017356015.1 Azospirillum sp. SYSU D00513
AACTTACTCTCTGCTTGCCCTGTCCTTCGCTTTCCCCTTTCGCGTCATCGCCTGGTCGGCGGCGCCGCGTCGGGGAGGCGGTATATAGGTCGGAAGGCGGGGACCCTGCAAGGGCTTTTTTCCAAGGGCCGTCGATTTTCTGCCGAACCCCGGGAACGGCCCGGAAGATGCCGCCTCACGCACATTCGGCGAGATCGGACAGCGTGTCCCGGTCCACCAGCTCGACCTTGCCGCCCTCCATCAGCCGGATGACATGGGCGGTCTTCAGCTTGGTGAATTCGCGCGAGACCGTCTCGGTGGTCAGGCCCAGATAATCGGCGATGTCCGTGCGGCTCATCGGCAAATCGATGCGGCCCGCCGCGTCCTGTGCCCGCTCGTCGTTTGCCAGAAGGAAGGTGGCGAGCTTCTCGCGCGCCGTCTTGCGGCCGAGAAGCAGCATCTGCTCCTGCGCAGCCAGCAGTTCGGCGGTCATGGCGGCCAGCAGCGTGCGGGCCAGCGCCGGGCGCTCGTCCATCAGGGCGGTCACGCGGGCACGCGGAATGCGGCGCACGGTGGAGGGGATGACCGCCTCGGCCGTGTAGACGAAGCGCTCGCCGGCCGCCAGCCCCATCATGTCGCCGGCGCGCAGAAAGCCGACGATCTGGCGGCGCCCGTCGGGAAGGAGCTTGTAGAGCCGGACCAGCCCGTCCATCACGCGGTAGACGGCGTTGGCGGCGTCGCCCTCCGCGAAGAGCGGCTGGTCGCGGTCGAACAGCCGCGCCTCGCCCATGGCGTTGAGGACGGCGGTGTCGTCGCCGGAACGGTCGCCGAAGATCCCGAGCGGTGCTTCCATCCTCAAGCCGGACCGCGGGCCACCCAGGAAAGCGTGCGGCGACGGCTTGACGTTTGCGCCACGGATGAGAACGCCCATGATCGGAACCCTGCTTTTCGAGATGACTGCCCAGCGGCTTGATGCCCTCTAGATAACGGGCGGGCTCCGGCGCGTGCAGTTCGGAAAGATACGTAAGGGGGATTACCTATGCCCTTGGCCGCTTCTTCACCGGGCGCGTCCTTCCCCTGAGCGGCGAAGACAAAAAACGTTTTCAGCTTACGGATTGCTCTGCATCAAGGCCGCCGATGCTCCCGTTCGGCACTCTGGCCCGGCGATTACGGCCCGGTGACCGCGGGCAGGCTGTTCGCGCCTGCGGGGCCGGCCCGGAGAAATGGAGTGGACATGGGTTTCCATGCGAAGACGGTGTTCATCCTGGACGACGACGACGCCGTCCGGGACTCGCTCGCCTTGCTGTTGGAGAGCCACGGCCGAACGGCCCGCGCCTTCCGCTCATGGGAGGAGCTGCACCCGCACGCCGGGGAGCTGCCGTCGGGATGCCTTCTCCTCGACTATCACATGCCCGGGCGCAACGGGCTGGAGCTGCTGAGCGCGTTGCGCGCCGAAGGCGTCGATCCGCCCACCGTGCTCATCACGGGCGGCGGCACGGACGCGATCATGAACAGCGCGGCGCGGGCCGGCGTCGCCTTCCTGGAGAAACCGGTCACCGACGAAGGGCTGATGGGGGCCATAGACCGGGCGCTGTCCTGATCCGGGCAGGCCGGAGGAGTGGCGCGCACGCGCCGTGCTCCCTCGGTACAGCTGTTCCACATTCCGGGAACGGCAACCGGCCGGCCCACCCGAAGCGGACCGGCCGAACCCTTCATGACCTGGCGGTCATGCGCCGGGCAGGCGAGGCATCAGTCGGCGGCCAGCTTCCGCCGCCCCTTGCGCATCCACGCGCGGGCCTCGCCGATCTGCCGGCGCGCCCTGTCGAAGGACTGGGCCACGGCGGCATAGACATCCATGTGGCCATGGGCGCGGTCAGGCCCCGCGCCGGCGGCGATGTGCCGGCCCGGCAGTCCGAGGTCGATCCGCACGAGGAAGGACCGGCCCTTTTGCAGACGGCCGTGCACCGCCTTCAGAATGACCTCGCAGCTCTGCAGCCGCGGCTCGATGCGGGCGAGCGCCTGAACCTGCTCCTGGATGAAGCCGTCCAGCGCTTCGGAAGGATTCATGTTCCTGTGCACGATGCGGGTCGCGAGCATGACGTGTTTCCTTTTCCGGTGTCGGTACGGAACAGCTTGGCTCGCGCCTTTGCCCGCCTCTTTGAGCCAGCGCAAATTCCGCCTGAAAATTCGGTTCCGGCCTTTCGGTAGAGTCATCGGGGTTAGTTTGATCCAGATCAAACCGCCCGCCCGGCGCATCGACTAGCTTGGCCTTCCCACCCAGGGAGACCGGAATGTCGAGCATTCATATGGAACCGGACCACGCGCACCCGCTTCAGGGGCCTTTCGAAAGGCTCCTGGAACCGCTGCGCGGCTGGCTGCGGCGCGGCGCCCTGCGGCGGGATCTCGCCGGACTTCCGGCGCAGGAGGCCGGCCGCGTGCTGTCGGAAGCGGGTTTGCAGCCCGCCGACCTGCCGGCCCTGCTGGCGGACCACGGCCGGGCCGAGCGTCTGCTGCCGCGGATGGCGGCGCGCTACTCCCTGGATCTGGACCGGCTTGCGGACGCCGCGCCGCACGCCTTGCGGGACCTCCAGCGGGTGTGCATCAGCTGTTCGTCCGAACGCCGCTGCGCCCGCGCTCTGAGCTCCGGGGATGCGGCGGACGCCAAGGCCTTCTGTCTCAACGCCGAGGCGATCGCCGCGCTCGCCGGCTCAGCCGGGCCGCGGGACGTGTCGCCCGCGCAACGGACGGAACGCGTCCCTTCCTTCTGGAGCAAGCTGCTGGCCGACCCCTTCGTGGGCACGGAATGAGGCCTGCCATCCGAGGGCCGGAACCGAGAAGGTTTCGCCTCGAAAGCGAGTGCCTCAGGGATCTTTTCCCGCGAAACGTTTCACAACCATGCCTGTTCGATACAGGCGCATCCGTAACGCATATGCAGGGTGTGGGCGCCACCGGCCGATTGGAGCCAGCACGCGCCCATTCGTCATGCACAGGCTTACGAATGGCTTTACAGGGGAGGCTGGTCGACCATCATGACTCAGATTTCCAGCAACAAGCCGCCCGACCCGGGCCAAGGGGCAAGGGGCGCCGATCCCTCGGCGAAGCGCCGGGAAATCACGATGTTCCTGATCCTCGCCGTCGTGATCTGGCCGATCCTGTCCATCGCGGTGGTCGGCGGCTACGGATTCCTCGTTTGGATGTCGCAGATGATCATGGGGCCTCCGGGGCCCCCGCCCGTCTGATCCCGGGCCGGTGACGCACCGTGACCGACAGCAGCGTTGACCTTGGACGGCGTTCCTTCCTGAGAGGGAAAGCGCGGACGGCACCGGACGCGATCCGCCCCCCCTGGAGCCGCGCGGATCTCTTCACCTCGCTTTGCACGCGGTGCGGCTCCTGCGCCGGCGCCTGCCCGGAGACGATCCTGCGCCCCGGCGACGGCGGCTTTCCGGAAGTGGACTTCTCGCGCGGGGAGTGCAGCTTCTGCGGAGCCTGTGCCGAAGCCTGCCCGGAACCGGTCTTCGCCATCACCGCCGAGGGGACCAGGGACGGCAGCGCCGCCAGCTACAGCCGTCCCTGGTCCCACGTCGCCGCGGTCGCCGACACATGCCTGTCGGCGCAGCGCGTCTTCTGCCGCAGTTGCGGGGAGGCCTGCCCGGAGTCCGCGATCCGCTTCGCCCTGGCTCGGGGCGGCGTTGCCCAGGCGCTGGTCGATGCGTCGTCCTGCACCGGGTGCGGCGCCTGCGTCTCCGCATGCCCGTCCAATTCCATAACCATGAAGCCTGGAGGCGACCGCCTTGCCTGACGATCTGACCTTCGTCCCGAAAGCGGCCGAGCTGCACACCGCGTCCCTGCTGGTGCATGTGAATCCCGACAAGCGGGACGCGGTGCATGGGCTGATATCCGCCATGCCCGGCGCCGAGATCCACGCCGAGCAGGGCGGCAAGCTCGTGGTGACGGTCGAAGGTCCGAACGAGGGCTGGATCGCCGACCGCATGACCGCGATGCACCTGCTGGACGGGGTGCTGTCGGCGGTCCTGGTTTTCCATCACGTCGAAACGCTCGACGCGGCCCCGCCGGCCGCGCCGCGGGACATCTGAGAGTTCGGAAAAGAGGGGGAGGCTCGCATGCTCGACAGGCGGGATTTCATCAAGGCCCAGGCCGTGGCGACCGCCGCGGCGGCCGGCGGCATCAGCGTGCCCGCGTTCGCCCAGTCCTCGATGGTGGCGGGCGAGGACGCGCAGCTGAAATGGTCCAAGGCGCCCTGCCGCTTCTGCGGCACCGGCTGCGGGGTCATGGTGGCGACGAAGGACAACCGCGTGGTCGCCACCCACGGCGACATGCAGGCCGAGGTCAACCGCGGCCTGAACTGCGTCAAGGGCTACTTCCTGTCGAAGATCATGTACGGGCAGGACCGGCTGACGCAGCCGCTCATGCGCATGCGCGACGGCAAGTACCATAAGGAAGGCGAGTTCTACCCGGTTTCCTGGGACCAGGCCTTCGACGAGATGGCCCGGCAGTGGAAGCGCATTCTGAAGGAGAAGGGGCCGGACGCCGTCGGCATGTTCGGCTCCGGCCAATGGACGATCTGGGAGGGTTACGCCGCGTCCAAGCTGATGCGCGCGGGCTTCCGCACCAACAACCTCGACCCGAACGCCCGCCACTGCATGGCCTCCGCGGCCGTCTCCTTCATCCGCACCTTCGGCATGGACGAGCCGATGGGCTGCTACGACGACTTCGAGCATGCCGACGCCTTCGTGCTCTGGGGCTCGAACATGGCGGAGATGCACCCCATCCTGTGGACCCGCGTCACCGACCGCCGCCTCGCCCACAAGCACGTCAAGGTCGCGGTCCTCTCGACCTTCGAGCACCGCAGCTACGAGCTGGCCGACATCCCGATGACCTTCCATCCGGGAACCGACCTCGTCATCCTGAACTTCATCGCCAACCACATCATCCAGACCGGCCGGGTGAACCGGGAGTTCGTGGAGAAGCACTGCAACTTCCGCATGGGCCAGAAGGACATCGGCTACGGCCTGCGGCCCGAGCATGTGCTGGAGGTCCGTGCCGCCAACGCCAAGGAAGCCGCGGCCTCCACCCCCAGCAGCTTCGAGGAGTTCGCGCGGTTCGTCAGCGACTACACGGTGGAGAAGGCATCCGAGGTGAGCGGCGTGCCCAAGGAGCGCCTCCTGGCGCTCGCCGAGCTGTATGCCGATCCCAAGACGAAGGTCATGTCGCTCTGGACCATGGGCTTCAACCAGCACGTCCGCGGCGTCTGGGCGAACCACATGGTCTACAACATCCACCTTCTCACCGGTAAGATCTCCGAACCCGGCAACAGCCCCTTCTCGCTCACCGGCCAGCCCTCGGCCTGCGGCACGGCGCGCGAGGTCGGCACCTTCGCCCATCGGCTGCCCGCCGACATGCAGGTCGCCAACCCGGAACACCGGAAATACGTTGAGAAAGGCTGGAAGCTGCCGCCGGGACTGCTGCCGTCGAAAATCGGCTACCACGCGGTGCTGATGGACCGGATGCTGAAGGACGGCAAGCTCAATGCCTTCTGGATCATGGTCAACAACAACCTCCAGGCGGCTCCCAACAGCGACAACGAAACCTACCAGGGCTACCGCAACCCGAACAACTTCATCGTCGTCTCGGATGCCTACCCCACGGTGACCGCGTCCGCCGCCGACCTGATCCTGCCGGCCGCCATGTGGGTCGAGAAGGAGGGTGCCTACGGCAACGCCGAGCGGCGCACCCACTTCTGGCACCAGCTGGTCACCGCCCCCGGCGAGGCCCGTTCCGACCTGTGGCAGCTCATGGAATTCTCCAAGCGCTTCACGACGGACGAGGTCTGGCCGAAGGAGACCCTGGACGCCAACCCCGATTACCGGGGCAAGACGCTGTTCGACGTGCTCTTCAAGAACGGCAACGTCGACAGATACCCCCTGTCCGAGATCAACCCGGACTACGAGAACCGGGAGGCCAAGGCCTTCGGCTTCTACGTCCAGAAGGGCCTGTTCGAGGAATACGCCGAATTCGGCCGTGGCCATGGCCATGACCTGGCACCCTTCGACACCTACCACCAGGTCCGCGGCCTGCGCTGGCCGGTCGTGGAGGGGAAGGAGACGCTCTGGCGCTACCGCGAGGGGCTCGACCCCTACGTGAAGGCGGGCGAGGGGGTGAAATTCTACGGCAACCCGGACGGCAAGGCCGTGCTCTTCGCCTTCCCCTACGAGCCGCCGGCGGAATCCCCCGACAAGGAGTTCGACCTCTGGCTGGTCACCGGCCGCGTGCTGGAGCACTGGCACTCCGGTTCCATGACGATGCGTGTGCCCGAACTCTACAAGGCCATGCCCATGGCGTTGTGCTTCATGCACCCGGACGACGCCAAGGCGCGCGGCCTGCGGCGCGGGTCGGAGGTCAAGGTGGTCTCGCGCCGGGGCGAGATGATCACCCGCGTGGAAACGCGCGGCCGCAACAAGCCGCCGCGCGGGGTGGTCTTCGTTCCCTGGTTCGACTCCGCCCGCCTGATCAACAAGGTGACGCTGGACGCGACGGACCCCATCAGCAAGCAGACGGACTTCAAGAAGTGCGCCGTCAAGATCGTCGCCGCGTAAGGAAGGAGCCCGATCATGCGTTCTTACATGCTGGTGGCGCTCGCCGCCCTGCCCTGCCTAGTGCCGGCCCTGCTCTCCGCGCAGGGAACGGGCCCAGCCCGCGTCGACTCGCCCTTCCGGCCGCCCGTGCAGTTCACGGACGAGGCCCCGGCCCCGCAGATCCCGGCGGACGTGACGAACGACCGCCGCGTGGCCCGCAACTACCCGGATCAGCCGCCGGTCATCCCGCACAACATCCGCGACTATCAGGTCAGCCTCAACAACAACCAGTGCCTGACCTGCCACAGCCGCAAGTATGTGGAGGGCAGCCAGGCGCCCATGATCAGCATCACCCACTATATCGACCGCGACGGCCAGACGCTGGGCGCCGTGGCGCCACGCCGGTACTTCTGCACGCAATGCCACGTCCCGCAGACCACCGCGCAGCCGCTCGTGCCGAACACCTTCCAGGACGTGGACTCGCTGATCACCCGCCCGTCCGACGGGGGTGACCGCAAATGAAGCTCAAGCTTCCGGAATATATTCTCAGCCCCTGGCGCACGATCTCGAGCCCCAGCCGCTATCTCAGCCTCGGCTTCCTGACGCTCGGCGGCTTCGCCGCCGGCGTCATGTTCTGGGGCGGCTTCAACACGGCGCTGGAGGCCACCAACACGGAGGCCTTCTGCATCTCGTGCCACGAGATGGAAAGCAACGTGTACGAGGAGCTGAAGCAGACCATCCACTTCACGAACCGCTCTGGCGTGCGGGCGACCTGCCCGGATTGCCATGTGCCCCATGAATGGACGGACAAGATCGCCCGCAAGATGCAGGCCTCCAAGGAGGTCTGGGGCAAGATCTTCGGCACCATCAACACGCGCGACAAGTTCGTCGCCATGCGCCGCGAACTGGCCGAGCATGAATGGGCGCGGCTGAAGGCCAACAACTCCCTGGAATGCCGGAACTGCCACTCGCCGGAATCCATGGACATCACCAAGCAGGGCGCGCGGGCCGCGCGGGCGCACGAGGAATTCCTGTTCACCGGACAGCGGACCTGCATCGACTGTCACAAGGGCATCGCCCACCAGCTGCCCAACATGGAGGGCGTGCCGCCGGGCTGGAGCGACGCCGCCAGCGGCAAGGACGCCGCTCATTCGAGCAAGGCCTCGCTCGCCCATTGGCTGGCCGAGACGGAGGACAGCGGCCCGGCCGCGCAGGCGCGGTAAGGCTTGCCTTCCCGCAAAGGGGCGGTCGGACCGGCCAGGTCCACCGCCCCTCTTTCGTTGCCTGTCGGCGCCATCCCCTTCCCAGCAGGCCATGCTGAACGGCGACGCTCTGGTGTCCTTGGCGGCCGGGCGGCGCCGGCGTGCCGTGGCCGCGGAGGGCTCCGATGGTCTTCGGGTGCCCAGCCCGGCCCTTCTTCATGCCTCCCCCCGATCCAGACGGCCGGCGTGCCACTCCCCGCGCCGCGCCCGAATCGGGATAGGGGGCGATCCTAGTGGACCGCACCCCTCCCACACCACCCGGCATGCGGGTCCGCACCGGGCGGTTCGAGGAGT
>NZ_JAFIQV010000087.1 GCF_017356015.1 Azospirillum sp. SYSU D00513
CTCAACTCCTCGAACCGCCCGGTGCGGACCCGCATGCCGGGTGGTGTGGGAGGGGTGCGGTCCACTAGGATCGCCCCCTATCCCGATTCCCGATGCGTGCGTGTGGCGCCCGTCATGGGCGCGGAAGGTGACGATGGAACATCCGGACGTCGCGGGCGGCGTCGCCGCTTTCCGGGAAGTGCTGACGGGGCTGGGCGCGCCGGGCGCCGCCGTCATAGGCGCGGCGGTCATCGCCGTCGCCCTGCTGCTCGGTGCCGGCCTGATCCGGCATCGGCGCCGGCCCCGCTGAGCCTCAAAGATCATGACAAAGCCCCCACGCCGCGAGGCCCGGGGGCTTTCGTGTTTCGGGCTTACGCGCCGCGCCCGGTCTTGTCCTGGAGCGCGTCGATGCGCTTGGACGCCTCGGCCTTGGTGATGTCCGGGTCGAAGGACTCGCCGGCTTCCTCCGACAGGGTCTTCAGGTAGGAGGCCTGGGCGCCGGTCATCGGTTCGTCGCCCGTCGTCCAATCGTCCGGATCCTTTTCTTGGTTCGAGAAGGGCTTGCCGGCTTTCGGGTTCTCGGCGTCGTGCGCGTCGTGCTTCTGGTCGGGCTTGGCGTTCATGATACGTTCTCATTGCTGGAAAACAAGGATTCAACAAACGCCTGCCGGAGCGGTTCCGCCGGGACGCGGAAAAATATTCGGAACGCCCATCCCTCCGGCTCCGCAACTCCGTGCCGGAAACTGTTCGGATGACGCACAGTTTCTCTTGCCGGGTCCTGGTATATGGAATACAGTATGGTCAATACGGCTCAACAAGACGACGCACGGCGGCTCGCGCCGGCAAGACTGAGGGGGAAGCACATGACGATGCAGTCACAGCCGGCCACCATCCGGCCCGAGGCCACGACCGAGAAGTCCGAGCGCGCCGAAAAGGGCCAGGTGGTCCAGTCGCTGTCGCGTGCGCTGAACATCCTGACGATCCTCGGCGCCGGCGAAGTCCCGATGAGCCTGACCGAGCTGGCGGAGTCCGCCGGCCTGTCGCCCTCCACCGCGCACCGCCTGCTGACCACCCTGCAGCAGGACCGCTACGTCCGTTTCGACCAGGCCACGCGCCGCTGGTCGGTCGGCGTCCAGGCCTACATGACCGGCGTGACCTTCCTGAAGACGCGCAGCCTCGTGGACATCGCCAAGCCGCGCCTGCGCCGCCTGATGGAGGAGAGCAGCGAACTCGCCAGCCTCGCGGTCGAGGACAACGGCGAGGCCATCTACCTGGCGCGCGTCGGCGGCCCGCGCGTGGCCCAGGCGGCCCTGCCGACCAGCGAGCGCACCCTGCTGCACTGCTCGGCCGTCGGCAAGGCGCTGCTCGCCGGCATGCCGGAGGCGCGGGTGCAGACGATCCTGCAGCAGCGCGGCATGCGCCAGTTCACGCGGACGACCCTGTCCTCCCTGCCGGCGCTGCGCGACGAGCTGACCCTGACCCGCAACCGAGGCTACGCCGTGGACCAGGAGGAGCGGGTGGCCGGCATGCGCTGCGTCGCCGCCCCGCTCTATGACGAGAACGCCCGCGTCATCGGCGCCCTGTCCGTCTCCGGCACCAACCGCCGGATCGAGGACACGCGCGTCCGCGCGCTGGGCGAGATGGTCAAGCGCGCCGCCGCCGCGGTGACCACGGAGATCGGCGGCCGCGTCCCGGCCTGACGTCCAGACGCGCATCATCCGGCCTTCTTCGGCGCTTTCCGCACCCCGCGGAAGGCGCCGAAGCCGTTTCGGGAATGCCGCGCCGCTTTCGCTGTTGTCACTCGAACGAGGACATTCCGGGAGAGTGAGATGGGCGTCAAGGATATGGCAGAGACGATTCGTCATGGCGGGTCCGGCGTGCCCGAGGACGAGGTCCAGGGGGCGACCAGCGCCGCCGCGGTCGGCAAGCACCCGATCCACCCCACCATCATTCCCTTCCCGATCGCCTTCCTGACGGCGACGCTGGCCACCGACGTCGCCTATTGGCGCACGGGCGATCCCTTCTGGGCGCAGTCGTCGCGCTGGCTGCTGCGGGCCGGGCTGGCGTCGGGCGTCGTCGCCGGCGCCGTGGGGGCGGTGGATTACGCCGCCATCCCCCGCACGCGCAAGCACGCGGTCGGGCCGCTGCACGCGCTGGGCAACGTCACGGTGCTGGCCATCGCCGCCGCCAACCTGATGGGCCGCCGCCGCGACCCGGAGGAGGGGGTGGTGCCGCGCGGCCTCGCCCTGTCGGCGGCGACCACGGCCCTGCTGGGCCTGACCGCCTGGGCCGGCGGCGAGCTGATCTACCGCCACCGGGTGGGCGTGGTCGGGGAGGTGGACGAGAGCACGGACGGCGAGACCGGCAACGACCGGGTGGCCTCGCCCGGCGGCATCGTGCCCGTGCCGGCCGGGGACGCCCGCGCGCTGGAATATGCGGGCGAGACGGCCGGCGAGCCGGTGGCGCGCTGATCCGGCGGAGCTTGACATGTGCGTGAGTGGGTCGGAAATCGGGTGAGGGCGGGGCGTGCCATGATAGGATTCAGGCATGCCCCTTTAATCCGTGGAGCGGGAATGACGGCGAGACGAGTCAGGGCATTGCACGCGGCGTTGCGCGACGACATCGGCGACCTGACGACGCGCCGCCCCTTGCCCGGTCCGGGGCTGGACCAGCTCGACCCCTTCCTGTTCCTGAACCACCACGGCCCGCAGAGCTACCCGCCGGGCAACCGGGGGCTTCCCTTCGGGCCGCACCCGCACCGCGGTTTCGAGACGGTGACCTTCATCCTGGAGGGCGAGCTGGCGCACCGCGACAGCGGCGGGCATGAGAGCGTCATTCGCGCCGGCGGCGTGCAGTGGATGACCGCCGGGCGTGGCCTCGTCCATGCCGAGCTGTCGCCGGATTCCTTCAAGCGGAGCGGCGGGCCGCTGGAGATCCTCCAGCTCTGGGTGAATCTGCCCGGCCGGCTGAAGATGACCGAGCCGCGCTACACCGGCCTCCAGAAGGAGGAGATCCCCTCCTTCCCCGTCGGTGATGGCCGGGCCACGCTGAACCTGATATCCGGTGCCTGGGACGGGCGGGATGGGCCGATCCGATCCCTGACGGACGTCTTCATGTCGGTCCTGGCCTGCTCCCCCGGCGCCCGGCCGAGCCTGCCCGTGGCGGCGGGACGGGCGGTGTTCCTGTATGTGGTGCGCGGCGCGGTGACCGTCGGCGGGCAGCGGGCCGAGGCCTTCCGGCTGGTCGAGATGGAGGAGGACGGGGACGCGGTGGAACTGGAGGCGGCGGAGGACGCCGTGCTGCTGTTCGGCCACGCGCCGCCGCTGGGCGAGCCGGTCGTGGCGCACGGCCCCTTCGTGATGAACACGCGGGACGAGATCATGCAGGCGATCCGCGATTACCAGGCCGGCCTGTTCGGCTGAGAGGGCGGGCAGGCCAGGGGCAACAAGAAGACGTCTCAGAGGGGAACCCACCAGATGCCTTATCTTTCCCGCCGGGCGGCGTTCGGCACCATGGCGGCCATCCCGGCCGCGGCGGCCGCGGTCTTCGCCACCGACGACGCGCTGGCCCAAGGCGCGGCGCAGGATGGCGCGGCGCAGCCGGCGCAGCAGCCCGCAACCCTGCAGCAGGCGCCGGGCTTCTACCGGATGAAGGTCGGGGACATGCTGGTCACCCGCATCAACGACGGGCAGTTCACGCGGCCCAAGCCGACGGAGGGATTCGTCCGCAACGCCAAGCCGGAGGAGGTCGCGGCGGCGCTGAAGGAGTCCTACCTGCCGGCCGAGGCGCTGACGATCCCGCTGACCTTCATGGCAGTGCAGGGCGGCGGGCGCACGGTGGTGATCGACACCGGCACCGGCGGCGGGATGATGCCGACCGCCAACGCCGGCGCGCCGAACATGGAGGCGGCGGGCATCGACCCGGCCAGCGTGGACACGGTGGTGATCAGCCATTTCCACGGCGACCACATCGGTGGGCTGACCGGCCCGGACGGCAAGGCCAGGTTCACCAAGGCGGAGATCCTGGTGCCGGAGGCCGAATGGGCCTTCTGGATGGACGAGGGGCAGATGTCCCGCGCGCCGGAGGGGATGAAGGGCAGCTTCCAGCTCGTCCGCGACCGCTTCGGCGCCTACCCGCAGGAGCGCATCCGCCGCTACGCGCCGGGCGCCGACGTGGCGCCGGGCATCCGCGCCCTGGCCTCGCCCGGCCACACGCCGGGCCACACCGTCTACGCCGTCACCTCCGGCCAGCAGCAGCTGATGGTGTTGAGCGACACCAGCAATCACCCCGCCCTGTTCGTGCGCAACCCCGGCTGGCACGCCATCTTCGACATGGACCCGGTCCAGGCCGAGGAAACCCGCCGCCGCCTGTTCGACCGCGTCGCCGCCGACCGCATGATGGTCGTCGGCTACCACTTTCCGTTCCCGGGCGTGGGCTACATCGGTCAGCGTGGCCGCGGTTACGAGTTCCATCCGGCCCAGTGGTCCTCAAGCCTGTGAGTTGTTTCTCGCTCCGATGAAGGGATCGTTCAAGTAAACAACCACTTTGCCGTCACCCCCGCGAAAGCGGGGGTCCAGGACTCTTCCGTAACGTTCGTTCCGTGGACTTCTGGATCCCCGCTTTCGCGGGGATGACGGCTAAGTTGACGGTTTCCCTATTGCCTCTTTGTTGGGAACCACTTCCCAACACGCTTCACGCGTCGAAGAACACCGTTTCGCCTTCGCCCTGGAGGCGGATGTCGAAGCGGTAGACGGTGCGGCCGGGCAGTTCGGCGCGCTGGGCGATGAGCGTGTTCCGGCGCTCCTCCGGCACCAGGGCCAGCACGGGGTCGGCGGCGTTGGCCTGGGCCTCGTCGGAGAAGTAGATGCGGGTGAAGGCGTGGGAGAGCATGCCGCGGGCGTAGACGATCACGTTGACGTGCGGCGCCTGGCCCTCGGCGACTCCACCCGGCTTCACCGTCTCGAAGCCGTAGAGGCCGCCGGCGCTGCTGTCGGCGCGGCCGAAGCCGGCGAAGTGGCGGGGCTGGCCGTCGGCGGCCTCGGCCGGGTAGTGGCCCTCGGCGTCGGCCTGCCAGACCTCGATCAGCGCGTCCACGATGGGGTTGCCCTCGCCGTCGAGGACCTGGCCTTCGATGCGGATGTGTTCGCCCGGCAGCTCCGGCGAGGCGAGCCTGTTGTCGGCCACGCCGCGCCGGCCGTAGGGCTGCGGGATCAGGCCGTAGAGGAAGTAGGGACCGACGGTCTGGGAGGGGGTCTGCTTCAGCATGGGATCAGGCCTCCATCGGGGTGGCGTTGCGTCCGCGCAGGACGATGTCGAACTCGTAGCCGAGCGCCCATTCCGGCTCGGTCCGGTCGATCGAGAAAGTGGAGATCATGCGCTGGCGGGCGGATTCGTCGGGCGTGCAGTTGTAGATCGGGTCGAGCGGCAGCAGCGGATCGCCCGGGAAATACATCTGCGTGACCAGCCGCGATTCGAAGCTGTGGCCGAACAGAGAGAAATGGATGTGCGCCGGCCGCCAGGCGTTGTGGTGGTTGCGCCAGGGATAGGCGCCCGGCTTGATCGTGACGAAGCGGTAGCGGCCGTCATCGTCCGTGAGGCAGCGCCCGGCGCCGAAGAAGTTGGGGTCGAGCGGCGCGTCGTGCTGGTCCACCTTGTGGACGTAGCGGCCGGCGGCGTTGGCCTGCCAGATCTCCACCAGTGACCGGCGCACCGGGCGCCCGTCCTCGTCCAGAACGCGGCCGGTGACGATGATGCGCTCGCCCAACGGGGCGGCGTTGACCACCGCGTTGCGCGTCAGGTCGTGGTCGAGCGCGTCGATGGAGCCGTCGCCGAAGGCGGGTGCGGTCAGGTTGGACAGTGCCTGCTTGATCGGGATCAGCGGCTGGCGTGGGGAGCGCAGCGCGGTGGAGCGGTAAGGCCCATGGTCGTAGGGCGGGTGCTGCGTCCAGTCGCGTGGGCTGAAGGCGTTGCCGCCCCCCGGATTGGCGTTGCCCGAGGGCTTGGTCAGGTCGTTTGGCACGGTCGGTTTCCCCATGATGGCCGGCACCGTCGCGATGGGCGGGCGGGTGCCGATGTTCTCTGGCACATATTCTGGCGCGCATTATGGACCTGGGGTCCATTTCCTGAAACAGTGGAGAACGGACCCGTGAGGTTCATTCGTGGCGCGGAGTGTGGGGATGGCGGTGGATCGCGAGGCGGGCAACCGGACGACAGCAAGCCGGGCGGACGCGGGCCGGATGGGGGCCAAGCCGGTGAACGCGCTGGTGCGGGGCCTGCGCGTGCTGGCGGCGGCGAACGAGCGGTCGGTGGCGACCGTGTCGGACCTCGTGACCCTGTCGCGCCTGCCCAAGGCGACGGTGATCCGGCTGCTCCAGACCCTGCTGCACGAGGGCTATGTGGAGGAGCTGGGCGACGGGGGCGGCTACCGCGTGACCGCCAAGGTGCGCAACCTGTCGCGCGCGCTGCGCGGCCGCACGCCGGTCGCGCAGATCGTGCAGCCCCTGCTGGACCGGCTGGGCGGGCGGGTGAAATGGCCGTCGGAATTCTTCCTGGTGGAGGGACATTCCGTGGTGATCGAGGCGTCGAACCGCGACGCGGCCCCCGTGAAGGTGAACCTGTTCGAGCACCGCCGATTCCCCATCGCCGCCTCGGCCACCGGCCTTGCCTATCTCTCCGGACTGGAGCCGGGGGAGGCGGAGCGGCTGCTGCGCGCGGCCATGGACAAGGACGCCGGTGGGGAAGCCGTGGCCGAGCGCATCGCCCGCGTCGCCGAGGCGCGCCGGCGCGGATACGCCCTGTGGGAATACCCGGCGCTGGCGCCCGGCCTGCGCATGGCCTCGATCCCCGTGCGCGCCGGCGGCCAGGCCATCGGCGGCCTGTCGCTGATCCACTTCCGCGACATCGTGCCCGACGATCTGCTGGAGGGGTTCTTCCTGGCGGAGATGCGCGCCGTGGCGGAGGAGATCGGCCGCCTGCTGGAGCGGGAGATGGCCGTGCCGGAGCCGGAGCGGGATAGATCAGCGCGATCGAAAAGTATGACGTTGTGATATGCATTGACAAAGTTGCGACAACCAAAAACTTTACGCAAACAAAGTCATCCTATACCCGTGTATATATTTTCGCTCTCATCCGTGATTTCATATAATATTATATCAATGGTAACGACAGAAACTAAGGCTTAGCAATCAAATCGTCGTTAATGATAGGTCGGTCCTCCTGCTTGCGGCAGATTAATAATGCCATTGCAAGAAATGCGATAAAAAATATTTGCATTTAGGTATTTATATTTAATAAATATCGCCAATGCGCTAATGGATATCTCAATAAGCTCTGGCTTATTTAAAGGTATCATCCCGATTTCGCGCGAAACCGTTACCGGTCAGCAGCTTTTTGTTGTATATCGCATTAATCGACTTTTGCGCAGGCTTCTAAAGTTGACAAAAAGGTTGACCGGCCTTATTTTGTATCGGTACGATAAGCGTAGGAGGCGTTAGAGCGATGCCCATTCCGCTGATATGGAGCGGCTTCATATGTGTGAAAAATATGCTCACCGATATCGCCGATCCTGGCAAAATGGAGAAAGTTGACGCAATCCTTTCTTCGGCTATGGAAACGATCGCTGACGTTCTGCCAACTGCAACCGCGCCTTTGCTCAGGGAAGGAGCGACGGCAGCCAAAGGGGCATTGGAGGCCCTTAGCTGTGTTGCCGATATAGATGAGCTTTCTCCTTCCTATGCCGCCGGACGGCTTTCAGAGCCTGTTTGATTAGGCTTCTGGCTTGTAATCTCGGCCATAGGCGCGGAGTGCTCGATCGAAAGCAGCGATTTCTACGGCATC
>NZ_JAFIQV010000088.1 GCF_017356015.1 Azospirillum sp. SYSU D00513
GCCGTCATGTTCGGCGAGCGCTTCACAAAGGCCATGAGCGCCTGAAACTGAAATCGCCCCCGCCGAGCACGAAATTCCGGATAGTCCTGCTTGTCCTTGCCCTTGTGAATGCGACGCGATGGGAAAAGCCCATCCGCCGGGATACCGTTCAAGGCCTAAGCACCGGACGAGGGCGCCAATCTCAGGCACGAGGCACAAACCTCAAGGCGGACGCGGCGCCCCTCTCCCGTGTCCGTTCATGCTCTATCAACACAGAGCCTGAACGTCTGTGCCCGTGATACAAGGAACGAAACACCAAGCCAACACCGTGATCTCCTCCCTCCATGCACCAGAGCAACGTATCGCGGACGGCCAATCGTCTGTTCAACTCAGGCGCTACGCCTCGAAACACCTGCATTGAAACCGAATATGCCTCCTGGAAACGGCCATCCATTTCATCAGAGCCAACAGAGGCAACCAACTCTTTTACGCTTCTCCAAGTACGCGTAGATACGCTAATGCAACGGCGCCGCTTCCTTCCTGAACAAGCTCGCGCGGAGTGCGATGAAAACCAGACAGCTTCACCGCATCATACCATATCAGTGCTTCCTGGACCGAGTCAAACCTCGGCAATGCTGCAAAAATTACATCATCCATTGTGACCATGGTTTCATCATCGCTAAAGGCCATCGACTACCCCTGCTTCGTACATGTCCTATTTCGACATGTTTGTATGAATTGCTTCATTTTATGTAGAGGCGTCCGTGCTTTACTCGAGTACCGGTTGGCAACAGTCAGGTTTCAGGAAAACGCCTTCTTCTGACGTCGTGAGCCGTATGCCATACGAGGCGATCTGTACTTTTTCAGCATGGGGAACCGATGCAACAGCACGGCTTTGCCCGCCTCCTCCCTCACGTTCCGTAGATAGCTCAGTCAGCAGGAA
The DNA here is from genome assembly GCF_017356015.1 of Azospirillum sp. SYSU D00513. Classification (GTDB taxonomy): domain Bacteria; phylum Pseudomonadota; class Alphaproteobacteria; order Azospirillales; family Azospirillaceae; genus Azospirillum. The sequence goes on from NZ_JAFIQV010000088.1 coordinate 923, forward strand.
TAGCCAGCAGTCGTTTGGCGTTTGGCGTTTGGAACTTTGATCCTTTCCGAGGGGTTGGGCTCCAGGATGGGGGCTCCTATGCGAATTTCCGCTTATTTTTCGGGTGCATTGCTTGTCCTGCTTCTGCTCGGTGCCGGGTTCCACCTGTTCGCATGGCGGTCAGAAATCGCACCGGTCACACCGGCCGAAGCGACTTCCTTCGATGTGGGCACAGTCCGCAAAGGCGCCTCGCTTGCCGCCATCGGCAATTGTTCCTCCTGCCACACGACTCCTGGAGGGGAAAGCTTCGCGGGCGGGCTGCCGATCCGCACACCTTTCGGCACGATTTACTCGACCAACATCACTCCGGATGAGGAAACCGGCATCGGCCGTTGGAGTGAAGCCGCTTTCATCCGCGCAATGCGCGAGGGTGTCGACCGCCAGGGCCGCCATCTCTACCCGGCTTTTCCCTACGATCACTTCACCCTCGTTACGGATGAGGACAATCGCGCCATCTATGCGTACCTGATGACGCGCCGGCCCGTGCGAGCCCGCCCGCCAGAGAACGAACTGCCCTTTCCACTGAACGTCCGTACGATCCTTGCAGGCTGGAAGCTCCTGTTTTTCGAAGAAGGTGTGTTTCAGCCCGATCCGTCACGAGGCGATGCGTGGAACCGTGGCGCCTACCTAGCCGAAGGACTCGGTCACTGCGGCGCCTGCCATACCCCGCGCAACCAGCTTGGAGCCCGGAGAACTGACCGCCACTGGGCGGGAGGCCAATCGCAGGGATGGACGGCTTATCCCATCAATGCCGAGTCTCCCGCGCCCGTTCCCTGGGACCAGTCAGCGCTGACTTTTTACCTGCGGCACGGCTGGCATGAGGCTCATGGGGTTTCGCGCGGGCCCATGGCTGAGGTGACTAACAATCTCGGCACGGTTCCGCACGAGGAAGTGGCGACGATCGCGGCCTACACTGCCGAGGTCATGGGAACACCATCGCCGCAGCGCCAGGACCGGGCGAAAGAGCTTCTCGCCGCCAGCCCCACTGGACGCGGTGTTGGCCCGTCAGGCGATACGCAAGCCGTGCCGAGCGGGGCGGAGGGTGATGGCGCCCCGGGTGGCCGGATCTACGCCTCCGCCTGCGCGTCCTGCCATGACAGCGGCCGTCCTCTGCCCTTTGGCGGCCTGCCCTTCTCGCTCAGCACGGCCGTGAACGCGGCGAACCCGCAAAACATTATCAACGTCACGCTTTTCGGGCTGCCGCCGGCGAACGGACAGGCCAGTGCCGTGATGCCCGCCTATGGCGGCGTCCTGTCGGACGAGCAGATGGTGGCTCTGCTCGACCATCTGCGTGCCCGCTACACGGACAAGCCGGCTTGGGAGGGATTGATGGAACTGGTGCGGAACACTCGATCGGGCGCGCATTACGTCACCGTCATGCCGGCCGACGCCCTCGAGCAATCGCCAGGCCCCCTGGGGGTGGAGAAGTAGCCATGGCCATCAGATTGACCGTCAACGGTGTGGACCACGAGATTGACTCGGAGCCGGAAACGCCACTCCTCTACGTGTTGCGCGACGAGCTGAGGCTCAACGGGGCCAAATATGGCTGCGGCCTCGGCCAGTGCGGCTCCTGTACCGTGATGGTGGATGGTCAAGCCGTGCTGTCCTGCTTGATGCCCGTCACACTGCTGGAGGGGCGGGAGATCACGACGGTGGAGGGCCTCGGCACCATCGACGCGCCTGGCCCGATGCAGCGCGCCTTTATCGAGGAGCAGGCGGCCCAATGCGGCTACTGCATTCCCGGCATGATGATGCGAGCTCAAGCCCTGCTGCAGGCCGACCCTGAGGCCAGCGATGCGCAGGTGCGCGAGGCGCTGAAATGGAATCTCTGCCGCTGCGGCACCCACATGCGCATCCTCAGGGCTGTTGGCCGCGCCCGCGAATTGATGCGGCAGGCCAATGCCGCGGCAGTGGTCGGGAGGGCGGGCTGATGACGGAACATGCGCCATCCGCCCTGACCCGCCGGGCTTTTCTCGCGGCAGGAAGTGGCCTCGTCGTCAGCTTTGCCATGCTACCGCCCGCTTTCGCCCAGGAGGGCGGATCAGCGCCCGCGCCCTGGGAGCCGAAGCTGCCCGGCAGTCTTTCCAACGATCCATTCCTCGATTCCTGGATCCGCATCGACCCGCAGGGCGGCATAACCGTCCATACCGGCAAGGCGGAACTCGGCCAAGGCATCAAAACAGCCGTGCTCCAGGTTGCGGCGGAGGAGTTGGAGGTCGATCCCCATGATCTCGCCTTGGTCACCGCCGACACCAGCCGCACCCCCAATGAGGGCTACACGGCCGGCAGCATGTCCATGCCGAACAGCGCCACCGCCATCCGCAACGCTGCGGCGCAGGTGCGCATCCTGCTGATCACGGAGGCGTCACGGCGGCTGGGCATTCAGCCCGGCGCCCTGCGCGCGGAAAGCCGGAGAGTCATCGCGCCCGATGGCCGCTCCCTTGGCTACGGTGAGCTTGCCGCCTCGCTTGACCTGCATGTTGAGGCGGTGCCCGACGCGCCGCTCAAGCGTCCGGAAAGCTTCAGGGTGATGGGCCGGCCGGTTCCGCGCGTCGATATTCCGCCCAAGGTCACCGGTGGCGTCGCCTATGTGCACGACCTGCGCCTGGATGGAATGGTTCATGCCCGCGTGGTACGGCCGCCGAGCCCGGCGGCACGCCTCCTCACGGCCGAGACGGCCGCCGTTGAGGCAATGCCGGGCGTGCTTGGAACCGTTCGCGACGGCAACTTCCTCGCCGTGGTTGCCGAGCGGGAATTCCAAGCCGTCAAAGCCATGCGGGCGCTGGCCGACGCGGCGCGCTGGGAAGAGCCCGCCACTTTGCCCGACATGACGGACATGCCCGCCGTACTCCGCAGCCTTGAGCATGAGGTCGGCACCGTGGCGGAGAGCGGCTCGCCCCAACTCCCCGCCGATGCCCGGCGGATCAAGGCCACCTTCACCCGGCCTTACCAGATCCACGGCTCTATCGGGCCATCCTGCGCCATCGGGCTGACGGACGGCGACGATCTCACCGTCTGGTCGCACACCCAAGGCGTCTATCCGGACCGGCAGGCGATCGCGGAAATGTTGCGGATGCCGGTCGAGCGGGTGCGGGTCATCCATGCGGAAGGGTCCGGCTGTTACGGCCACAACGGTGCCGATGACGCAGCGGCCGATGCCGCATTGATCGCACGCGCCTTTCCGGGCCGGCCGGTCCGGCTGCAGTGGATGCGAGAACAGGAGCATGCGTGGGAACCCTATGGTCCGGCCATGGTGATGGAGGTCGAAGCCGCGCTGGGGCCGGATGGACGGCTCAGCCACTGGAATTATGACGTGTGGAGCAACACGCATACAACACGGCCTGGCCCAGCCGGTGCGCTGCTCCCGGCCCGCCACATCGCCGATGGCTTTCCGCCGGAGTTGCCCCAACTTAGCATCACTCGATCGGGCAGTGGTGACCGTAACGCAGTGCCGCTTTACACCATACCGAACAAGCGCATTCTCTGGCACTTCGTGCGGGAGATGCCGTTGCGCGTCTCCGCCCTTCGCTCCCTTGGCGCCTATGCCAATATCTTCGCGCTGGAAAGCACGATGGACGAGATGGCCATCGCGGCCGGTGCCGACCCGGTCGAATTCCGCCTGCGTCACCTCGACGACCCCAGAGCGCGTACCGTGGTGGAAACCGCAGCGGCACGCTTTGGCTGGCCGGGGGAGGCCCTGCCCCAGGGCAGAGGCCGAGGCTTCGCCTTCGCCCGATACAAGAACTATGCCGCCTATTTCGCCGTTGCGCTTGAGCTCGAACTGGATCGCGAAAGCGGGAACATCCGTGTCCAGCGCGCCGTCTCAGCCATCGACAGCGGAGAGATCGTCAATCCTGACGGCATTCGCAACCAGACCGAAGGCGGGATCATTCAGTCCATGAGCTGGACGCTCTACGAGCAAGCGGTCTTCGACAGTCGGCGGGTCACCAGTATCGATTGGGCCAGCTACCCCGTGCTGCGCTTCGCCAGCGTGCCAAGCACGGTGGAAGTCCATGTGATCGACCGGCCTGGCGAACCGTTTCTTGGCACCGGAGAAGCCGCGCAGGGGCCGACAGCAGCGGCGATCGGCAACGCCATCCGCGATGCCGCAGGCGTGCGCCTGCATGATCTACCCTTCACCCGCGATCGGGTGCGAGCGGCGGTTGGCGTGTAATCTTAAATATATGCCGGAGGGCGTTGCCGTGCGAGTGACCGTGATACACAACCCAACCGCGGGATCAGGCGACCACTCCGGACCGGAAATCGAGGCGATGCTGCAATCGTTCGGCTATCAAGTCCGTTATCAGTCTCGGAAAGCGCCTGGCCTGGATCAAGCCATAAATCAGCCGGCCGATCTGATCGTGCTGGCGGGCGGCGACGGAACGGTCAGTAAACTGCTCTCCCCTTTGCTTAAGCGCGGGCTGCCCTTGGCCATCCTCCCACTTGGAACGGCAAACAATTTGGCCGCATGGCTCGGTTCCGCTGGCCCAATTGAGCAGCTCGCCGCTGGATGGCGGAGCGCCACACACCGACAGCTCGACGTTGCTGTCGCTCGTGGGTCATGGGGCGAGCGTCTGTTCGTGGACTCCGCCGGGATGGGTGCCCTGTCCGAGGCGATGCTGGAGTCGCACCGGACGGATCTGCCATCCGGCGCCGGCAAGCTGTGCCAAGTCCGGTCACTCATTAAGGAAAGAATCGCCAGAGCAGAACCCGCCAATTTCGGCGCCATCGCGGACGGCGTCGCATTACCTACGGATCTCCTGCTGGCAGAGGTCATGAAGGTCTCGCGGCTCGGACCAGGTCTGGCGTTTGCACCAAGGATCGATTCTGGCGATGGCACACTCACGCTGGTGTACGCTCGCGCGGCTCACCGTCGGGATTTGCTAGACTGGCTGGTGTCTGCGCCGGAGTTGGGCCCACCGCCATTACCAACGCTGCGGGTGAGGTCGGTCGCCTTCGGCCGGCCATTACGCATGTTGCGTGTCGGCGATACCTTTGAAGAACAGCCCGGCACAGGCAGTGCAATGCAGATATCAGGGCAATCGTTGAGCGTTCTCGTACCGCAGGCGTCTTTCCTCGGCGAAACGGGAAAAGGAGCATTACGATGACCGATAGCTGGGAGTCTCGGGATCGACTGCCCGACCTTGATCTTGCGGAGATTGAGCAAGTCGCCGTTGAACTAGCAGTGCTGGCCGGGGCACAGATATCGGCGGCACTTGGACGCAGTCTGACGGTGCGCTACAAGGGAGAGGCTGCGGGCGGCGGTAGCCTGAAGGACCCCGTTTCCGAAGTGGATCAGCGGGTTGAGCAACTGGTGCGCGCCCGTCTGGCTGATCACTTCCCTGAGCACGACATTATCGGGGAGGAGGTGGAAGAGCGGACCGGCCGCAGCCACGATCTGGTCTGGGCCATCGATCCAGTGGACGGTACCACCAACTTCATCAATGGGTTCCCGCTCTTCGCAGGGTCGATCGGGGTGCTCTATAGGGGGCGGCCGGTGGTCGGGGCAATCTGGTGCTCCACCAGCCATAGCCTCCGCCCCGGCGTCTATCATGCTCGCCAGGGTGGTTTACTGTGCTTCGATGGCGATGCCGTCATGGAGCGGAGTTGCCCGGATGTTCGCCGACGCTTGGTCGGGATGCCCAAAGTGTTACCCGACATCGACCTTTCTTACGACATCCGGAAAACCGGATCAGCGGCATTGGAATGTGCGATGGTTGCGGCCGGCCTGCTGACGGCTGCCCGGTTCGCGCGGCCCAACCTGTGGGACGTGGCGGGCGGTGTTGCCCTCGTCCGCGCAGCAGGTAGGAAGGTCGAGTGGCGCGCTTCCACCGGCTGGACCCCCCTTGAGCATTTCGAACCACCAGTTGGGGCGGATGGACGTCCGGACCTACGATCCTGGCGCGCCCCCTTAGTCATTGGGGATCCGGATGCAATCGAAGCCATTCGTGAAGCCGTGTAAATTAGGTTCTGTTGCAAAGTTTGGTAACGGGCGCGGAGGGCTGCGGCGTCTGTATGGTCAGGCGGCAAGGCCGAACAGGCTGGCGATGAAGGATGCCTGTGTGGGAGTGTCCGGAATTTCGTGCTCGGCAGGGGCGGTTTCAGTTTCAGGCGTTCATCGCCTTTGTGAAGCGCTCGCCGAACATGATGGCC
>NZ_JAFIQV010000089.1 GCF_017356015.1 Azospirillum sp. SYSU D00513
CCAACCCGACCCAGCGGGACCAGCATCTCCGGGTCATCGCTGAGCGGGGGCGCATGAGCTGGCAGAAAACCTCGGGCTATAACGCCAGGTCTGGCGCTGAGGGAGCGATGAGCCGCTACAAGCGGATCATCGGCGACACCTTGCGCTCCCATTCCCGACCAGCGCAGAAGGTGGAAACCCGGATCGCCGTCACTGTCCTCAACCGCATGTTCGACCTCGGATGCCCGGAGTCCGTCCGCGTCGCTTGAAGATCAAAGTACAAAGCCAACGCTCTGATCTCCTATCTCCATGCACCAGAGCACCTCCTCGCCCCAGACGTCCGGATGGCGCCGTCAGGCAAGGACGGTGGTGTCTGGACGTGACCACCACGCGGCTAAAAACCAGTGCTCTTAGCATAGCCGGAGTGGAATATGTGAAACCGATCCTAAAATCAGGCATGATCGATATCTTGGCGTTGGAGAGACGAGCATGTTGGTGATCGATCCGCCTAAGCCGGACAATGAGTTGGCCAGGCTGGAGAAGTTGAGGTCCTACGGCATACTCGACACGCCCGCGGATATTTTCTTCAACGGCCTTACCACTTTGGGAGCTCGGCATTTCGACGTGCCAATCTGCTTGGTCAGCCTCGTGGACGAAGGGCGGCAATGGTTCAAATCGCATCACGGTTTAACTATCGATCAAACCCCGAGACGTTTGTCCTTTTGCGCGCATGCCATCCTCCGGAACGATGTGATGGTGGTGACGGATGCGACACTCGATGAACGTTTCGCCGAAAACGACTTGGTTACTGGCGCACCCAGAATCCGCTTTTACGCCGGTGCGCCCATAAAGACTTCAGATGGGTTTTGCCTCGGCACCTTCTGCATCATCGACCGGATACCAAGGAGCAACTTCGACGAACGAGCGGCACAGGATCTTAAGGAATTCGCCAACCTTGTTATCCAACAGATGGAAACGGGCGCAGCGAAGGTCATTCTGGAGCGCATCGCCGGTGAGCGTGAGGACGCACTCCACCGCCAGCAGGAAAGCGTGCGCCTGCTCGAAGCCATTCTGGAAAGCGTCAAGGACCCTATTTTCGTCAAGGATGTCGAGGGTCGCTACATAACGGTCAACACGGTATCGGCAGGAATCCTCGGACTGAGTCCGGATGAGGTGATTGGCCGTACTGACGAGGATTTGTTCCCACCAGAGATCGCGGCTCACCTTAGCCGACTTGACCGTCAGGTCATTGAAACGACTCTCCCCGTTACTGAGCAACAAAGCCTCCTAGACTTTTCAACGGGCGAGCCACTCACTTTTGAGACCGTCAAGACTCCTCTCCGAGGAGCGGGCGGAGCGGTTATCGGCCTCGTAGGAATAGCAAGGGACGTTACAGACCGCAGGCGTGCGGAACAGGCTCTTCGGAGCAGCGAGGAACGTCTTCGCATGCTGGTCGAGAACGCCCCTCAGCCGATGTGGGTGAACCGGCCGGATGGAACGCTTGAGCAGCACAACCGCGCTTGGCGCATCTACACCGGCCTAACTACGGACGAAGCCTCGCGCATGCATGCCCTCCATCCTGAGGATCTGGACCATGTCCTGACGGTTCGCACGGCGGCTTTGCCCATGGGTCAGCCTTATGAGTTCGAGGCACGCATCCGACGGGCAGACGGCGCTTACCGGCGGAACATGGTCCGGGTGCATCCCTTGGTTCAGGACGATCAGATCGTTGCCTGGATCGGCATGGCGATCGACATCGACGATATCCACCGTGGGCGTGAGGCTGCGGAAGAGGCAAGCCGGTCCAAGACCCGCTTTCTGGCAGCAGCGAGCCATGATCTGCGCCAGCCTGTCCAATCTGCGCTGCTTTTCCTGGACGGTGTCGCTGCCCATGTCCGAGACGAGGTTGGCCGCTCCGCCTTGAAAGGTCTTGATAGCAGCTTGGATGCGCTCAAGTGGATGCTTGATGGCCTGCTGGACGTCTCACGCCTGGATGCCGGCATCGTGACGACGCAGGTGAAGACCGTTTCGGTCGCCGAGGTCCTGACCCAGGCCGCGCACGCCTTTGCGCCCATGGCTGCGGCAAAAGGGCTCCGCCTGCAGGTGAGACCCTGCGACGTCCAGGTGCGGAGCGACCCGGTCCTGCTCGGGCGCATCCTGCGAAACCTCCTGGAAAATGCTGTGCGTTACACAGAGAAGGGCGATATAGCGCTGCTTTGCGCAGAGAGGGGCGATCATCTGACCATCCAGGTCCAGGACACAGGGATCGGCATTCCGCCTGATCAACTCGACCGCATCTTCGAAGAGTTCTATCAGGTCGGAAATTCCGAGCGCGACCGCAGTCAGGGCCTTGGACTTGGCTTAGCAATCGTGAAGCGGCTGGCGGACCTGCTCGATCATCCAATTGAAGTGCAGTCCACCCCCGGCTCGGGAACGGTCTTCACGATCCGGGTTCCGCACGTCGCTGCGGAGAAGACAGACCAGCCGCTTTCCGAACCGCCGGATCCGTCGAGCCGGGCGGAACAGCAGCCGTTTGCGGTCATCATCGATGACGACGCCTTCGTTCTTCTGGCGTTGCAGACCATCGTGAAAAGGTGGGGGTTTCAGGTGCTAGCCGCCGGTGCCACCGACGATGCCGTCGAACGCTTACGTCAGGAAGGCCGCCGGCCGGATGTGCTGCTCGTGGACTACCGGCTGCGCGAAGGCCGTGTCGGTACGGAGGCCGTGAAGCGCATTCGTGAGATGTTCGGATCCGACGTACCGGCCGCCATCATTACCGGGGAGATCGGCCCGGAGCCACAACGGGACGCAGCCGATCTTAGGCTATCGCTCATGCAGAAGCCGGTCATGCCCTGCGAACTCACCGCGGTGTTGTCCGACCTCCTCGGTAAGCCTGTCGGGGATGATGCTGTCCGCTCCTGAGATAGGGTTCTCGGCTCAGCGTATGGGTTGCGGTCGCGACGGTCCGAGCCGCGTCACGGACATGCCGGCGCGCTCGCATACAACGCCGTCGGCCCGCAGCACCATCTCAGCCTCTTCGAGATCCTTGGCCGGGGTCACCGACGGATCCGCCTCCCCTTCCCACCTGGGCTCGAATTGCTGCTCGATGAGCAGGAGCATCGCCCGGTCACGCTCTTCCGCGGACCGGAACCGAAGGATCGGAAGAGAACGATTCCTCATCGAGGGCCCCCCGTCTGTACTGCGGCCCAGAAATGAGACAGGCGGCTGCGCCTGATCAGGCGGCCAAGGGTAGCCCGGCTTCGGAGGGCCGATCAACTCGGAGTTGGTCGGCTCGGACCTGAGCCGGGGAGCGGTGCCCATGTCGGGCGACGAGCCAGGTGTCGTTGTAGTGCCGGGCGAACTCCAACAGGGCCTGCCGGAGTTCCTCGGCCGTGTCGAAGGTGTGGACCCACAGGAGGTTTTCCTTGAGCGTCCGGATGAAGCGCTCGGCCACGCCGTTGCCCTCGGGCTCGCGCACGAAGGACGGCGAGCTGGGGATGCCCAGGTGCCGGATCTCGTCCTGGAAATCGCCGGACATGTAGTTGGAGCCGTGATCGTGGCGCAGCGTTAGCCCGGCCGCGACGCCGGGGCCGATGCGGCCAAAGTGGCGCAGCACGCCCTGGCGGACCGGTTCCAGAGCCTCAAAGCGGTTGCCGCTTTTCGAGGCGTGAATGCCCACCACCTCGGTGTTGGCGTGATCGACCGCGATGAAGACGCGCGCCACCTCCTCGGCTGCGGTGATCGTCTCGGTCATGTCCGTGCCCCACATCGTTTTCACCGTCTCGGTGACGATGGTGCCGTCGTGCACCCGTGTGCGCTGCCGCCCGACCCGATGCGGCGCCAGCAGCCCATGTGTGCCCATCAGCCGCCTCACCCGGCGGGCCGAGGTGCGGATGCCCGCAAAGCGTAGGCGTGCCCAGATCTTGCGGTAGCCCTCACCATGGAAGCGTGACGCCAGGATCTGCTGGCGGATGTGCTCGACCAACTCGGCATCCGAACAGGGGCCAAGCGGGCCTCGGCGCCCTGGCATCGATGCCGGGCCGACGGCCCGGTGGCGGTACACCGTGTCTCGGGAGACCCGCCACGTTCGAGCAACCCGGGCCAGGCCGTAAGGGCGACCAGTGGAGGGCGAGCTGGTCTGGCTGATCGTCTCGACCTCCGTCGGGCCAAAGAGCCTGCCCCCGCGAAGGCGGGGGGCGTTTGCCCTCCAGCACGGCGATTTTCTCCTCCAGCAGCTCGTTGGCCATGGTGATCTCGCCAACCTTGGCCTTCAGGCGCGCGATCTCCTCATCATGTTCGTAGCTGCGCAGGCCCTCCCGGCTCGCGTTCCCGCTCCTTCATGGCCGCCGCGGCCGCCGCCCGGGCGCGCTCACGCCACTCGCTCAGGCGCGCCACGGTGATGTTCAACTCGCGGGCAACCACCTCCAGCGGCTCGCCGCGCAGAAGGCGCGTAACCGCGCTCAGCTTGCGTTGCGCCGAGAACCGTTGGGAAGCGCGCGCCTCCGCGCCCGAGGGGGCGCCTGCGCCAGCGTTGTGGGCGCGCTCCGGCGCCCCCTCGGGCTTACGTTCCTGTTCCTCGTTCATTTTCAGACCTATGGTTGCGGTTCATTTTACCGCAGCCAGCTGTCTCATCGAACCGGGCAGCACCCCATTGTAACAGCCGACAGGATGTGGATTTACCGTCCACACCAGTGTACGAAATGCACCGTCCTGCCTTGAGCAGCGAGAAGGATAGGCAAGCTGATGGCACCAAGACGACCTGCAAACCCCATAGGCGATGGGCCCGATGCCGTTGACGTGTATGTCGGCTCTCGCATTCGGACACGCCGCACGCTCATAGGCATGAACCAGACTGCACTTGCACAGCGAGTTGGCCTGACATTCCAGCAGATCCAGAAATACGAAAAAGGCGCAAACCGTGTCTCAGCTTCAAAGCTCTGGCAATTCAGCCAGGCGCTCGACGTGCCGGTCAGCTTCTTCTTCGAGGAAATGCCGGGCGATCTTCGGAAGCGTGGGGGTCTCTCACCGGAACCGGCCGATGCCTCGCCAGTAGACAATCCAGAGCCCGGCCTGATGCGCAAACGCGAGACGCTGGAGCTGGTGAAAGCTTACACCCGGATTGCAAACCCGCGTGATCGGCGGCGCATCTATGAGATTTTCAAGACGCTCGGCGACCTGGAAGGCCCCGATCGGATCGACACGGCCAACCAGGAGTAGGATTGGGCACAAGCCTTACTCGCTCTTCCGCTCGCCCTCTTGCCAGGCTGCGATGGTCCGCATCCACCACAGCACCACAACGTTGCCGAACCGCTGCCGGAGTGTCGAAACAGGGACGAGACTCCCACACAAGATCACTGCGCCGCAGCGCGCCTCCGGGCGCGGCGCTCTGCATCGGCCATCTGATCCCGAAACCATCGCACTGTCCACACGCGGACAGCCCGGCTGTAGGAAAGGTCAGGGTGGTACTGTTGCGCGGCGGTGCAGATCCGGTTCAGCAGTTCGCCCCAGGTGGTGCCTAGCTTTTCGGAGGCCTCATCCAAGGCATCCCAGTATTCGTTTTCCAGCCGCATGCTGGTGCGCATGCCGCGGATCGTGACGTTCCTGGTATCCATCTCAACAGGGGCAGGGGCAGGCAATTTGGTTACTCTTGTATGCGCGCTGGGAACATAGCAGGATTACCCGCGCCGCCAATTATGCCGATGGTCGTGGCATACTGCAGCGTTCACGTTTCGGTAAGATTGCTTCGGAACGTTTCTACGTATGCAAGAGCGATACGCGTACAAGGCGGACCCCAATGAGCCTGGAAGATGGCTCGTCTACGACGCCAAACTGCTGGCGGCCGGTGGAGGCCTGCTGGTGGTCGAACGCGGACTGACCGAAGCAGGCGCCAAGGTCGTCGCGCAGTGGTTCAACGACCTGAACCGTGGCGTACCGTATGAGCCCCCGCGCGCCTGACCGCTATGCCGTCGCCATCCATAGCGATGGCCGGAGCTGGTTGGTGGTGGACACCCACACCGCGCTGAGGAGCGCATGGGAGTTCCGGCCGATCTACCGGCGGCTTACCTACGCCCAAGCCCAGCAGATCGCCGCGTGGCTCAACTTCATGGGTTTCGAGCCGCCGGCCAACGACACCTAGTGGCTGGAGAGGCTAAGCGGGGAGGCAGTCAGAGCCGGTCAAGCCGCCTTACCCGGCCAGGGCCACGGCCCCTCATGGTCTATGCCCGGCACCTTCCCGCACGGGCTGGACAGGAGTTCCCTGGCCTCGGACAGAACCAACCCATCGGCAAAGCCCTCCTGCACCAGGATCGCCTCTGCCTCGGCTGCCGAGTTGGCGACGACCTTGATGGCCCGGATCGGGTAGGCGTCGCTCGCGTGGCTTTTCCCGGTGATCCCGTACATGAACATGCTCTGTCTTCTCCTTAGGCTCGCACCACTGGCACGTCGTCCAGCTGCGTCATGTAGCTGGGTGAACGCTGGTCCTGACGCATCCGCTCGGGATGCCGGCATGGCGTTCCCGCCAAGCCAGGCGCATCATGCCGGTCAACGTGCATGAGGTCGTGCTGTGTTCATCGTCAACGAGGAGGAAGCCGC
>NZ_JAFIQV010000008.1 GCF_017356015.1 Azospirillum sp. SYSU D00513
AGATGCCGTAGAAATCGCTGCTTTCGATCGAGCACTCCGCGCCTATGGCCGAGATTACAAGCCAGAAGCCTAATCAAACAGGCTCTGAAGGTAATGACTGGAGACGCTGCTATGACGCTTTCACCCTAACCGCGGGCTGTCCGCCCGGCAAAGCCCGTCTCCGGAAATTCCGCCCGATGGAAAAGCGGTGGTGAGACCCTGGATGCCGGGCCGCTCAGCGGTTGCGCCGGTACCATTCGATCAGCCCGCTGGTGGAGCAGTCATGGGCGCCGGGAGCCGGCCCCTCCTCCAGCTCGGGCAGGATCCGGGCGGCGAGCTGCTTGCCCAGCTCCACCCCCCACTGGTCGAAGGAGTTGATGTTCCAGACGATGCCCTGGACGAAGACCTTGTGCTCGTAGAGCGCGATCAGCGCGCCGAGCGTGGCGGGGTCGAGCTTGCGGAACAGGATGCTGTTGGTCGGCTTGTTGCCGGCGAAGGTCCGGTGGGCGACCAGCGGCTCGATCTCCTCCGCCGGCTTGCCCCCCTTGGCCATCTCGGCGCGGATCTCGTCGGGGGTCTTGCCGCGCATCAGCGCCTCGGGCTGGGCGAAGAAGTTCGAGAGCAGGATGCGGTGATGGTCGCCCATCGGGTTGTGCGTCTCAACCGGGGCCAGGAAGTCGCAGGGGACGATTTCCGTGCCCTGGTGGATGAGCTGGTAGAAGGCGTGCTGGCCGTTGGTGCCGGGCTCGCCGAACACGACCGGGCCGGTGGCGTAGTCCACCGGGTTGCCCTCGCGGTCCACCGACTTGCCGTTGCTCTCCATGTCCAGCTGCTGGAGATAGGCGGGGAAACGGTGCAGATACTGGTCGTAGGGCAGGACGGCGTGCGACTTGGCGCCCCAGAAATCGACGTACCAGACGCCGAGCATGCCCATCAGCGCGGGCATGTTGCGCTCCAGCGGTGCGGTGCGGAAATGCTCGTCCATGGCGTGGGCGCCGGCCAGCAGCTCCTCGAATTTATCGATGCCCACCCCCAGCGCGATCGGCAGGCCGATGGCCGACCAGAGCGAATAGCGGCCGCCGACCCAGTCCCAGAAGCCGAACATGTTCGCCGGGTCGATGCCGAACTTGCGCACCTCCGCCTCGTTGGTGGAGACGGCGACGAAATGCTGCTTGATGAACTCCTCGTCCTCCGCGGCCTCCAGGAACCAGCGGCGGGCGGAATGGGCGTTGGTCAGCGTCTCCTGAGTCGTGAAGGTCTTGGACGCGACGATGAACAGCGTCGTCTCCGGGTCGAGCCATGCCAGCGTCTCGGCGATGTGCGTGCCGTCCACGTTGGAGACGAAATGCAGGTTCAGTTCCGGGTGGAGGTAGGGAGTCAGCGCCTCCGTCACCATCACCGGGCCGAGGTCGGAGCCGCCGATGCCGATGTTCACCACGTCGGTGATGCGCTCGCCCGTGTAGCCGGTCCACACGCCCTCGCGCACGGAATGGGCGAAGGCGCCCATGCGCTCCAGCACGGCGCGCACGTCGGGCATCACGTCGCGTCCGCCGGCCATGACGGGGCGGTCGGAGCGGTTGCGCAGCGCGGTGTGCAGAACGGCGCGCCCCTCCGTCAGGTTGATCGGCTCGCCCGCGAACATGCGGTCGCGCCATCCCTCCAGATCCTGCTGGCGGGCGAGCGCCAGGAGCTGCGCCATCGTCTCGTCCGTGACGCGGTTCTTCGAATAGTCGAAGAGCAGCCCGCAGGCCTCCAGCGAGAAGCGCTGGAAGCGGTCGGGATCGGCGGCGAACAGGTCGCGCATGTGGGTGTCGGACAGGGCTTCGCGGTGGCGGAGCAGGGCTTCCCAGGCGGGCGAACGGGTGAGCGCGGACATTTCTTCTTTGTTCCTCCAGTCACGGCGGCCCGAGCCTAGACGAAAACAGCCGCGCGCGACACGTGCCAAAACGCCCGAAGCGGCTCTGACCAAGGGCCTGTTCCGAAGGGATGAAACGAAGCCGGCTGCCGGGGCGTTGTCGTTGCAGGAACAGGAGGATGCCATGACCAACGACAAGGATCTGCCCCCGCCGTCGCCCGAGCCGACCGAAGAGGAACGGCGCGAGGACGGCGGGTCCGGCCAGATCGGCATCGTGCCGGGCGAGATTCCCGGCCGCCCGGTCAGCCCGAGCGATCCGCGCTTTCCAGGCAGCCAGCCCGATCTCGCCTGAGACGCGGGCCGGCGGCCTCGGCGGAGGTCAGGGCTGGGAGCCCGACGCCTCCAGAAGCGCCGCCAGGAAGGCGGCGGCGTCGCCGTCGGCTTCGGTGAACTCGATGCCGAGGATGCGGTTCTCCGCGTCGATCCGGCGCACATGGCCGGGGAAGAAGGCGACGCCGTGGGTGTGCTCGCTCATGATGCTGACCGTGACGCCGTCCCCGACTTTGATGCCCTCGGCCTCGTCGCGGAGCTGGATGCCGACGCTGCCGGCGGACCAGTCCACGAGGCGGGCCGCATGCCGGCCGACGCTCAACGGGTAGCGGTCGCCGGGGTGGCGCGGGTGGCGGCGGCGGTCGGCCGGCCTTCCGGCCTCCGGTCCGGTCGTCATGGATCCGCTCGTCATGGGTTCGGTCTCTTCGTTCGAGGACTCTCGCGGGGTCATGCCGCCGGCTCCGGAAGGATCAGGTCCCGCGCCCCGCGCAGGTCGGCGTCCTTCAGGTCGGCACCGCGCAGGTCCGCCATCGTCATCTGGGAGTCGGTCAGCGCCGCGCGGCGGAGCGTCGCGTTCTGGAAGTTGGCCTGGGTCAGGTCGGTGTCGCTCATGCGCGCGCCCGTGAAATCGGCCGAGGCGGCGTTCACGCGGGTCAGGCGGGCCTTGTCGAGGTTCGTCGGCCATCCCTGGCCGCTGCGCAGCTCCATCGGCGAGGCGATGGCGTTGGAGAGGTTCGCCTCGTTCAGCGAGGCGCGCTCCAGGCAGGCGCCGCGCAGGTCGGCTCCGGCCATGTGGGCGCCGCGCAGGTCGGCCATCGCGAGGTCCGCCATCGCCAGCACCGTGCCGGCGAGGTTCGCCTTGGTGAAGACGGCCTGCTTGAGGACGGCGGCCGACAGGTTGAGGTTGGCCAGGTTCTGCCCGCTGAGGTCCACCGCCGTCAGGTTCGCGCGCTGCCCCTTGCGGCCGTTGCTGAGAATCCATTCGCGGTGAAGGCGGATGGTCTCGCCGATGACGCCCTCGATGCCGTCCAGCCGGCGCACCATGTCGGCGCCGGTGAGGTTGGCGAGCGACAGGTCCACCTCGTCCAGCAGGGCGCCGAGCAGGCTGGCCTGGGCCAGGTTGGTGCTGCGCAGGACGGCGCGGGTGAGGATCGCCCCGTCCAGCTTGGCGCCGGACAGGTTCGCCTCCGACAGGTCGGCGCCTTCCAGGTTGCAGCCGGTCAGGTCCGACCCGCTGAGGTCCGCCCTCACGAAGACGCTGCCGCGCAGGTCGGTGTCGCGCAGGTCGCTCTGCACGATGAAGGCGTTGGAGAGCTTGGCTTGGCTGAGGTTGGCCTTGGTGAGGGTGGCCTCGGAGAGTTCGACCGAACTGTGGTCCGGCGACATCGGGGTCAGCTCGCCGTTCTTGCTGCGCATCAGGTAGCCGTCGCGCAGGTCCGCTTCGGAGAGGATGGCGCGGGCCAGGGCAGCGCCGCGCAGCACCACGCCGCGCAGGTCGGCCTTCGCGAGGTTGGCCCGGCTGAGGTCCGCCTTGCGCATGTCGGCGCCGAACAGGCAGGCGGCGCGCAGGTCCGCCCCGCTGAGGTCGGCCCCGCTCAGCCGGGCGCCCGTCAGGTCGGCCCCGGCGAGCCTGCGCCGCGCCAGTGACACGTCCGTGAGGTCGTGGAACTTCAGGCTTGCCCTGGCGCCGCCGCGCTGCCCCTGCAGATAGCGCAGGTGCAGATCCAGGACCCGTTCGAGTTCGGGGACCGCCAGCTTCCGGTAATCGATTCCCAGGTCGTCCATGCCGTATCGGCCCGTCATCGGCACGCCACCCGCGGAAAAGCCCCGTTCGTTCCCCCGATCCTATGACGCTTGCGTTAAGCGTTGGTTGTCAGGATCCGATAGTTGGGGGCAGGGGCTTGCGGGGCGGGATCAGCTCCCGCCCTCCACCGTGCGGGTGGCCGTGACGCCCTCGGGCTTGCCGACCAGCACGGTCAGCAGCTTGGCGGGGTCGAGCAGGCGCTTGGCGACGCGCTGGACGTCCTCGCGGGTGACGGCGTTGATGTAGCCGTCGCGCTTGTCGAGATAGTCGATGCCCAGCTCGTCGCGCTTCACCTGGAGCAGGATGCCGGCGATGGCCTGGGTCGAGCCGAACTGGAGCGGGAAGGAGCCGGTGAGGTAGGTCTTGGCATCGGCCAGCTCCTCCTCCGTCACGCCGCCCTCGGCCATGCGCCGCCATTCCTGGCGCATGATGTCCAGCGCCTCGCCGGCCTTGGCGTTCATGGTGGAGCCGCTGGCCAGCACGAGCGCCGTGTGCTCCATCGGGATGAGGTAGCTGTAGACGCCGTAGCTGAGGCCGCGCTTCTCGCGCACCTCCTCCATCAGCCGCGATCCGAAGCCGCCGCCGCCCAGCACGTAGTTCATCACGGTCGCGGCGTACCAGTCGGGGTCGGAGCGCTTGAGGCCCTCCTGGCCCATCAGCATGATCGTCTGGGCGGTCGGGCGCTGGGCGACGAGCGTCTCGCCCAGCCCCTTCGGCGCGACGTCGGCCAGGGGCGCGCCCTCGGACTTGGCGGGCAGCCCGCCGAACATCCGGTCGAGGTCGCGGCCGAGCTGTTCCGGCGTGATGGCGCCGGCCGCCGCCACGACCAGCCGGTCGCGCCCGAGCTGCGTCTTCACGAAGGTGCGCATGTCGTCGGGCGTGATGGCCGGCAGGCTTTCCAGCGTGCCGCGCAGCTCCCGGCCGTAAGCGTGGTCGGGGTAGGCGGTGCTGTAGAAGACGCGCTGCGCCACGAAGTTCGGGTTGCCGAGATCCTGGCGCAGGCTCGCGGTGACGGACGCACGCATGCGGTCCACCGCCTCCTGGTCGAAGCGCGGCTCGGCCATGGCGAGGCGCGCCAGCTCGACGGCCTCCTCGCGGTTGTCCTTCAGCGTGCGCAGGGAGCCCGTGAAGGCGTCGCGCCCGGCGTCGAAGCCCAGCCCGATGGCGCTGTCCTGCAGCTTGGTCTGGAAGGCCTGGCTGTCGTAGGGGCCGGCCCCTTCGTCGAGCGAGCGCGAGACGAGGTTGGCGAGCCCTTCCTTGCCGGCGGGATCGGTGGCCCCGGCCCCCTCGAAGGCCCATTGAATGGCGACGACCGGAACCTTCTGGTCCTCGATCAGCCAGGCCTCGATGCCGCCGGGGCTGACCACCCGCTTGATCTCGATGGCCTGGGCGGGAAGCGCCGCCGAGAGGAGGAAGGCGGCCGCGGCGAAAGCGGCCGTGAAAAGGGCCTTCGGGGCCGTGCGGATCTGCTGCATGGGGTTCATCCTCAGCTCTCCTTGTCCTTGGGCGGCAGCAGGAGGCCGGTGACGTGGTTGTCCTGGCCAAGCACGGCGCGCGCGGCGGCGTTCACCTGCTCGGCGGTGACGGCGTCGATGCGGACGGGCCAGTTCTCGACATCGTCGATGGTCTGGCCGGTCGCGATGGCCGCACCCAGCGCCTGGGCCGGGCCGGTCAGGCTGTCGCGGGCGTAGGCGGCCTCGGCCAGCATGCGCTTCTTGGCGGTCGCGACCTCCTCGGCCGTCACGCCCTGCTCGACGACGCGGCGGATCTGCTCCTCCAGCGCCTGCTCAAGCTTGTCCATGGGGACGCCGGCCGCCGGGGTGGCGCCGGCCACCACCGAGGTGTCGTCCCAGGAGTTGGGGCCGTAGCCGAGATAGGCGGAGGTGGCGACCCGCTGCTCGACCACGAGGTTGCGGTAGAGGCGCGAGGTCGAGCCGCCGCTCATGATCTCCGACAGGACCTGGAGCGCGTAGGCGTGCCCGTCCTTGTCGGTGCGGTAGGAGGGGGCGTGCCAGGCGCGGCGGATGGAGGGCTGGCGCACCTCCTCGTCGGTCAGGATGACGCGGCGGGCGGCGCTGATCGGCGGCTCCTCGACGCGATCGCGCTTGGGCAGCTCGCGGGCCGGGATGACGCCGTAATATTTCGCGGCGAGGGGCCGCAGCTCGTCCACCGTGATGTCGCCGGAGACGACCAGCACGGCGTTGTTGGGCGCGTACCAGGTCTTGTACCAATCCTCGGCCATCTCGCGCGTCAGGCTGCGGATCTCCTGCGGCCAGCCGATGATCGGCGTGCCGTAGGGATGATGGACGTAGAGGGTGGCGTTGAACTGCTCGCCGATGCGGTCGTCCGGCTCGTTCTCCACGCGCTGGCGGCGCTCCTCGACGATCACGTCGCGCTCGGGATAGACGGCCTCGTCGGTGAGCTGGAGGTTCGCCATGCGGTCGGCCTCCATGCGCATGACCAGCTCCAGCCGGTCGCGGGCGACGTTCTGGTAATAGGCCGTGTAGTCCCAGCTCGTGAAGGCGTTGTCGCGCCCGCCATTCTTGGCGACGATCCGGCTGAAGGCGCCGGCGGGGACCTCCTTCGTGCCCTTGAACATCAGATGTTCGAGGAAATGGGCGATGCCGGACTTGCCCCGCTCCTCGTCGGCGGCCCCGGCCTTGTACCAGACCATGTGGGTCACGACCGGAACGCGGGGGTTGTTGATGACCACGACCTCCATCCCGTTCGACAGGGTGAAGGATTCGGGGAAGAAGACCCCCTTTTCCGCCGCGAGGGCGGCGTGTTCCCCGCCGGAGAATCCCGGTGCGGCGAGGACGAGCATCGCCGCGGCGGTGGCGGCGCGGCAGGCCATGCGAAAGCCGGCGATCATGAAACCTCTCGCGAACCAGACAAAGAGAAGGGGCGCCGCCCGGCCGGGAAGCGCCCCTAGAGAGTGGTGCCGCAAGCGCGGCCGGACAATATGACCCCCGGCACAAAAGGCCGGGAGACTCCCGGGCTTAGAACAGGCCTTCCAGCGGAGCCTTGCGGCGGCGCTCGATGGTCGGGACGGCGCCGTCGTTCAGCGCCTTGCCTTCCGCGGCGGCGGCGCGCAGCCGCTCGCGCTCCTTCGCCGGATCGACGATGGAGTGCGGCGGCTCCTGCGTCTGCCAGAAGAGCAGCCGGTCGACCCAGCGCTTGTCGGCGCTGATCAGTGCCGTGGTCTCCTGGTCGACCTTGGCGCGGATGTCCGGGTCGATGCCCTTGGTCGCGGCCTGGGCGACCAGCGCGGACTCGCCGGCGGTGCCGGTCACCGTCCCGCGGGAAGCGCCGCCGAACACCGAGGCCGCCGCCATCTGGGCGGTGTGGGCGTCCTGGGGGCGGGCCGCGCCGGGACGGGGGGCGGGCAGGGACATGCTGGGCGGCATGCTCAACGGCGCGCGCGAGACGACGGTGAACTCGTCCGGGGTGTTCCGGTCGAGGCCGATGGACTGGCGGATGTCCGAGCAGCCGGTCACGGCCAGTGCTGCGAGCGCCAGCCCGGACAGGGGGCCGAGGATCGGGCGCGCGGAGCGGCGCGAGGTCGGAGAAGCGGAGAGAATGTCGATCACGATCTGGTCCCGTCGTCTGTCACAACCGCGCAAGGTCGCTTGTGGATAGCTCTTATAGCGGCTCCGAGGCCAAATTTCTTACGATTTTTCGCGGCTTTCGAACAGGCCGTCGAGCAGCAGCAGAGCCACCCCCACGGTGATCCCGCTGTCGGCCACGTTGAAGGCCCAGAAATGCCAGCCGGCCGCGTGGAAATCGAGGAAGTCCGCCACCGCCCCGAAGCGGATGCGGTCGATGATGTTGCCGATGGCACCGCCGATCACCATGCCCAGCGCCACCGCGATGAAGGGCCGCTCCGCCCGGCGCATCCAGACGAACAGCGCCACGACGATGCCCAGCGCCACCGCGCTCAGCACGTAGGGCATGTAGGCCTCGCCGCTGGCGAAGGTCCCGAAGCTGACGCCGTAGTTCCAGGCCAGCACCAGGTTGAAGAAGGGCGTGACCTCGACCACCCGCGGCACGGGCTGCATGACCACTTCCAGGATCCACCATTTGCTGAGCTGGTCGAGGACGACGACCAGCGCGGCAAGGCCGAGGCCCAGGCCGAGATAGGAGCGGGACGGGTAGGCGGCGTCGGCGTTCATGCGGGCGGGTATCCCAAGGGAAGGGCGGGGCGGAGAGGGCAAGGTGAAGGAGGAGGCGGAGGGGCGGGACGCAGGCGCGCGCCCCGCCCCCGGACATCAGCCGGCCGGGGCGTGGTCCACGGTGTCGGCGCAGCGCTGGCAGAGGGTGGGGTGCTCGGGCACCGTGGTCACCTCCGGCAGCACCTTCCAGCAGCGCTCGCACTTCTCGCCGTCGGCGAGGCCCGGCGCCACCGCGATGCCGGCGACGTCGGGCAGGGTGAAGGCGCCGTCCGGGGCCGGGCTCGCGACGACCTCGATCTGCGAGGTGATGCAGACGTCGGCGAAGTCCACACCGGCCAGCAAGGTCCGGGTCTCCTCGTCCACATGGACCGTCGGCTCGGCCTGGAGGGAGGAGCCGATCCGCTTGTTGGCGCGCTCCAGCTCCAGGGCACCGGTGACGACGCGGCGGACGTCGCGGATCTTCTCCCACTTCGCGGCCAGCGCGTCGTCGCGCCACTCCGCCGGGATCTCCGGGAAGAGGCGCAGATGCACGCTCTCCGCGTCGCCGAGGCCGAGCCCCTGCGGCCGGGCGAGCCAAGCCTCCTCCGCCGTGAAGCAGAGGATCGGGGCGAGCCAGGCGGTCAGGGCGGAGAAGAGATGCTCCATCACCGTGCGGACCGAGCGGCGGCGCACCGAATCCGTGCGGTCGCAGTAGAGGCTGTCCTTGCGGACGTCGAAGTAGAAGGCCGACAGCTCGACCGCGCAGAAGTTATGCAGCGCCACGAACAGGGCGTGGAAGTCGTAGGCCTCGATCTTCTCGCGGACGAGCGTGTCCAGCTGCCACAGCCGGTGCAGGACCCAGCGCTCCAGCTCCGGCATCTCCGACGCGGCGATGCGCTCCTCGACCGAATAGTCGGCGAGCGCGCCCAGCAGGTAGCGCAGGGTGTTGCGCAGGCGGCGGTACAGGTCGGCCTGGGTCTTGATGATCTCCTGGCCGATGCGCAGGTCCTCGGAATAGTCCGAGTTGATGACCCACAGCCGCAGGATGTCCGCGCCGAACTTGTCGCTCACCTCCTGCGGGGCGACGACGTTGCCGAGCGACTTCGACATCTTGCGGCCCTGTTCGTCCAGCACGAAGCCGTGCGTCAGGACGGCGTCGTAGGGCGCCCGGCCGCGCGTGCCGCAGCTTTCCAGCAGCGAGGAGTGGAACCAGCCGCGATGCTGGTCGGAGCCTTCCAGATAGAGGTCGGCCGGCCATTTCAGCTCGGGCCGCTGCTCCAGCACGAAGGCGTGGGTCGATCCGGATTCGAACCAGACGTCCACGATGTCGCGGACCTGCTCGAACTCCTCGGCCCGGTGCTCGTTGCCCAGGAACTCCTGCGGGTCGCGGCTGTACCAGGCGTCGGCGCCGTCCTGCTCGAAGGCGGCGGCGATGCGCTCGAACACGGCGGGGTCGCGCAGGATCTCGCCGGTGCGCTTGCGCACGAACAGCGCGATGGGCACGCCCCAGGCGCGCTGGCGGCTGATGCACCAGTCCGGGCGGCTCTCGATCATCGCGCGGATGCGGTTCTCGCCCTGCTCCGGCACCCAGCGCGTGTCCTCGATGGCCTTCAGCGCGACCTGGCGCAGGTCGTTCGTCTCCATGGAGATGAACCACTGCGGCGTGGTGCGGAAGATCAGCGGGGCCTTGGAACGCCAGCTGTGCGGGTAGCTGTGCTTGATCCGGCCGCGCGCCAGCAGCCCGCCGGCCGCCTGGAAGGCCTCCAGCACCGCGTTGTTGGCGTCGCCGGGCTTGCCCTGCGGCGTGTAGATGGCGCGGCCGGCGAAGAGCGGGACATGGTCGTAGTAGCGGCCGTCCTCGCCGACGAGCTGGTCCACCTCGATGCCGTTGGCCATGCAGAGGTAGAAGTCGTCCTCGCCGTGGCCGGGGGCGATGTGGACGAAGCCCGTGCCGGCGTCGGTCGTGACGAAGTCGCCGGCCAGCAGCGGCACCGCGAAGTCGTAGCCCTGGCCGTTCAGCGGGTGGCGGCAGACCGTGCCGGCCAGCGACGCGCCGGGGAAGCGGGCGACCGCCGTCCATTCGGCGATCTTCGCCTCCTTCTGCACGCTCTCGGCCAGCGCCGGGGTCAGCACCAGCCGCTCGCCGACCCGGGCGAGGCTGCCCTCCTCGACCGCCGTCACCTCATAGACCGCGTACTCGATCTCCGCGCCATAGGCGACGGCGCGGTTGGACGGCAGCGTCCAGGGGGTGGTGGTCCAGATCACCACCGAGGCGCCCTTCAGCTCGGCGACCGGGGACTCGGCGACGGGGAAGCGGGCGAAGACGGTGGTGGAGGTGTGGTCGTGGTACTCGACCTCGGCCTCGGCCAGCGCCGTCTTCTCGACCGTGGACCACATGACCGGCTTGGCGCCCTTGTAGAGGCCGCCGTTCGCCGCGAACTTGTGGATCTCGCGGACGATCTGCGCCTCGGCCGGGAAGGTCATGGTCATGTAGGGCACGCGCCAGTCGCCCTCGACGCCGAGCCGCTTGAACTCCGACGCCTGGACGTTCACCCAGTCCTGAGCGAACTGGCGGCATTCCGCGCGGAACTGCAGGATCGGAACGTCGTCCTTGTCCTTGCCGGCGGCGCGGTACTTCTCCTCGATCTTCCACTCGATCGGCAGGCCGTGGCAGTCCCAGCCGGGGACGTAGTTGGCGTCGTAGCCCTGCATCTGCCGGGTGCGGACGATCACGTCCTTCAGGATCTTGTTGACCGCGTGGCCGATGTGGATGTTGCCGTTGGCGTAGGGCGGGCCGTCGTGCAGCACGAACTTCTCGCGGCCCTTGGAGGCGTCGCGCAGGCGCTTGAACAGGTCCATCTCGGCCCAGCGCTGCAGCAGCTCGGGCTCCTTCGTCGGCAGGCCGCCGCGCATGGGGAAATCGGTGCGCGGCAGGAAGACGGTCGACTTGTAATCGCGGGTCATGACTTGGATGATCCTGAAAGACGGCATCGTCGGAGGCAGCGGTCCGGCCTCGCGAAGGGCAAACGCAAAGAACCCGGCCCTCCTCAGAGAGCCGGGCCGGTAATTCGCCGCGAGACCCACGCCCGCGAGATCCACCCCATGCGCATCATGGCGCGGATATTAGCCGTGTCGGGGGTGGGGTCAAGGCAAACGCTTCAGCCCCGCGGAATGGCGGCGGGCGGGCGGTCACGCGGCCTGCATGGCCTCGGTGTCGCCGATCAGATCCTCGCGGCCCAGGCGTCCATGGTTCACCAGCAGCGTTCGGACGGTCAGTTCCGAAACGCCGAAGCGCTGGGCGGCGTTCTCGACCGCCGCTGCCGAGCGGTCCTCGCCCAGCATCTCCTCCAAAGCCTCGAACGGGCAGAGAAGTTCGGCCGCGAAGGCGCGTTGCAGCTTCTGCCGGTAGGTGTAGGCGGCGGTGGCCGGGAAGAGCGTTCCCGCATCGCCGCTCAGCCGGTCGCCCAGCAGCCGGGCCAGGTCGAAACGCCGGCCGGTTTCGTATTTCGAACGCAGGACGACGGCGCCGGATGTCCGGTCCCGATCCAAGGCGAAGGCGAACCGGAAACTCCCTCCATCCTGCCCCAGGACCGAGCTGGACAGGCCGCACATCGCCGACAGGCGTGCGTTCGGGATCGGATCGCTGCCGAGCTTCTCCTGGACACGAAGAGCCTTCGCCATCTCCGCGCCGCGCCGCCATGCGGGGAGGGCCTCCGTCCGGCGCGGTTTTCCGGCGGTGGACAGGCGAACCGCGTCCGCGGGATGCGCGTCGAAGCCGATCTGCCCGGCCAAATCGATCAGATGCTGCCGGGAGGGCGGCTCGCCCCCCGCATGTTCGGCCGCGATCTCCGCCACCGCTTCCTTGCCGAGCACCGCCGTGTCCGCGACCATGCGCTCGATCAGGGACGGATCCGCCTCGTCGGGATCGAAGCCGAGCATCGCTTCGAAGCGCCGCCAGAGCGCGGCGTCGGGGTCCGCGCGCTCCTCCCGGACCGCGTTCCAGATGCGGTCGAAGTTGGTCTCGGCAACCCCTTCGGCGCGCAACTGCGCCTGGACCTGCCCAAGGAAGCGGTCGAGGGCGGCCTCGAATTCAGCCGCGCCGACCGCGACCGACAGGTCGGCGATGTAGCGCAGGGACGCCGACGGCTCCGCCCTGGTCGGCTTCACGGTCAGGGCGACACGCTCACCGTCCGATGCGATGGTGATGTTCGGCCAGACATACCCTCCGCCGACGGAGGAGAGCCGGTGAGCGAGAGCCCATGCGGGTGCGCCGGATTCCGGCTCCCACCGCAGGCGCCACCAGTTCCAGGCAAGCCACTGCGCCAGCGGATAGGTGGAGACATAGACGGAGGTCCGGATCCGCTTCGCCAGCCGGTCGTCGGCTTCGGTCATCCACGTGGCGCCATGGCGGATGCCCAGGGCGGCGAAGCAGGCTTTCTCTTCCGGCGGACCGGATTGCAGGAATTCCCATTCGGCATCGAATTCCAGAGGGTAGCTCACCGCTTCGCCCATTCCTTCAATACGATGCTCCGGAAGACATCATCCGCTGCCATCGGGTAACCATGATAGGTCCCCTGGTCACGGTTTTCCAGTTGTGCCTCGTAGGGAACGCCGGCCGTCGTGACCGCCCAGACATTCTGCGGCCAGTCGCCGCGCGTCTGGCGGCTGACCATGCCCTTGCGGAAAGCGGCCTTCAAAAGACTCTCGGCTTGCGATTTGCCGAACGGCCCTTCGGCGTCGCAGAGCATCTTGCCCGGACGCGGGTGCGGCAGCGCGCCGAAGCCGTAGTCGCCGGGATGCAGCTTGTGCTCCGGATTGCCCCCGTAGGAGGCGCGGTCGGCCATGGTGTCCAGTTCGGACCGGGGCAAGGCGTCCGGCGCCAGAATCCGGCGGTTGGGATTGAAGACCCCTTCCCGGCGCTTGACGCTCATGATGGACCGCTTGCCCCCGCTCCGTTCCGTTCCGGCCGCGTCCCGCCGGCCGGGCTTCAGCCCATGCTCGACTTGCCGCCGTGGGCGGCGGACCAGTCCACCGGGTTGTGGAGGAACTTCTCCACCTCGGCCAGCGTGTTGGCGTCGAAATACTGGTTGTCGCGGGCGACCTTGAGGACGTCCCACCAGGTGCACAGCTCGTGCAGGCGGACGCCGATGGCCGCCATGCTCTCGCGCGACTGTGGGAAGATGCCGTAGTGGAAGATCACGAAGGTGTCCGTCACCTGGGCGCCGGCGGTGCGCAGCGCGGTGATGAAGTTCTCCTTGCTCTTGCCATCGGTGGCGAGGTCCTCGACCAGCAGGACGCGCTGCCCCTCGGTGAGCACGCCCTCGATCTGGGCGTTGCGGCCGAAGCCCTTGGGCTTCTTGCGGACATACTGCATCGGCAGTTCCAGCCGCTCGGCGATCCAGGCCGCGAAGGGGATGCCCGCCGTCTCGCCGCCGGCCACCGCGTCCACGCTCTCGTAGCCGATCTCGCGCTCGATCGTCGCCACCGCGAAGTCCATCAGGGCCTTGCGCGCGCGCGGGAAGGAGACGATGCGGCGGCAGTCCGTGTAGACCGGGCTCGCCCAGCCCGAGGTGAAGATGAAGGGCGTCTCGGCGTTGAAATGCAGCGCCTTGATCTCGAGAAGGATCTTGGCCGCGGTTTCGGCGATGACCGCCCTGTCGGCGGCGGCGGACGTGCTCATGGCTGGACTCTCACGCAGGGGTCGGCGGTTGGCGCCCTGTGTACCGGCATGGAACGCGATGCGCAATGGTGTGCCGGACGCCGCGAAGTCCCGGTCGGGTTTCAGGAAAGCCCGTGCCGGTTCGCCGGATGGAAGCCATCGTCGAGGATCTGTTCGGCGCTGTAGGGGCAGTCCGCCGGCAGCGTCGCGGGATCGATGCCGTCGAACAGCTCCAGCGCCTTGGCGGCAAGCTTGCGGCCATCCTCCCAGGCATCCGGCAGCAGGTCCGGCAGGCTGCGCCGGATCGTGCCGCTGCGCCGCAGGATGCGTTGGGCGCGGCTGCGCTGCTCGACGACGCTGAGGAGCCAGGAATGGCGTGAATCGGCGGCGGGGGAATGTTCGAGCTTCAGCAGATGCTCGACGATCCGCGCGAGGGCGCTTTCCAGCGCGCAGATTTCGCTGCCGCCCAAGAGTTCGACCTCCTCCGCGAGATGGTCAAGGTCCAGCTCGGTGTTCGCCCGCGCCTCGGCCATCCGGCGCAGGGCCGTCGCCTGGGCCTGGGTCCAGGCGTACCAGTCGGTGTCGTAGAGATGTCCATCGGGCATGGCGGACCCCCGCGGTGGCGCACGGGAAGGATAACGGCGCGGGAGGTTTCCTGTCCATGATGCCCCTCGACCCTTTCCCTTGACCCCGCCGACGCCCCCGGCCATACCGGCGGCGGTTTTGATGGAGGGGGGTCGGGAATGGCGGTGATCGGCAAGCGGCTTGTACCGGGACCTTCCGTGGCGCTCGTGCTGCCCGCGGTCCTGCTGCTCCTGGCGGCCTCGCCGGCGCTGGCGCGGGTGACGGCGACCGGGCCGTTCGGGACCGGGCTGACCGAGCCGGTCTGGGTCCTGGCGCATCTGCTGGGGCTGCTGGCGACCGGTCTCTGGGCAGGGCAGAGCGGCGGGCCGGCGGTGTGGCAGCTGCCGGCGGCGGCGGTCACCGCCCTGCTGGCGGCGGGGATCGCCGCGCAGTTCGGGGTGCGGCTGGCCTACGCCGGGCAGGGGCTCGCCGTCTCGCTCATCGTCATGGGCGCGCTGGTCGCCATGAACCTGAGGGTGCCTCTGGTGGTGTCGGTCCTGGTGGCGGCCGTCGCGGCGGTCTTCCACGGCTACATGCACATGGGCGGGCCGCTCTTCTGGGCGGGCTTCGCGTCGGGAAGCCTCCTGGTGCTGGCCGCCGGGGTCGGGCTCGCCGGCATGCTGGGCATGGCGGTTTCGGCGCGCGCGGTCCAATTTTGTGGCGGTGCGGTAGCAGTCTTCGGCATTCTTGAGTTGACCGACGCCTTTGGCCGCTTGCTGCCTTGAAAAAGGTCGCTTTCTGGTATTTGTAGGACGGGTGCCGGGACGCCGCGTCCGTGCCGGCCCCCCGTCAGAGCAGAGGGTGGACCCGCCGGTGCAGCGTGCAGCAGCCGATACCCGTTCCGCCTTCCCCGTCTCCGCCGCGGCACCGGTCGGGCGACGGCGCCTCCTGGGCCTTGCGGCGGGCGGCGCCCTGCTCGGCGCGCTCGGTCCCGCCGGACGCGCCATGGCGCAGGACGTCCGCTATTTCCGCATCGCCACCGGCACGACCTCCGGCACCTATTTCCCAATGGGCGGGCTGATCGCCAACGCCATCTCCAGCCCGCCCGGTGCGCGCGCCTGCGACCGTGGGGGGAGCTGCGGCGTGCCGGGGCTGATCGCCGTGGCGCAGGCGACCTCCGGCTCGGTCGAGAACATCGAGCTGCTGCGCAACGGCACGGTGGAGGCCTGCCTCTGCCAGGCCGACATCGCCTATTGGGCCTACAACGGCTCCGGCCGCTACGCGAACCGGCCGCCCTTCGAGGGGCTGCGCTCCATCGGCATGCTCTACGCGGAGGCGCTGCACCTCGTGGTCGCCGCCGACAGCGGCATCCACTCGGTCCAGGACCTGAAGGGCCGCATCGTGTCGCTGGGGGAGGAGGGATCCGGCACTCTGGTCGAGGCCCGCCTCGTTCTGGAGGCTTTCGGGGTCCGCGTCGCCGACGTCCAGCCCGTCTATCAGAAGCCCGGCACCTCGGCCGACTGGCTGGGGCAGGGCAAGCTGGAGGCCTTCTTCATGGTCGGCGGCCCGCCGGTCGCCGCCATCGCCGACGTCGCGGCGCGGGTGCCGATCCGGCTCATACCCCTGGATGGGGAGGAGGCCGGGCGGCTGCGCGCCGAGCAGCGCTTCTTCATGGAAACGGTGGTGCCGGCCGGCTCCTACGCCGGTGTGCCGGAGACGCGCACGCTCGGGCTCGGCGCGGAGCTGCTGGTGCGCGCCGACGGCAGTCCCGACCTGATCTTCGGCATCTGCAGCGCCTTGTGGCACGAGAACACCCGCCGCCTGCTGGTCGAGGGCCATCCGAGGGGCCGCAGCATGGACCGGCTGAAGGCGCTGGCCGGCCTGTCGGTGCCGCTCCATCCCGGGGCGGAGCGCTACTACCGCAAGGCCGGGCTGCTGGGCAACGCCGCCAACGAGCCGTCGGCGAACACCGATCCCGGCGGTGAACCGCCGCCTCCGGCCCCCGCGGTGCCCGACGGCAGGCAGACGGGCGAACGCCCGGCGCCGTGAAGCCTGCGTGCAACCGCATGCGGTTGCAAAAGGTCACCGACAAAGCCATTGAACACCACTATCGATTTTGCCGATCCTTAGGATTATGCGCGTATGACCCTGCCGGGGGGCGGCGCCCGACCTGCAGGGGAAATCCTATGGACCAGACGATTCGCATTCTCTCCATCGACGGCGGCGGCATCCGCGGCGTGTATCCCGCACGCATCCTGGCGGAACTGGAAAAACGCGTCGCCGCCATGGGCGGCCCGGAGCATCTCTGCGACGCCTTCCACATCATCGCCGGCACCTCGACCGGCGGCATCCTGGCGACGGGTCTGGCGAAGCCGGACGCGCCGATGACGGCGCAGCAACTGCTGGATTTCTACAGGACCAACGGCGGGGCCATCTTCCCCAACGGCTCGCGCGTCGCGGCGCTGATGGCCGAGGCGAAGCAGGTCGGCGGCCTCGTCGACAAGGCCGTCACCGCCTACAAGGGCGGGCACTGGTGGAACCCGGTCCGCGACGCGCGGATCGCCGGCGCCGTGCACGAGGCGATCGCGCCGACGCTGGACATCTATCACGAGCTGCAGAAGCCGATCTACGACGCCGCCTCGCTGGAGAACCTCCTGCGGAACGTGCTCGGCACCGGCCTGCTGTCGGAGGTCGAGCGCTGCCATCTGCTCGTCACCACCTACGACATGATCCGGCACGACCCGCACCTCTTCAAGAGCTGGCGTGCGCGTGCCGTGGCCGGGCAGGCGCAGCCGGACTTCGCGCTGTGGACGGTGGCGCGGGCGACCTCCGCGGCGCCGGTCTTCTTCCAGCCGGCCTGCGTGTCCAGCGTGCCCTCGGCCGGCGTGCCGGAGACGCGGAGCTACGCCATGGTCGATGGCGGCGTCTTCGCCAACAACCCCGCCATGTGCGCGCTGGCCGAGGCCATGAAGCTCTATCCCGGCGCGCGGATCGCCATGCTGTCGATCGGCACGGGCCAGATCCCCAAGCCGCAGGGCTTCGACCCGAACCAGGTCATGGGCGCCCTCACCTGGGGGCCCAAGCTGCTGGAAGTGCTGATGGACGGCGTCGCGGACGCGGTGGACTACCAGGTCTATGAGATGCTGGAGGAGCAGGACAGTTACCTGCGGCTCCAGGCGCCGCTGCCCGTCACCGGCATCCCGAACCGGGAGATGGACGACCCGTCGCAGGCGAACATCGACGCCCTGGTCGCGCTCGCCGAGACGACCATCGCCGAGAAGGACGCCGAACTGAACCGGATGGCGGCGCTGCTGGCGGCCGAGCGCGGCCCGCTGGCGCGGGGCGTGGCCGAGAAGGTGGCCGAGCCGGCGTGAGGCCGGCCCGGATGACGGAGCCGGCACCCCGGAAGGCCGCCGGCTCCAGCGCTCAGAAGGACTTCTGCAATCCCAGCAGCAGACGGTAGCGCGGCGAGTCCGGCCCGATGCCGACGCCGGCGCCGAAACCGACCGACAGCTTTTCCATCAGTTCGTGCCGGACGCCGGCCTCGACCAGGTTTTCCACGCTGCCGCGCTCCTGCGACTGTTCGCGGATGACGTCCAGCGCCAGGGCCGTTCTGGGAGCCACCGTGAAGTTCACGCCGGCGCCCAGGAAGTAGCGGTTGTCGCGCTGCCCGTCATCGGAGTCGAACAGGTGCAGCAGCCGCGCGTTCAGGTGCAGGCGCGGCCCGGTCGGTGAACCGGTGAGCGGCTGAGTCACCCGCAGCGCCAGGCCGGCCTCGACGGCATCCTCGCTGTAGCCGTAGGGGATGCTCACCAATGGCTCGATCAGGATGCCGGTGCCGCTCCCGCTCTGCGGCAGGACGCTGTATTCGATCTCGAATTCGACCTCGCCGCTCTGGGCGCCGGAGGCGTTGCCGAGGCTGTAGCTGGGGGAGACGCCGAAGGACAGGTTCGGGGCGACGCCCACCTCGATCTCCGGATCGACGGTCAGGAGGTTGCGCGCCCCGCGCTTGCGCTGGTTCTCGTAATAGAAGCGCAGCTTGGTGTCGATGTCGCCCTTCTGGATGGACCCGGCATCCTCGATGGTGACCGGCAGGCCGCCGGACAGCGACAGGTGCTCGTCGCCCTCCGCGGCCCGCGCGGCGGTCGCCGCACACAGCGCGAGCGCCGCCGCCGTCACGAGAACGGCTTCCTTCTTCCCCATATGCTCCTCCCTCCGTCTGGCCCGCCTTCAACAAGACAGCGGGGCGTTTGTGCCCCGCGGGGGGAGGATTGGAGGAACGGGCCTCAGTTCTTGCCGGTCTCCGGCTGGGTCATGCCCTTGCCGTAGCCGGAGACGCGCGCCTCGTTTCCCTTGGCCTTGTTGTCCGACTGATCGGCCGCCGACTCGCGCGCGTTGACCGCGTGGGTGCCCGTGCCGGTCGCCGACGTGTTGCCCTGGGACGAATGGGCGATGGCGTCGGTGTCGATGTTGCGCTTGTTGTCGCTCATGGAGTGCCTCCTTGGCGCGGGGTGTTGAACCCCCCTCAACATCGGCCACCCGGCAGGGTTCCGGCCTTTCGGCTCAGCCCTTGCGCGGCGGTTCGGTGATGTCCCAGGGCTCCGCCAGGGCGGCCTCGGTCCATTCGCGCATGGCCGGCAACTCCCGCACCGCCCGGCAGTAATCGGCGCAGACCGGGTCCAGCGCGACGCCATAGGTGTCGAACCGCGTCACCACCGGCGCGTACATGCAGTCGGCGATGGAGAAGCGGCCGAACAGGAAGGGACCCTCCTGGCCGAAGCGGGCGCGGGCATCGGTCCAGATCCGCGCGATGCGCGCGATGTCGGCCTCGGTCGCGGGGGTGCGGCCCTCGCCCAGGAAGCGGTGCTTCAGGTTCATGGACATGGAACCGCGCAGCGCGGCGAAGCCCGAATGCATCTCCGCCGAGACCGCGCGCGCGACCGCGCGGGCATGGGCGTCGTCGGGCCACAGCCGGGCGTCGGGGAAGGTCTCCGCCAGATACTCGCAGATCGCCAGCGAGTCCCAGACCGTGCGGTCGCCGTGCATGAGCGCCGGCACCTTGCCGGATGGCGAATGCTCCAGGATGCGGGCCGCGGTGTCCGGCTGGCGCAGGGTGATGACGATCTCGTCGAAGGCCTGCCCGGTCTGCTTCAGCGCCAGCCAGGGACGCAGCGACCAGGAGGAGATGGCCTTGTTGCCGATGACGAGGGTGAGGCTGCTCATGACGGGCTCGCGGGCTCAAGGTGGATGGGGAGGGGGAGCATGGCCGGGGACAGACCGGCGCACAAGACCGGTCCTTGCGGTCCTCCCTACCGGCCATCGGGCGCGGCTTATGCCGCATAGCCTCTTTTCAGGCGGGCGGCGGCGCGCCATCCTCTGACCTTCCCGCAAGACCCTGATCCGTGATTTGGAAGGACGCCCGTTTTGCTGCCCACCCTGATCGACACGGCCGCCGCCGACACCGTTCCGCTGACCCCGCTGACCAAGGCCGCGCTGTCCGGCTGGCTGGAGGCGCAGCCCCCCGCCGTCGCGGGCTGGGTGAAGGCGCTGAACTTCTCCGGCGAGGCCGGTGCCACGGCGCTGCTGCCGGACGGAGAGGGTGGCATCGCGCGCGTGCTGGCCGGGGTGTCGGCGCTCGACGAGCTGTGGGGGCTGGCCGGGCTACCGGCGGGCCTGCCGCCGGGAAGCTACCGCCTCGACCCAGCGCCCGGCCTTGAGCCGGACGGCCGGGCGGCGACGCGCCTGGCGCTGGGCTGGGCGCTCGGCAGCTACCGCTTCGGGCGCTACAAGACGTCGGAGAAGGGCTTCGCCGCGCTGGTCTGGCCCGAGGGCGCCGACCGGGCGGAGGTGGAGCGGGCAGCGACCGCCACTTGGCTGGTCCGCGACCTTGTCAACACGCCGGCCTCCGACCTGGGGCCGGAGGAACTGGCCGAGGCCGCCCACGCGCTTGCCTTGGAGTTCGGCGCGGCGTACGAGGTCACGGTCGGGCAGGAGCTGCTTGACCGGAACTATCCCGCCGTCCACGCGGTGGGCCGCGCCAGCCCGCGCGAGCCGAGGCTGGTCGATCTGCGCTGGGGCAACCCGGACCACCCCAAGGTTACCATCGTCGGCAAGGGCGTGTGCTTCGACACGGGCGGGCTCGACATCAAGCCGTCCTCGGGCATGCTGACCATGAAGAAGGACATGGGCGGCGCGGCGCACGCGCTGGGTCTCGCCCGCATGATCATGATGGCGGGGCTGCCGGTGCGGCTGCGCGTGCTGGTGCCGGCGGTGGAAAACGTCATCTCCGGCAACGCCTTCAAGCCGCTCGACGTGCTGAGCACCCGCAAGGGGCTGACGGTCGAGGTCGGCAACACCGACGCCGAGGGCCGCCTGATCCTCTGCGACGCGCTGGCGGAGGCGGATTCGGAGAAGCCGGCGATGATCATCGACTTCGCCACCCTGACCGGTGCCGCGCGCGTGGCGCTGGGGCCGGAGCTGCCGGCGCTCTTCTGCAACGACGAGGCGCTGGCCGCAGAACTGCTGATCGCGGCGGACGCGGAGAACGACCCGATGTGGCGCCTGCCGCTCTGGGCCCCTTACCGCAAGTGGCTGGACAGCAAGGTCGCCGACATGAACAACGTCTCCTCCGGGGCGTTCGCCGGCGCCATCACCGCCGGGCTGTTCCTTCAGGAGTTCGTGTCGAAGGACACGCCCTGGGCGCATCTGGACGTCTTCGCCTGGAATCCCTCGGCCAAGCCCGGCCGCCCGGAAGGCGGCGAGGCGCTGGGCCTGCGCGCTGCCTACGCGCTGATCGCCAAGCGCTACGGGGCCGCCTGAACCTTGCACGCGGGATCGGCCGGATCACCCGCCGATCCCGCGGGACGGGGTAAATTTGTCACCTCTCCGCCGGTCCGAAGGGATGGATTGCCGATTCGGTACGGGGTACAACAAAGGGTGTAATCACCCTGGCCGGCGGAGAGGATCGAGACATGGCGCTGAAGGTTCGTGAGGATTATCGCACCCTCACCGGTCCGGAAAAGGCGGCCATTCTGATGCTCGCCCTGGGCGAGGAGCATTCGGCCAGGCTCTTCGCCATGATGGACGACGAGGAGATCAAGGAGCTGTCCCAGGTCATGGCGAACCTGGGCACGGTGTCGGCCAACCTGATCGAGCGCCTGTTCGTCGAGTTCGCGGAGCAGATGTCGGCGACCGGCTCTCTCGTCGGCTCCTTCGATTCGACCGAGCGGCTGCTGCTGAAGACCCTGCCCAAGGACAAGGTCGACCAGATCATGGAGGAGATCCGTGGTCCGGCCGGCCGCACGATGTGGGACAAGCTCGCCAACGTCAACGAATCGGTCCTTTCCAACTACCTCAAGAACGAATACCCGCAGACCGTCGCGGTCGTGCTGTCGAAGATCCGGCCGGAGCATGCCGGCCGCGTGCTGACCCAGCTTCCGGAAAGCTTCGCGATGGAGGTCATCATGCGCATGCTGCGCATGGAGGCCGTGCAGAAGGAGGTTCTGGACGACGTGGAGCGCACGCTGCGCACCGAGTTCATGACCAACCTCGCCCGCACCAGCCGCCGCGACAGCCACGAGATGCTGGCGGAGATCTTCAACGGGCTGGACCGCACGACCGAGCACCGCTTCATGGCCGCGCTGGAGGAGCGCAACCGCGACAGCGCCGAGCGCATCAAGTCGCTGATGTTCACCTTCGAGGACCTGTCGAAGCTCGACCCCGGCGGCGTCCAGACCATGCTGCGCACGGTGGACAAGCAGAAGCTCGCCACCGCCCTGAAGGGGGCGTCGGAGACCTTGAAGGACCTGTTCTTCTCCAACATGTCCGAACGCGCGGCCAAGATCCTGCGCGAGGACATGGCCGCCATGGGGCCGGTCCGCGTGCGCGAGGTGGACGAGAGCCAGATGTACATGGTCCAGCTCGCCAAGGACCTCGCCGCCCGCGGCGAGATCGTCATCTCCGAGGGCGGCGGCGAGAACGAACTGATCTACTGATGCCCCGGCACCGCGCCCGGCCGGCCCGTTTTTGTGCATTCGCGGTGGTGGAAACTCGATTCGGTTGCGAAACGCTTGCGCGACTCCACCGGCTTGAGTGACACTGGTATGCCCGGTGGCGGGGCCGGGCGTTCATGGCGCGGGGGATCCTATGGCACGGAACATCAAGGCGCTCGGTTTGTGGCGTGCGGCGTTGGTGGAGAGCGTGCGCCAGGACGGACCGGACCTGTCCGCGCGCCAGATGGCGATCATGCTCCAGGTCTACCTCACCGAACCGCCGCACACGGTGCGCGGGCTCGCCTCCTCCCTGAACATTTCCAAGCCGGCGGTGACGCGGGCGCTCGACCGGCTGTCGGTGCTGGGGCTGCTCCGCCGCAAGCGCGACACGGAGGACAAGCGCAACGTCCTGCTCCAGCGCACGGTGAAGGGCAGCGTCTTTCTCAGCGATTTCGCCGAGCTGGTGATCGCCGCGGGCGCCGTCACCGCCGAGGACATGGAGATCGTCCGCGCCGAGGAGGCGCTGGCCGCCAGCGCCAAGGCCCGGCTGGAAGCCGAAATCCACGCCTGACGGGCGTGACCGCACGACATCCCGAAGAGCCGACATGACCGATACGCTCGACCCGCGCCGCAACCCCCTGCGCGCCGACCTCGCCGCATCCCATCTGCGCGGGCGCGTGGACGCCCCCCGCTTCGCCGACGGGGAGCCGCACCGCGTCCGCGCCGGCCATGCCGGGATGCGTGCCGACCCCACGGCCACGCGCCTGACCAGCGAACTGGTCTTCGGGGAGACCTTCACCGTCTACGACCGCCGCGACGGCTGGGCCTGGGGCCAGAACGGCACGGATGGCTATGTCGGCTGGGTGCGGGAGGAGGCGCTGCGCCCCGGCGCACTGGACCCGACCCATGTCGTGACCGACCTGCGCGGATTCGTCTTCCCCGAGCCGGACCTGAAGGGTGTGCCGCTGGAGGCATTGCCGCTCGGTGCCCGCGTCCGGGTGGCGGATGAGGTGAAGGGCTACATGGCGCTGGCCGACGGCGGCTGGATCTACGCCAAGCACTTGTCCCCGCTCGGCTGGGCGGAGCCGGACCATGTTCGCACCGCCGAGCGGTTGCTCGGCGTGCCCTATCTGTGGGGCGGCCGGTCCACTTGGGGGATCGACTGCTCCGGGCTCGCGCAGCTCGCGCTGGCCTGCGCCGGCATCCCGTGCCCGCGCGATTCCGACATGCAGCGGGAAGAGGTCGGGGAGCTGGTCTCCCGCGACGGACGGGACTGCGACTACCGGCGCGGCGACCTCGTCTTCTTCCCCGGCCATGTCGGGATCATGCTGGACGCCGCACGCCTGCTGCACGCCACCGCCTTCACCATGACCGTCACGGTCGAGCCACTTGAGGACGTGACCTTGCGGGTGGACCCCACCCGCGCCGGCGGCATCCTGGCCGTCCGGCGGGTGGGATAAGCGCTCTTGCCTCAGTAGCCCTTCGCGCGGTCCACCACGTTCTTCAGCGGCTGTCCCGCCTCAAACAGCCGGATGGCTTCCACAACCGTCTCCGCCGCGCGGGAGGGGTGGGTGATGCCGGCGATGTGCGGCGTCACGTGGATCCTGGGGTGCGCCCAGAAGGGATGGCCCGGCGGCAGCGGTTCGTCGGCGAAGACGTCCAGGCTGGCGCCCGCCAGATGCCCGCGGTCGATGGCCGGGATCAGGTCGGCCTCCGCCAGATGGCCGCCGCGCGCCGCGTTGATGACCACGGCCCCCTTCGGCAGCCGGGCGAACAGCTCGGCGTTCAGAATGTCGCGCGTGTCCTCCGTCAGCGGCAGCAGGCAGACCAGCAGGTCGCTTTGCCCGAGCATCGCGTGCAAGCCCTCCTCGCCGGTGAAGCTCTCCACGCCGGAAACGGTCTTGGGGGAGCGGCTCCAGCCCATGACCCGGTAGTCCATGCTGGCGAGCGTCCGGGCCGAGGCCACCCCAAGTTCCCCCAGCCCGAGGATGCCGATGCCGACCTCCGACGCCGGCCGGTGGCCGAGCGGCTCCCAGCGCCCTGCCTTCTGAAGCTCGGCGTAGGCGTCGAGCTTGCGTTCCCAGCGCAGCACCTGCATCGCGACGTAGCCCGCCATGTCCAGCGTCAGCCCGTCGGTCACCATGCGGACCAGCGGCACTTGCGGCAGGGTCGGGTCGAGCAGCAGCGCCTCCACCCCCGCGCCGAGCGAGACGATCAGCTTCAGGTTCGGCAGGCCCGCCAGCAGCCCGTGCGGCGGCTTCCAGACCAGCGCGTAGTCGATCTCCGCCGGATCGCCCATCTCCGGCCAGACGCGCACCTCCAGGTTCGGGGCGCGCTTGCGCAGCTCGCCCACCCAGCGGTCGGCGTTGTCGGAGGTGGAGCAGAAGAGAAGCGTCATTGGATACCCGCTGTTATGATTGGCGCGCCGAACGCGCGCCGAGACTGTCCGTGAGAAAGCCTTGCCCCGCCTGATCCTGTTTCACAAGCCCTATGGCGTGCTGCCGCAATTCACCGACCAGGAGGGCCGGGCGACGCTGGCCGACCATGTGCCGGTGAAGGGCGTCTATCCCGCCGGGCGGCTGGACCGCGACAGCGAGGGGCTGCTGGCGCTCAGCGACGACGGCCCGCTGATCGCCCGCATCGCCTCGCCCAAGCACAAACTGCCCAAGACCTACTGGGTGCAGGTGGAGGGCATCCCGACGGAGGAGGCGCTGGAGATCTTGCGGCGTGGCGTGACGCTGAACGACGGCCCGACGCTCCCCGCCGAGGCCCGCGCGATGGAGGAGCCCGCCGGGCTGTGGCCGCGCGACCCGCCCGTGCGCTACCGCGCCAGCATCCCGACGGGCTGGATCGCCCTGACCCTGCGCGAGGGCCGCAACCGCCAGGTCCGCCGCATGACCGCCGCCGTCGGATTCCCGACCTTGCGGCTGATCCGCTGGTCCATCGGCGACTGGACCCTGGACGGACTTGCGCCCGGCCAGTGGCGGGAGGTGCCGGTGCCTG
Organism: Azospirillum sp. SYSU D00513; assembly: GCF_017356015.1. Classification (GTDB taxonomy): domain Bacteria; phylum Pseudomonadota; class Alphaproteobacteria; order Azospirillales; family Azospirillaceae; genus Azospirillum. The sequence goes on from NZ_JAFIQV010000008.1 coordinate 25,337, forward strand.
GGGCAGGGGCGGGTGCGAAAACCGCTGCCGGCGCCCGTCCGGCCCGTCGGCCCGTCAGGTCCGCACCGCGTCGGACCTGACCGCCTCCAGGTTCAGGGCGGCGGCCAGCAGGGCGCGGGTGTAGTCCTGCTGGGGCTCCTCGAAGATGCGGCGGGTCGGCCCCTGTTCGACGACGCGCCCATCCTTCATGACGATGACATGGCTCGACAGCGCCCGCACGACGCGCAGGTCGTGGCTGATGAACAGGTAGGCCAGATTGTGCTTGGCCTGGATGTCGCGCAGCAGGTCCACGATCTGGGCCTGCACCGACATGTCCAGCGCGCTGGTCGGCTCGTCCAGCACCATGAATTTCGGCTTCAGCACCAGCGCGCGGGCGATGGCGATGCGCTGGCGCTGGCCGCCGGAGAATTCGTGCGGGTAGCGGTGCCGGTTGGCGGGGTCGAGCCCGACCTCCTCCAGCGCGGTGGCGACCATGCGGTCGCGCTCGGACCCGCTGCCGATTCCGTGGATCTTCAGCCCCTCGCCGATGATCTGGCCGACGGACATGCGCGGCGACAGGCTGCCGAAGGGGTCCTGGAAGACCACCTGCATCTGGCGGCGCAGGGGGCGCAGCCGCTTGGGCTGCCAACCCTGGATGTCCGTGCCATCGAAGCGGATCGCCCCCTCGCTGGCCTGCAGCCGCAGCAGCGCCAGCCCCAGCGTCGTCTTGCCGGAGCCGGATTCGCCGACCACCCCCACCGTGTGGCCCTGGCGGACCTCCACCGACACGCCGTCCACGGCGCGCACATGGTCCACGGTCCGGCGCAGCAGACCCTTCTTGATCGGGAAATAGACCTTCAGGCTGTCGGCGGCCATCACCTCCGGCGCGTCCGACGGCGGGTTGAGCGGGTTGCCGCGCGGCTCCGCCGCCAGCAGGCGCTGGGTGTAGGCGTGCTGCGGCCGGGCGAAGATGTCGGCGGCGGGCGCGCTCTCCACGATCTCGCCGTGGTTCATCACGCAGACGCGGTCGGCCATCTTGCGCACCACGCCCAGGTCGTGGGTGATCAGCAGCAGGGCCATGCCGAAGCGGCGCTGGAGGTCCTTCAGCAGCTCCAGGATCTGCGCCTGGATGGTGACGTCCAACGCGGTCGTCGGCTCGTCGGCGATCAGCAGGTCCGGCTCGTTGGCGAGCGCCATGGCGATCATCACGCGCTGGCGCTGCCCGCCCGACAGCTCGTGCGGGTAGGCGCCCAGCCGCTTCTCCGGGCTTGGCAGACCCACCAGCCGCAGCAGCTCCAGCGTCCGCTTGCGGGCCGCACTCCGCGTCAGCCCCTTGTGCAGGAACAGCGTCTCGGTGATCTGCCGCTCGATGGAGTGGAGCGGGTTCAGCGAGGTCATCGGCTCCTGGAAGATCATGGCGATGCGGTCGCCGCGCACCTCCCGCAGCACGCTTTCCTTGGCGCCCACCAGCTCGGCGTCGCGGAAGCGGATGGAGCCCTGCGGGTGCCGCGCCATCGGGTAGGGCAGGAGCTGGAGGATCGACAGCGCCGTCACCGACTTGCCGGACCCCGATTCGCCCACCAGCGCCAAGGTCTCTCCCTTGGCGATGTCGAAGGACACGCCCTTCACCGCCTGCATCGTCCCGCCGCCGGACCGGAACTCCACATGCAGGTTGCGGACGGAAAGGAGGGGTTCGGTCATGGGCTGTTCCGCCTTCTTGGGGACGTGAGGGAGGGACGCGTTGCAAACACCCTCTCCTGGGGGCGTTTGCTGCATCTGCGCACGCTGCCTTGCAACGAGTTGCCGACGGGGAACCACTTATCCGTCATCCCCGCGAAAGCGGGGATCCAGAAGCCTGCATAAGAATCCCTATGGCGGAGTCCTGGACCCCCGCTTTCGCGGGGGTGACGGGTAGGGGGCTGCCTTTCCCTCAACCGCTGCTTCGCCACGCCTTGGAACGGGAGCAACGGCTGCCGAATTGGAACCGACCTCGTCATTCCGCCGCCTGCTTGGCGGAGGTCTTGGTGGCCTCGTTGGCGGGGCTGGTGCCGGTGCCGAGCTGGGCGATGGTCTTGCGGGGGTCGAAGGCGTCGCGCACCGCCTCGCCGATGAAGATCAGCAGGCTCAGCATGATCGCCAGCACGAAGAAGGCGGTGAGGCCGAGCCAGGGCGCCTGGAGGTTCGCCTTGCCCTGGGCCAGCAGCTCGCCCAGGGATGGCGAACCGGGCGGCAGGCCGAAGCCCAGGAAGTCCAGCGCCGTCAGGGTGGTGATGGAGCCGTTCAGGATGAAGGGCATGAAGGTCAGCGTCGCCACCATGGCGTTGGGCAGCACGTGGCGAAGCATGATCGTGGTGTCGCCCGCACCCAGCGCGCGGGCCGCGCGCACGTAATCCAGGTTGCGCGCCCGCAGGAACTCCGCCCGCACCACGCTGACCAGCGCCGTCCAGGAGAAGAGCAGCAGCAGCCCCAGCAGCCACCAGAAGTTCGGCGTCACGATGCTGGACAGGATGATCAGCAGGAACAGGGTCGGCAGTCCCTGCCAGATCTCGATGAAGCGTTGGAACAGCAGGTCGGTCGTGCCGCCGAAATAGCCCTGCACGGCACCGGCCAGGATGCCGATGATGGAGGAGAAGAAAGTCAGCGCCAGCCCGAACAGCACCGAGATGCGGAAGCCGTAGATCAGCCGCGCCATCACGTCGCGCCCCTGGTCGTCGGTGCCCAGCCAGTTCTGGGCGGACGGCGGGGCCGGGGCGGGGACCAGCAGGTCGTAGTTGATGGTGCTGTAGCTGTAGGGGATCGGCGGCCAAAGGATCCAGCCCTTCTCCGCGATCAGCCCGGCGACGTAGGGATCGCGGTAGTCGGCCTCCGTCTCGAACTCGCCGCCGAAGACCGTCTCCGGGTAGCGGTTGAAGACGGGGGTGTAATAGGCGTCCTCGTACTTGATCAGCAGTGGCCGGTCGTTGGCGATGAACTCGGCGAAGAGCGTCACCAGGAAGAGCGCCAGGAAAATCCACAGGGACCAGAAGCCCCGCCGGTTCGCCCGGAAATTCGACAGGCGCCGGCGCGTCAGCGGGGTCACGCGCATGCCCAGGAAACGGTCGCCGCTGTAGGTTTCGGTCTTGGATGCGGAGGCCGCCATCACACCCTCCGCGATTCGAAATCGATGCGGGGATCGACCATCACATAGGTGATGTCGCCGATCAGGTTCATGATCAGCCCCAGCAGCGTGAAGAAGTAGAGCGTTCCGAACATCACGGGATAATCACGGTTGATCGCCGCCTCGAAGCCCAGCAGCCCCAGCCCGTCGAGCGAGAAGATCACCTCGATCAGCATGGAGCCGGTGAAGAGGATGCCGATGAAGGCGCCGGGAAAGCCGGCGATGACGATCAGCATGGCGTTGCGGAAGACATGTCCGTACAGAACGCGCCGCTCGGTCAGGCCCTTGGCGCGGGCGGTCACGACATACTGCTTCCCGACCTCCTCCAGAAAGGAGTTCTTGGTCAGCATCACCAGACCGGCGAAGCCGCCGATGACCATGGAGAAGACCGGCAGGGTCAGGTGCCAGAAATAATCGAGGATCTGCCGCCACCAGGGCAGGTCGCCCCAATTGTCGGATGTCAGCCCGCGCAAGGGGAACCAGTCGAGATAGCGCCCGCCCGCGAAGACGACGATCAGCAGCACGGCGAACAGGAAGCTGGGGATCGCGTAGCCGACGATGACGATGCCGCTGGTCCAGACGTCGAAGGGCTGCCCGTCGCGCACCGCCTTGGCGATGCCCAGGGGGATGGAGACCAGATAGACGATCAGCGTCGTCCACAGCCCCAGCGAGATGGATACGGGCATCTTCTCCAGCACGAGGTCCACCACGCTGCGGTCGCGGAAATAGCTGTTGCCGAAGTCGAAGACCAGATAGTTCGACATCATGTGGATGAAGCGCTCGTGCAGCGGCTTGTCGAAACCGAATTCGCGCTCGAGCTGCTTGATGAATTCCGGGTCGAGCCCCTGGGCGCCGCGGTAGCGTCCGCCGGGATCGTTGCTGCCGCCGGGTGCCTGGTTCTGGGCGCTGCCCCCGGCGTCTCCGGTGGCCGTGCCGCCGACGCGCGCCGTGGCATCCACCGCCGTGCCCTGGACCCGGGCGATCATCTGTTCGACCGGCCCGCCAGGGGCGATCTGAACGATCATGAAATTGATGACCATGATCCCGAACAGGGTCGGGATGATCAGCAGCAGGCGGCGGATGATGTAGGCCAGCATCGCGGTTGCCCGGGCCTCCCCTGATGATGTCTCGTCCGGCCTCGCGCCGGCCGGCTTGGCGTTCGTCCTTCACTCCTAGGGCGCAACCGACAGCAACGGCAACGGTTCCAAACGGAACGGCGCGGCATCGCCGGCCTCCGGCCAAGCCCACGCTTAAGGTAGGCGCCGGCTTGTGGCCATATCAAGGCGTACCATCGGCCGTATCCGCGGACCGGCGCCTCATTTCGCCTTGGCCGGGTCCAACCACCAGGTCGCCGGGAAGCCGTTGTTGCGGAAGGCGAGGTCGTATTTGGCGCTGGTCTCCGGCCAGCCGAAGACCGTGCGGTAGGCGACCCAGCTTTCCGGGTTGTACCAGTGCGGGATCATGTAGAAGCCCCAGAGCAGCACGCGGTCGAGCGCGCGGGTGGCGGCCTGCACCGATTCCAGGTCCTTGGCGGCGAGTGCCGCCTCGATCAGCGCGTCGGCCGCCGGTTCCCGGATGCCGGCGTAGTTGGCCGAGCCTTTGACCTCCGCCGACGCCGAGCCGAAATAGCTGCGCAGCTCGGTTCCCGGCGGGGTGAAGAAGTTGAAGTTCGCGATGACCACGTCGAAGTCGAATTCGTCGGTGCGGGCCTGGAACTGGGCCGTGTCCACGATCCGGTAGCTGGCGTCGATCCCGACCTTCCGCAGTGACTCCACATAGGGCTGGATGACGCGGGACAGCGCCCCGCTGCCGTCCAGGAACTCGATGGTCAGCGGCTCCCCGCTGCGGACGTTCGTCAGCTTGCCGTTGCGCTGCTCCCAGCCGGCCTCCCGGAACAGCCGCAGGGCCTCGCGCGTCTGGGCGCGGTTGTTGCCGGACCCGTCGGTGACCGGCGGCTCGAAGGGCTGGGTGAAGACCCGCTCCGGCAGCTTGCCGCGCCAGGGCTCCAGCAGGGCAAGCTCCTCCGGGGCCGGCGGCCCCTTGGCGCCGAAGCCGGAGTTCGGGAAGTTCGAGGTGGTGCGGCTGTACTGGCCGTAGAGGATGTTCTTCCGGATCCATTCGAAATCGAACAGGTAGCCCAGCGCCTCCCGCACCTTGGGGTCGGCGAACTTGGCGCGCCGTGTGTTCAGGCGGAAGCCCTGCGCGCCGAGCGGCAGTTCGCTGGCGATGGCCCGGCGTTCGACCCGGCCATCCTTCACCGCGGGGAAGTCGTAGCCGATGGTCCAGCGTTGTGCCCGGTTCTCCGCCCGGAAATCATAGGCGCCGGCCTTAAAGGCCTCGAACATCACGTCGTCGTCGCGGTAAAAATCGACCTTCACGGTGCCGAAATTGTTGAAGCCCCGCGTGGTGGGCAGGTCCTTGCCCCAATAATCGGCCACCCGCTCGTAGCTGATGGAGCGGCCGGGATCGACCGAGGCGATGCGGTAGGGGCCGCTGCCAAGAGGCGGCTCAAGCGTCGTCTTGGAGATGTCGCGCCCGTTCGCCGTCCACCAATGTTTCGGCTGCGGAACGATGGAGGTCGCGAAATCGAGGATCGGCTTGATCTCGCCCCGGGTCTTCAGGGCGATGCGGACGCTGCGCGGGTCCGGCGCCTCCACCCGCTCCACCCGGTCCAGGAAGCTGCGCAGGAAGGGCGAACCGTGCGCCTGGATGGAGTCCCAGGCGAAGACCACGTCGCCCGCCGTGATGGGCGTGCCGTCGTGCCAGCGCGCCTTGTCGCGCAGCCGGAAGACCGCCCAGCTCCGGTCCTCGGCCAACTCCACGCTTTCCGCCAGCACGCCATAGGCGGCGTCCAGCTCCCAGCCGGACCCGGTCATCAGCGGGTCGGCGATCAGCCCCAGCGTGCGCGGGATGACGCCGCGCAGGATGATCGGGTTCAGGCTGTCGAAGCTGCCGGGTGCCGCCAGCGTGACGGCGCCGCCCTTGGGCGCGTCCGGGTTCGCATGCGGGAAATGGGTGAAGCCCGGCTTGAACATGGGTTCCCCGAACTGCTTCAGCGCCTGCACGGTCTCGGCCCCGGCCAGCCCGGCTGGTTGGGCGCCGGACAGGGCGAAGGCGGTGAGCATCACGGCAAGGGCACGGCGCATCGGCAGTCCTTCGGAAGGGAAAGGGCCTTTCCGATAGATCGCCACGTCCGCGCCGAGGTCAAGCGCCTTGCGCGCCGCCTTCGGTGGCGAAGCCCTTGCGCAGCATCTCCTGCCAGTGGCCGGCCATGCGCTTGGAAAGCTGGGCGTAGCGGCGGTCGGTCCGCATGATCTTGCGCACGGCCTTGGCGTTGCGCGGATCGGCCAGCATCCACTGCTCGGCCGCCTCCTTGTGCTCGGGATGGAGCGACAGGAGATAGACCGCGGCCTGCTCCGCGCCGGATATCCGCTCCTCCTTCAGCCCTTCCAGGATCGCGGCGACGTAGAGCGGCAGCACGCGGCGGAAGTCGCCGGGACCCTGCTCGGAATCGGGGCTCTCCTCCGCCGTCTCGTTCAGCATGGCGCGGCGCTCGGCGGCGGGCAGGGCGAAGAAGGCGTCGAGACCCAGCATCAGGTCGCAGACCGTCTTCTTGCGGACGAGCCAGTTCGGCCCGTCCACGACGCGGTCGGACAGGGACTTCAGGAAGGGATGAAGCCGTTCCGGCGAGGTTTCGAAGACGGAACGGGCGGGGGTGGGGATGGCGGTCATTTCGGTTCCAAAACGGAGGATCAGCCGGCAAGCGCCTTCAGCGCCTCGGCGTGGAGCGCCGGGCCGCCGGCGGCAACCACGCGGCCGTTCGAATCGGCGTCGAGCGGGCGGCCCTGCCAGTCGGTCATCAGCCCGCCGGCCCCGGTCACCACCGGTACCAGCGCCGCGAAGTCGTACAGCTTCAGCCCCGATTCGATGACGAGGTCGTAGAATCCCGCCGCCAGCAGCCCGTAGCTGTAGCAGTCGCCGCCATAGACGGTGACCTTGGCCGCCGCGTCCACCCGCCGGAAGGCGGCGAGATCGCCGCCGGGAAACAGGTCGGGGGAGGTGGTGCCGAGCGTCGCCGCAGCCAGCCCGGCGGGACAGGGGCGAACCGACGCCGGTGCGCCGTTGAAGGTCGTCCGGCGGCCGGCGGCGCCGACCCAGCGGTCGCCGGTGACCGGCTGGTCGATGACTCCGAGCACCGGCCGGCCATGGCGCAGCAGGGCGACCAGCGTGCCGAAGATCGGGCGTCCGGTGATGAAGGATTTGGTGCCGTCGATGGGGTCGATGACCCAGACCCATTCGGCGTCGAGGTTCCTGGTCCCGAACTCTTCACCGTAGATGCCGTCGTCCGGCCGCTCCGCCTCGATGATCGCGCGGATGGCGCGTTCGGCCTCGCGGTCGGCGATGGTGACGGGGGACTGGTCGGCCTTGTCGTCCACGGCGACGGGCGTGCGGAAATACTGGCGAATCACGCTGCCGCTGGATTCGACCATGCGCAGGGCAAGCTGCACGAACTGGTCGGGACAGGACTCGGTCATCACGGCACCGCTCGGTTGTGGATGGGGCTCGGGGGAAGGGTGGCGCATCCTAATCGCCGTCGCGGCCCCCGCAAACAAGGAAAGGCAGTCCCCAGCGCCATCCTCTTTCCGCGGCGGCATGGCTGTGGCAGCCTCTCTCCCATGACCCAGCGACTGAACAAATACGCGGGCGGCCCGATCGATCGCGCCGCCCACCGCCGCAAGGACCCGGATTGGCTGGCCGACGCGCAGGCCTCGCCACGGGCGCGCGCGCTGGTCGTCTCCGGCGGGCGCAGCCTCGTCGGCGGCCCAGCGGAAGCGCCGCGCGCCGTCTTCCTGCCGCTGCCGGTCGGTTTCGAGACAGCGCCCGTCTTCCTCGGGCTGGCCGACGGCGCGCCGCTTTTCGCGCTGGACCTGTCGGCGGATCTCAAGGGGCTGGAGGCGCCGGAGGAGCATCCGGCACTGGCGGGCCACGGGCGCTTCGAGGATCTGCGGGCCGTCGGCCCGCTGATGCCGGATGGCGAGGCGTCGCTCTGCGCCTACGCCCGCGGCATCACCTGGTGGAACGCGCGCCATCATTTCTGCGGCGTCTGCGGCGCCCCCGCCGAAGGGGGCGAGGGCGGCCATGTCCGGCTCTGCACCAACCCGGACTGCGGCACGCACCATTTCCCGCGCACCGACCCCGCCGTGATCATGCTGGTCCATGACGGGGCCGACCGCGTGGTGCTCGGCCGGAACGCGCGCTTCCCGCCCGGCATGCATTCCGTGCTGGCCGGCTTCGTGGAGACAGGCGAGGCCTTGGAGGAGGCGGTCGCGCGCGAGGTGATGGAGGAGGTCGGCCTTCCGGTGACGGACGTCCAGTATCACTCCTCCCAGCCCTGGCCCTTCCCGGCTTCCATCATGCTGGGCTTCTCGGCGCGGGCGGTCAGCCTGGACATCCGGGTGGACGAGAACGAGCTGGAATCGGCGCGCTGGTTCACGCGCGATTTCCTGCGCGACGTCACCAGCCGCGGCACGAACGGCGAGGAGTTCCGCCTGCCGCGCCAGGACTCCATCGCGCGGCGCCTGCTGGACGAGTGGATCGCGGAGGAATAAGGGGCGTCAGCCGAGGTCGGGGTGCGGGCCTTCGCCGGGCCAGAAATCCCGGTCGAGCGCCCGCGCGCCGTAGGGATTGGCGTGCGGGAATTTGGCGGCGGGCAGGCCGGTTTCCAGAATGGCCTGCCGCCGGGCGCGGTCGTAGAATGTCGCCTCCCCGGCCAAGCTCTCAAGCACAGGACGCAGGCTCGGGCTTTCCTCGACCAGATCCTCGATGCGCGCGCGCTGTTCCGCGATGGTGCCGAGCCAGCTTCCCATGCGCAGGCCGGACTGGAACTCGTATTTCAGGAGATGGGCGAGCAGCACTTCCAGGCGGCTGCGCAGATCCTGGCGCTGGCGCTTGCCCATGTCCTCCAGCTCTTCGGCGAGATTGCCGTGATCGACCTCCCCGATCCGGCCGGACCGGAGCAAAGCCGCCTGGCGGTCGATCCAAAGGGCGAAATCCGCCTCGTACAGCTCCCCGCGCGCCGTATCGGCGGTGGAGGAGCCGGCGACGGGGCGGGGCGCGATCTTCGTCATGGGCTCAATATAGGCCCGTCAGCGGGCCGCGTCACCCGCGCCCGGAAGCCGTGACGGGCGGACAAGCGTCTCAGTCCTCGCCCTGCATCTGGCTTTCCTGGTGCCGGAAAGGGTTGGCGGGGTAGACGCCGAGGATCTTCACCTCGCGGGCGAAGAAGGACAGCTCCTCCAGCGCGAGCTGGAGGGAACGTTCGTCGGGGTGGCCCTCGACGTCCACGTAGAACTGGGCGGCCGTGAAGCGGCCGTTGATCATGTAGCTTTCCAGCTTCGTCATGTTGATGCCGTTGGTGGCGAAGCCGCCCAGCGCCTTGTAGAGGGCGGCGGGCACGCTGCGCACCCGGAAGACGAAGGTGGTCATGATGGTGCCGGAGCCGGCGGGCGGGATCTTCGGCTCGCGCGCCAGGATCAGGAAGCGGGTGGTGTTGTGCTGAGCGTCCTCGATGTCCGCCTTCAGGATGTCGAGCCCGTAGATCTCCGCGGCGAGCGAGGAGGCGATGGCGGCGTGCTGCGGGTCGTTCAGCTTGGCGATCTCGGCTGCGGCCCCGGCCGTGTCGGCGTGGGTGATGGCCTTCAACCCCAGCTCGCGCGTGGTGTTCTGGCACTGGGACAGCGCCTGGATGTGGCTGCGCACCGTCTTCAGCCCGGCGAGCGTCGCCCCCTTCGGCGCGAGGAGCTGATGGCGGACCCGGTGGAAATGCTCGCCGATGATGTGCAGCCCGCCTTCCGGCAGGAGATAGTGGTTGTCCGCGACGCGCCCGGCCAGCGAGTTCTCCACCGGGATCATGGCGAGTGCCGCCCGCCCGTCGCGCACGGCGGCGAAGGCGTCGTCGAACGTCGCGCAGGGCAGGGTGGTCATGTCCGGGAAGACCGTCCGGCAGGACAGGTCGGAATAGGCCCCGTGGAAGCCCTGGAAGGCGATGACGTTCGAGTTCGGCATGGGGAAGGGTCTTTTGAAAAAGAGTGTCTCAGGCGCGGCCGGCGAGGATCGCGCGGGCGCGCTCCAGGTCGGCGGGAGTATCGACACCCAGCGGAACCGCGTCAACGACGGCCGCGTCGATCCGCATGCCGGCGGCGAGCGCGCGCAGCTGCTCCAGCCGCTCGCGTTGCTCCAGCACCGAGGGCGGCAGCCCGACGAAGCGCTCCAGCGCGGCGCGGCGATAGGCGTAGAGGCCGATGTGGTGATAGAGCGGCCCCTCGCCGGTGGGGGCGGTGGCGCGGGTGAAATAGAGCGCGCGGCCCACCCGGTCGCCCGGCGCCAGCTCCAGCACCGCCTTCACCACGTTGGGGTCGGTGCGCTCCTCCTCCCGCGCGATCGGCACGGCCAGCGTCGCGATGTCCACGGCCGCCTGGGCCAGGGGGGAGAAGGCGGCGCGCACCGTCTCCGTCTCCACCGTTGGCAGGTCGCCCTGCACGTTGACGACGGCGTCGTGCCGCCCGTCCGGGTCGATCAGCCGCAACGCTTCGAAGATGCGGTCGGAGCCCGAGGGATGGTCGGGCCTCGTCAGCACGGCGCGCCCGCCGGCGGCTTCCACGGCCGCCACGATCTCCGGCTCGGCGGCGGCCACCAGCACCGGGCCGATGCCCGCCTCCATGGCGCGGCGCCAGCACTGGACGATCATCGGCGCGCCCGCGATGTCGGCGAGCGGCTTGCCCGGCAGGCGGGTCGAGGCCATGCGGGCGGGAATGATGACGATTGGATTGCTTGGGGGATTGGCCGGAGTGCCGGCCGGGGTGCCGTTCGGAGCACGGGTCGCGGAAGCCATGGCGCGGTCGCCCTGAATTGTGTGGCGGGAGGGGCAAAAGGTCGCGGGCGGTGAACCACGGATCCCTCTTCCCGTCAAGGTTCGGAAAGGCTACATAGGGCGCGCGCGGTCGGAATCGGCCGGCAGGAGGCCGGGCCGGTGACAACCTGTTTTCCAAGCGCTATGGTGCCGCCAAACGCCTTAACACCGGCCAGTCAGCCTCTGGCTTAAAGTCACGGAAGGGATTTGAGACGCGATGAGCATGGAGTGGAACAAGGCATTCGGCGCCGTGCTGCTGGCGGGTTTGATCGCCATGATGTGCGGTTTCGTCGCCGAACTGCTGGTGCACGCGGAGACGCCGGAAAAGAACGCCTACGCGGTTCCGATCCCCGAGGGCATGAGCCAGACCGCCGCCGCCGGTGACGCCCCGGCCGGCCCGGCCCCGATCGAGCCGCTGCTCGCCAGCGCCGACCCGGCCGCCGGCCAGAACGTGGCGAAGGCCTGCGCCTCCTGCCACAGCTTCGAAAAGGGCGCCGCCAACAAGGTCGGCCCGAACCTTTACGGCGTCGTCGGCTCCAAGCATGGCCACGTGGAAGGCTTCGCCTATTCCGACGCCATCAAGGGCAAGGAAGGCAACTGGGATTACGCCGGCCTGAACGAGTTCCTGTACAACCCCAAGGCCTACGCGCCGGGCACCAAGATGACCTACGCCGGCCTGAAGAAGGACCAGGACCGCGCGAACCTCATCGCCTACCTGCGCAGCCTGAGCGACAGCCCGGTCCCGCTGCCGCAGTGAGCGGGGCGGCGCACAAGGGCTCCGGACATGAAAACGGCCGCCGAAAGGCGGCCGTTTTTCGTTTGGGCTTTTTTCAAAGCGTGAAAAAGCCGGTCAGAGCGGGCGTCGGGCCTTCATCGCGGCCATCAGCGTGCCATCGTCCAGATAGTCCAGCTCGCCGCCGACCGGCACGCCGTGCGCCAGGCGCGAGATGGAGACCTCCGCCCCGGCCAGCCGGTCGGTCACGACATGGGCGGTGGTCTGCCCGTCCACCGTGGCGTTCAGCGCCAGGATGATCTCCTTGACCTCGGCGCTCTTGGCGCGCTCCACCAGCGACGGGATGTTGAGGTCGTCCGGCCCGACGCCCTGCAAGGCCGACAGCGTCCCGCCCAGCACATGGTAGGTGCCGCGGAAGGCGCGCGAGCGCTCCAACGCCCAGAGGTCGCCGGCATCCTCCACCACGCAGATGGTCGAGCGGTCGCGCGTCGGGTCGGCGCAGACGCTGCACGGGTTCCGGCTGTCCAGGTTGCCGCAGACCGAGCAGTTGCGGATCGATTCGCCGGCCAGCGCCATCGCCTCCGACAGGGGCACCAGCAGGCTGTCCCGCCGCTTCATCAGATGCAGCGCCGCCCGCCGCGCCGACCGCGGCCCCAGCCCCGGCAGCTTGGACAGGAGCTGAATCAGCCGCTCGATTTCTTGTCCGATCATGAGGTCTTCTTACCGGGAAGCGATGATAGGGCGAGCGCGGGCCGGCAAGCGTTCGAGCACGCGCGTCGCGGGGGGCGGGGACACCTGGGTGAAGCCGCCGCCGTCTACGCGCGTTTATATATATGTCTTTCGAGGGTAAATTCAAAGGCGGTGGGGCCGCGCTTTTGCTCCCTCTGGTCAGAGGGGCAGCAGCGGCCGCATAGGCTGCTCTACAGTAGACAGCCAAAAAAACTGCTTTCCCGTCATCCTCGCGAAAGCGGGGATCGAGAAGGCTGCGGGTCGAACGCTGTGGAAGAGTGTTCTGGACCCCCGCGTCAGCGCAAACTTCGTTTGCGCTGACGCGGCAGGCGAATGCCCGTGGCATTCGCCGAGAGCGTTTCGCGGGGGTGACGGTTAAGTGCCTGTATATGCTCAACTGCTGTGTCGCAATGTATGCGACGCAGCAGCCGAAGACCGATCAGAACGGCAGCTTGATGCCCGGCGGCAGCTTCAGGCCGCCCATCAGCTTGGAGGTCTCCTCGGCCACCTGCTGCTCGACCTTGTTCTTGGCATCGTTGAAGGCGGCGACGATGAGGTCTTCCAGGACCTCGATGTCCTCGGGGTCGACCACGCCCTTGTCGAGCTTGATCTTCTTCATCTCGCTCTTGCCGTTCACCGTCACGGTGACCATGCCGGCGCCGGACTGGCCCGTCACCTCGATGTCGCCCAGCCGAGACTGCATCTCCTGCATCTTGGCCTGCATCTGCTGGGCCTGCTTCATCATCTCGCCGAGGTTCTTCATGGGTCAGTAATCTCCTTCATCGTCGAGGGGGTAATAAACCCCGTCTTCCTGCTGAATCATAAGGTCGGGGCTCTCCCCGTCATCCGCAACCATCGGATCGTCCTCGACCGTCGCCGCGATGTCGCGGATCTCCGAAATCCTGGCGCCGGGGAAGGCGGAGAGCACGGCGCGGACCACCGGGTTGGATTCCACCTCCTCCCGCGCCTGCCGCTCGGCGATCCTCTCCTGCTCCAGCAGGGTCGGCTGGCCGGGCGAGTCGGACACCACCACGACCCAGCGCTGGCCGGTCCATTCCGTCAGGAGCTGACCGACGCGGTTGGTCAGGTTGGGCGGGGCGGAGGGTTCCAGCCGCAACTCCAGCCGTCCAGGTTCCATCCGCACGAAATGGGCGCTGCTCTGGAGATGGCCGAAGATCATGCCCTCGCGCTGGTCGGCGAAGACCTGCACCAGCGACCGGAAGTCGCGGGGCATCGGCACGAGCGCTTCGGCAGTGGCCAGGGCGGCGGCCGGTGCCGCGGCCTGCGCGACGGCGGGCTGGGGGGCGGGCTGGGGGCCGGATTGCGCGGCGGGCGCCTCGACCGGGCGGGCCACGGCGCGCACGCCGCCGCCGGCCATCGCCACCGGCCCGCCGCCAGGACCGCGCGGCGCGGCCCCGCCATTCCCGGCCCCGCCGCCGGAGCCGGCGTTCTGGAACTGGCGGATCAGCTCGCCCGGTGTCGGCATGTCGGCGGTGTAGGACAGCCGCACGATGACCATTTCCAGCGCCTGCTGCGGCACCGGGGCCGCCTGCACCTCGCCCAACCCCTTCAGCAACAGCTGCCAGCCCCGCGTCAGCGCCGGCATGCCGAGACGGCCGGTCAGCGCGCCGACGAGGCTGCGCTCGGCTTCGGGCAGGGTGGGATCGTTGGCGGTGTCCGGCACGACCTTGAGGCGGGTCAGGCTGTGGACGAGGTCCAGCAGGTCCTGGAGGATCACGACGGGGTCGGCGCCGACGCGGTGCAGGTCGGACAGGATGTCCAGCGCCTCGGCCGGCTTGCCGCCGATGGCCGCCTCGAACAGGTCGATGACGCGCGAGCGGTCGGCGAGACCCAGCATGTCGCGCACCTGCTGCGCACTGACCGTTCCGCCGCCGAGCGCGATGGCTTGGTCGAGCAGCGACAGCCCGTCGCGCACCGACCCGTCGGCGGCCCGCGCGATCAGCGCCGCCGCGTCCGGTTCGATCTCGGCGCCCTCCTGCCGGGTGACGCGGGTGAAATGCTCCTTCAGCACCTGGGCGTCCACGCGCCGCAGGTCGAAGCGCTGGCAGCGCGATAGCACGGTCACGGGGACCTTGCGGATCTCGGTCGTCGCGAAGACGAACTTCACGTGGCTCGGCGGCTCCTCCAGCGTCTTCAGAAGCGCGTTGAACGCGTTCTTCGACAGCATGTGGACTTCGTCGATGATGTAGAGCTTGTAGCGCGCGCTGACGGGTGAGTAGCGGACGCCGTCGATGATCTCGCGGATGTCGTCCACGCCGGTGTGGCTGGCGGCGTCCATCTCCATCACGTCGACGTGCCGGTCCTCGGCGATGGCGCGGCAGTTGTCGCAGACGCCGCAGGGTGTCACGGTCGGGCCGCCCTTGCCGTCCGGCCCGATGCAGTTCAGCGCGCGGGCGATGATGCGGGCGGTCGTGGTCTTGCCCACGCCGCGCACGCCCGTCAGCATGAAAGCCTGGGCGATGCGGCCGGAATTGATCGCGTTGGTCAGGGTGCGGACCAGCGCGTCCTGGCCGATCAGCTCGTCGAAGCTCTTCGGGCGGTACTTGCGCGCCAGGACCCGGTAGGCCAGACCGCCCTGGGGCGGGT
This sequence comes from Azospirillum sp. SYSU D00513, assembly GCF_017356015.1. Classification (GTDB taxonomy): domain Bacteria; phylum Pseudomonadota; class Alphaproteobacteria; order Azospirillales; family Azospirillaceae; genus Azospirillum. The sequence continues at coordinate 40,451 of NZ_JAFIQV010000008.1, forward strand.
TGGACGAACCGGCGGATGCGGAGATTTCGTCGATGGTGGTGTCGGTCACGCGGCTGGCCTGAACGTCGGCTTCGGAACGGACCGCAACAATAGCGGCATGGCGCGGCGCTGTCGCCGCAACAATTCGCTTGATCTGTCGGAAGAGGGTGGGAGGCTGGACAAACGACCCGAGCCGAAACTCGTTGCGGCTGCTTCCTTCCGGACCTGACCGGGTTGGCGAGGGACCCGTCCGCCGCCAACCTCCCGGCGTCTATATCGGACAGCCGCGCGCCCGATGCAAGGTTATTCGTACGCCTTCCGGCGTTCCGCAATCAGCCCGGCGACGCTGTCCATCAGGGTGGCCCGGTCCACCGGCTTCGTCACCAGCCCGTCCATGCCGGCCTCGCGCTGTGCCGCGGTCTCGCTGGGATGGGTGCCGGCCGAGAGGCCGATGATGGGGGTGCCCGATTCCGGGCCGGGCAGGGCGCGGATCGCGCGGGTTGCCGCCAGCCCGTCCATCACCGGCATGTGCAGGTCCATCAGCACGAGGTCCACCCCGCCCCGGCGCACCGCCTCGACGGCCTGCTCCCCGTTCTCGACCGCGCTCACCGCGTAGCCACCGAGCGTCAGCAGATAGACGACCAGTTCCCGGTTGATCCGGATGTCCTCGGCCACCAGGACATGGGCGACCGGCGCGCCGGACGGCGAGGGAACGGATGACATGCGGGGACGGTCCTGCCGAAGGAAACGCCTTCGAGCCGAAGACGTACGGATGCGGGGAGGATACCCCCCGCGTGCGTCCGGCTCAACATATCTGGGCATGGCTTGACGGGGCTGCCGGACCGGGGTTCATCCGGAAATAGTGCGGTTCCGCCGACAACCGCACCGACCGCAGCAGGCAAGCGCGCAGAAGAACGAATGATCGCTGCCGATGGTCGGGCTACCCTCGGGGCTACGGCCCGCACATATCCCCCAACGCGGCATTTGTTAGGGAACCAACAGCTTAACCGTCATCCCCGCGGACGCGGGGATCCAGGGTCCGCACGAACAGCACGCACTGGGGAGTTCTGGATCCCCGCTTTCGCGGGGATGACGGAAAAGTGGTTTTTCATCAATAACTTGCGGCGGCGCAGAAGTTTGCAGGCCGTAGTCGTCGGGGTGGAGTGAGGGGAACTTTGAGTTCGGCAGATGCCGGACCGCGCACCCTTTCAGCTCCCTGAAGGGGAGAGGCTTCAGTCCGGCATCCTGGCGAGCGGCTGCTGCGCCGCTTTACTTCTTCAGCGCGGCCACGCCCGGCAGGTCCTTGCCTTCCAGCCATTCCAGGAAGGCGCCGCCGGCGGCGGAGATGTAGGTGAACTTCTCCTCGACGCCGGCATGGGACAGCGCCGAGACCGTGTCGCCGCCGCCGGCGACCGACAGGAGGCGACCCTCGCTCGTGCGCTCGGCGACGAGGCCGGCGACGGCGTTGGTGCCGGCGTCGAAGGGTGCGATCTCGAAGGCGCCGAGCGGTCCGTTCCAGACCACCGTCTTGGCGCCCTGGAGCTTGATGCCGACGAACTCAATGGTCTGCGGGCCGACGTCCAGCGCCATCTCGTCGGTGCCGATGCCGTCGGCCGGGACCGGGCGGTTGGCTGCACCCGCCTTGAACTCCTTGGCGACGATGAAATCCTTCGGCAGCAGGATCTCGCAGCCCGACGCCTTGGCCGTCTCCATGATGGCGCGGGCCTGGTCGGCCATGTCCTTCTCGCAGAGCGAGGCGCCGACGTCCGTGCCCTGGGCGTAGAGGAAGGTGTTGGCCATGCCGCCGCCGAGCACCAGCATGTCCACCTTGCGCACCATGTTGCCGAGCAGGTCGAGCTTGGTGGAGATCTTGGCGCCGCCGACCACGGCGGCCACCGGGCGTTCCGGCTTTTCCAGCGCCTTGGTCAGCGCCTCCAGCTCGGCCTGCATCAGGCGGCCGGCGGCGGCCGGCAGCAGGCGGGCGACGCCCTCGGTGGAGGCGTGGGCGCGGTGCGCGGCGGAGAAGGCGTCGTTGACGTAGAGGTCGCCCAGCTCGGCGAGCTGCTTCACGAAGCCCGGCTCGTTCTTCTCCTCCTCCGGGTGGAAGCGGGTGTTCTCAAGCAGCAGCATCCCGCCGGGCTGGAGCTTGGCGACGGCCTCCTTGGCGGCCGGCCCGACGCAATCCTCCGCGAAGGCGACCGGCTGGCCGACGGCCTGGCTCAGCCCGTCCAGCACGTTGCGCAGGGAGTTCTTGGTGTCAGGGCCGTTCTTCGGGCGGCCGAAGTGGGAGAGGATCACCACCTTGGCGCCCTTCTTCGCCAGCTCCGTCAGGGTGGGGGCCAGGCGGTCGATGCGGGTCGTGTCGGAAATCCTGCCGTCCTGCATCGGCACGTTCAGGTCGGCGCGGACCAGGACGGTCTTACCCTGCACGTCGAAGTCGTCGATGGTGTTGAAATCGGACATGGCCGCGTTCCCCTTAAACGGTGTGGTTGCTCGTATTTTTCGGGCAGCGAAACACAGCGTGAAACCTATTGCAACGGCCCGAGAGGCCTAAACCCGGCTGGATAGGGCGCGGCATTTTGTCCGGAGCGGGCGGGCGCAAAGCCTTGGCAAGGCTGGCCTTTCCGGTACCGCAAGGCGCCCCTTGCCGGCGGCTGGCCGCGGGGCCGGAGACGCACCATTTCCTTGTCATGAACAGCGCATCGCACCCCCGACCGCACCCTCCCTCGTCCCCGCGTCCCGGCCGCCGGCTGGCCTATGCGGCAAGCCAGGCCGCGCGAGTCGCCTGGTTCTTCGGCCAGTACGCGCTGGCCGCCCGGCTTGGCGGGCCGGTAAGGGTCGCGCGGTCCGGGACGGGGCCGGTTCCGGGCACGCGCGGCGTGCTGGACTCGCTCCGCGCCCTGATGGCCCGCGACCTCGCCAACATCGAGGCTGGCTATTACCGGATGCCGCACGACCTGCTTCCGGCGCCGGGCCGCGTGCTGGCCGAGGCCGCCGCCTTCTTCCGCGACCTGCCGGAGGTCGCGCGCCGCCGCGAGGATCGGGTGGGGGTGGAGGTGCGGGACAAGCCGCCGCCCGGCACGGAGAAGCTGCCCGCCTACTACCGCCAGAACTTTCATTTCCAGACCGATGGCTACCTGTCGGAGCGTAGCGCGCGGCTCTATGACCACCAGGTGGAGGTGCTGTTCGGCGGCGGAGCGGATGCCATGCGCCGGCAGTGCCTCGTCCCGATCTTCGAATACGTGCGTGACCGCCGCGTCGCGGAGTGCCGGCTGCTCGACGTCGCGGCGGGGACCGGGCGCTTCCTGACCTTCGTGAAGGACAACCACCCGCGCCTGCCCGTGACGGCGCTCGACCTCTCCACTGCCTATCTGAAGGAGGCGCGGCGCGCGCTGGCGCCCTGGGCGCGGACCTCCTCGGTGGTGCAGGGTGCCGCGGAGGCGATGCCGGTCGCCGACGGCTCGCAGGACATCGTCACCTGCATCTACCTGTTCCACGAGCTGCCGCCCAAGCTGCGGGGCGAGGTGGCGCGGGAGTTCGCGCGGGTGCTGAAGCCCGGCGGCGTCCTCGTCTTCATGGACAGCCTGCAGAAGGGCGATGACCCGGCCCTGGACGGTCTGCTCGACCTTTTCCCGCAGGCCTTCCACGAGCCTTACTATGCGCACTACGCGCGCGACGACCTGGCCGCGCATTTCGCCGGGGCTGGGCTTGAGCCCATAGGGGTGGAACTGGCCTTCATGTCGAAGCTGGCGGTCTGGCGCAAGCCGCAGCCGATGGGTGAAGCTTCACGGGACTGTCATAAGACTGTAACTTGAACGCGGCTGTAACCCATGCGACAGGGAGCCCCACAGCATATGCAGGCGGTGCGCGACCTATGACCGAGGCTGAATCCAACCGCGAGACGGAACTGAAGCTGGCGGTCGGGCCGGAAGACCTGGCGAGACTGACCAAGGCTTCCGCGATCACCTCTCGCGCCGTGGGCAAGGCCTCGACCAAGCCGCTGGAAAGCACCTACTACGACACGCCCGACCGGCGTCTCGCCGCCCGCATGGTGACCTTGCGCGTGCGCAAGTCGGGCGACCAGTATCTCCAGACCGTAAAGACCCCGCCCTCGCCCGACGGCATGGGCCGGGGCGAGTGGGAGGGTCCCGTGCCCGGTCCCGATCCCGACCTGTCCCTGCTGCCGGCGGAAGCGCTGGAACAGCTCGGGCCGGTTGGCGCGGAGGAGCTGCGGCCGCTCTTCGCGAGCCATGTCCAGCGCATTACCCGCGACGTCCGGGTCGGCGAGGGGGAGGGCGCCTCGATCATAGAGGTCGCCTTCGACAGCGGTGAGATCCGCACACCCGACGGCAAGACGGTCCCGCTTTCCGAACTCGAACTCGAACTCAAGCAGGGTAGCGCTGCCGCCCTCTACACGGTGGCGCTGGAGTTGGCGGACGCCGCACCCCTGCGGGTCGAGCCGCGCACCAAGGCCATGCGCGGCTATGCGCTGGCCACCGGTGAGACGCCCAAGGCCGTGAAGGCCGACCGGCTGGAACTGCCGCCCGGCACGACGGTGGAGGGCGCCTTCGCCCGCATCCTGCGGAGCTGCCTCGCCCATATGTCCCTGAACGAGCCCACGGCCCTGGCCGGAGAGAGCCCGGAGGGCATCCACCAGATGCGCGTGGCGATGCGCCGCCTGCGCTCTGCCCTCAGCCTCTTCCGCCCTTTCCTGCCGGCCGGCCAGTACGGCTGGATCGTGGGCGAGCTGAAATGGCTGGGCGGCCATCTCGGTCCGGCGCGTGACTGGGACGTGTTCCTGACCGAGCTGCTGGCACCCGTGCGCGCCGCCTTCGCGCGGACCGCAAGCCACGGGGAGACTGCCATGGCCGATCTGGACGGGCTCGCAGCATCGGCCACCGCCCGGCGCGACCGCGCCTACCAGGGCGCGCGGGAGGCGATCCTGTCCCAGCGCTACACGCAGTTCCAGCTGCGCGCGGGCGCCTGGCTGGAATCGCGGGGCTGGCGCGACCAGCCGGTCAGCGAGCATTCGGCCCGCCTGTTCGAGCCGGTGGACGGGCTGGCCGACCAGCTGCTTGCCAAGCGGCACAAGCGGGCGCGCCGCGCCGGCCGGAGCTTCGCCACGCTGGGCTCCACCGAACGGCACGAACTGCGCATCACGCTGAAGAAGCTGCGCTACACGGCGGAGTTCTTCCTCAGCCTCTACGACGAGAAGCCGGCGCGCCGCTACATCCGGCAGCTCGCGGCCTTCCAGGACGTGCTCGGCCACCTCAACGACGTGGCGACGGCGTCTCGGCTGCTCCAGGACCTGCACGCCGGCGAGTCGGACCACCAGCCGGGCGAGCCGCGCGCCGCCGGCATCGTCATCGGCTGGCACGCCCGCGGCCTGAAGGAGGTCGAGCCGGACCTGCTGGCGCTGTGGAGCGGCTTCGCCGACGCCAAGCCCTTCTGGTCGAAGCCGAGCTATCCAAACCCGGCGCGGGAAGCGTAGGCTGGCGGTACGATGCTCACCATCCTCGTCGCGAACATCAAGGGCGGCTGTGGCAAAACCACGCTCGCCACCCACCTCGCCGCCGCTTCCGCCGGAGTCGGCAAGCTGACCGCGCTGGCCGACCTCGACCGGCAGCGTTCCTCGCTGGGCTGGCTCGAACGCCGTCCGGAGAGCGCTTCTCCCGTTACCGGGCTGGACTGGACCAAAGACATCGGCGAGCGCCCCGGCGGCTACCAACGTCTCATCATCGACGCGCCGGCCGCCCTGAAGACCAAGCAGATCGAGGAGCTGGTGCGGATGGCCGACGTGGTCGTCCTGCCGGTCCTGCCGAGCGTCTTCGACGAGCAGGCGACCGAGCGCTTCCTCGGCAAGCTGGACGAGCTGAAGTCCATCGCCAAGAACCGGAAGGGGGTTGCCGTGGTCGGCAACCGGCTGCGCGCCCGCACCAAGGCGACCGACCGGCTCGACAGCTTCCTCGGCGGGATCGGTCACCGGGTGGTGACGCGGCTGCGCGACAGCCAGATCTACGCCGAGGCCGCGGCCTCAGGCCTCAGCCTCTTCGACCTCCCCGGCAAGCGCGCGGCCGAGCACCGTGCCGACTGGAAGCCGCTTCTGGCCTACATCGACGCGGTCGGCTGAGGGCTGGCAGCTTTCAGCGGCTGCGCAAGTTTGATTCAAATCGGCGCAATTTAATTGTGCGGCGGTGGTCGGAACCCTGGCATCTTCCGGTCGTGGCAGTGCAGCCTGACGTTGCCGCGACCCGGCCATGAGTTTGCCCGATGCTCATCGACATCCCCTACACGACCGTCGCCTTCGGCGTCCTCGCGCTGATGCTGCTCATCGCGGTTCTGGACATCCGTGAGAAGCGTGGGGAGCAGGGACAGGGTCAGGCGCGGGACGGCGCCAAGAGTAGCCCGCCGGATAACGACATTCTCCCCAGACCCGGCCGGCTGCGCTGAAGGGCGGTTTCATGCAGCGGCAATGCCGCGTTGCCAAATACAGTCTCCGGATTGCAAGCCGAATCGTCCTCTCCACACTGCGCCCTACACTTGGCTCTCCGCACGGTTCGAGACGCTTGACTTTCAGGTTGGCCGCTTCGGCTGATAGCCGGTGGCAACAGAAATAGCGCAGGCGAGCTTGACGTTTTGCGTAAAATACGCAAATTACGTATATTGCAGTGGGAGGCGTTGCATGCCCATCATCAGCGCAAGTGAGTTTGTAAGGTCCTTCGGCCGGATCCAGGATGAGGCTCACCAGGAAGTGGTGAGGGTGACCAGCCATGGGCGCGTGATCGGCGGATATCTCTCCGCTTCCGATCTGGAACATTTCGAGCGCCTCAAACGCCGGGAACGTGAAGTGTTCGTTGTCGGCGATCTACCTGACGACCTTGTTGCCGATATCGAGGCTGCGGAATACGGCGTCGGCCCGGAATGAGGCTGCCGGTTCCTAAAGCGGGCCTCGTGATCCGCTATTCCTTCCTGTGGAGTCACGAAGCCCGCAAAGGGGCTACCGAGGGCCGCAAGGATCGTCCCGTGGCAATCGTCATTGCCGCCAGGAAGACGGAGGACGGTGATGTACGTGTGACGGTGGCTCCGGTCACCCACGAACCGCCGAAAGACCCAGATGCGTCGATCGAAATTCCGACCGAGATTGCAAAGGCGCTCGGCCTTGATGGCGAAAGGCATTGGCTCCGACTGGACGAGTTGAATCGGTTCGCTTGGCCGGGCTTCGACCTACGTCCTCTGCCGGGCAAGCCGGGAGTTTACGACTATGGCCTTTTGCCCGAGGATCTGTTCGCGAGATTGAAGGCAGGCATCATCGAGCGGCAAAGGAGAAAGGCCGCGAGGGTGATGCCGAGGGACTGATGCGACGGTCACCCGCCGCGTGTCATTGAGTCTTCTGGCCGGACTTGCCCCAGGTCCGGCACGTCCATCACGAACACCGTCCCCTCGGCGGTGCTCTCCTCCAGCGTGAGGTCGCCGCCGTGGGCGCGCAGGACCTCGCGGGCGATGGCGAGGCCGAGGCCGACGCCGCCGGCGCGGGCGGAGCCGGCGAAGGGCTGGAACAGGCGGTCGCGGGCGCGGGGCGGCAGGCCGGGGCCGTCGTCGGCGACGCGCACCAGCAGGCGGCCGCCCCGCGCCTCGGCGGAGACGGTCACCCGGTCGGCGCCGGCCTGCACGGCGTTGCGGCCGAGATTGACGAGCGCGCGGCAGAGCTGGGAGGCGTCCACGCGCGCGGTCAGATCCTCGGGGACGCGGTTGTCCCAGATGGCCTCCACCCGCGCGCCGTTGGGATGCTTCGTGTCCAGCACCTCGCCGCCGGCCTCCTCGGCCAGGGCGCGCAGGCGGACCGGCTCCGCCCGGACCGGCAGCACGCCGTCCTGGGTGTAGGAGAGGGTCTGGCTGCACAGCTCCGCCGCGCGGTCGAGCGAGGCCATGAGGCGGGGTGTCACCCGCCGCACCTCCGGATCGGCGCTTTCCGACAGCCGCTCCGACAGGAGGGCGGCGGTGGAGAAGATGCCGCGCAGGTCGTGGTTGATCTTGGCGACGGCGGTGCCGAGCGTCGCCAGCCGCTCGCGCTGGCGCAGCGCCGTGCGCAGCGTGCCCTGCATGTCGGCAAGCTCGCGCTCGGCCAGCCCGACCTCGTCATGGCGGGGGGATGGCTCGATGGGGGCGGTGCCGTCCGGGTCCAGCCGGAAGTCCACCATGGCGGCGGTCAGCCGGCGCAGCGGACGCACCAGCATCCGGTGCAGCGACAGGAACACCAGCCCCGCCGTGATCAGGGAGATCACGATCGACAGCGCGAGTATGCGCCCGGAGAAGTCGATCATGGCGGCGATCATCGGCCGCTCCTCCATGACGACCTCCACGCGCAAACGCGCATCCCGGGGGGAGCGGTCGCTCACCCGGATGATGCGGTCGCGCGGCTGGAACAGGGCGGTGAAGGCATCGGCGATCAGGCCCACCGGGGTGGCGGCCCCCAGGTCGTATTCCTCGTCCACCCGGGGTGGCATCGCGCTGGACAGCATCACCGCGCAGGAATCGCGGTGGAAGACCATGACGCTCCGCGCCCCGACATGGGCGAGCAGCTTGGCTTCCAGCTCGGCGGTGACGGCACGGTCGGGAGCCGCCTCGATGGACAAGGCGGCGAGATGGGCGCGGGCGAGCCGTTCCTGGAGGTAGCTGTCGCGGAACCGCGCCACGGACGGGGTGTAGATCAGCACCTCCGCCAGCATGACGAAGAGAACCGTCAGCACCAGGAGCTTGGCCGACAGGCTCTTCGGCATGGCGGGAGTGTCTTGGAGGTGGTTGGGGCGGCCCCGATCCTATCCTCTCCCCGCACCGCTGCCTAGCGGCGGCGCGGCGTGCCGTCGGGCGGGGATCAGCCCTTGGCAGCCAGCGGATCGGTGAAGGGGATGTAGCTGACGCGTTGCTCCTCCAGCGTGTTCAGCAGGTCCCTCAAGCTGTCGCGTGCGTAGCTGTCGGAGGTCTCGTCCAGTCGGCGCTGAGTGATGGTGACGAACTCGTCAATGACGTTCAGGTGAACTTCAGAAGAAATGAAGATGTCGTTCGAGAAGGAAGCGGTCGTCATGGCTGTTTCCCCATTCCGTCTTGGTGTCGTTCGGTGAGGTCATTCAGCCATTTCGCCGGTTAACGAGAAGTTAACATTGCCGAACGCGCCAATGCCGATTGGTGATTACCACCCCGGTTCATATCCTTGGGGTTAGAGGATTAACCAAACCAGTTAAGGAACCGCACCAGACGGCGCGTGCGCGGCCCGAACAGCGTAGGGGCGTAGTAATCGCCGGCGGCGCGCTTTCCGGCCTCCGCCAGGGTCGGGTAGGGCAGCGTCAGCCCGGCGATGTCGCCGACACCCATGCCCTTCGACAGGGCAAGGCACCACAGCGCGATCTGTTCCCCGGCATGGGGGCCGGCGATTCCGGCACCCAGCAGGCGTCCTCGCGGCGTGGTGACCAGCTTCACAAGCCCTTCCGCCTCGCCGTCGGTCCGGGCCCGGTCGTTTCCGGCGAAGGGCGCCCGCAGCACCCGGATCCGCTCCCCATGCTCCACCCGCGCCTGCGCCTCGGTCAGCCCGACCTGCGCCAGTTCAGGCTCGCCGTAGGTAACGCGGGGCAGGGCCGCGTAATTGATCCTGGCCGGGAGCCGGAACAGCGCGTTGCGAAGCACGATCCCGGCCTGCTGGGCGGCGGCGTGGGTGAAGGCCGGCCCCCCGGTCACGTCGCCGACGGCGTAGACGCGCCGGTTGGCGGTGCGCATCCGGCGGTCCACGGCGATCCCCTGCTCCGTGACGGCGATGCCCGCCGTCTCCAGCCCCAGCCCGTCGAGGATGGGCCGCCGCCCGGTGGCGACGAGCAGGTCCGATCCTTCGATCCTGCGCCCGTCGTCGAGCGTCACGGCCACCGCGCCGCCTTCCATCGTCTCAGCCCGCGTGACACCGCGGCCTTCGAGCAGCGTCACGCCCTCCGCGATCAGGCGGCGGCGCAGGACCTCGACCAGTTCCGGGTCGTCGTTGGGGAGGATGCGGCTCCGCTGCACCAGCGTGACCCGGGCGCCGAGCCGCCGGTGCGCCTGCGCCATCTCCACCCCGACCGGGCCGCCGCCCAGCACGATGAGATGGTGGGGCGCGCGCGTCAGCCTGAACAGCGTCTCGTTCGTCAGGTAGGGAACGCCTTGCAGGCCTGGCACCGGCGGGATGAAGGGCCGCGAACCCGTCGCCACCACGAAGCGCCGCGCACGCACCGTGACGCCATCGGCCTCCAGCCGGTCCGGACCGGTGAATCGCGCCGACGCCCGGATCACCCGCACGCCGAGCCCCTCGAAACGCTCCTGGCTGTCGTGCGGGGCGATGGCGGCGATGCTGCCGCGCACATGGGCCATGGCCGCCCCGAAACCGACGGCGGGATCGGGGATGTCAGGCGCGGGTTGCGGCGCGCCGAAGCGGGCGGCACGGCGCGCGGCCTCGGCCGCCTTGGCGGCGGCGAGCAGGGCCTTCGACGGCACGCAGCCGCTGTTCAGGCACTCGCCGCCCATCCTCCCGCGCTCGATCAGCACCGTGTCGGCGCCCATCTGCGCGGCACCCGCCGCGACCGACAGGCCGCCGGAACCGGCGCCGATGACACAGAGGTCGCAGCGGATCTCCGTCATGGTCCGCCCCTCCGGCGGCGCCACCACCGGACCGCCACCGGCAGCAGCGCCAGCAGCGCCAGACCGAGCAGCGGCAGCAGGATCTCCGCCCGCAGCAGGAGCCCGCGCAGGTTCGGCGCCGTCCCGGCCTCCAGCACCGCGCCCAGCCCGTTGCCGACCGAGGCATAGACCAGGGTTGCCGGCACGATGCCGACCAGCGTGGCGAGCGCGAAGGCGCCCACGGGCATGCCGAGGACCGCCGGAACGAGATTGACCAGCCAGAAGGGCAGCAGCGGCGTCAGCCGCAGGACCAGCAGGTAGATGAAGGCGTTTTCCCGGAAGCCGGCCTCCAGCCGGGCGGCCCAGGGGCCGGCCCTGGCGCGCAGCGTGCCGCCCAGTGCCGTCCGCGCCACGAGAAAGAGCAGGGTCGCCCCTAGTGTCGCCCCCATCACGGCGAAGGCGGTGCCGGCGGCCGTTCCGAAGAGCAGGCCGCCCGCGAGCGTCAGCGCCATGCCGCAGGGAATCGAGAGAGCTACGGCGAGCGCGTAGAGGCCGACATAGGCCAGGGCGGCCAGCGCGCCCCTCTCCCGGACGAAGCCTTCCAGTTCCGCGTGGTGGCGCGCGAGGCTCGTCAGCGAAAGCTGCTCGTGCAGTCCGAAGCCGAACGCGGCGGCCAGCCCGGCCACCAGCAGCCCGGCGGGCAGCAGCCGCCCCAGGCTCCAGGAGCGGGCGGGCGGGGCGGGTTCGGCCATCGGGCTCCTCAAGCAGGAATGAACGCGGGCGGGAATTTGGGCGGCGGATAGGAACCGTTCCGTGGAGCTAACGGCAAAGCCGCCCGACCGGCCATTCACCTTGCCGTGATGTGGAAATCGCCGCGGACGGGCCGGTCTCCGTTTGGTACGCCGCGATGCGCGTCTCCTCTGGAGTCCGCCTTTCGGGATTGGTAAGAGTGACGCCCATGAGCGACCTATCCCGAATCATCGATTCCCTGCCGCGCGCCGCCGTGCTGTGCGTCGGCGACATCATGCTCGACCGGTTCGTCTACGGATCGGTCGACCGCGTCTCGCCCGAGGCGCCCATTCCGGTCCTGCGGATCGAGCGCGAGGTGGCCATGCTCGGCGGTGCCGGCAACGTGGCCTCGAACGTGATGGCGCTGGGGAGCGCCTGCCGTTTCGTGTCGGTTGTCGGCGACGACGCGGCCGGGGCGGAGGTGCGCCGGCTGGTCGCCGGGCAGACCGGCGACGGGGAGGGGCTTCTCGTCGAGCCCGGCCGCCAGACCACCGTGAAGACGCGCTTCATCGGCGGGCGCCAGCAGCTCCTGCGCGCGGACTCCGAAACGGCCGTGGCGATCCGCGGCGGCGAGGGGGTGCTCCGGGCCGCCCGGGCGGCGCTGGGCTCGGTGGGCGCGGTGGTGCTCTCCGATTATGGCAAGGGCGTCCTCACCGACGCGGTGGTGAGCGGGCTGATCGCCGAGGCGCGGGCCGCCGGCCTCCCGGTCGTGGTCGATCCCAAGGGCAGCGACTACCGCCGCTACCGTGGCGCCAGCGTCGTCACCCCGAACCGCAAGGAGCTGATGGAGGCCACCGGCCTTCCCGCCGACAGCGACGAGGAGGTGGCCGCCGCCGGCCGCCGGCTGATCGAGACCTGCGGCATCGACGCGGTGGTCGCCACCCGTAGCGAGCGCGGCATGACCGTGGTCACGCGGGACGGCGCGGTCCACCTGCCGGCCGAGGCCCGCGAGGTGTTCGACGTGTCCGGGGCCGGCGACACGGTGGTGTCCGGCCTCGCCTCGGCCCTGGCGCTGGGCGAGCCGCTGGCCGACGCCGCCCGGCTCGCCAATCTCGCGGCGGGCATCGTCGTCGGCAAGGTGGGCACCGCCGTCGTGCGCGCGCATGAGCTGCGGGCCGCCCTGCACGAGCAGGAGTGGCGCCACGGCGAGAACAAGGTCGCCACGCTGGCCGGCGCCGTGGAATGCACGGAGCGCTGGCGCGCGCTCGGCAAGCGGGTGGGCTTCACCAACGGCTGTTTCGACCTGCTGCATCCCGGACACATCTCGCTGCTCACCCAGGCGCGTGCGGCCTGCGACATGCTGGTGGTCGGGCTGAACAGCGACGAATCGGTCAAGCGCCTGAAGGGCGAGACCCGGCCCGTGCAGAACGAAACCGCCCGCGCGACCGTGCTGGCTTCGCTCGCCTGCGTGGACCTCGTGGTGGTCTTCGGGGAGGACACGCCCGAGGCGCTGATCCGCGCCCTACGCCCCGACCTGCTGGTCAAGGGGGCGGACTACACGGTCGAGACGGTGGTCGGCGCCGATTTCGTGCAGGGCTACGGTGGAAAGGTCCTTCTGGCGGAGCTGGTGGCCGGTCAGAGCACCACCAACACCATCAAGCGGATGGCGCGGTAGGAAAAAGGGGAAGGGCCGCGACTCCGTCGGTGGAGCCGCGGCCCTTCGATCTCCTGGAGGAGCGTGCGCGGAGCCGCGCCGCCCCCGGCGTCCTTACATCTTGCGCTGGACGTCGTTGGCGGTGCCCTCGATGGCGCGGCCGCCGGACTGGACGTCCTGGCCGACGCCCTCGAAGGTGTTGCAGGCCGCGAGCGAGCCGGCAATCACGGTGCCGAGCAGGGCGAGCTTGAAGAAGTTGGCGAGGCTGCGCATACTGTGTCTCCGGCATTGCGATGCGAATGCCTAAAGAACGCGGAAACTGCCCGGTAGTTTCCTCGGACCCTCCGGGGTCAGGCGGGGTAGCCCGCCCTGAAAGCGCGCCTGGCGGGGGCCAAAGCGCCCGTAACCGGCGCATTCCGCATAAAAAAGCCGCTTTCCCGTCGTTTCCCCGTTGCGGGTGTAGACGGAAAGGCTTAGCGTGCCCATCTTATCTGAGGGTGGCGGTTCGGCCGGCCGCATCCAGACACATGCCGGTCCGACGGCTGGGGGCTTCCGTCCGCCCCAAGGCACTCGGCACTATTTTGAGGGAACTGACATAGCTAAGCTTTACGACCAGGAAGCCCCGTCCCGCGAAGGGCCGCGGCTCAACCGGGAAATCACGGCTCGCTCGGTGCGCCTGATCAACGCCAACGGCGACATGGTGGGCGTGGTCTCCCTGCGTGATGCCTTCGAGGCCGCCATGGAAGCGGATCTCGACCTCGTGGAGATCGTGCCCCAGGCCGATCCGCCCGTCTGCAAGATCCTCGACTACGGCAAGTTCCGGTTCGAGGAGCAGAAGAAGGCGAACGAGGCGCGCAAGAAGCAGAAGGTCATCGAGATCAAGGAGATCAAGCTCCGCCCCGGCATCGACGACAACGACTACGACGTCAAGATGCGGGCCGCGCAGCGTTTCCTTGAGGAAGGCGACAAGGTCAAGGTGACCATGCGCTTCCGTGGCCGCGAGATGGCCCACCAGGACATCGGCATGAAGGTGCTGGTCCGGGTGCGCGACCAGCTCGAGAGCAAGGCGAAGGTCGAGCAGATGCCGAAGCTCGAAGGCCGGCAGATGATCATGGTGCTGGCGCCGCGCTGACGGCCGCCAACCGGCCAAGCCGTCTGGATGCAAAAAGGCCGCGGGGGCAACTCCGCGGCCTTTTGCTGTTCGCCGCCGACCGTGCGGCGGCAATCCTTGCCGATCGCCAGGAAGTTTCTGCCGGGCGGCGCGGAAAAAATTGCCGGGCTTGCGCGTGTGGAGCGTGGGCTTCCGGCAGGCTGCAGGGAAGCAACCCCTAAGAAAAACAAGCGCTTAGCCGTTATCCCCGCAAAAGCGGGGATCCAGGGCTCCCTGATTCGGATCTGTTGCAAGATTTGCATCCCCGCTTCCGTGGGGATGACGGGAAGTCGTTTGGTTCCAATGGCTTACGGCCCGGTGGAAACACGTCCATCCGCCCGCTCCCTTCCCCTGGCGTGCGGCTTGCACCGCGGCCGCACTGGAAACGCGCCAGCGGACCTTGCGCCATGTCGATGCTGCCCACCACCGATGCCGCCGCGCAATTGCGCGTCCGGGCCGAAGAGGCCCTGGAGCGCAAGGGTGGTGCGTCGCGCCGGGCCGGCGAGCTGGCCGGTCATTTCTCCGCGATGCTGGAGGCCCTGAACGGCGTGGATGCCGGCGCCTCCGCCTCCGTGGCCGCCACCTCGGGGAACGACGCGGCGGCGGCCCCAGCGGTCCTGCCGCGCCTCGGCGTTGGCGCGGTGAGCGTCTTCGCGCAGAGCGGTGGTGACGCCGCCGGCGCGGAGACGCCGGATGCCCCGGCGCCCGACTCCGGCGATGCCCAGGCCGTGGTGGACAGCGCGCTCGGGGCCGGCAACCCGGCCGACTTCCGTTGGCTGACGACCCTGATCGTCCAGTCGGGCGCGCAGCCGGGCTGACGCCCTGTCCCGGCGCTCCGTCGGGGACCAGCTGCGCCCGCCGCCGGCTTATACGATTTTCATGAAGTCCTGACCTGTGGTCAGGACCTCCGCGCCATGGGGCACGGGGCCGCAGCCGCGGCCCTATACCGGGTTCGGAGGCCGGAATTTTCCGAACCCGGTGTTACACCGTGCAGAGAAAGCGGCGGTCCGTGCCTTCGAGCACCAGGGCGGTGAGGCGGTTGGTCGCGTAGGCGCCGGTGTCGATGCCGATGCGGTTGGGCTGGATGTCCGGCTTCATGCTGATGGTGTGGCCGTGCACCACCACCTTGCCGTGATTCGCGTTGGAGTTCAGGAACTCGTCGCGGATCCAGAGCATGTCCTGGCGTTCCTGGCGCTCCAGCGGCATGCCGGGCCGGATGCCCGCATGGACGAAATGATAGTCGCCGATGGAAAGGCTCGTCCGCAGCCCCTTCAGGAAGGACCTGTGATGGGCCGGCATGGCGGCCAGGAGGAGACGGCGGGCCTCGCCGACTTCCTCGGGCTGCGCGTCCTCCGCCGGCGGGCGGACGCCATAGCTGGCGAGCGTCGCCAGGCCGCCGTAGCGCAGCCAGTTCGGCCCGTTGGGCGCCTCGTTCATGAAGTCCAGCATCGCTTCCTCATGGTTGCCCATGAGGTGAATGGCTCCAAAGCCGGCCGGCGGCGGGCCGGCCAGACGGTCGATCACGGCGCGGGAGTTCGGGCCGCGGTCCACATAGTCGCCCAGGAAGACGAGGTGCTTCACCTGATCGCGCGCCGAGGCGGCGTCATGCTGGATCTGGTTCAGCAGCTGGTCCAGCAGGTCGAGTCGCCCGTGGATGTCGCCGATCGCATAGACGCGCAAGCCCCGCGGCACGGCGGCCGTGGCCGGCTCCGGTCTCAGTCTGCGCGCAAGCCCGAAAACCACAACTCCTCCTGACATTCATGAAAGCCGGAAAACCCGCGGCGGCACATGCTGCACCGCACGGGCACCAGCGCCGCGACCATTGGTTTGCGGTTACCAGTTTATGTCAAACGCACAGAGCGTTTAATACGGAAAAGGGAAAATTTCCCGATATTCGGGGCATCCCCGCCGCCCTATTCGGGAGAGGAGCGGCTATTTCCGTTCCCAGACCGAGGATTCCATGAAGCGGTTCGCCAGGAATCGGTAGGTGGTCTTCTGGAGCTGCTCGAGCTGCTGCGACCGCTCGATGGGCACGCCTTCCCAGGCCTGCAGCAGTTCCTCCCATTCCAGCAGGCGGGCCCGCAGCTCGTCGCGGATCTTGCGGATGAACTGCACGGTCGAATCGAAGGATTTCAGCGCGCCGAAGATCTCGCCGGTCTGGGCGTCGGCCTGTTCGAAGATCGCGTCGTATTCCTTCAGCGGCTTGCGGATCAGCCCCTGCATGCGCGCGATCTCGGAGCAGAAGTTCCGGTCGGTGCGGTAGATCTGCGTGGCCTTGTTGAGATTGGCGCTGATGGTCTGAATCGCCTTGAAGCGTTCGCGCAGTGCCTCGATGTAGGACAGCTCCTGCGTCAGGTCGTCGATGCGGTCGGTCAGGTACTGTTCGGAGTCGCCCTGGATGCCGAGCTTCGCGCCGAGTTCGGCGAAGGCATTCTTCAGGCGGGTCTTGGTCTGCGGGTCCTCGACGACCTGCTCCAGCTCCTCCATGTCGACGACGATCATCTCGCTGCCGGTGATCCAGGAGACGAGCTGGACCGTCAGGCGCCCTTTGGCGATGGCCCGGTGCCGGTCCTCCACCGACCAGGAGGCGCGGCCGTCCAGCAGCTCGCCGGGGATCTGCTCGCCTGGGCGGATCTGCTTCACGAAGGCAAGTCCCTTGGCGACGATGCCCAGGAGCTTGACGTCGTGGCCGTCCTCCGGGATGTCGAAGGACTCCCGCAGGGTCTTGAAGGGCAGGGAGGCCCTGAGGTCGCCCAGGATGATGTGCAGCACCGGCTGCTTGGTGGCCTCGTCGGTGTGGAAATGAGCGCCCGGAAGGCTGAAGACGCGGTGCTGGAAATCGAAATGCGTGTCGCGCATCGGCGCGGCGGGCGCCGCCGGTGCCGCGCTGCCGGCGTCGTCCGGCGCCTGCCCGTCGGCCTGCGGGGTGGGGATCGTGTCGCTGCTGGGCGTGTCGCTCATCGGGGGGCCGGCCGCTTCTGCAAATGTCTGGTTTCCGGTCCGGTGCCGCCCGTGCGCAACCCTGTTGCGCCGCCGGCTGTCCGTCCGCCCCGTTTGTTGCCCGGAGCGGCAACTGCAAATTACAGCAAGTCACGCATTCGAAACCAGAGCATTGCGAGCACCAGCGCCGGGGTGCGCAGCCGGCGTCCGCCGGGGAAGGCGTGGTGAGGAATGCGGGCGAAGACGTCGAACCGTTCCGCCGTGCCGCGGATCGCCTCGGCGATGGTCCGGCCGGCAATGCCGGTCAGCGCTACCCCGTGGCCGGAATAGCCGTGCGCGAAATAGACCGTCGGCGACAGGCGCCCCAGCTGGGGCAGCCGGTTCATCGTGATGGCGACGTTGCCGCCCCAGCACTGCTCCACCGCCACGCCGCGCAGCTGCGGGAAGACCGCCAGCATCTTGGCGCGCAGAACCGCCTTCAGCCCTGGCTGGTCGAGGCCGGAATAGCTGACGCCGCCCCCGAACAGCAGCCGGTGGTCGGACGAGCGGCGGAAATAGTTCAGGACGAAATTCATGTCGCTGACCGCGATGTTCGTCGGCAGCAGCGACGCCGCGCGCTCCTCGCCCAGGGGCTCGGTCGCGACGACGTAGGTCGCGACCGGCATGATCGTGGTCTCCAGCGCCGGCGCCACCCGGCCGAGATAGGCGTTGCCGCCCAGCACCAGGAACTTCGCCCGCACGGTGCCCGCCGCGGTCTCCGCCCGGGGCTCGGGCCCCGTGTCGATGCGCGTGACCGGCGTTTCCTCGAAGATGCGCACCCCGGCCGCTTGGCAGGCGTCGGCGAGGCCCAGCGCGTAGTTCAGCGGGTGCAGGTGCCCGCTGCCGGAGTCGTGGAGCCCGCCGATGTAGGACCGGCTCGCCACCAGCTCTTCCATCTCCGCCCGGTCGAGGCGCCGCACGCCGTCGTAGCCGTAGCGGCCGCGCATCTCCTCCACCATGTCGTCCACGTCGCGCAGGTGGCGCGGCTTCACGGCGGCGTAGGCGTAGCCCCAGGTCAGGTCGCAGGCGATGCGGTGGCGCTCGACCCTCGCGGCCAGCATCGCCTTCGCCTCCTCGCCGAGGTCCCAGAGGCTGCGCGCGTCCTCCTTGCCGACCATCGACTCGATGGCCGCCATGGATTTGTTGTAGCCGGTGATGATCTGGCCGCCGTTGCGGCCCGAGGCGCCCCAGCCGACCCGCCGGGCCTCCAGAAGCACGACGTCGAAGCCGTGCTCGGCCAGTTCGAGCGCCGCCGTCAGGCCGGTGTAGCCGCCACCCACGACGCAGACGTCGCAGCGCAGGTCGCCGTCCAGGGCCGGGTGGCGGGGATGGGGGTTGGCCGTGTCGGCGTACCAGGAGCGGACATGGCCGGAGGGGGTGCGGGGTGCGGGCATGGCCCCCTTTTGCTGCCGCGCGCCGGATTCGTCAACCGGCTGAGCCTTTTATACGCGTTTGCCGCCTGTTCCCCCCTGTGCAAAGCGCCCTCCTCGGCGCATACTCTCTGCCATCGGCAACGGAACAGGAGATGGGCTGCCCATCCATCGGCGCGGCCCGGCGCATTTCATGGGCTTCATGGAAGATTTCATCAAGAAGAACCGCATTACCGAAGTCGAATGCCTGGTTCCCGACATGTCGGGCATCGCGCGCGGCAAGATCGTCCCGGCCGAGAAGTTCCTGCGCATCCTGCGCGACCGCGGCCTGCGGCTGCCGGAATCGATCTTCGTGCAGACGGTCACCGGCGAATTCCCGGACGACGAGGACATCACCTCGGACGAGAATTCCGACATCTACATGATCCCGGACGAGCGCACGATCCGTTTCGTGCCCTGGTACAACGAGCCGACCGCCCAGGTCCTCAACGACTGCGTCTACGCCGACGGCAACCCGGTGGCCTTCTCGCCCCGCCATGTGCTCAAGCGCGTGCTGTCGCTCTACGAGGAGCGCGGCTGGAAGCCCGTCGTGGCGCCGGAACTGGAATTCTTCCTGGTCCAGGTCAACAAGGACCCCGACTACCCGCTGGTGCCGCCAGTCGGCCGCAACGGCCGGGTGGAGAGCGGACGGCAGGCCTTCGGCATCGACGCCGTCAACGAGTTCGACCCGATCTTCGAGGCGATCTACGATTTCTGCGAGGCGCAGGACATCGACATCGACACGCTGACGCACGAGGCGGGCGCGGCGCAGATCGAGATCAACTTCAACCACGGCGACCCGCTGGAGCTGGCCGACCAGGCCTTCCTGTTCAAGCGCACCGCGCGCGAGGCGGCGTTGCGCCATCAGGTCTACGCGACCTTCATGGCCAAGCCCATGCAGGGTGAGCCGGGCAGCGCGATGCACATCCACCAGTCCGTGATCGACGCGAAGACCGGCCGCAACCTGTTCGCCGAACCGGACGGCGCCGACAGCCAGCTCTTCCTGGCGCACATCGCCGGGCTTCAGAGGTTCCTGCCGGAATGCATGCCGCTGGTGGCGCCGAACGTGAACTCCTACCGCCGGCTCGTGCCCTATTACGACGCGCCGATCAACGTCCACTGGGGCCGCGACAACCGCACCACCGGCCTGCGCGTGCCGGTGTCCCAGCCGGACTCGCGCCGGGTGGAGAACCGGGTGGCCGGCGCCGACGCCAACCCCTACCTGTCGATCGCCGCCTCGCTCGCCTGCGGCTATCTCGGCATGGTCATGGGGCTGGAACCGAGCGAACCGGTGAAGGGATCGGCCTACCGGCTGGCCTTCCAGTTCCCGCGCCACCAGAACGAGGCGCTGGCCCGCTTCAACGCCTGCGCGCCCCTGCGCGAGACGCTGGGCGACAAGTTCATCCAGGCGGTCACCTGCGTGAAGCAGACGGAGTACGAGGCCTACAACCGCGTGATCAGCTCCTGGGAACGCGAGAACCTCCTGCTCAACGTCTGACCGTCTTGGTCTGACCGTCTTGGTCTGACCGTCCCCGGGCATGGCGCGGCCTTCGCGAAGCGTGGGCTGCGCCTCTCTAAACGTTGACAATCCTCTCTCTCGCGGGTGCAATGATACCCGCCTTTTGGGTAGACCGTGCGGTGAGCGCCGCACCCCATCTTCGGACAACGAACAGGTCGGGGGCTTGAATGAAAAAACGACTCGCATGCAGCGTCATCGGCGCGGTGGCGGCGGTGACGGTCGCGGGATCGGCGCTGGCTCAGGACAAGAAGCCGGTCAACATCTACATCTGGAACGACTATCTGGCCGAGAGCACGGCCGACGACTTCACCAAGGCGACCGGCTACCCGACCCGGATCGACCTCTATGACAGCCTGGAGCTGCTGGAGCAGAAGGTGCTCGTCGGCAGCTCGGGCTACGACGTGATCGTCCCGACCGCCGAGCCGACCCTGTCGCGCATGATCCAGGCCAAGGTCGTGGCGCCGCTCGACAAGTCGAAGATCCCGAACCTGAAGAACGTGGATCCGCAGATCCTGAAGCTCCTGGAGAACTCGGATCCCGGCAACAAGTTCGCCGTGCCCTATCTCGGCGGCACGGTCGGCATCGGCATCAACGTGGAGAAGGTCAAGGCGGCCGCGCCGGGCGTGGCGCTCGACAGCTGGGACCTGATCTTCAAGCCCGAGGTGGCGCAGAAGCTGTCCTCCTGCGGCATCACCGTCATGGATTCCGCGACCGACGTGATCCCCTCGGTGCTGGCCTATCTGGGTCTCGACCCGACCTCCGAGAAGAAGGAGGATCTGGACAAGGTCGAGAAGGCGATGATGGCGGTCCGCCCGCACATCAAGCAGTTCGTGACCGGCCAGAACATCGACCTGCTCGCGGCCGGCGACGCCTGCGTCGTCATGGCCTACAGCGGCGACGTCAGCCAGGCGGCGACCCGCGCCGAGGAAGCCAAGAACGGCGTGAAGGTCGAGTACCTCATGCCGAAGGAGGGCGTGCAGGCCTGGTGGGACACGCTGGCCATCCCGGCTGACTCGAAGAACAAGGACGGCGCCCACGCCTTCATCAACTTCACGCTCGACCCGGCCAACATGGCGGCCATCACCAACTTCGTCCAATACCCGAACGCGGTTCCGGCCTCGCTCGAGAAGGTGGATGAGGCGGTGAAGGCCAATCCCGCCGTCTATGCCCAGCCGGGCACCAACGTGAAGCTGTTCTCGCTGAAGCCGGTCAGCCAGCAGGCCGACCGCGCCCGCACCCGCCTCTGGACCAAGATCAAGACCGGCAGGTAAGCGAAGCTGCGCCGGTCCGGCCCAGCCTGACGCCGCGCCCCGGACGGCCCCCTTGAACAGGGGCCGTCCGGGGCGTTGCTTTGAGCCGCCGCCCCACGCAGGCGCGATCCAGCCCCCCGGTTTCCCGCCCCCATTTCCTGAACCGCGCGTCGCCGGACGCGCACCAGAAGGACGCCGATGGCCAGCCAGCCGATCCGCAAGCCCACCAGACTGGAGCCCTGGCAGGACCCGGGCCAGACCCCCTATGTCCGCATCGACCGCGTGACCAAGCGCTTCGGCGATTTCGTCGCGGTGGACGAGGTCAGCCTGTCGATCCACCGGGGCGAGTTCTTCGCGCTGCTCGGCGGCTCCGGTTCGGGCAAGACGACGCTGCTCCGCATGCTCGCGGGCTTCGAGACGCCGTCGGACGGCAAGATCTACATCGACGGCGTCGACATGACCGGCATCCCGCCCTACGAGCGGCCGGTCAACATGATGTTCCAGTCCTACGCGCTGTTCCCGCACATGACGGTCGAGCAGAACGTCGCCTTCGGGCTGAAGCAGGACCGCGTGCCCAAGCCAGAGATCCGCGACCGCGTGGCCGAGATGCTGAACCTCGTCCAGCTCGGCCAGTTCGCCAAGCGCAAGCCCCACCAGCTCTCGGGCGGGCAGCGGCAGCGCGTGGCGCTGGCCCGCTCGCTGGTGAAGAGGCCGAAGCTTCTCCTGCTGGACGAGCCGCTGGGTGCCTTGGACCGGCGCCTGCGCGAGCAGACCCAGTTCGAGCTGGTCAACATCCAGGAGCGTCTGGGCATCACCTTCATCGTGGTCACCCACGACCAGGAGGAGGCGATGACCATGTCCAGCCGCATCGCCGTGATGAACCACGGCAAGATCGCCCAGGTCGGCACGCCGAGCGAGGTCTACGAGTACCCGAACAGCCGCTTCGTCTCGGAATTCATCGGCTCGGTGAACCTCTTCGAGGGGATCGTGGCCGAGGAGCAGTCCGACCATGTGCTGATCCGGTCGGAGGAGGCGGGCTGCGACCTCTACATCAACCACGGCGTGATGGTGCCCCCCGGAACCAGGGTGGCCGTCGCCATCCGGCCGGAGAAGATCACCCTCGCCAAGGAGGCGCCGGCCGCAGCCGACGGGCGCAACCTCGCGCGCGGCCTCGTGCGGGAGATCGCCTATCTCGGCGACATGTCGATCTATCTGGTGCAGCTCGCCGGGGGCAAGACGGTGCGCGTGACGGCGCCGAACGTGACCCGGCGGACCGAGATGCCGATCACCTGGGAGGACGAGGTGTATCTGTCCTGGCAGCCCTTCGCCGGCGTGGTGCTGACCCAATGAGCGGGCTGATTCACCGGCTGATGACGCGCGGCCGCGGCTTGGTCGTGGCGGTGCCCTATGTCTGGCTGCTGCTGTTCTTCCTCGTCCCCTTCCTGATCATCCTCTACATCAGCTTCTCCGAAGCCGTGATCGCGCAGCCGCCCTTCACGCCGCTGGCGGAGCTGGTGCGGGACGAGGATTTCGGGACGACGAAGCTCCAGATCCTGCTGAACCTGTCCAATTACCAGCGGATGTTCGAGGATGACCTCTACATCCTGGCCTACCTGAATTCGGTCAAGATCGCGCTGATCACCACGCTCGCCTGCCTGCTGATCGGCTATCCCATGGCCTACGCGATCGCCAAGGCGCCGCCGTCGCGGCGCGGCACGCTGATGATGCTGGTGATCCTGCCCTTCTGGACCAGCTTCCTGATCCGCATCTACGCCTGGATCGGCATCCTCAAGGGCAACGGGCTGATCAGCAACTTCCTGCAATGGGCCGGCATCACGGCGGAGCCCTTCGAGATCCTCTATTCCGACTGGGCCGTCTATATCGGCATGACCTACGTCTATCTGCCCTTCATGGTGCTGCCGCTCTACGCCACGCTGGAGAAGCTGGACCCGGCGCTGCTGGAGGCGGCGGCCGATCTCGGATCGCGGCCTTTCCGGGCCTTCCTCCAGGTCACACTGCCGCTGTCGCTGCCGGGCATCGTCGCCGGCTCGCTCCTGGTCTTCATCCCCTCGGTCGGGGAGTTCGTGACGCCGGAGCTGCTGGGCGGGCCGGACACGCTGATGATCGGGCGCGTGCTGTGGAACGAGTTCTTCGCCAACCGCGACTGGCCGGTGGCCTCGGCGGTGGCGGTGGCTCTGCTGCTGTTCCTGGTGATCCCGATCATGGTCTTCCAGCACGTCCAGGGCCGCCAGATGGAGGAAGCCCGATGAAACGCTTCGGTTTCCTGTCCTGGGCGCTGTGGTTCGGCTACGCCTTCCTCTATGTCCCCATCGTCCTGCTGGTCGTCTATTCCTTCAACGAATCGCGGCTGGTGACGGTCTGGGGCGGCTTCTCCACGAAGTGGTACGGGGAGCTGCTGAACAACGACAAGCTTCTGGGGGCGGCGGCCCTGTCGCTCCAGGTGGCGGCGGTGACGGCGACCATGTCGGTGCTGCTCGGCACGCTGGCCGGGATCGCCCTGTCGCGCTTCGGGCGCTTCCGCGGGCGCACGCTGTTCGGCGGCATGATCACGGCGCCGCTGGTCATGCCCGACGTGATCATCGGCCTGTCGTTGCTGGTGCTGTTCGTTTCCATGGAGCAGCTCATCGGCTGGCCGGAGGGGCGCGGCTTCACCACCATCGCCATCGCCCACACGACCTTCGCCATGGCCTATGTGGCGGTCGTCATCCAGTCGCGCCTGTCCGGCATGGACGAGAGCCTGGAGGAGGCGGCGATGGACCTGGGCGCCCGGCCGGCCAAGGTGTTCTTCGTCATCACCCTGCCGATCATAGCGCCCGCCATCGTGTCGGGCTGGCTGCTCGCCTTCACCTTGTCGCTGGACGACGTGGTGATCGCCAGCTTCGTGTCGGGGCCGGGTTCCACGACCCTGCCGATGGTGGTCTTCTCCAGCGTGAAGTTCGGCGTCAGCCCGGAGATCAACGCGCTCGCATCCCTGATGATGCTGATCGTCTCCACGGGCATCTTCATCGCCAGCCTTCTTCTGGCCCGCCAGGACCGCCAGCGTGCCCGCGACGAGCAGATGGCGATGCAGGGAGGATGAGGGCTTGGCCGGCGGCGCCTTCCACGCCGCCGGCCGGCCGGGTCGGGTTCAGGTCAAGCTACCCCGAAAGGTCATGGATTCGGGATATGCCATGCATGGAGCGCATGGCGGGGTCGTGAGCGTGGCGAATTGTTGGCGCGTCTGCTATGTAGAAGGCATCGTCAACAGCGAAAGAGGCCGTGCCGTGCGCGCGCTCCTGTGGTTTCCCATGCTTCGTCTTGGTTTTCTTGGTGGTTTCAACGACAGCTTCTCCGGCTCCCGCGTGAACCGTCGCGGTCGCAGCCTCGCCCCGTCCGGCCGCTAGCGCGGCGGCACGCTTCCTTCCCCCTCGGCAGGGCCGCGCCTTTCACGGCAACGATTGCCAAAGCCGCGGCCTCATGGTTAGGGTTGGCGCGGGCATGGAACGTCCATATCGGATTTTCAGCACCGGGTTTTAAAAGCCAGCTTTCAAGGGTCAGGTTTTTCCAGCCGCGGAGACCGACGCATGACAACGACGTCCACGGAAGGTCCCTTCATCACAGACCATCCTCTGGACGGTCTTCGCATGCCGGGCGAGTGGGAACGCCACGCCCGCTGCTGGATGGCCTGGCCCTGCCGCCCGGAGACCTGGCCCGACGAGGAGGCTTTCGATGCCGCCTGCGCCTCCTATGCGGAGGTGGCGCGGTCCATCGCTGGCTTCGAGCCGGTGACCATGGTCTGCGACCCCGCCGACGTCGCCGAGGCGTCGCTCGCCTGCGGCGGCGGGGTGCAGATCCTGCCGCTTCCCATCAGCGATTCCTGGATCCGCGACACCGGGCCGAGTTTCGTTCTTGGTGACGGCGGGCGCATGGCCGGCGTCCATTGGCGTTTCAACGCCTGGGGCGGCAACTACCCGAACTGCGACAAGGACCGGCAGGTCGGCCGTCTGCTGCTGGAACAGGCCGGCGTGCCCCTGGTCGAGGCGCCCCTGGTGCTGGAGGGCGGCGCCTTCCACGTGGACGGGCAGGGCACGCTGATCACCACCGAACAATGCCTGCTGAACCCCAACCGCAACCCCGGCCTGAACCGGGAGGAGATCGAGAAGGAACTGCGCCTCCATCTCGGCGTGTCCACGATCCTGTGGCTGGGGGAAGGCTACGAGCAGGACGAGACCGACGGCCATGTGGATGAGATCGCCTGCTTCGTGCGGCCCGGCACCGTCCTGATGCTCACCACCGACGACCCGGACGACCCCAACCACCGGGTTTTCCAGGACAATTTCGACCGGCTGCGCCTCGCCCGCGACGCCCGGGGCCGCGAGCTGGAGATCATCCCCATCCGTCAGCCCGCCCGGCGCGAGCAGAAGGGCGTGCGGCTGACCATGTCCTACACCAACCTCTACATCGCCAACGGCGGCATCGTCATGCCCGCCTTCGAGGACCCGGCGGACGACGAGGCCTACCGCACCGTCCGCAAGGCCTTCCCCGACCGCGAGGTCGTGCAGATCCCGGCACTCGACATCGTGCGCGGCGGCGGCGGCATCCACTGCATCACCCAGCAGCAGCCGGCCCCCTGAAGGGAGCCGGCTCGCCAGCCTTCAGCGCAGCGCCTCCACCAGCTTCCAGACGTTGCGCATCTGGCGGGAGTCCTTCTGCCAGTAGTCCGGGCCGTTGTAGCCGAACCAGTCCCAGCAGCCGTTCGGGTTGCCGCCCATGGCGCTGGAGGCCGCGGCCTGCGGGTACAGGATGACGATGTTGTTGCGCTCGGCGAAGTCGTTGTAGCCGGCGTCGGCGGCGAACAGGTACTTGTGCCTGGGGTCGTAGCTGCCCTCGTTGATCATGTCCTCGTTCTGATGGCAGCCGTGCAGGGCGATGTGCAGGGCGCAGCTGGCGCCGGTCCGGCAGGCCTCGGGCACGTAGACGTAGCCGAACTGGTGCATCATGCCCTTGGGCTCGGTGGCGCCGATCACCCGGTGCTGGTCGAAGCGGACGAGGTTCTTCGGATCGGCCGGGCGGTTGGCCTGCGGCGCATTCTCGCGGCGGTGCAGGAAGCCCAGCATGTCGGCGGCACCCGTCATGCCGCAGTTGGCGATGTAGGGCGCGCCCGCCGAGCAGGCGGTGCCGTCGGGAGAGCGGTCGGTCGGCATGGTGTGCGGCATGCCCACGACGGTCTTGGAAACCAGGTTCGGCGTTCCGGTCGGGCCGGTCTCGCAGCTTTCCATGAGAGTCGCGTACAGCTTCTCGGTGGCGTTGGTGACGGGTCCCGGCACGGTGTCGTCGGCGGCACCCGCGATCAGGAAGACCCGGTCGCCGCACAGGCCGGAGACCGGATCGACCTTCTTCCGGTCGAAGGCGTCCTTGGCGAGCAGGACGAGGCGGGACAGCTCCGGCGTCACTCCGGCGACGCCGGGGACCGTGAAGGCCGGCGGCAGCTTCCTGTAATAGGCCGTGCACAGGTTGACCGCCGTCAGGGCGGCCGACACCGGCGGCATCTGGCCCAGCATGTAATCCGCGCAACGGAAGGGCGGGCCGGCCACCAGCCCGGCGCCCGTCAGGTCCTTGGACCGGGCGACATGGAGCTGGAAGGCCATGGCGGCGCCCGACGAGATGCCGGAAACGGCCACGTCGTTCCGGTCGATGGCCAGCCGGATGCCCTGATCCCGCAGTTCGGCGACATCGGCCCGCGCGGCCGGGGCGGCAAGCGCGGCAGCCACGGATGCAAGCGCGCCGAGCGCTCCCGCTGCAAAGCTCCTCATTCCTTCCGGCTCCTCGTCCCTGGATTGCAGAACATATCACGTTATGTACCAGGGAAGGGCGCCGCTGTCATCAGCGGGCATGGTGCGTTGCAGCATCGGACCGTAAGTGATGGCTTTTCCGGACCTCCCCTACGGGCGACCTCGCCCGTTCCGCGACGGGCGGCTTGCATGAGCAGGGGTTGAGGCGTATTTCATCAACATGCAGTTAAACACCGCCCTGACGCCCCCCTTGCCGAAGCCGCAGGCGCCGCTCACCCCGGCGACTCAGATGGCTTTGTCGCCGGTCGTCCAGGCGGCGCAGCAGACCGCCCCCACCATCCGCACCCAGACCGTGCAGGCCACCCAGGCCGTCGGCAAGGCCGACCAGCCGCGCGACGTGCGTTCCGGCGTCGAAAGCGGGCAGGCAGTGGATACCCGCGCCAGCGCCCTGAACGCCCGCACCAACGGCCGGGGCTACGCCAACGGCACCCGCGGGTCGCTGTTGGACGTGTCCGTCTAGAACTCCCTCAATCCACCAGCCGCTTGATCAGGCTCGACGTGTCCAGCCGGTTGCCGCCCATTTTCTGGAGGTCGGCGTAGAACTGGTCGATCAGGGCGGTGACGGGCAGGGCGGCGCCGTTGCGGCGGGCCTCGTCGAGGACGATGCCCAGATCCTTGCGCATCCAGTCCACGGCGAAGCCGAAGTCGAACCGTCCTTCCAGCATGGTCCCGGCGCGGTTGTCCATTTGCCAGGACTGGGCAGCACCCTTGGAGATGACCTCGACGACACGGTGGGCGTCCAGCCCGGCCTTCCGCGCGAAGGCCAGCCCCTCGGCGAGGCCCTGGATCACGCCGACGGCGCAGATCTGGTTGACCATCTTGGTGAGCTGGCCGGAGCCCGCCGGACCCATGTGCGTGACCGAGCGGGAATAGCATTCCATCAGCGGACGGGCGCCTTCGAAGGCACCGGGATCGCCGCCGACCATCACGGTCAGCACGCCCTTTTCGGCCCCCGCCTGGCCGCCGGACACCGGGGCGTCGAGGAAATGCAGCCCCCTGGCGCGAGCCGCCGCGTCCATCTCGCGTGAGGCTTCGGCCGAGACGGTGGAGTGGTCGGCGATCACGGCGCCGCTCTCCAGCCCTTCCATGGCCGCCCCGGCGACCGCCCGCATGTCGTCGTCGTTGCCGACGCACAGGAACAGCAGCTCGGCTCCCCGCGCCGCCTCCGCCGGGCTCGCGGCCATCCGGCCACCATGCTGGGCGACCCAGGCCTCCGCCTTCGCGGTCGTCCGGTTGTAGACGGTGACCCTGTGACCGGCCGCCGCCAGATGTCCAGCCATGGGGTGCCCCATGTTGCCCAGGCCGAGGAAGGCGACGGAGCGGGGTTGGGCGGAGCTGGGCTGTGCGGTTGTGGTTTCGGCCATTCTGGGGCTCCTCGCGTCGGGGGGTGATGCCGGGGGGCAGGATAGGCGGCGGCGCGGCCCCCGCAAAGGGCAGAGGGGCGCCACGCTCCCGACCAGTACGAAATGACGGTTGAGGGACCGGCTCCTCCGGCGCGATAAAGGATTGCCCCACCGGGTGAGCTTGCGCTTTGGCTGGTTTGCAGCGCACCATGAGGGGACACCGGCCAGGAACCGGGTGCGGACAGCAAAGTCCACTGAAACAGCAAAGACCACTGAATCAGAAGCGAACCAAAAAAGATAAAGAGCGAAAGCCCTTGCAGCCAAGAAAGCCCACACGGGCACAATGACTGGAAGGAAAGACGCATGGCACAGCAAGCGGGTTTTCAGGAAGTTCCGCCGGATGGCAGCTCCGACCTGACGCCGGAGCAGGACAGCGCGATCCGCATGATCGCCAACAACCTGCACCGGCTGAACGAGGCGGTGGTCAAGGCGGTCGAGGCGGGCATCACGGTCGAGCTGATGCGCACGGCGCGCTATCACGACGCGGCCGGCAACTGGGGTGACCAGCTCACCCCCGTGATCCGCCCCGGGAAATAGGCCGCCCCGGAAGATTGGCCTCTCCGGAAAACAGACCGGCCGGGACGGACCCGGCCGGCGGAGTTCCGAAAACCCCTCTCCTCAGCGGAGAGGGGTTCTTTCATGCTCCCGCTCCTCGACGCGGCGCGCGGTTCCCATGGCCGTCCCGGCGAGCATGCCGGCGGCGAGCGCCAGGCCGGCGCCGGCCAGCAGCGCCCGCACCGTGCCCGCGCGAAGGGAACGGCCCGGCGCGTCGGCCCTCGCGTCGAAGGCTCCGCGTGTGGCGTGCACGCCCGAGACCGGCTCGAACAGGTTGTCGCGGTAGCCGGCGGGCAGGGGCTCCTCCCGGGATTGGGCCTCGTAGGCGTTGCGCGCGAGATAGCGGTCCATCAGGCCGGGCGCCGCCATCTGCCCCAGCACCGCCTGCATGGTCGAGGTGCCGACCCACAGCTCGCGCCCGCCATGCTCCGACGCCCAGACGATGGCGTCGGCGGCCTCCTCCGGCTGGACGATGGGGCCGACGGGCTGCGGCCGGCCGGAAAAGCGCGTGCGCGCCCAGCTGAACTGCGGCGTGTTCATCGCCGGCAGATGCACGGTGGTGAGCTTCACGTTGCTGCCGTCGTGGATCAGCTCGCAGCGGAGCGAATCGGTGAAGCCCACCACCGCGTGCTTGGCGGCGCAGTAGGCCGCCTGCAACGGAATGCCTCGGTAGGCGAGGGCGGAGCCGACCTGGATGATGCGGCCCCGGTCGCGCCGCCGCATCCGGCGCAGCGCCGCCATCGTGCCGTGGACCTGGCCGTAATAGGTCACCTCGGTGACGCGGTGCAGCTCCTCCGGTGCCAGGTCCTTCACCGGCGAGAAGACGGTCGCCATCGCGTTGTTCACCCAGACGTCGATGGGGCCGAACGCGTCCTCGGTCCGGGAGGCCGCCGCCTCGACGGCCTTGGCGTCGGCGACGTCGGCGGGCAGGGCGATGGCTTGCCCGCCCAGCGCCTCGACCTCGCCGCGCACCTCTTCCAGGGCGGCGGCGTCGCGGGCGATCAGGCCGATGTGCGCGCCCGTGCGCGCGAAGGCGTGGGCGGTGGCGCGGCCGACGCCGGCCGAGGCGCCGGTGATGACGACGGTGCGGGGCATGTCCATGGCGGGGCTGTCCTGCGGGTTGTGTCGAAGGGGATTGCTCTTCCCATCACAACCCCCGAGGGACCCGTCCGTGCCCGTTCACCCCTTCAAAAAGGCGCTTCCCGAAAAGCCGCCGACCGGAAAGCCGCCCGGGACGCCCGGGCGGGCGCGGTCAGGGAAGTGCCGCCTCCTTGCGCAGGAGGGCGTGGACCCGGTTCGCGAGCTGGTCCGGCTTGAAGGGCTTCGGGAGCACGTCGTCGGCGGTGTCGGCGCCCATCCCGGCGAGCGATTCCGGGCTGTAGCCGGAGATCAGCAGGATGCGCGTGTCGGGCCAGAGTTCGCGGATGCGCCGGGCGAGGACGATGCCGCTCATTCCATGGGGCATCACGACGTCGGACACGACGGCGTCGACGCGGCCCTCGCGCTCCAGCACCTCCAGCGCCATCGGCCCGTGGTCGGCGGTGAGCAGATCGAAGCCCTCCATCTTCAGCCCTTCGACGATGGCGAGCTGGACGAGCGCGTTGTCCTCCACCACCAGCACGCGGGCGGCCCGGTCCTCCGCGCGCGGCGGCGGCGCCACGGACGGGGGCGGGGGCGGGGCGCGGTCCGTCATGGGCAGGACCAGCCGGACCAGCGTGCCGTGCCCGGCCTCGCTCTCGATCTCAGCGGTGCCGCCGGACTGCCGGGCGAAGCCGTAGACCATGCTGAGGCCGAGGCCGGTGCCCTTGTCGGCGGCCTTCGTGGTGAAGAAGGGCTCGAAGGCGCGGGCCTGCACCTCGGGCGCCATGCCGGTGCCGGTGTCGGACACCTCCACCAGGACGCGGCCGCCGGTCGCCGCCCCGTCGGGCCGCGCCGCGATGCGCAGGGTGCCGCCGCCGGGCATGGCGTCGCATGCGTTGACGGCGAGGTTCAGCACGGCCAGTTCGAACTGCACGGCGTCGACCTCGACCCGCATCGGCGTGCCGGCGATGTCCCATTGTAGCGCGATGTCGGCGCGCAATGAGCGCTCCAGCAGGTCGGACATGTTGCGCAGGGCATCGGCGATGTCGAGGACCTGGGTGTTCACCGCCTCCTGCCGGGAGAAGGCGAGCAGCTGGCGGGTCAGCTTGCCCGCCCGCTCCAGCGCCGCGCCGGCACCGTCCAAGTAGCGCGCGGTTTCGGTCCCGTTGCCCTCCGCGAGGCGACGCCCCAGCAGGTGGAGGTTGGTCTGCGCCGCGGTCAGAAGGTTGTTGAAGTCGTGCGCGACCCCGCCGGTGAGCTGGCCCAGCGCCTCCATCTTCTGCGACTGGCGCAGCGTGTCCTCCAGCGCCTCGCGCGCCTTCAGCTCGACTGCCCAGCGCTGGACCGCCTCCGCCTCGCGCCTCGCGCGGCGCAACGCCAGCCAGGAGGTCAACATAAGCCCGAGCGTTGCCGGGACCGCGAAAAGCAGGTCGAACTTGGTGCGGTCCGCCCAGGCGCCGGAGACCTCGGATTCGGCGATGCCGTAGAGGATGTAGACGGGATAGTCTCCGAGCCGCCGGTAGCCGATGATCCGCGGAACGCCATCCCGCACGCCGCGGCCGTGGAACAGGCCTTCCTCAGGATTTGCGGCGATGGCTTCCATGAAGCGGCTGTCGGAGCCGAGGCCGTCGCCACCGCCCCAGTTCTCCGGATGGCGCACCAGCAGCGCCCCGTCGGCCCGGAACAGCCCGACGACGTCGCTTTCCCGCGGGGCGATGCGCCGGTAGAAGTCGGTGAAATAGGTCGTGTAGACGGAGACCGCCACCAGCCCGTCGAAGGGCTCGACCCCGCCCGGCGGGTTGGAGCGGCGGATCGTCATGTTGAACTGCGGCAGGCCGCTCACCCGCCCCCGGATGGCGGGCGTGAACAGCAGGCCCACGGGACGCTCCGCATGGACCCGGAAATACTCGCGGTCGCGGACGTCCGTCGGCTGGACGGGGAAGGTCCGGCTGCTGCTGACCACGTCGCCTTCCGGCGAGATCAGCCCGACCGAGGCCAGCTGGGGAAGCTGCTGGGCGAGGTTGCGCATGTGCTGGTGCAACTCGCGCGACCGGCCGATCTCTTGCCACTGGAGGCCGCGCGTGTATTCGTCCACGCGGCCCAGCACCTGCTCCACCGTCTCGAAGATCTTCAGCCCGTGCTCGTGCAGGAGCAGTGTGACGCGGCGCACCCGCTGTTCCGCTTCGGCTTGCGCTTCCAGGCGGTCGTGCCAGAAGATCCCGACGAACAGCAGGACCGGGACAAGCACCGAAGCCGCCAGAACCGCGCGCAGCAGCCGCAGGGACCCGGCCGTGCCGGCGGGAGGATCGAGGGGTCGCAATGCCGGAACCGCCAGAAGAAGAAGCCGTAAGCCCGAGGAACCCGTGACCATGATCCCGCGGGAAGAGCGGGGAACGGAGCCGAACAGACCGTCGCGCGCAGAGTACGCGGAGAAGGGCGCCCGCCGCAATCGGGCTTTCCCGAACCGCCCGCCGAAGGGCCATGCCCGTCGGGTTCGGGGGACTCGACGCATGGCCTATCGAAGAGAATCGACACTCTGGCCTTTGGCGTGCTTGACGTGGGGGCCGTCAACTGGGACAAAGGTGGTTCTAGACCTCTCTTTACGAGCTTGAGACACATGTTCGATCGCCAGCCCCGCGGTGGCTTCCGCGCTCCCGAGATCACCAAGTCCAACGTCGTTGCCACCGTCAAGTGGTTCAACCCCACGAAGGGCTTTGGCTTCGTTTCGCCGGAAGACGGCTCGCCCGACGCCTTCCTGCACGTTTCGGTCGTTCAGGCGGCTGGCCACGACGCGCTCGACGAGGGTGCCACCATCACCTGTGATCTGGCGCGCGGTCCCAAGGGCCCGCAGGTCGCCACGATCCTGTCCGTCGACACCTCGACGGCCAGCCGCAGCGCCCGCCCGGCGGCGCCGCGCAACGACTACGGCGCTCCGCGCGGTGGTTCGCGCGGCGGCTATGACAGCGGCTGGGACGCCGGCGGAGGCGCTGGCGGCGAAGAGGTCGACGGCACCGTGAAGTGGTTCAACGGGGACAAGGGCTTCGGCTTCATCACCCCGAGCACCGGCGGCAAGGACGTGTTCGTCCACGTCAACGTGCTGCGCCGTTCGGGCCTGCAGACCCTGCAGGAAGGCGATCAGGTCCGCGTCACGGTCCGCCAGGGCCAGAAGGGCCCCGAGGCCGAGCGCGTCGAGCACAACTGATCTGGCTTTTCCCGGCCTAGGCCCGCGTGTCCCGGATGGGGCGGCGCGGGCCGTTGCCGTGAGCCGCATGAACCGTGTCCGCCGAAAGCGGGCACGGTTTTTTGCTGCCGGGTTTCCGTAATCACGCGCCTTTCCCGGGCGGCGCGCGACAGCCCCGGCCCGGTCCTTCGTTCCGGGGGCTCATCTTTCCGGTGGGCCGGCCCTATGCTATCGTCGCGCCCCGGAAGAGGGTCCGCCGGGTCGCCTTCCACGGTGAGGGCAGGCGGCGGCTTCCGCCCGGCGCGGAGGGGGCTATGAGCGACGAGTTTCTGTTCGCGGACGAGGAGACGGGGGACGGGAGGACGGAGCCCGAAGGCGCGCCCGGCACCGCTTCGCCGAAGCCGGAACCGGCCGACCCCTGGCTGATTCTCATCGTCGACGACGACGACGCCATCCATGCCACGACGAAGATGGTGCTGCGCGGCTTCACCTTCGAAGGGCGTCCGGTCCGCTTCCTGTCGGCGGCCTCCGCGGCGGAGGCCCTGGTCGTGTTGCGGGAGAACCCGTCGGTCGCCGTCCTGCTGCTCGACGTGGTTATGGAGTCCGATGACGCGGGCCTCCGTCTCGTCCGGCAGATCCGCAACGGGATGAACAACCGGCGCATCCGCATCATCCTGCGCACCGGCCAGCCGGGGCAGGCCCCGGAGCGCGACGTCATCCTCAACTACGATATCAACGACTACAAGTCGAAGACCGAACTGACCGCGCAGAAGCTCTTCACCTCGGTCGTCGCGGCCTTGCGCGGCTATCAGGACATCACGGCGGTCGAGGAGCACAGGCAGGGGATGGAGCGCATCCTCAACGCCTTCTCCGCGCTGCTCGACAAGCACCGGATGGACGAGTTCGTCGCCGAGTCCGTTGCCCGGATCGGCGAGGTCTGCCCATCCTGCGAGGGGGTGGCCTTGTGCAGCCGCCTTGCCGACGAGGAGGGCGGCCCCGCACGCGAGGCGCTGGTCCTCGGCGGGGCCGGGCTGTTCGCCGGGCTGGACGGGCGCGCCGTCCGCGCCGCCTTGCCGGACGAAGCGGCATCGGCCGTGGCGCAGGCCCTGGAAGGCGGCGGGAATCGGCTCGGCCGCGACCACAGCGTCCTGACCTTCCGCTCCTCCGCGCGCCGTCACGACACGGTTTTCTACCTGCGCCACGCCCGCGCGCCGAGCCAGGACGAACGCCGCATGCTGGAGGTCTTCTGCGCCAAGGTCGCGGTCGGCTTCGACAACGTCCATCTCTACGACGAGCTGAACGCACTGAACCGCAGCCTGGAGAACCAGGTCGTGGAGCGCACGCGTGAGCTGGTCGCCGCGAACGCGCTGGCGGAGGCCGCGCGCCGGGAGGCCGAGGCGGCCAACCAGGCCAAGTCGCTGTTCCTGGCGACCATGAGCCACGAGATCCGCACGCCCATGAACGGCGTCCAGGGCATGCTGGAACTGCTCGAATTCACGCCGCTCTCCGCCGACCAGCGCGAGCTGGTCACGGTGGTGCGCGATTCCGCGGGAAGCCTGCTGACGATCATCAACGACATTCTCGACTTTTCGAAGATCGAGGCCGGGCATCTGGGGCTGGAGCGGGTGCCGGTTTCGATCGCCTCCATCCTGGAGGGGGTGGCCGACACGCTGGCCCCGGACGCCCGCAAGAAGGGACTTTCCCTCATCACCTTCGCGGACCCCGGCCTGCCGGCCGCGGTTCTCGGCGACCCGGTGCGGATCCGGCAGGTTCTGTTCAACATCGCCGGCAACGCGGTGAAGTTCACCCAGGCCGGCTCCGTGAAGATCCGGGCGGAGATGTCGGGCTTCGAGGGCACGCGCGCCACGCTGCGGGTCACCGTGACGGACACGGGCATCGGCATCGCGCCCGACGCGCAGCAGCGTCTGTTCCAGCCCTTCACCCAGGCGGAGGAATCGACGACCCGGCGCTTCGGCGGGACCGGGCTGGGGCTGTCGATCTGCCGCCGGCTTGCGGAGCTGATGGGCGGCGAAATCGGCGTGACCAGCCGGCCCGGCCAGGGCTCCGCCTTCTGGTTCAGCTTCACCGTCGACCTCGCGGATGGCGGCGCTGCCTCATCCCCGACCGCTCCCCTGTCCGGCCTGTCGGTCCTTCTGGTCGCGCCGGATGAGGACGAACGGCGTTTCCTTGCCCGTTATCTGTCGGCTGACGGCGCGATGGTCCTCGACGCGGCGGACGCCCGCGAGGGGGTGGCCCTGCT
Source organism: Azospirillum sp. SYSU D00513 (assembly GCF_017356015.1). Classification (GTDB taxonomy): domain Bacteria; phylum Pseudomonadota; class Alphaproteobacteria; order Azospirillales; family Azospirillaceae; genus Azospirillum. Next base: position 76,086 of record NZ_JAFIQV010000008.1, read on the forward strand.
CGCCGGGACGGCCTGCGATGTGGTGGTCGCGGCGGCGGAAGCGGACCTCACCGCGCTGGAAGCGGCACCCGCGCCGCGCGGCTTCGTGAACGTCACGCCGACTCCCCGTGCGGCCATGCCGGAGGGACCGGTGACCGCTGCGCGGCCGCTGCGCCGCGCGCATCTCGCCCGTGCCGTGCTGGCAGCCGCCGGGCGGGCCCCGGCCGATGCGGCGCCGGGAGACGCCGGACCGGCCGCCGAACCGGCTTTCCCGCAGCCCGTGGCGGCCGCCGGGTTGGACGGCCGGCTGATCCTCGTGGCCGAGGACCATCCGACCAACCGGCAGGTCATCCTGCGCCAGCTTGCCCTGCTCGGCTACCGGGCGGAGGTCGCGGAGAACGGGCTGGAGGCGCTGGCCATGTGGCGCTCGCGCGCCTACGACCTGCTTCTGACCGACTGCCAGATGCCGGAAATGGACGGCTACGCCCTCGCCCGTGCGATCCGCGCGGAGGAAGGCGCCGGTTCCGTCCGCATGCCCATCGTGGCGATCACCGCCAACGCAATGGAGGACGAGGCGCATCGCTGCCATGCCGCCGGCATGGACGGCAGCATCGCCAAGCCGCTGGAAATCCGGCAGCTTCAACTTCTGCTGGAACGGCACATGCCGGTCCCGCCAACCGCCGGTCCGGACGGTGTGGAAGAGGCGGGAAGCGCGACGGTGCCGAACGGGCCGGCCGGGACGGCGGAGCAGGGCAATCCGCCACTCGACCTGTCGGTCCTGAACGGATTGTTCGGGGACGATCCCGCCTTCATCCGCGAGATGCTGGGGGAGTATCTCGCTTCCAACGGTGCCAGCCTGGCCGAACTGGAGCAGGCCTTCGCCGGCGGGGACTGGGACGGGGTGCGCCGGGCCGCCCACAAGCTCTCCGGGTCGTCCCGCACGGTCGGAGCCCCCGGCATCGCCGCCGCCGCCGAACGGCTGGAACGCGCCCTCATCGCGGGCGATCGCGGCGGCCTCGACGGCATGGTTGCCCTCACCGGCCGGGAATTCGGCCGCGTCGCGGAATTCATCGGCCGGCTTTGAAGGGACGGCTTTGAAAGGCTGGCCACGGCCGGGCGGAAGAGCCCGGCCGTCCAGGCCGCGTCAGTGGACCTTCACCTCGTCGCTCCGCTCCTCGCGGTAGACGTGAACGTGGTAGGCGGCCATGGGGTTGCGGTCCAGGTAATCCACCAGGCGCCGCTCGGTGTCGCCGTTCGCCTCGCGGATGAACATCTGCCAGGCCGGCTCCATCGTCTTCCGCGCGGTCTCGTCGTGCGGCAGCATGATGAATCCACCCCATTCCGGCCGGAAGTCGGAAAGGTAGCTTTCGGCGTAGTGGCGCATCATGGCGGGGTCGTTGACGTTCACCGATTCCTTGTTCTCGAAACAGATCCTGAGCTGCATCGTCCGTCTCCCGGTGCTGCGGGCGTCCGGAACCGGCCAGAGGCGGAGCGCGTGACCGGTCGGAACGCCACCGAAACAAACCTTGCAGATATATGGAGCGTTTCGGGGCCGGGCGCAGGGGGGCGGCTTCGAAAAGCACCATTTCCGTTGCGGAATGATGCTTATCCTGGCGCGCAACGGCGGCGCCGACGCAGGCCGCCTCAGGCAGCCGTGAGCGAATCACGGACCACGCGGACCAGCCGGTCGCGCAATTCGGCGACGCTGCGGGACAGGCCGTCGGCCGCGTCCCGAACCTCGGCGGCGCGGCCGCCCGTCGCGTCGGCCTCGTGGGAGACCTCGGCGATGCGGCGCGACACCTCCTCGGCCGCGGCCGCGGTCTCGGCGACGTTGCGGCTGATCTCCCGGGTGGCGGCGGCCTGTTCCTCCACCGCGGCGGCGATGGAGGAGGCGACATGGTCCACCTCGCCGATGCTGCGGCCGATGCCGTCCACCGCCGCCACGGCGCTCCGCGTCGCGGCCTGGATCTCGGCGATCTGGCTCGAGATGTCCTCGGTGGCCTTGGCGGTCTGGCCGGCCAGGCTCTTGACCTCGCCGGCGACCACGGCGAAGCCCTTGCCCGCCTCTCCCGCCCGCGCCGCCTCGATGGTCGCGTTCAGCGCCAGGAGGTTGGTCTGGCTGGCGATCTCCTGGATCAGGGCGGCGACGTCGCCGATCCGCGTCACGGTCCGGGACAGCGACTCGATGGCGGCGCGGGCATGTTGGCCGCTGCCGACGGCCTGGCGGGAGATGTCGCCGGCGCGGCTGACGCGTTCCCCGATCTCGGCGATCGACTGGGCGAGTTGCCCGGCGGCGGCGGACACGGTCTGGGCGTTGCGCAACGCCTGGTCCGCAGCCGCCGCGACCGACTGGCTGTTGACGCCGACCGAGCCGGCGGAGGCGAGCATGGCCCCGGCGTCCGCTTCCATCCGGCAGGTGCGCTCGGTCACGCGGTCCGCGGCGGCGTGGGTCTCCCGCTCGACGGTGGCGGCCATCTCTTCGAGCGCCTGGCGCTTGGCGGCTTCGGCGGCGGCGCGTTCCTGCTCCTGCCGGGCGCGCAGCGCGGCGTTCTCCAGCCCGTTGGCCTTGAAGACCTCGACCGCGCGGGCCATCGCCCCGATCTCGTCGCCGGCGCCGGTGCGCGGCACGTCCGCCGTCAGGTCGCCGCCGGCCAGCCGCTCCATGGCACGGGTAAGGTCGCCGACGGGACGCACCACGCGGGCGATCACCGCATAGCCGCCGCCGACGGCCATGGCGAGCGCCAGGGCCAGCAGGATCCAGCCCGTCCGCTCCGCCCGGCCGTGCGCCCGCTGCGCCTCGGCGAATGCGGTGGCGGCGCTCGTCACCTGAAAGTCGATCAGCGCGCTGATGCGTTCGGTGACCGGGTCGATGATCCGGTAGAGATCCTCGCGGACGAAGCGGTCGAGGGCAGGGGCGTCCTTCCGGTCGAGGATCGTGGCGAGCTTGTCGACGGCGGCGTCCGCCCCTTCCGTCAGCGGCTTGAGCTGCCCGATGAGCGCGGCCTCCTCGCCCGTCATCCGCGTGCCGAGATAGGAATTCCAATGGCGCCGGATGTCCTCGCGCGCCTTGGCGACCGACGCCGCACCCTCCGCCCACTGGAAGTTGCCGTTGCGCACCTTGTGCGAGGCGTCCACCACGAAGACTGCGTAGGCGTCGGATACGATCTTGAGATCGCGCAACGGGACGACCCGGTCCTCGTACACGGTGCGAAGGCCCTCGTTGGCCGTGCCCAGCGCCCGCATGCCGACGAGGCTGCTCAGCGTCAGCAGGCCACCGAGAAGCGCCAGGACCGAAAGCAGGGTGACCTTGACCGTAACGCGCATCGCTGTCCCCGGTGTGAAACGGCGGATCATAGCCGCCCTGTCCGGGGCACCCGTTGCAAGTTGCGTGACGTTTTCGTGAAACGGCGGGCGGCGGCCCGTCTTAGCTTGGCGCCCGCCGGTTCCTGGTGACGGTTTGCCTCGAAGGCGAGCGGCGCCCGGCCGGCTCTGCCCAACATTTGGGCGCTACGCCGCGACTCCTTTCAGCGCCTCTCCGGCGACGAGGAGGCGCAGGGCGAGTTCCTCCGCCTCCTCGGCGCAGCCCATGTCGAGCAGGAGCTGGGCAAGCGGCCGGCAGCGCGCGAGAAGGCGGCGCGCCTCCTCCGGGTCGGATGGCCGGCGCAGCATGGTTCCGACCAGCCGCTCGCCGCCCATCCGGGCGAGCAGGCGGGTGTGTTCCACCAGCCGCTGTTCCAGCGTGTCGAGCGCTGGCGGCCGGTCCGCGTGGGTGAGGTCGGTGCAGAAATGGTGCAGGCCGCGCAGCTGGCGCAGCAGGGCGGCGAACAGAAGCTCGTCCAGCGGGCCGCCCCGGGCCGCCCGCGCGACCATGTCCACCAGCGCCTCGGACAGCCGCCATGCCGCCGACAGGTAATCGTTCAGCGCCTTGCGGTCGGCGGGCTCGACGAAAGCCCCGGACTCCTCCCGGTTCTCCTGCTGGTCGTCCAGGTTGCGCAGCACGATCACGATCAGCCCGTCCACCGAGGCGAGCGTGGCGAGGCTGGCGTGCAGCGCGCGGAGGCCCCGGTCGGCGGCGAAACCGTCGATCGCCTCGGTCGCGCGGCGCAGGGCGAAGCGGGCCAGCCTGCGCCTCTGGAAGACAAGCTCCTGAAGGCCGGCGGCGGCGCCCAGCGCCTCCAGCAGGAGGTGCCGAACCTCGAAGCGCAGGAGCGCCCCGGCGAGCGCGTCGATGCTGCCGCGCGTGACTGGCCCGTCCACGCGCACGATGCGGTCGGCGTCGGCGCGGGCGTCCGCCAGCACCGCCGCGGCCGCCGCCTGGAGATGGGCGCGCCCGCCGCCGCGCATCAGCCGCACCAGCGCCCGCATCGCCTCCGCCACCTCGACCGCGCTGGGGAGCGCTTCCGCTTCTGCCTCCGGCGCGCCGTCCAGCCCGCCGCCCAGCTCCTCCTCGCCATGCAGCGCGAGGCGGCCGCTCAGATGGTCGCGCAGGGAGGGCAGGAGCACGTCCACGACGATGGGGGCCACCGGCCGGAGCAGCGTCTCCAGCATGCGGCCCTGCGGCTGTCCCACCATGCCGTCCAGCGGGTTGCGCAGCGGGGGCATCAGGCGGGGGCGGTGCGGTTCCAGAAGGGCCAGCACGCGGTCGGCGCGGACCGCCGTGATGTTCCCGCTCAGCAGCCGCACCAGCGCGATGGCGTCGCGCGCCTCGCGCAGGCCGCGCGACGTGGACCCGATGGGAGCGGAACGCGGGGCATGGGCCTTGGCATGAGCGATGGCCGGCGGGCGCGTCGCGGCCGGGGGCACCGGTTTCGGCCTCTCCACCCGCTTCATCGGCCACATGGTCGCAACCTCGCGCATCCGTCTCAACCGTCGAAGGTTATCAAGACTGCCGCCCCTTTCGCGCCGGCTCAAAAGGATAAATTTAAGACTTTGCCCTTATCCCGGCCTCATGCCCGCCCGCTTCGCCCGGCCGGGGCTTGGCGGACGGCCCGGCCCTGTCGTAGCGTGGCGCGGCAGGGTGCGGCGCTTTCGCCGGCGTGAGGCTTTCCAAGGAAGAGGTCCGGTCCATGTGTGAACTGCTGGGCATGAGCGCCAACGTGCCCACGGACATCTGCTTCAGCTTCCAGGGGCTGATGCAGCGGGGCGGCCAGACCGGGCCGCACCGCGACGGATGGGGCATCGCCTTCTACGAGGGCAAGGGCTGCCGCAGCTTCCACGACCCGGCGCCGAGCTGCGAGTCGGAGGTCGCGAAGCTGGTCAGCCGCTATTCGATCAAGTCCTGCGTGGTCATCTCCCACATCCGTCGCGCCAACCGCGGCCGGGTGGCGCTGGAGAACACCCATCCCTTCACGCGCGAGCTGTGGGGCCGGCTCTGGACCTTCGCCCACAACGGCCAGCTCAAGGGCATCAAGAGCCGCACGCTGACCTTCTACGAGCCGGTCGGCTCGACCGACAGCGAGCATGCCTTCTGCTGGATGCTCGACCAGATCCGCATGCATTTCCCCGAGCCGCCCAAGCGGGAGGGGCCTCTGCTGCGGCTGATCCGCGACCTCGCCGCCGACCTCGGCGGGCTCGGCGTGTTCAACATGCTGCTCACCGATGGGCGGCACCTCTGGTGCCATTGCGCGACCAATCTCGCCTGGCTGACGCGCCGGGCACCCTTCGGGCCGGCGACCCTGATCGACGCCGACATGAGCGTGGATTTCTCCCGCGAGACCACGCCCGACGATGTGGTGACCGTGGTTGCCACCCGCCCTCTGACCCGCGACGAGGCATGGACCGTCATGAAGCCCGGCGAGATGATCGTCTTCCGCGGCGGGCTGCCGTCCGGCGGGCCGGCACGCGGCGGGGAAGCCCGCGCGGCCTAGCAACGCCTACTTCCGGTCGCTGCGGAAGGCGACCACATGGGCCTGCCCCTCGTCCTCGGGCTCGGCCCCGAAGCCGAGCAGGCCGGACCCCACGAGCCTCGTCGAATCGCGCAGCAGGCGCACCGGGCGGGAATTGCCGGCGCGGATGAAGGTGCCGTTGCTCGAATGGTCGGTCAGGATGAAGCTTTCACGGCTGAACTCCAGGCTGGCGTGCTGGCGCGACGTCTGGCGCGCGGCGACGCGCAGGCCGCTCGTTTCCTCCCGCCCGATGGTGAGGCGGGGCATGAAGCGGTTCACCGCCACGTCGAAGCCGTTGTGGCTGAGGCGGAGCGTCGCCACGTCCTGCTCCTGGTGCGGCATGGAGACGCCGACCGTGGTGCTGCCGAGATGCTCGTCCTCCTGCTCGCCGGGCTGGAGCCGGTGGACCCGGATGGGGGCGGCCTTACCCTTCACCGCCACGTTGCTGAGCGGCTTGGCCTTGCGGCGCAGCGGCGGGGAAAGCTGGTCGGCCAGCGCGTCGGTCACCAGGATCTCGCCCGGCCGGGCGATGGCCTCCACGCGGGCGGCGACGTTGCAGGCGTCGCCGTAGACATCCTCGGCCCCCTGGATCACCGGCCCGAAATGAATGCCCACGCGAAGCTGAAGCCCGTGGTCGGCCTCCGCCGCCGACATGGCGAGTGCCGCCCGGCCGGAATCGTCGGCGGTGGGGAAGGCGGCGAGCAGCCCGTCGCCGAGGCTCTTGATCACCGTGCCGCCATAGGTCTCGATGATCCGCCGCAGATGGGCCAGCATCGCCTGCGTCAGCGTGGCCGCCGGCAGATTGCCGATCCGCTCGTACAGCTGGGTGCTGTCGGCGATGTCCACGAACAGGAGGGCGAGAGGCTTTTCCATCTCCGACGGGCCGCCAGCATAAGGGAAGGGTTTTCCGATCCTAGAGCCTTTCCCGGCGTCTTTGGACCGGAAAACACGCAGGGGCTTTCGAATGGCGCAAGGCGCGGCGCCGCGCGCCTTCCTAACGCGCCGCGCGCCGGACGAGCAGGATGTTGCTGAGGAAGACCGCCGCGGCGCTGGCGGCGATGACCGCCGCCATCGGCATGGCAGTTCCGTCGGCGATGTAGCCGACCACCCAGCCCGAGGCGGCGCCGAATCCGAACTGCATCATGCCCGCCAGCGCCGAGGCGGTGCCTGCCATGTGCGGGTAGGCCGCCATGGCGCCGGCCATGGCGTTGGGGATGATCAGGCCGGTCAGCGCCATGAACAGGAACAGCCCGCCGACCAGCCCCCACAGCCCGCCCCAGCCCATCGCGGCGCAGCCAAGCAGGAGCAGCCCGCTGAGCATCGACAGGAGGCTGCCGAGCCCAAGGAGGCGGTCGGACCCGTAACGCAGCACGAGCCGGCTGTTCAGCGTGTTCACGATGATCATGCCGACGATGTTGATGCCGAACAGCAGGCCGTAATGCTCCGGCCGGACGTGGAACAGGTCGATGTAGACGAAGGGCGATCCCGACAGGAAGGCGAACATGCCCGCGTAGACGAAGCCCATGTTCAGGGCATAGCCGAGATAGCGGCGGTTGGTCAGCAGCGCGCGGTAGGACTGGAGCAGCCCCGCCACATGCGCCCGGCGCCGGTTGGCCGGGTCCAGCGTCTCCGGGATGCTGGCGAGCGCCGCCAGCGCTATGAAGCCGAAGGCCGCCTGCGCCCAGAAGATGCCCCGCCAGTCCGCCAGCAGGAGGATCTGCCCGCCGATCAGCGGCGCGATGATGGGCGCCGCACCCATGATGAGCATCATAAGGGACAGCACGCTGGCCGCGCGGTCGCGCGCGAACACGTCGCGGATCATCGCCCGCACCAGCACCGGACCGGCGCAGGCGCCGAGCGCCTGGACGAAGCGCCACAAGGCCAGATGGTCGATGTCCGTGGACAGGCTGCACCCGACGCAGCCGGCGCCATACAGCAGCACGCCGGCCGCGATGGGAAGGCGGCGTCCCAGCCAGTCGCCGAGCGCCCCCCACAGGAGCTGCCCGATCCCGAAGCCCAGGAAGAAGGCGGACAGGGTCCGTTGCGCCTGCTCCTGGGTCGCGTGGAAGCCCGCCTGGATGTCCGGCAGGGCCGGCAGATACATGTCCGTACCCATCGGACCGAAGGACATCAGAATGCCGAGAACGCCCAGGAAAAAGGGGCTGCTGGACGGCGGCACCGCGCGCGCGGCGGCAAGGCGTGCGAATATCTGGTCTCGGTCGGTCCGGTTGGGCAAGCCTTTAAGGCTGGGCCGGAAGGCGCCCGCCGACAAAGACCGTTTCCGTATGGCAGACCTGCCGGCGGAACTCCGGAACCGGTGCCGCAATCGGATGGGCGAGGGGACGGGCTGTGACATCCGTTTCCCGCGACTCGGGGCTCTCTAGGCGTGCGCACTCTTTAGCGGTAAATTCCTTCCCTAGAAAGTGGTGGAATCTTCCACGTTGGAGAAGAGCATGCGGCGGCTCACGGCGGGTTTCTGGGGCGGGCTTCTGGTCGCGGTCGGCCTGCTCGCCGGCGGTGCCGGAGAAGCCCTGGCCGGTTCGGCCGGCAAGAAGCCGTCATCGCCGCAGCCCGACCCGATCGCCTGGAGCCAGGTCCGCGGACCCTCCGGCGGCATCGCCCAGTCCATCGGGGGCTACGCGGCGGGCTGCGTGGCGGGTGCCCGGCCGCTGGCGCCGGAGGGGACCGGCTACCAGCTCATCCGGCTGTCCCGCAAGCGCAACTACGGCCATCCGGCCCTCATCGATTTCCTGGAGGATTTCGGGCGCAAGGTCGCCGCGGCCCGGATCGGCACCGCGCTGATCGGCGACATGGGGCAGGCGCGCGGCGGGCCGATGAGCTTCGGCCATGCCAGCCACCAGAACGGGCTGGACGCCGACGTCTGGCTGCGGCTCGACCTTCCGGCGCTGCGGCGCGACGCACGCGAGACGCTCCGGGAGATCAAGTACGTCGATTACGGCCGCCGGCGCGTCTCCGCCGACTGGAGCGAGGGGCAGGCGCAGATGATCCGCATCGCCGCCGCCGACCCGCGCGTGGCGCGCATCTTCATCAACCCGGCCATCAAGCAGGCCATGTGCCGGCATTCCTGGCCGGACCGCAGTTTCCTGCGCAAGCTGCGCCCCTGGCACGGCCATGACGGCCATATGCACATCCGGCTGAGCTGCCCGCCCGGAAGCCCGCAATGCGAGGAGCAGAAGGAACTGCCGGCCGGAGAGGGCTGCGGCGAGGATGTCGAGTCCTGGATGGCGTCGCTGGCACCCCTGATCGAGCGGCCGCCCGGTGATCGCCCGCGCCCGAGGGCGGTCAACCTGCCGCCGGTCTGCCGGTCCGTGCTGCGCGCCAGCGGGACCACCGTGGCCTCGGCGGGGGACGGCCTGTCCGACTGACACCCGCCGGGATCCCGTTCCGGCCTATCGCGGTTTTCTAACTGTTCATCATTGAGCCGGTGAATTAAGATCGCACGCACCGGCATGCCCCCTTTTCGGGGGAAAAGCCGGCTGCTTCGACCATCAGGGCGAGCGTTGATGCGATGACCGACAAGAAGGACGCCGCGGACGGCTCGCTGAGCCTGAAAACCCGTTTCCAGGCCTGGTGGGAAGGCTATGACCTCTCCGGCCTGAAGGCGAAGAAGCAGGAAGCCGAGGAGGCTCCGCCGCCCGAACCGTCGGCGGCCTCCAACCCGCCGGGCATGAACCGTTGGGGCAAGCCCCTGTGGACCGCCACCCGGATCGAGGTGGCCGAGAAACTGTGGGGCGAGGGATTCAACACGCCCGGTGGATCGGACCACATCCCCTATCTCGTGCGCCCGCTCGGCCTGAACCCGGCCATGAGCGTGCTCGACCTTTCCGCCGGGCTGGGCGGCACCAGCCGCACCATGGCCGGCAAGTACGGCTGCTGGGTCACGGGGCTGGAGGCGTCTCCGCTGCTGGCGAAGGAGGGGATGATCCGCTCCTTCAAGCACGGGCTGGAGAAGAAGGCGCCGGTCGAGACCTACGACCCGGAGAACTTCTCCTACTCCAAGCGCGTGGACGCCATCGTCTACAAGGAAGGCATGTTCTCAGTCCGGGACAAGGACCAGATGTTCGACGCCATGGAGATGGTGCTGAAGCCGCGCGGCCATGTGCTGATGACGGACTACATCGTCGAGCCGCAGCTCGCCGGCGCCAAGGCCATCCAGCACTGGTGCGACAAGGAACCGATGGCACCGAATCTCTGGAGCAGGGAGCAGATGTCCAACGGCTTCGCCCAGCGAAACCTGGACCTGCGCATCAGCGAGGACATCACCGACACCCACCGCACCCTGATCCTGTCCGCCATCCAGGGGCTCGTCGAGCATCTGGAGAAGCACAGCATGGACAAGGACACCAAGATCGCGGTGATGCAGGAGGTGGAGATGTGGGTCCGCCGCGTCGCGGCACTCGACGCCGGGCTCAGATGCTACCGCTTCTACGCGATCAAGCCCGCCGAATAGCGGGCGGGGGAGAGGCCCCCGTGAAAGGCCCCCTGTGAAAGGCCGATTTGAAAGACCGCGGAATGTCCCGCTCTATACGTTGACAGGGCGGATGCACCACACTATGTTGCGCGCTCTTTGAAGTGCCGCCGACCGACCAGGATAGAACCATGAAGATCGTGAACTCTCTGAAGTCGATGAAGACGCGCCATAAGGCCTGCCGTGTTATCCGCCGCAAGGGCCGCGTCTACGTCATCAACAAGCAGAACCCGCGTTTCAAGGCCCGTCAGGGCTGATACGGCACCGCGGCCGGCTTGCCGGCCGTCGCCGGATCACGCAAGGTTCACGCAAAGGCCGCGCCTTCCCTGGCGCGGCCTTTGCGTTTTGGACCCAACCGCACCCATGGCTGTTTCCTTCCGCTTGGCAGAACGAACGCCTGCCTGTCATAAAAAGACAGCACCGCCGCAAAAACACGGGAGTTCCCCTGATGCCGCGCTTTGAAACTGGCCGCGCTCCCGCTAGGTTTGGCGCCAGCGGAATGGAGAGTCGACAAGTGAACGGCGGGTACGGGATCGCGCAGAGGCTGTCGGCCTGGGCGGTGCATGTCTTCACGGGCAGCGGTGTTGTTCTGGGGCTTCTGGCGTTGCTGTCCGCCTCCAGCGGCGACGCCGAGGCGTGCCTCGGCTGGCTGGGGCTGGCCCTGGTGGTGGACGGGGTGGATGGCACGCTGGCGCGCCGCGCCTCCGTGCGCGACGTCCTGCCGGGCTTCGACGGCTCGGCGCTCGACCTCGTGGTCGATTACCTGACCTATGTCGTCGTGCCGGCGCTGTTCATGTACGTCTTCAACCTGCTGCCCAACGGCTTCGGCATTCCGCTGACCGCCTGGGTGCTGATGACGTCGCTCTACTGCTTCTGCAACGTCAACATGAAGAGCGGCGACAACTATTTCGTCGGCTTCCCGGCGATCTGGAACGTGGTGGCGCTCTATCTCTGGATCCTGGAGCTGAACCCCTGGATCAATGCCGCCATCCTGATCGCCTTCGGCCTGATGACCTTCACCACGGTGAAGTTCCTGCACCCCTTCCGGGTCCGCAAGCTGATGCGCGTCAACATCGCGGTCAGCGCCGTCTGGCTCATCTCCAGCGCCGCGCTGGTGATCCTGCAGCCCGAGCGTCCGCCGGTGATCTTCGCGGTGTGGCTGCTCGCCAGCGGCTATTACGTGGCCGTCTGCGCCTGGCGCACCCTGCGTGGACCGGAAGCGGCCTGAGGCCTTTGCCCGGTCCGTTGTAAGAGCGGCCACTTCGTCCCTCCGGTTGGCATCCCCGTTGCATTGAAGGGGATGCATCGCCAGAGGGACATCCCATGACCTACGCCTCCGCCATCGCCCGCCAAGCCGAATCCGCCTTGCAGACCACAGGTTACGTGGGCAAGGCGGCACGCGGGGCGGCACATGTGGAAAGCGCGATCCGCAACGCGAGCGACCGGACCGGGGTCGATTTTTCCTATCTCCTGGAAAAAGCTGCCGCCGAGAGCGGCTTCCGCACCGACGTGAAGGCGGCCACCTCCTCGGCGACCGGCCTCTACCAATTCATCGACTCGACCTGGCTGCACACGGTGAAGGAGCATGGGGCGGCGCACGGGCTGGGCCGGATGGCGGCGGCGATCCAGACCCGCAGCGACGGGCGTCCCTTCGTCGCCGACCCCGAGATGCGGCGCAAGATCCTGGAACTGCGCAAGGACCCGGAGGTCTCCGCCCTGATGGCGGCGGAATTCACGCGCGGCAACAAGGAGCAGCTGGAGGAGGCGGTCGGCGGGCGGATCGGCTCGACGGAACTGTACATGGCCCATTTCCTTGGAGCCGGCGGCGCGTCGAAATTCCTGAACGGCATGAAGGAAAGCCCCAACCGCCAGGCCAGGGAGCTGTTCCCCGAGGCGGCGGCGGCGAACCGCGCGGTCTTCTACGACAAGGAAACCGGCAGGCCGAAGACCCTGAAGGAAATCTACGACCGCTTCGCCGACAAATTCGCCGAAGCGCCTGCGACGGGCGTCGTGGGCCAGTCGCCGGCCGGCTCGCTTGCCGAACGGCTGCGCCGGCAGGACATGCCCGACGGCTTCACCACCCAGGTGCCGAGCCTGCCGGAAAAATCCTTCAACGGAACGCCCCTGTCGATCTATCAGGTGCTCGCGCTGAACGCGCTGGAAACGCCGGACGAGGCCGACAGCGCCAACGGCAAGTCCACCCGGAACAAGGAGGAAAAGCGCATGCGCGACGAGCCCGTGCGCACTGAGCAGACCTCCGAGACCGGGCTGGGTCTCGGGCTCGGCCTTTCCAAGGCGGTGACGCCGGGCAGCATCCTCAACGACGCGTAAAGCCCTCCACCGGCTGCCCGTGGGCATCCGGTGACGCACTGGAACAAGCGGCGGTCCCCCTCTGACGGTTCAGGGCAACGTCTTGCCGGGGTTCATCAGCCCCTGCGGGTCCAGCGCCGCCTTGACGCGGCGCAGCAGGTCGAGTTCCACGGGACTCTTGATGAGCGGCATGGCGTCCTTCTTGACGCGGCCGATGCCGTGTTCGGCGGAGATGGAGCCGTCGAGGTCGAGGATGACCTCGTTCACCAAGCCGGTCAGCTCGTCCCAGCGGGCGAGATAGGCAGCCTTGTCGGCGCCTTCGGGCTGGCTCAGATTGAAGTGGATGTTGCCGTCGCCGACATGACCGAAGGGCGTCACCCGGATGCCGGGGCAGGCGGCCTCGACGGCGGCGGTGGCGCGCTCGATGAAGTCGGGCACCCGGCTGACCGGGACCGACACGTCGTTCTTGATCGAGCCGCCCTCGAATTTCTGCGCCGCCACGATGGCCTCGCGGATGAACCAGAGCTGTTCCGCCTGGGCCTCGGACCGGGCCAGCGTGGCGTCCGCCGCCAGCCCGTCCGCGACGGCCTCGCCAAGCGCGGCCTCGATGCTCTCGCGGAAGGCGTCGCTCCGCGTCCCGGCGGTCAGCTCGGCCAGCACGTACCAGGGCGAGGGCGCCGCCAGCGGGTCGATGGTGCCGGCCACATGCTTCAGGGCATAGTCGAGGCAGCGGCGCGCCATCAGCTCGAAGGAGGACACCGCGTCGCCGGAGGCGGAGCGCAGCCGGGCCAGCAGCTCCAGCGCCGCGGCCGGGCTCGGCACGGCGATAAAGGCGGTCTCCGCCTGGAGCGGACGCGGAAACAGCTTCAGCACCGCGCCGGTGACGATGCCCAGCGTTCCCTCGCCCCCGATGAACAGCTGCTTCAGGTCGTAGCCGGTGTTGTTCTTGCGCAAAGACCGCAGGCCGTCCCACACGCGCCCGTCGGCCAGCACGACCTCCAGCCCCAGCACGAGGTCGCGCATGTTGCCGTAGCGCAGAACGTTGATGCCGCCGGCGTTGGTCGAGATCAGCCCGCCGATCTGGCAGGTGCCTTCCGACCCCAGGCTCATGGGCAGCAGCCGGCCGGCGGCGGCGGCGGCGTCCTGGGCCGCCTTCAGCACCACGCCCGCGTCCGCCGTCATGGTGTAGTTCAGCGGGTCGATGGCGCGGATCCGGTTCATCCGAGACAGGCTGATGACGATCTCGCGCCCGTCCTCGTAGGGGATGGAGCCGGCGACATGGCTGGTGTTGCCGCCCTGCGGGACGATGGGGATGCCGGCCCCGGCGCAGACCGCGACCACCGCCGCGACCTCCTCCGTCGAGGCCGGGCGGACCACCGCCGGGCTGTTGCCCCGGAAACGCCCGCGCCATTCCGCGAGGTAGGGGGCCATGTCCTCGGGTGCCGTCAGGATGCCGTTCGGCCCGACGATGGCGCGGATGCGGTCGAGGGCGGCCGCGACCGGCTGGGCGGTGGTCATGGCCCGGCCTTACCCGCGGGGTGCCGCGGCACGGCGCAGCCGGTCGTTGATGGCGACGCCCAGCCCCTGGTCCGGGATGGGCATGACGGCGATGGCCTTCACCCCCGGCTGGTCGAGCTGGCGCAGATGGGCGAAGAGGTTCGCCGCCGCCTCGTTCAGGTCGCTCTCCAGGCTGAGGTTCAGCCGCGCCCCATGGCCGCGCACGAAGCGGTCCGGGCCGAAGCTCAGCAGCGCCTCGCCCTCCTCGGCGGCGTCGGCGTTCAGCCGCACCGGAACCGAGGGGGCATAGTGGCTCTCCAGCTGGCCGGGCGACTTCGGCGCCGTCGGATCGCCGGCGGAGACGCGGACCGGGCCGATGAGCTGCTCGATCTCCTCGCGCAGGACCGCACCCGGACGCAGCAGGACCGGTTCCTCCCCGGTGAGGTCGAGCACGGTGGATTCGAGTCCGACCGGGCATTTGCCGCCGGCGACAACCATGGCGACCTTCTCGCCCAGGCTTTCGATGACGTGCTGCGGGGTGGTCGGGCTGACCGCCCCCGAACGGTTGGCGCTGGGAGCGGCCACCGGCCGTCCCGCGGCTTCCAGCAGCGTCCGCGCCACCGGGTGGTTGGGGACGCGGATCGCCACGCTGTCGAGACCCGCCGAGACCAGCAGGGACAAGCCGCTGCCCTCGACGCGGGGCAGGACCAGCGTCAGCGGGCCGGGCCAGAACTGTGCCGCCAGCTCCAGCGCGCGCTCGTCGAAGCGCGCCCAGCCTTGCGCGCTCTCCAGGTCGGGCAGATGGATGATGAGCGGGTTGAACTGCGGCCGGCCCTTGGCGGCGAAGATGGCGGCCACCGCCTTGTCGTTCGTGGCGTCGGCGCCCAGCCCGTAGACGGTCTCGGTCGGGAAGGCGACCAGCTCGCCGGCGCGCAGGGCCTCGCCGCCGCGGGCCAGGGCTTGCGGCTTGGTCGGCAGGATCTCGGGGCGGCGGGCGCTCTGTTCTTCGGTCAAGGTCGTTTCTGATCGTTTATGCTGCGGTGCCAAATCGCGCGGTTGCGCCGGTCACGGACAGGGGTTATGAGGAGTTGCGGGGCATCAGGAACGTGATGCGCTCCCCTGAATAATGATGGGTGCGGGCATGGCGGGCAAGGTCTTCACCGTGGCGCAGCAGAAGGGCGGGGCCGGCAAGACCACGCTGGTCGCCCATCTCGCCATCGCCTGGGCCCAGCTCGGCCGCTCCGTCGCCACCGTGGACATCGATCCCCAGGGCAGCCTGACGCGCTGGCACGCGGTGCGCGCCGAGGCCACCGGCGGAAACCCCGGCTTCACCCATGTGCAGATCAACGGCTGGCGCACCCAGGCCGAGGTCGAGAAGCTCGCGCGCATCCATGACATCGTCGTGGTGGACAGCCCGCCCCACGCCCAGACGGAGGCGCGGATCGCCGTGCGCACCGCCAGCCTCGTGATCGCCCCGGTGCAGCCGAGCCCGATGGATCTCTGGGCCGTGCACCCGACCATCGACCTCGCCGGCCAGGAGAAGCGCGGCCTCCTGCTCGTGCTGAACCGCGTGCCGCCGCGCACGAAGCTCGCCGACGAGCTGGTCGCCAAGGTGCGCGACCTAGTCAACCCGCCGGCGGTGGCGCTGGCCGAAACCCAGATCGGCAACCGCACCGCCTATGCCGGCACGTTGCTGACCGGCCTGTCGGTCACGGAAGGCGCGCGCCGGACCCAGGCCGGTACCGAGATGCAGACCCTGGCCGAGGAGATCCTGGCCCGCGCGGGATAAGGCGGGCCGGGTAAAGCAGGTCAGCCGAAGCCAAGTCAAAAAAGGGAACGGGGCCGGGATGATCCGGCCCCGTTCCCGCCCGTCGTTGTGCCTGAACCGCCGGCTCAGCTCATCCAGAGCATCATCATCAGCCGGTCGCGGTTCTTCGGCGGCAGGGCGCGGTGATAGCAGGAGGTGTCCTCCAGGAAGCCGGTGCCGGCCGGCCCCTCAATGACGAGGATGCGGTCGGCTCCATAATGGCTGACCACCAGATCGTCCGGCGCGTTGGCCGAGCCCAGCAGCATCTTCAGCTTCTTGCCGCGGTGGGAGCCGCGCACCAGCGCATGGGCGCCGGAGTCGCGGTCCACGTCGGTGAGGTAGAAGGAGGCCGAGCAGAAGGCGAAGTCGTGGACGTCGAAGTGCCAGTCGATGGTCTGGCCGCGGTTGCGCCGCTCCTCGTCGCCCGCGTCGGTGGCGAAGCTCCAGAAGACGCGCGGGATGATCTTCTTCGGCCGGTAGCCGAGATAGCGGGTCGCGGCCTCCATCAGGACGGGGTCGTCGGCCACGCGGCGCACGGCGGGACAGGCCATCGGGTTGGGCGACAGCGCCAGCACAACCCGGGTTCCGTCCGGAAGGCTGCCGTTCCGCACCTCCTCCCGCAGGAAGGTCCGCTCCATGCCGCGCGCCTGGAAAGGCGTCGTCATGGCGAACTCGATCAGCTCGGCCAGGATCTCCGGCGGGAGGTCGAAGCCCATCGCGACCGAGTCCTGCCGCATCGCGGCGTCCACGGCGTCGAGCGACAGGGCGGGGAACAGCGTCCCGGCGGGCATGGCGGGCGTGTAGTTGGACTTGAAGCGGCGCGACGGCTCGGAGATGCGCCGGATGGCGCTGTAGCCGCGGCGGACGGTTTCGAAACGGCCCAGAGCATAGTGCAACTCACCCGATGCCAGGCGCCGGGTAATGCTGGTCACCTTCATGGCTAAGACATCCTTCGCCGAGACGATTGCCTCACGGCCAGCGGGCCGCGTCGGAGCGAAATGTATCCAGTGAACAGCATTTTAGTGAATGCTCTTCGGGCGTAACGCGTCCCGTTCCGGGATTATCCCTGAACGAATGCGACCGCACTCGGAAGAGACGGTTGCAGAGGCGGCGTTGCCTGCCCGCGGCCGCCCGGCCGGACGCGCCCGCGCCACGGCCGGGGACGTGAGGCGCGTCAGAGCGCCTTTGCCGCCTTCAGGACGGCGGTGACATGGCCGGTGACCTTCACCTTGCGCCAGACGTTGCGGACGATGCCGTCCCGGTCGATCAGAAAGGTGGCGCGGTCGATGCCCATGTACTTGCGGCCGTACATGCTCTTCTCCACCCAGGTGCCGTAGGCCTCGCAGACCGTGCCGTCCGTATCGGAGGCCAGGGTGAAGGGAAGCTCGTGCTTCGCCTTGAACTTGTCGTGACTGGCGACGCTGTCCTTGGACACGCCGATCACGACGGCGTCCACGCCGGTGAAGTCGGGCAGGGCGTCGCGGAAACCGCAGGCCTCCGACGTACAGCCGGACGTATCGTCCTTGGGATAGAAGTACAGCACCACCGGCCGGCCCCGCAGGGCGGAGAGCGTGACGCTGCCGCCCCCGTCGGTCGGAATGGTGAAATCGGGGGCCGGGGTTCCGGCGTCGGGACCGGACGCGGTGGCGGCGTCGCTGGGGGCGTCGCTCATGGGCTGTTCTGCTCCGTCATGGGCCCGGCCCCGGAACGGGGCGAGGCGGGAGGGGTGAGGCTCTTCGCCGGCTCCTCGACCAAGGCCTTGAAATGGCCGTGGATCCGCTCGGCGACGGCGCGGATTCTGCCGTCGAGCGCGGCGAAGTCAATCGGCGCGTCCTCTTCCGGGAAGGCGTTGCGCGCCAGACCCTCGAAGAGAGAAGGGGATACCTGCGCCGGATCGAGCACCCCGTCTGTCGCGAGCCGCAGGAAGCCCTGCACCCGGCGCCACAGCCGGAGTGCCGCGATAAGCTCCTCCGCGATGGCCGACTCGAGCAGGCCGGCCTCGGCGCAGTTCGCGATGGCCTGGGCGGTGCGGATCGACAGGATGCCGGGATGGGCGTGGCCGTGGCGGAGCTGGAAATACTGGGCGATGAACTCGATGTCGATCAGCCCGCCGCGCGCGTACTTCACGTTCCAGGGGTTCGGCGTCCCGAACTCCTTGTCGATCCGGCGGCGCATGTCGGCCACGTCCCACAGCAGCTTGTCCGGTTCGCGCGGCGCCGTCAGCACCGCGCGCGCGGCCTCCTCGAACCGGCGCGCCAGCTCGGAGTCGCCGAGCGCGCGGGCGCGGGTCAGGGCCATGTGCTCCCAGGTCCAGGCGTCATGGGCCTGATAGCGCAGGAAGGAATCGAGCGAGGTCGCCAGCGGCCCGGCGTTGCCGGACGGGCGCAGCCGCATGTCCACCTCGTAGAGCTTCCCGTCCGCCATGGGGGAGGTGATGGCGCTGGTCAGCCGCTGCGTCAGCTTGATGAAATACTCGTTCGGCGCCAGCGGCTTGGCCCCGTCCGACCCCTTCGATCCGGGCGGCGCGTCGTAGACCACGATCAGGTCGATGTCGGAGGTGATGGTGAGCTGCTTGCTGCCCAGCTTGCCCATCGCCACGATGATCCAGGAGGCGCCGGGCACCCGCCCGTGCCGGACCGCGAACTCCTCCTCCACGCGGGCCGCGAGGTCCGGCACCACCACGCCGGCGAGGTCGGCCAGGAAGGGGCCACACTGGTCGCCGTCGGTGATGCCGCGCAGGATGTGGGTGCCGGCGCGGAAGCGCTGGTCGTTGGTCCAGCGCCGCGCCAGCGTCAGCGCATCCTCGAAGTCCCGCGCCGTCGCCATCAGCCGCTGGTAGTCCTCGGCCACCCTCTCCTCGCCGGGCAGAGGGTCGAAGAAGTCCGGCGACAGCACGGCGTCCAGCAGCGACGGGTTGCGCGACAGCGTCCGGGCGAGCTGCGGGGCCGTGCCCATGATCTCCGCCACCAGCTCCAGCAGCCAGGGGTTGGCGGTGAACAGCGAGAACAGCCCAACGCCGGCCGGAAGCTGCGTCAGGAAGCTGTCGAAATGGACCAGCGCGTTGTCCGGGTTCGGCGTCTTGGCGAGTTCCGACAGGATGGTCGGCACCAGCTCCGTCAGCAGTTCGCGCGCGCGGCCCGACCGGGTGGCGCGGTAGCGGCCCCGGTGCCAGACGGACACGATGCCGATGGCCCGGCTCGGGTCCCGGAAGCCCATGCCGCTCAGCGTCTCCACCGTGCCTGGGTCGTCGTCGGTGCCGGTGAAGACGAGGTTGCCGGGGCCGGACAGCGACGGCGCCTCCTCGAACAGTTCGGCGTAGCGGTCCTCCACCCGGCCGAGCCGGGCCAGCAGCTCGGCCCGGAACTCCGCCGGATCGGCGTAGCCGAGGAAGGTCGCCAGATGCGCCACCCCCTCGTCGTCCGCCGGGATCCTGTGCGTCTGCCGGTCGTCGGTCATCTGGATGCGGTGTTCGACCCGGCGTAGGAAGTCGTAGGCCTCCTCCAGCTCCTCCAGCGCGCCGGGCGGGACGCGCTCGACCTCGCACAGCGCGCGGATCGCCGCCAGTGTCGGGGCGATGCGGACGCGCTGGTCGCGTCCGCCGAAGATCAGCTGCTGGGTCTGGGCGAAGAACTCGATCTCGCGGATTCCGCCGCGCCCGACCTTGATGTCGTGGCCGTTGACCGTCACCTCGCGGTGGCCCTTGTGGGCGTTGATCTGCCGCTTGATGGAATGAATGTCCTGGATGGCGGCGAAATCGAGATGGCGGCGCCATATGAAGGGTTCCAGCGTGCGCAGGAACGCGGCACCCGCCTCAAGGTCGCCGGCCACCGGCCGGGCCTTGATCATGGCGGCGCGCTCCCAGTTCTGGCCCACGCTGGCGTAATAGGTCTCGGCCGCCGTCACCGAAACCGCGAGCGGCGTGGCGCCCGGATCGGGGCGCAGACGGAGATCCGTTCGGAAGACGTAGCCGTCCCTGGTGCGTTCATCCATAATCCGGACGAGATCGCGCGCGATACGGATGAACGTGCGGGCGAGATTGTCGGGCTGGGCGGTCTGAACGACGGCGTCGTCGTACAGAATGATCAGGTCGATATCGCTGGAATAGTTGAGTTCGCGCGCACCAAGTTTTCCCATGGCAAGCACGATCAGACCCGACCCCACCGTTGGGCGCTGCGGATCAGGCAGCGTCACCGTCCCCGCCTCCGACGCCCGGCGCAGCAGATGCGCCGCGGCGAGCCTCAGCCCTGTTTCCGCCATGTCGGACAGGGCGCCGGTGACGCGCGCCAGCGGCCAGGACCGTGTGATGTCGGCGAGCCCGATCAGCAGGGCGGCCCGCCGCTTGGCGACGCGCAGCGCGGCCATGAGCCGGTCGGTGGAACGCTCCTCCGCCCTGTCCCGTTCGAGTTCGGCCATCAGCGCGGCGAAGGTCGCGTTGTACCCGTCCTCGACCAGCCGCTTCATGAAGGCCAGTTCGCGCGTGAGAATGAAGCCCAGATACGGGCTGTTGCCGCAGACCCCGTCGAGCAGTGCCCGGCCCTCGGCCGAGTCGGCGAAGGCGAGCGCCCAGTCCCGCAGCTCCGGCGCGGTCCCCGCCGCCTCCTGCCGCCAGCGCTCCAGGCCGTTCGCGGCCTGGGCTGTGTCGAAGGGCTTGGGCGGTACGGCGAGCGGCATGGCGGCAATCCCTGCTCAGGAAATGGGCGGAAACTTGCGCCCCCGCGCGCCCCGGGTCAACCGATGTGGTGGGCGGCATGACGGGTGGCGGGGCGGGTTGAGCTTTGACCGGCGCGGTGGCGCGTGATGCGGCGTCTGGGGCGTGTTCTCGCCTGGGCCGGCTTCG
Source organism: Azospirillum sp. SYSU D00513 (assembly GCF_017356015.1). Lineage (GTDB taxonomy): Bacteria > Pseudomonadota > Alphaproteobacteria > Azospirillales > Azospirillaceae > Azospirillum. The sequence goes on from NZ_JAFIQV010000008.1 coordinate 96,890, forward strand.
CGCTGGCCGGTCTGACGGCGCTGGCGGTTCTGGCGCTCGGGCTGCTGACCGCGCGGCTGGCCCACGGGCCGCTCTCGCTCGACGTGCTGGCGCCCACGCTGGAAGACGCGCTGAGCGACCGGCGCGGGCGCTTCCGGATCGAGCTGGGGGACCTTCACCTCTCCTGGGAGGAGGCGGAAGCCTTCGGCGGGTGGAGCCGGCTCGACCTGCGGGCGACGCGGGTGCGGGCGGTCAACGCCGACGGCGCGGAGCTGGCGGCCGTGCCGGAACTCGGCCTCAGCCTGTCGGTGGGGGCGCTCGCCCGCGGCATGCTGTCGCCGACGCGGCTGGAGCTGGTGCGCCCGCGCGTCGAGGTGATCCGGCGGGCCGACGGGCGGGTCGCCTTCGACATCCGCGCCGAGGACGATCCGGCGACCCTGAAGCGTCAGGCGGCGGAGGGTGACGGCGACGGCAACGCGCTGATCGACGAGCTGCTGGACACTCTGCTCCAGCCGCCGGACATGAACCGCCAGCTCGGCCTGCTGTCGCGGGTCAGCGTCGTCGGAGGGGAGCTGACGGTGGTCAACCGCATGCTCGGCCTGTCCTGGCACGCCGATCCGGCGGACATCGTGCTGACCCGGGGTGCCGAGGGCGTGGTTGGCCGGGCGCGGCTGGCGCTGGACACCGCGGGGCTCCGCGCGACGGCCGACGCCACGATCGTCTTTCGGCAGAGCGACCGCACGGCGTCCGTGTCGGCCAGCGTCGAGAATCTGGAACCGGCGGCGCTCGCCCGGCTCGGCCCGGCCCTGGAGCCGCTGGCCGCCGTCGCCCTGCCCATCAGCGGGACGGTGACGGCGGACCTCGACCGGCGTTTCCAGCCCCTGCGCGTCGGTTTCGACCTGCGCGGCCATCCCGGAAGCCTGTCCGTTCCCGCCCTGCGGCCGGAGCCCTACACGGTCTCCGGCCTGACGGCGCGCGGCAGCCTCGACGTGGGTGGCAAGCGCCTCGCCCTCGAACGCCTCGCCATCGGGCTCGGCCGGCCCGGCACGCAGGCCGCCGCGGCCCTGAGCGCGGCCGGCACGCTGGCCGAGGAGCCCGACGGCCGGATGGCCGGTACCGGACGGCTGGAGTTGGCGACGGGCGGGCGCACCGCCGTCCTGGAGCTGGACGGTCGGCGCGACGAGCGCCGCGTCACGGAGCTGACCGCCCGGCTGGAAGAGCTGGAGCCGGCCCTGCTGGCCGGCCTCGCGCCGGCCCTGGAATCGTTGGAGGTGGCCGCTTTGCCGCTGTCCGGCACGGCGCGGCTCGTCCTGGAACCGGACCTCATGCCGCGCGCGGGGCGCATCGACCTGTCCGCCGGCGCCGGGCGCGTCCTGCAGCCCGGACTGTTCCCCGAGCCGCTGCACATCGCGTCGGCCCGGCTGCGCGCCTCCGGCGACCGTGCGGCGGGCGCGGTCACGGTGGAGGAGCTGGCGGTCGATCTCGGCGGGCCGCGGATCGACGCGACGGCGCAGGCGGCCAGGACCGATGGACGGCTCTCCGTGGAGACCGTGGCGACCGCGCGCAACCTGCCGATCGAGGAGTTGCACCGCTACTGGCCGCTGACGGCCGGGCCGGGTGCCCGCAAATGGGTCACGTCCAAGCTGTCGAAGGGAATCGCCACCCAGGCGACCGCGACGGTCCGAGCCAGCGCCCCGATGGACGGGCCGGACTCCCTTCCGGGTCCCCTCGCCATCGACCATTTCGACGCGCGCATCCGCGCCGAGGGCATGACGGTGGACTATTTCCACCCTCTGCCGCCGGTGGAGGAGGTGAGCGCCGACATCGTCACGGACGGCGCCACCTTCACCATCCAGCCGGAGAGCGGGCGCATCGAGGATGTCGAGGTCGGGGAAGGGGCCATCGTGCTGAGCGGCCTCGACAACGACCAGGAGCGGATCGACATCCGCCTTCCCGTGCGTGGGCCGGTCCCGACCATCCTGCGCGTGCTGGACAGCCCGCCGCTGCGCTACCCGAGCAAGCTCGACATCGACCCGAAGCGCACGAAGGGGACGGCCGACGCGGAGCTGCACTTCACCTTCCCGCTGGTGTCCGACCTGGACATGGACCAGATCCAGCTCGGCGTGACCGGGCGGCTGCGCGGGACCGCCGTGGAGGATGTCGCGGCGGGGCTGGACGCGACGGAGGGCGAGCTGACGCTGGCCCTCGACTCCGAGGCCATGAACATCAAGGGACGCGCGAAGCTCGACGGCGTTCCCGTGGTGCTCGACTGGCGGGAACGGTTCGGCGACGGCCCGGAAGGCGCCCGGAACAAGGGACCGCGCACCCGCGTCGCGGTGAAGGGCGAACTGGACGCGGCGGACCTGCGCAGCCATGGCATCGACCTCGGCGATCATCTGCTCGGGCCGCTCGGGGCCGACGTGCTCTTCACGGTGGACCAGAACCGCCGTCTCGCGCTCGCGGCGAAGCTCGATCTGACGAAGACCCACCTGTCGCTCCCGCTGATCGGCTGGAACAAGCCGCCGGGCATGGCCGGCAAGGGTGACTTGGCGCTGGAGTTCAGCAAGGGCCGGGTGACGCGCGTGACCGGCCTGACCGTGGAGGGCGCCGGTCTGGCGGGGGAGGCGACCGTCATCATGGCGCCGTCGGGCACCGCCGTCTCAAAGGTGCGGGTGCATCGCCTGAAGCATGGCGCCACGGAGCTTGAGGCCGACATCACGGTCCGGGAAGGCAACGGCTATGCCGGAAGCATCACCGGCCGCAGCCTGGACGGCCGCCATCTGTTCGGGGGCGGCAAGGACGATGGCGGGCAGGGGGATAAGGACGGCGATGGCCAGATTCCGCTCGACCTGACGCTGCGGCTCGACCGCGTGGTGTTCGGGGTCGGGCGGCAACTCGCCGACGTGACCGGCACGATCCGCCGCAACCCGAAGGCCTGGACGGCGCTGGACGTGAACGCCCTCACCGGCCCGAACGGGATGCTGACCGTCCGCTACGCGCGCGGGGCCGACGGCGCCTACGACGCCGCCATCTACGCCAACGACGCCGGCGGGATGCTGCGGGCGCTCGACGTCAGCGACCGGATGCGCGGCGGCAACCTGACCATCACCGGCCGCACGCTGGAGCCCCGCGCGGACGCCGCGATCCAGGGCTCGGTCCGGCTCGACAACTACACGCTCATCGACCCCCCGGCCCTGGCCCGGCTGCTGAACGCCACGGCGCCCAAGGGGCTGGCCGAGCTGGTGGAGGGCGGGAACGAGATCAACTTCGGCCGCCTCGTCGGCAATTTCCGCAAGGACGGACCGGCGCTGACCTTGACGGACGTCCGCACCTCCGGGTCGGCGCTCGGCCTGACCATGGAGGGGGAGGTGGACATCCCCAGCATGACCGGAAACCTGCGCGGCACCATCGTGCCGCTCTACGGGCTGAACAGGCTCATCGGCCAGATCCCGATCCTGGGCGACATCATCAGCGGCGGCGAGGGGCAGGGCATCTTCTCCGCCACCTGGCACGCCCGCGGCCCGCTCGGCGAGCCGGACATCAGCGTCAACCCGCTGGCCGTGCTGGCCCCCGGTTTCCTGCGCAACCTGTTCTTCCTCGGCGACGGACCCGGGTCCGGCGGCGGAGCACCCTCCGGCCCGCCGCCCGACCCGGTCGGCGGGCGGTAATTAAAAAGGCCGGCGTCCTTCCCCCAGGGAAGGACGCCGGCCCGGATGAAGGCAGACGGAGGCGGCGGACGGGAAAGCGCCGGTCAGGCCGGCTTCACCAGTGCGTGGCGCTTCTTTCCGGCGCTGAGCTTGATGACGCCCTCGCCGTTGAGGTCGGCCGTGGTGGCCTTGGACGCCTCGTCCGGAATGGGGCCATCGTTCATGCGGGCGCCCGCGCCCTTGATGAGGCGGCGCGCCTCGCCCTTGGAGGCGGCGAGGCCGGTGGCGACCAGCAGGTCCACGACCGGCACGCCGGCATCCAGGTCGCCGCGCGGCAGCTCGACGGTGGGCAGCCCCTCGGCGGCGGCGCCCTGCTCGAAGGTGCGCCGCGCGGTCTCGGCGGCCTCCAGTGCCGCCTCCTCGCCATGGGCGAGTTTGGTCACCTCGTGGGCCAGGATCTTCTTGGCCTCGTTGATCTCGGCGCCGGGCAGGCTTTCCAGCCGGGCGACCTCCTCCAGCGGCAGCTCGGTATAGAGGCGCAGGAAGCGGCCGACGTCGGCGTCCTCCGTGTTGCGCCAGTACTGCCAGAAATCATAGGCGCTGAGCTTGTCGGCCGTGAGCCACACGGCACCCGCCGCCGTCTTGCCCATCTTGGCGCCGGAGGAGGTGGTCAGCAGCGGGGTGGTCAGGCCGAACAGCTCGGCCCCGTCGGTGCGGCGGCCCAGCTCGACGCCGTTGATGATGTTGCCCCACTGGTCCGACCCGCCCATCTGCAGCGAGCAGCCCAGCCGCCGGTGCAGCTCGACGAAGTCGTAGGCCTGGAGGATCATGTAGTTGAATTCCAGGAAGGTCAGCGGCTGCTCCCGTTCCAGCCGCATCTTGACCGACTCGAAGGTCAGCATGCGGTTGATCGTGAAGTGCCGGCCGATGTCGCGCAGCAGCGGGATGTATTTCAGCTCGTCCAGCCAGTCGCCGTTGTTGACCATCACCGCGTCGGTCGGGCCGTCGCCGAAGGTCAGGTAGCGGCCGAAGATGCGCTTGATGCCCGCCATGTTGGAGGCGATGACCTCGTCGGTCAGCAGCTGGCGCGCCTCGTCCTTGCCTGACGGGTCGCCGATCTTCGTGGTGCCGCCGCCCATCAGCACGATGGGCTTGTGGCCGGTCTTCTGGAGCCAGCGCAGCATCATGATCGGCAGCAGGCTGCCCACATGCAGGCTGTCGGCCGTGCAGTCGAAGCCGATGTAGGCGACGATCGGTCCCTTGCCCGCCCGCTCGTCGAGCGCGGCGAAATCGGTGCACTGGTGGATGAAGCCGCGCTGTTGCAGCGTGAGCAGGAAATCCGAGGTGAGCGTCGTCATGGCCGCGATCCGGCAATCATTCTATGGTAAAGGGTCGCGTCTGTTAGCACGGAACGCGGCGGGCTACAATTCTCGGGGGCTTTCCCGGAAGCAAGGCCGGTCGGAACAGGGAGGCAGGACGCGATGCAGACCGTCGTCGGATTGATGAGCGGAACCTCGATGGACGGGATCGACGCGGCGCTTGTGCGCACCGACGGCGAAACCCGGGTGGAGGGGCTCGATTTCCTGACGCTTCCCTACAGCGACGGTTTCCGCGGGCGGCTGCGCGGCTGCCTGGGCGGGCGCGGCGACGTGGCCGACGTGGAGCGCGACCTGACGGAAGAGCACGCGCGGGCGGTCCGCCTGCTGCTGGACAAGGCGGGCGTGGACCGGGACGGCGTGGACCTCATCGGCTTTCACGGCCACACCATCCTGCACGCGCCGGAGCAGCGGCGGACCTGGCAGATCGGCGACGCCGCCCTGCTGGCGCGGCTGACCGGGATCGGGGTGGTCGCCGACTTCCGCACGGCGGACGTCGCCTCGGGCGGGCAGGGCGCCCCGCTGGTGCCCCTGTTCCACCAGGCCCTCGCTGAGGGGCTGCCGCGCCCGCTCGCCGTGCTGAACCTCGGCGGGGTCGGCAACGTCACCTGGATCGGCCGGGACGGTGATGACGTCGTCGCCTGCGACACTGGTCCTGCCAACGCGATGGTGGATGATTGGGTGCTGGCCAGGACGGGCGCACGCTTCGACGAGAACGGCGCGCTCGCCGCCCGCGGCCGTGTGGACGAGGGCGCGCTGGCGGCCCTGCTGGCCAATCCCTATTTCGACCGGCCGGCGCCCAAGTCGCTGGACCGCGATGCCTTCGACGCGGCCCCCGTCCAGGGCCTGTCGGCGGAGGATGGCGCCGCCACCCTGACCGCCTTCGCCGCGGCCGCCGTCGCCCGCGTCGTGCCCCACCTGCCGGAACCGCCCGTGCGCTGGATCGTCAGCGGCGGCGGGCGCCACAACGGAACGCTGATGAGGATGCTGCGCGAGCGGCTGGGCGTGCCGGTGGACAACGCGGACGGGCTGGGCTGGAACGGCGACGCGCTGGAGGCGGAGGCCTTCGCCTATCTGGCGGTGCGAAGCCGCAAGGGCCTGCCGCTCAGCCTGCCCACCACCACCGGCGTGCCGGAGCCGGTCACCGGCGGGCGCTTCCACCCGGCGGCCTGATGCGCCAGCGCGGCCATGCCCCGGCCGCAGCTTCGGGCGCGGTCCGCATGCGCGTGGATGTGATCTGTCGTTGAAGGCCGATTGAAAGCTGGCCTAATCTTTTCGCGCCGGACGGGAATCATCCCGGCCGGCGGACCGAAGGGAGGTGACGCGCTTGCAGATGTTCCTGAGGTGGCTCCGCCGCTTCTGGTTCCGGTTGAAGATCGAATTCGAAGCCGGCTTCGACAAGGACCAGAAGTAAGGACCACGGGCGGGGCCGGGAAACCGGTCCCGCTTCAGGAGACGAAGGCGCGTCACCTCCTGTCCCGAAGCTTAGCACGCCCCGCCCGCAGTTCAAGACGGGGCGTTCAGGGCAGCCCTCCAGGAGGCCGCCCGCTCCGTTGCTTACTCCGCCACCACCGCGACCGGGCTGCCGAGCGCGCGGTCGAGATAATCGTCCACCTGGACGGCCAGCTCTTCGGAGCGGTTGGCGAAGAAGTGGTTGGCGTCCGGCACGATGCGGTGATCGATGCGGATGTCCTTCTGGTGCGACAGCTTGGTCACCAGCTTGTTCACCGCGGCCTGGGGCACAAGATCGTCCCGCTCGCCGTTGATGATGAGGCCGGACGACGGGCAGGGCGCCAGGAAGGAGAAGTCGAACTGGCTGGCCGGCGGCGAGACGGAGATGAAGCCGTCGATCTCCGGACGGCGCATCAGCAGCTGCATGCCGACCCAGGCGCCGAAGGACGCGCCCGCGATCCAGCAGACCGGGGCGTTGGGGTTGTGCATCTGCAGCCAGTCGAGCGCCGCCGCCGCGTCGGCGAGTTCGCCTTCGCCCTTGTCGTAGCTGCCCTGGCTGCGCCCGACGCCGCGGAAATTGAAGCGCAGGGCGGAATAGCCGCGCTTCGTGAAGGCTTGGAAGAGCGTGAACACGATCTTGTTGTTCATCGTCCCGTTGTGATGCGGGTGGGGATGAAGCAACAGGGCAATCGGCGCGTTGGGCTGCTTGCCGTGAGTGTAGCGACCTTCCAGGCGGCCGGCCGGGCCGTTGATGATCACTTCAGGCATGAGGGCGGCGTTCCTGGCACGAAGAGGTTGCCGGACCCGGCGGAACGCCGGACTCCGTATGGCCGGCGCGGAGGGCGGACCGCCCGTGCCGGATCATGAAACTCCACACACAATTCTTGACCGTTTTGCTTGGTCATCATATATGCGTCACACGTCCTCCCGGGCTACCCGCGACTCCGGCGAGGCTCCTGCCTTGCCAACCGGGGCTTTTCCCGTAGAGGCCGGACTATACCACGGCGGGTGATCTCGTGTTCAAGCATCTTCGCGAAGAGATCGACGGCATCATGGAACGCGACCCGGCCGCGCGGTCGCGGCTGGAGGTGGCGGTCTGCTATCCCGGTTTCCACGCCATCGTCCTCCATCGTCTCGCGCACTACTGCTGGGAGCGGGGCTGGCGGCTCGCCGCCCGCTTCACCTCGCAGATGTCGCGCTTCCTGACGGGCATCGAGATCCATCCGGCCGCGAAGATCGGTCGGCGCTTCTTCATCGACCACGGCATGGGCGTGGTGATCGGTGAGACGGCGGAGATCGGCGACGATGTCACCCTCTACCAGGGCGTCACGCTGGGCGGCACGGCGCTGCACCAGGGCAAGCGCCACCCGACCATCGGCAACGGCGTGATCGTCGGCGCCGGGGCCAAGGTGCTGGGCGGCTTCACGGTGAACGACGGTGCCCGCGTCGGCTCCAACGCCGTGGTGGTGAAGGAGGTGCCGGCGGGCGCCACGGTGGTCGGCATCCCGGCCAAGGTCGTGTCCCGCACGCCGGAGGAGGCGCAGGGCTTTCTCGCCTATGGCACGCCTTGCGGCGACATCCCCGACCCCGTCGCCCGCGCGCTGACCGGCCTGCTCGACCAGGTGGCCGGCCTGCGTCAGCGGGTGGAGGAGCTGGAGGCCGAACGCGCCGGCCTCGCGGCTCCGGCAGCAGGCGTGAGCGGGGTGAAGGGCGCCCTGCGGGAGCCGGTCCCGACGAACGGTTCCGCGAACCCCTGTTGACCGGCAACTTTTGACATGGCGCCCGCCCGGACTGGTGGAGAACTGACGTGAGGTTGAGCACCAAGGGCCGCTACGCCGTCATGGCGATGGCCGATCTGGCCGCCACCAGCCGGGGCCAATGCGGGCGGACGGGTGAACCCGTGGCCCTGGCCGACATTGCCTCGCGCCAGGACATCTCGCTGTCCTACCTGGAGCAGCTCTTCGCCAAGCTGCGTCGCGGCGGGCTGGTGACCAGCGTGCGCGGGCCCGGCGGCGGCTACCGGCTGGGCCGGCCCGCCGAGGAGACGCGCATTTCCGATATCATCCTCGCCGTGGACGAGCCGATCCGCACCACCCGCTGCACCGAGCCCGGGCAGGGCTGCCAGGGCGGCAGCCGGCGCTGCCTGACCCACGACCTGTGGGAAGGGCTGGGCGACCAGATCCACCGCTATCTCAGCTCCGTGACCCTGGCCGACGTGGTCGGGCGGCGGATCGGACGGGATGGCGCGGACGCGGCGGCAAGCCCGAGCCCGGCGACCGAAGAGGCCGCCCTCGCCGCCGAATGATTGCGCTCAGATGACCATTGCTCTCCGATGACCATTGCTCTCCGATGAACAAGGTGTATTTCGACCACAACGCCTCGTCCCCGCTGAAGCCGGCGGTGAAGGAGGCGATGGTGCGGGCGCTGGACCTCACCGGCAACCCCTCCTCGGTCCACGGCTTCGGGCGCACGGTGCGCCGGGCGGTGGAGGAGGCGCGGGCGCGGGTCGCGGCGCTGGCCGCCGTGAAGCCGGCGCAGGTCTTCTTCACCGGCAGCGGGACCGAGGCGAACAACCTTGCGCTCCGCGGTTTCCCGGACCGGCGCGTGATCCTTTCCGAAATCGAGCACGACTCCGCGCTGGCGGCGGCACCCGGTGCCGCGCGCATCCCGGTCACCAGCTGGGGCGCCGCCGAGCTGGGCGCACTGGAACGGCTGCTGACGGAAGGGGAAAGGCCGGCGCTCGTATCCCTGATGCTGGCGAACAACGAGACCGGCGTGATCCAGCCGGTGGAGGAAGCGGCGCGGCTCGCCCACGCCTGGGGCGCGCTGTTCCATTGCGACGCCGTGCAGGCGGCCGGGCGCCTGCCGCTCGACCTGGCGGCACTCGGCGCCGACCTGATGACCGTCTCGGCCCACAAGATCGGCGGCCCGTCCGGCGTCGGCGCGCTGATCGTCCGGGAAGGGCTGGACCCGGAACCGCTGATCCTCGGCGGCGGGCAGGAGCGGCGCCGCCGCGCCGGCACCGAGAACGTCGTCGGCATCGTCGGCTTCGGCGCCGCCGCAGCACTGGCGCTGGAGGATCTGCCCAAGGCGGCGGAAACCACGGCTCTGCGCGACCGGCTGGAGGCCGGGGCATTGGCCCTGGCGCCGGCGGCGCGCGTGATGGGCGCCGAGGCACCCCGCGTCGGCAACACGAGCTGCCTCCTCCTGCCGGGCCTGCCCGGCGAGACGCAGGTGATGGCGCTCGACCTCGCGGGCGTGGCGGTCAGCGCCGGCTCCGCCTGCTCCAGCGGCAAGGTCAAGCCGTCGCACGTGCTGGCCGCGATGGGCGAGGACGCGGTCAACGCCGCCTCGGCGATCCGCGTCAGCCTGGGCTGGGACAGCGACGTAGCGGGCGTGGAACGGTTCCTCGCCGCCTGGGGCGCCATGGCCGCGCGCCACGCCCGGTCTTCGGCGGCATGAGGGGCCGTCCGCCGATGGCCGCGCTTGCGTCGGTGATCGCTTCTCGGTATGACGCGCCCGGACCCTGGGCGAACGGCTTCGCCCCTGCGCGCTCCGACGGATGGCGAAGATGAGCAACTCCGACTCCGGCCGGCCCACCGGCCCGCCCGCCGGCCCGAAGGGCATCGCCGGCGCCATCGACGGCGACATGCAGCCCTGCTGGCTGTGCGGCCGCTCCGTTTCGGCGCGCGCTCTGTTCTGCCACGCCTGCGGCGCCGTGCAGGCCCCGCGCGAGCTGGACGCCTTCGCGCGGCTGGGCATGGAGCGGCGCTTCGACATCGAGCTGGAGGCGCTGAACCGCCAGTATGCCGGCTTCACCCGCGCGCTCGACCCCGACCGCTTCAAGGCGCGCGGCCCCCGCCAGCAGGAGCACGCCCGCGCCCAGGCCGCGGCGCTGACCGAGGCCCACGCCACCCTGCGCGACCCGGTCCGCCGCGCCCGGTATCTGCTGGAACTGCTGGGCAGCCCCCCAACGGAAGCTCCGGCCGAGCCGGAGGAGGAGATCGCCGACCTGCGCGCCACGCTCGCTGGCACGGAGGACGTTCTGGCCGTGGACCGGCTGGCCCACGCCGTGGGGCAGCGGATCGAGGCCTGCATCAAATACCTCGCCATCGCCTTCCGCAACGGGCAGGCCGACAACGCCGCCCGCATCCTTGCCCGGCTCGAACAGCTCGAGGAGCTGAGCGCCCGGGCGCGGGAGCGGCGCGCCGGTTTCGCCGCGAACCCGTGACCCCTTCAAGAACCAGACCCTTTTCAACAACAACGCACCGCCTTCAGGAGAGCACCCCGATGCCCAAGATGACCTTCCTCGAGCCCAACGGAACCCGCCACGAGGTGGACGCCCCGCTTGGCCTGTCCGTCCTCGAGATCGCTCACAAGAACGGGCTCGACCTGGAGGGCGCCTGCGAGGGCTCGCTCGCCTGCTCGACCTGCCACGTCATCGTTGAGCCGCAGTGGTTCGACGTACTGAACGAGGCGTCGGAGGACGAGGAGGACATGCTCGACCTCGCCTTCGGCCTGACCAAGACCTCGCGCCTCGGCTGCCAGATCATCATGACCGAGGAGCTGGACGGGCTGACCGTCCGCCTGCCGGGCGGCTCCAACAACGCCCTGCGCTGAAGACCGCCGCCGCCGCGGGGGCGCATGACAGCGCTCCCGCGGCGGCGCGTGCATTTTTCTTGGCCTGGAAAGGCCATTCGCCCATATAGGGCGCCATGAACTCCCTCGGCCTTTCCAAGCGTCCCCAGGACACCCGCGTGGTCGTCGCCATGTCGGGCGGCGTCGATTCCTCGGTCACCGCGGCCATGCTGCGGGAGGAGGGCTACGACGTCGTCGGGATCACGCTCCAGCTCTACGATCACGGCATCGCGCTCCAGAAGAAGGGCGCCTGCTGCGCCGGCCAGGACATCTACGACGCCCGGCAGGTCTCCGACCGCATCGGCATCCCGCATTATGTGCTGGATTACGAGGGGCGCTTCTCCCAGGACGTGATGGAGGATTTCGCCGACACCTATCTGCGCGGCGAGACCCCGATTCCCTGCGTGCGCTGCAACCAGCGCGTCAAGTTCCGCGACCTGCTGAACACCGCCCGCGACCTCGGCGCCGACGCGCTGGCGACCGGCCATTACGTGCGCCGCTTCCAGGCCGATGGCGGCCGGGCGGAGCTGCACCGCGCCATCGACCCCAACCGGGACCAGAGCTATTTCTTGTTCGCCACGACGCAGGAGCAGCTCGACTTCCTGCGCTTTCCGCTGGGCGGCCTGACCAAGCCGGAGACGCGCGCGCTGGCCGAGCGCTACGCGCTGGAGGTCGCGGCCAAGCCGGACAGCCAGGACATCTGTTTCGTGCCCAACGGCAACTACGCCGATGTGGTGGCGAAGCTGCGCCCCGGCGCGGTGGAGCCCGGCGACATCGTCCATGTGGACGGGCGCGTGCTGGGCCGCCACAAGGGCGTCGTCCATTATACGGTCGGCCAGCGCAAGGGGCTGGGCATCGGCGGCATCCGGGGCGAGGAGGAGCCGCTCTACGTCGTCCGCATTGAACCGGCCCAGCGCCGCGTCGTCGTCGGTCCGCGCGACGCGCTGGCCCGCACGGCGGTGCTGGTCCGCGACCTGAACTGGCTCGGCCCCGACCTCGGCCCCGGCGAATCGCTGGAGGTGGAGGTGAAGCTCCGCTCCGCCCAGCCGCTGTCGGCCGCCACGCTGCGGCTGACCGGCCCGGCCGAGGCGCGCGTGGAACTGCACGCCCCCCAGCATGGCGTCGCCCCCGGCCAGGCCTGCGTCGTCTATGACGGCGACCGCGTGCTCGGCGGCGGCTGGATCGCCGGCACGCAGGCGTGAGCGTGGCCGTACGGAAAGGGCGACATTTTCGCTGAAACGGTGTTGACACCTCTCCGGCGGATCGAATACATAGGGCGCCCCGGACGGAACGAACGGACAAGCGCCGAAACGGACCGCCGGGGCTGAGGATGATGGCTGTCGTGGCAGCGTAGCTCAGTGGTAGAGCAGGGGAATCATAATCCCTTGGTCGGGGGTTCAAATCCCTCCGCTGCTACCATCATCCCCTCGGAACAGGATGGTCGCCTCTATGGCAGCGTAGCTCAGTGGTAGAGCAGGGGAATCATAATCCCTTGGTCGGGGGTTCAAATCCCTCCGCTGCTACCATCAAAAGAACCCCGTCGGGCTTTATGGCCTGGCGGGGTTTTTGTTTTTGACTGCTTTTCTCCTTACGCTCTGCAATGATTGGCTGGATTTGGGGCGGGCTATTCTCAGGATAATATCATCTGCACTCCGTTCAGGAGGGGTTCCGCAAGAGCAGCTTTGGCAAGCGAAGCTCCAAGATTGACACCGCCAGCAATCCAAACCATATTCCTTTCCAAGCGTTATTCGAATGCGATGGAGCTTGCTGAGGTGAGAACGGCTGTCTCACGCACCAAGCCGACTTGATCGGTTGGGTGAAGTAGCTCGCGAGGGCGAAGAGATCCGGGGGTTGCAATCCGGCTCAAGTTTCATCGCGCATCTGTTGAAGGCCCCGTCGGCAAGGCGGGGCCTTCAACCTATCTGGACACGCTTCAAGTACCCCTTTGACAGGCGGCCTTGGATTTTTTCCTCCGCGACTGGGTAGAACGAACGCACTTCGTACTGTCCATGTTGGTTCATCGTGAGGTCGACCGCGACCAGCAATGGTCCGCCTGCTGCTGGGACGCGAGCTATCAGTTCCACTTTCCCAGGGTTTTTGAAGTCGTCGCCGATGAACTGCGGTGCAGTGATCACGCTCGCCACGTGGGGCAGGAGGCGTTCGTAATCCTCGGGATGACGGCGCAACACATGCAAGCGGATGGCCGGGATCAGAACGGCTAGACCCTCGTCCAATTCAAGAGCCAGGGCTGCATTGATGGCCCTGATCGGCATCGGACCGAGAATGAGTGTTTCATGGCCCAGTCTGGGCTTCTTATTCGACATGGGTTGCACGCATACCAGTCAGAGCATCGCCGGCCGCAGCCAGCTTTCGGCTCATTTGCTACTGCCCTGGACCAGCCTCACGCGCTCCGCCGCATGGCCGCCGTCAGCAGTCCTGCACCCATCAGCATCGACCCTCCCGCGCGGTTGAACAGGCGCCGCGCGCCCGGGCGCTGGATGGTGCGGCCGAGGGCGGAGGCGAGCAGGGCGTAGAGTGTGGCGTTCAGGGTGGCGAGGATCAGGAAGGTCGTTTCCATCACCAGGATCTGGGGCAGGAAGGGCCGGGCGGGGTCCAGGAACTGCGGCAGGAAGGCGACGAAGAAGACGATGCTCTTCGGGTTGAGCGCCGTCACGGCGTAGGTGTGCAGGGCCATGCGCAGGGGCGAAATGGCGGGGGCCGCTTCGTCGGCCGGCTTGTCGGCGACCGGGGCGCGCCACAGCTTGACGCCGAGATAGACCAGGTAGGCGGCTCCGGCCCATTTCAGCGCGGTGAAGAGCATTGCGGAGGTCGCCAGCAGGACGCCGAGCCCGAGCATGGAGGCCGTCATGCCCGTGAAGTCGCCGAGCGCCACCCCCACCACCGTGGCGAGGCCGGCGCGCCGGCCCTGGCTGACCGCGTAGGAGATGACGAGCAGGATCGTCGGGCCCGGGATCGCCAGCAGGACGATGGAGGCGGCGGAAAAGGCGAGCCAGGCTTCTAAGGACATCGGCGTCTTCCAGCGGATCGGGTGCGGGCGCTGCTCCCAAGTGATCCACAGGGCGGCGCGCGATGCAAGCGGCCTCCCGCCCGACAGATGCTCCGCGAGGGACCGGCCCAATTGGCCGGTCCCTCAGCTCGCCGCCAGCAGGGCGGGGCGCTCCGGCACGGTCGGGGCCGGGCGGCGCGCCGCGACCCAGGCCCGCAGGTCGGCCAGCGGCATCGGCCGGGCGATGTGGTAGCCCTGCATGATGTCGCATCCCGCGTCCTTCAGGAAGGCGACCTGGTCGGCCGTCTCCACCCCCTCCGCGACGACCGAGAGCTGGAGCGTCTTGGCGAGCTTGATCATCTGCCGGATGATCTCCGCGTCGCGGCTGCCGCTCTGCGCGTCCCCCAGGAAGGAGCGGTCGATCTTGATCGTGTCGATGTCGAGCCGGCGCAGGTAGATCAGGCTGGAATAGCCCGTGCCGAAATCGTCCAGCGCCACGCTGACGCCGAGCGAGCGCAGGCTGTTCAGGGTGGTGAAGGCGCGCGCGGTGTCGCCGATGACCGCCGTCTCGGTGATCTCCGCCTCCAGCAGGGTGGGGTCGATGCGGTGCCGGCGGGTCAGGCTGTTGATCAGGCCGGTCAGGTCGCCGCGGTTGACCTGGGCTGCGGCGACGTTGACGGCGACGTGCAGCGGACCGAGCCGCGCGGCGTCCCAGCCCGCGATGGTCCGGCAGGCCTCCTCCAGTACCCAGGCGCCGAGCGGCTCGATCAGCCCGGTCTCCTCGGCGACGGGGATGAACTCCACCGGCGGGATCCAGCCGCGCTCGGGGTGGCGCCAGCGGACCAGCGCCTCCACCCCGCACAGCGCGCCCGTGGCGACGCTCACCTTCGGCTGGTAGACGAGCGACAGCTCGCCCGCGTCGATGGCCTTGCGCAGGGCGTGCTCCAGCGCCAGCCGCTGCTCGGCCGCCCGCGTCATGGACGGGCTGAAGAAGCGCATGGTGTTCCGCCCCGCCTGCTTGGCGGCGTACATCGCCGTGTCGGCGTTCTTCAGCAAGGACGCGGCGTCCGTGCCGTCGTCCGGATAGACCGCGATGCCGACCGACCCGCTGACATGCAGCGTGTGCCCGTCCAGCAGCATCGGCCGGGACAGCTCCTCCAGGATGCGTTCGGCCCGGTGGGCGGCCTCGTTCGCCGCCTCGCGCGTGCCCGCCAGCCCCTCGGCCAGGATCACGAACTCGTCGCCGCCCATGCGCGCCACCGTGTCCGACGGGCGGATCGCGCCGCGCAGGCGGCCGGCCACCTCCACCAGCAGCTCGTCGCCGGTCCGGTGGCCCAGCGTGTCGTTGACCATCTTGAAATGATCGAGGTCGAGGAACAGCATCGCCAGCCCGCGCCCGTCCGCCGCCGCGCAGTGCAGGGCGTGCGCCGCCCGGTCGGCGAAGAGGGCGCGGTTCGGCAGGCCGGTCAGCGTGTCGTGGTAGGCCAGCCGCTGCACATGCTCGTTCGAGCGCTCCAGCGCGTCGGTGCGCTCGGCCACGCGCTGTTCCAGCTCCAGCTCGTTCTCGCGCAGCCGCCGGTTCGCGGTGCCCAGCGCCGCCCGCGTGCGGTGCAGGTGCAGGACCAGTGCCGCGAGCCCGCTCGTGAACAGGACCAGGATGCCCGTGAAGAGGCCCGTCGTCTTGATGAGAAAGCGCGCGCGCTCGTCCACCGGGGCGAAGATCTCCTCCTGGGACAGGTGGACGGCGACGATCAGCGGGCAATGGGTCATCCGCCGGAAGGCGCCCAGCATCCTGCTCTGGTCGATGGCGCTGACGATGGGCACCACATCGGCGGCGGGGCGATCCGGATCGAAATAGGGGCGGTCGGCGGGCAGTTCGCGGCCGATCCATTGCCGTCGCAGCGGGTCGACGCGCTGGGTGTGCAGCATGCGCAGGACTCGGTCGTTCCCGATGATCGACACGCTGCCCTTCTCGCCGATCGGCAGATCCCCGGCCAAGCGGGTGAACAGGACCGGGTCGTAGGAGAAGGCGAGGACTCCGGCGAATTCGCCGTCCGGGCCATTGACGCGCCGCGTGAAGGTCAGGGACCAGCGCTGCGGTCCCGGCAGGAACTCCGGCTTGGCGATGAAGGTGCGTTCCTCGCGGATGCCCGCCGGCCGGTTGCGGTGGACCCGGAACGGCTCCCAGCCATGCCGGTGCTCGCTCTCCCGCTCCGGGAGCGTCGAATCGACCAGCAGGCCGGAGGAATCCATGATCGAAACCTCGATCAGCCCATCCTGCGGTATTCCATGGACCAAGCCGGAGAGCCGGCCCCGCATCGGCATCCTGGCCGCCGTCATCAGCTCCTGGGCCGACAGTTCCCAGGACAGCTCATCCCCCATCTCGACGAGAGCGTGGTTGATCCGCTCCATCCGGTCGATGAGACGCGCCTCGAAGGCGCGCACCAGGTCGGCCGCCTGCTGGCGGGACACGGAGTCCGTCGATTCCCGATCGTGCCTTATCTCGTTGAGGGCGGCCAGCCAGGTGATCGACACGACCAGGATCGTGAAGGCGGCGATCACGAACAGGACGCCCCAAAGCGTCGCACGTCCCTCCGGTACGGGTTCCCCCAGGGCTTGGTCCTGCATTTTCCCCCCGCCTTTTTATTCGGCCGGACGCGGCACTTTCCGGCTGTGCTTTGAACCTAAGTAGGGGCGGGATCCTTGAGAAACTGTAAAGCAACCGTCACGGTTGTGTAATTTTTGGGATGGCGGGGCAGGAACCGTGCAGCAATATGACTTGGGATGCGGGAGGCCCGGCATAGGAAAGGCATGCGGCGCCCCGATTTTTCCGTATCGGTGGAACAGGCCGCGCCGTTGCCCCCGGAACACAGGCGCGAAAATTCTGTTGGTACCACTAAGCAATGAGCGACGCCCCACGGGGCTAACCCCAGTCGTCTCCGCTCCGGCGGACGGGGCGCCGGGGTCTGAACATCGCGCCGATCCGCATCGGTGGAAAAGACCGGTCGGGTTCGGCACCAGGATGGAGGTGCCAATGGCTATCATCACCAACGACTACCCGACGCACCGTTACGAGCCGCGCCGCGAAAGGAAGCGGCCGGAATGGCTGGTGCTTGCCATGCTCCTGTCGCTTCTGTTCTGGGTGGTGCTCGGGGTGATGATCTTCGGCTGAGGCCGGAAAGGGCCGCCGGGCAACGCACCGCCGGTCCGGCTGTTGAGCCGTCCGGCGGGCCGGAACCATTCCGGCCCGGCCTGATTCCGGAGAACAGAACCGATGCCGAGATTACCCGCCGGCCTGGCCTTGGCCGTGGCGTTTCTGACCCTTGCGGCCTGTGCCGGCCTGCGCGAGCCCGCGACGGCGCCGGCCGAGCCGGGTGCGGTGGCCGCCCTCGACCGCTATGCCCCGAACCAGTGCAACCCGGCCGTCGCCGAGGCGCTCGCCGGCGCACGCATCCCGATCGCGCAGGTGGAGGGTGTCGTCTACGGCCTCTATCGCGATCTCAACCGCGACCGCATCGTCATGTACGACGCCTGGGTGAAACTGAGGGGTCAGCCGGGCAGCGTCGTCGTCCAGCTCGACGAATATTGCTTCCTGCGGCAGGTCTACACCCGCGGCGGCGCGCAGTTGCCGGACCCCGCGCGGGGCTGACTCCCGAGCGGAGGCTTCGGCAGGCTTCCCTCTCCCCGCCACCACTTTCCGCATAGGCCCTGATCCGGGGCGCGCGGGGCGCCGTATCCCGTTGCGGAAAACAGCTGGTGTGTCAGGTGTCGTTGATGGAAGCCTCCCCTCACATCCTCATCGCCGAGGATGAGAGCCTCGTAGCCCTTGCGCTGGCCGCCGTGCTGGAAGACCAGGGATTCCGGGTCACGGTGACGTACAACGGGCGTCAGGCGCTCGAAGCCGACGCGCGGGACGCTGCGGACATACTGGTGACGGATCTCCGCATGCCGGTGATGGAGGGCGGCGAACTCATCCGGGAAATCCGGCGCAGCCGTCCCGGCCTGCCGGTGGTCGTGATGACCGCGAACGGCGACCTCCTGCCCCGTGAGGAGCGCGATCGGACGTTCCTCCTGCGCAAGCCGTTCCGGCTGGGCAGCCTGATCGAGATCGTCCAGTCGATGCGGCTCGGCGTCGCGGCGTGAGGCAGGTGCCGCGCCGTCAACGTGATACAAAGGTGGGCAAGGCGACCGTGATGGCCTGCTCCAGGGCTTCCGGGATGAAGGACTTCAGAAGATCGCCGTGGTGGTTTGGTGGTCCATGGCCTCCGCCCTGCGGCGCGTAGTCTTGCCGTTCCGGCCGGTGACGAACACGACACGGCAGCCGTCCGCGCGCAGCTGTTCCGCCAGATCAATCCCGTCCATGTCGCCTTTGATGCGAATGTCCAGCAGCGCCAGGGGCGGCCGCTCGGACGCGGCCGGGGCGAGCGCTTCCTCCGCTGGGCCGACCGGATGCTCAGGGAAAGGATGGAGGAGCGCAGGGCCGATCTCTCCACGGCGCTGGGCGAACTGCAGCGCGCCTCAGATCATCACCAGCCTGCCGACCCTGAAGGCACTGCGCTCCACGGATGTTTCCATCCGCGAGGGGCCGAACGACACCTTGCGCCGGATCCGGAGGCCGCCGGCCTGGGGCTGGTCAAGGCCATCGCGCGCCAGGCCAATGGATCCGTGTCCCTGACGGCCAAGGGGCGGCACGGCGTTCGAGCTGGTCTATCGGGGATAATGAGGCCGGAGCTGGTCGGGCGGGGGCGGAGAGGCCGCTCTCCTATTCCGCCGCTGGCACGGGCTCGCCCACCGGTTCGGCGAGCACGGCGCGGTCGCGACCCCCGTGCTTGGCGGCGTAGAGCGCCTCGTCGGCGCGGGCCAGCGCGAGATCCCGCGCGCCCGGTGCCGCCTGCGGGTCGATGGACAGGATGCCGAGGCTGATCGTGAAGCGACGCGGCTCGGCCGCGTCCGGTCCCAGGGGGATGAGGCCGGCGTCCCGGACCGCCTGGACCAGCTTCGCGCCCACCCGTTCCGTCTCCTCCAGCGCGATGCCCGGCATGAGGAGGAGGAACTCCTCCCCGCCGACGCGGGCGATGATGTCGTGGCCGCGGGTGCTGCCGCGCAGGATATCCGCCAGCATCCGGATGACGCGGTCGCCCACGCCGTGGCCATGGGTGTCGTTGATCGCCTTGAAGCGGTCGATGTCGATGGCGACGAGCGCCAGCGGCGTTCCCTCCCGCGCGCATTTGGCCGCCTCGCGCGCGTACAGCGCCTCGAAGCCCCGGCGGTTCCAGACCTGGGCCAGCGTGCACATCAGCGCGTCGCGCCGGGCCTCGTCCAGTTCCGCCAGAAGCTGCATCTGCGTCTCGCCGAGGCGCCGGTTCTCCAGCGCCATCTCCGCCAGCCGGGCGAGGTCGCGGATCGCCTGGAGGTCGGCGGCGGTGAAGGCGCGCGGCTCCACGCCGCTGAGGCACAGGGTGCCGATGCTGTGGCCTTCCGCGTTCTTCAACGGCATGCCGGCGTAGCTGCGCAGGAAGGGCGGGCCGAGCACCAGCGCGTTGTCGGCGAAGCGGGCGTCCTCGCGCGCGTCCGGGACGACCAGCATCTCCTCGCCCAGGATCGCGTAAGCGCAGAAGGACAGATCGCGCGGCGTTTCACCAGCGTCGAGGCCGACGCGGGACTTGAACCACTGCCGATTCTCGTCCACCAGCGTGATCAGCGCGAAGGGTTCGCCCACCATGCGGTGCGCCGAGCGCGTGACGCAGTCCAGCATCTCCTCCGCCGGCGAGGAGAGCAGCAGCATGCGGCGCAGGGACGCAAGCCGCTCGGTCTCGTTCGTCGGTTTCGGCGCGGCCGGCATGGCAAACACTCCTTAATTTCGGGTAAGGGTGCCGCCGCGTCAGATCCTTGTCAATCCGGCCGCGGAGCATGCGGTCAGGCGTGCCGGGTGGCTGCCTGATCTGCCCCGGCTCACGCCGTCAGGCGCTGGGCGGGACCACGAAGCAGGCCATGCCGAGGCCGGCGAGGCTGGCGCAGCTGTCGGCGGCGCTCTTCTGCGACAGGCCGGTCAGCCGGGCGCGGTAGAGGGTGCCGTCCTCCGTGCTCACGGGCTGCACGACTCGGCTGGCGCGGTCGAGCAGGGTGGGCAGGGTGCGCCGCGCGCGGTCGATCACGCGCGAGCCGTCATCGGGCGAACGGAAGGCGCCGAGCTGGATGGTCCATTGCCCGGCGACCTGCACCGGAGCGGCGGGGACGGGAGCGGGGCGGGCGACGACCGGTCCCGGCGCCACGGAGGGCCTCGGCGGCACATAGGGCGGGGCAACGGCCGGCGGGGGCAGTTCGGCAACCTGGACCGGTGCCCGCGTGACCGTCTGGGCGGAGGGCGGCTGCACGGCGGAGCGGGGAACCGGGTCCACCGCGGCCACGGCCACGATGCCCGTGTCGTAGCCGCCCGGCGCGGGTGCCGCGCCGTTCAGGCGCGGACCGACGGAGGCGAGATAGCGCCGCGTTTCGCCGGGCAGGGTGCGGCGTCCGGCCAGATAGTCGCCGTAGCAGCCCGGCCCGCAATTGTAGGCGCCCAGGAAACCGGGCGCGCCGAACAGATCGTACATCTCCCGCAGATAGGCCGTGCCGGCGAGGATGTTGTCGCGCGGATGGAACGGGTCGGGGCCGAGCCCGTGTTTGCGCCGCATCTCGGCATAGGTCCCCGGCATGACCTGCATCAGCCCCATGGCGCCCGCGTGGCTGACGATGGGGCGGCCGTTCATCATGGTGCGCCCGCCGCTCTCCTGCCGGATGACCTCGCGGATCCAGTGTTCCGGCATGTTGAAGCGGGCCGACGCCTCGGCGATGTGCTGGTCGAAGTTGCCGCTGCCCGCGGTCGTCTGCGGAGCATCGCCCGCGCAGGAGGCGACCAGGGCCGAAAGGGCGACCGCGCCCAACAGTGATTTCACGCGACGCACAGTGCTGCCCACCTTCAGCCCCGCCCCTTCATACTTTCGACGGGTCGGACGATTGCACATCCGCGACGAAGCGTAAACGGCGCGGTCTGTGACTTCTTCCCGCAGGGGCCGGCCCAGGCGCTGATACTTCAGATGCCGGTCTCCGGGCTGGAGGCCAGGAGCGCGGGCTGGTCAGGAGGCGGGTGTGAGCCGGACCGGCATGTCGAGCGCTGCGCCGTTCCGCAGGATGCGCAGCACCATGACCGGGCGTTCGGCCGTGCGGAGCGCGCTCCGCAACTCCGCCAGGCTGGACACGCGGCGCCCGTTCGCCCTGGTGATGGCGTCGCCCGGCCTTGTCCCGGCCCGTTCGGCGGGCGAACCCGGGACCACCTGCCGGATCATCAGGCGCCCGACCCGGTCCGGCACCACTTGGACGCCGAGCTCTGGGCGGGCCGGCGCGACGGCTTCCAGCGCCGTTGGTGCCGGCGCCATGGGGGTGGAGACGGCTTCCACCACCTCGGCGCGGCCCTGGAGCAGGGCGGCGACCACCGCACGGGCATGGTCGATGGGGATGGCGAAGCCCAGGCTGCCACCGCCCTGCTGTAGGACGGCGGTGTTGATGCCGACCACGCGCCCGGAACAGTCGAACAGCGGCCCCCCTGAATTGCCGGGATTCAGCGGTGTGGTGGTTTCCAGCATGTCGTACAGATGTGTACGCGGGCCGGTGATGACCTCCCGCCCGAAACCGTTGACGACGCCCTGCGCCAGCGCGAGGCCGCGGCCGAAGGGATTGCCGAGGGCAAAGACCGGGTCGCCGGGGCGCAGATCGCGTGCCGCGGCTTGCGGGGCCGGAACGTTCCCCGTCCCAGGTCCGTGGAGCGATGCCGGATCGACCGCCAGCACGGCGATGTCGCGGTCCGACGCGCGCGCCACGATTCGGGCGGCGCCGGTTGCGCCGCTGGCAAAGGTCACCTCGTGGACGGTGCCGGCGGCGACGACATGGTCGTTCGTGACAATAGTGCCACGGGCGTCCCAGACGATCCCGGTGCCGTGCGCCGGTCCGGCCGGGGTGCTGATGGTGATCCTCACGGCGGCGGCCTGCCCGTCCGGCCGGGTGGCTGGACAATCGCCGGCCCTGGCGGGGGCGGGCGCCAGCAGCACCAGGATGGGAACGAGGCAGCAGGAGAGAAGGGCGGGCTTTCCCATCGAGGGCGCCAGCCGCAGGCCGGCCAGGCAGTAGCGCCGCCACCCCGCCCTATGCCCGACGGGCCGCGGGAAAGCCTTGACCCCTAGTGGTAAGGCGATGAGTCCCCTGGAACTTGGCGTCGATGGCGTCACGATGCCCTCGGCAAAAGTTTGCCCTGCCATCATTATTGGCCGAATAGAAACTTTCTTCAAGATTGCGGTGGCGTAAAGCCATTCAACTCAACGCCCGGGGGCGTTGCCCGCGTTCGGCGAAGGGAAGCGGAGTCCCCTCGGGCCGGGAGTGGCGCAACGCGAAAGGGGTAACGTCTCTGGACGGTCGTGGGCCGCCCATGTGATAGTCGAGCGGCCGGACGGACGACAAGGTGACCGCCATGCGCGTGACGACTCTCCTGCTTTTTCCCCTAGCCGCTGGCCTGTCCGGCTGCGGTGCCGTCGCCTATCCGCTGGGCCTTGCCACTCCGGTGAACGCCACCTACGCCGCTCACACCTATGCTGCACCGCCCTACGCCGTGCCGATGCTGGCTGTGCCGGCGGTCACCGTGCCCGTCTACCCCGGATCGGGGCCCCTCGACGGATCGACCGCGCCGGTCATTCTCGCTCCGGCCCCGTTGATGGCACCAGTGATGGCGGGTGCCCCCGCGGCCGCTTTCCCGATTCCGGCGGCCGTCGCCTCTGCAATGACCGTTCGGGGCACCGCCGTGCCCCCGGTCACCGCGGCTTCGGTCCTGTCCGCCCCGATCGCGGCAGCGCCCGCGCCCCCGACGCCCGCGCAGGCAACACTCACGCAGGCAGCACCCTTCGTGCCGGCGCCGGGCGGGGCCTCCATTGGTACCCTGCCCCTTCAGTCGGCGCCCGCTCAGCCGGTCCCGCTTCTGGCGCCTCCAGATCAGGCGGCTCCGGTCCAGGCGGCCCCGATGGCGAGTTCCGTCGTCACCGTGCCGCTGATCGCCAGCCCGCCGGTCTATTACGTCCGCTGACCGAGGATCGTCCCGCGATGAAAGCCGTTGTCCACAGTCCCGCCGCTCGGCTTCGGGCGACGCTGCCCGGCGCTTCTGTTCTGTCCCTGATGCTGTGCATGTCCGCAGGAGCCGGCGCGCAGACGCTCTATTATGCGGCACCGGTGCAGCCGGCGGCGGGCGGCGCCTCGGCCATCGTCGCGGCGCCCGGCGTCGTCATGCTGGTGCCGCCCGTGTCGACGGTGCCGCACCTCGCGGCCACGCCCGTCGGCAGGTACGCTCCGGTTGCGGGCACGGTGCATCCGGCGGTGCGGAGCTTCTACCAGGTGAAGAAAGGCGGGACGCTGGCCGACGTCTCCCGGAAGACCAGCGTGCCCCTGGAGGACATCCTCCGCCTCAACCCGCTGCTCAGTCCGCAGGCCCGCCTGAACGCCGGGACGCTGGTCGGCTTGCCCTGACCGGATCCGCCCGGAGGATAGCTTGAGGGACCCACCCATGCGCCTTGTACCGCTCCTTGTCAGGCGCCGCTTTCTCGCCGCCACGGCCCTGACCCTGCTGGCCGGCTGCGTGGTGCGCCCGCCGGAGCCTGCCGGTCTGCTCGTCCCCGCGCGGGTCATCCCGATCGGCGCCGGCCGGGACGACGTGGTCGGCCTGCTCGGCCCGCCGGCCAGGGGGCCGGTCTTCGACCGCTACAGCAACCTGTCGGAGATGGTCTACAGCTTTCCCTTCCCGGCTATCCGTGGGGAAACCCGCTTCCCCGACGGCACGACGCGGGTGGAAATGGTGGACCGCATCCATCTTTTCTTCGACCGGAAGAACAAGCTGGACCGCATGGCCTACCGCACCGACCGCTATTACCCGAGCGTGACCGATCTGCGGATCGACCAGATCACGATTCTTCCCCACCGGATCGATCCGGACGGGCGGGTGCTGCCCCTTGTCGCCCAGCCCTGAGGCCGGTCAGGCGCCGGCGAGCGTGATGGTGTAAGCCAAGCTCCGCTCCTCGCCGGGAGGGATGTGCATCAGCCCCGGCTTGTCGCGGAACTCCCTGTCGAAGTCCTCGGGGGAGGCATGGCCGCGCCAGGGTTCGATGCAGAGGAAGTCGCCGCCCGGCTTCGACCAGATCCCCAGCTCCTCGAAGCCGTCCCAGGACAGGATGATGGCGGGGGTGCCCGGCGCGCCGTAGCGTACCGACCGGCTGGCCGGCCGGTCCAGGATCACGGCGTCCTCGGCGAAGAGGGACTCATCCAACGGCAGACGCCGCCCCTGGACCGGCGTCGGGAAGCCCTCTTCCCGCAGCAGGCCACCCCGCACCCGACGGATCGGGGCGGTTTCCTCCTCGGAAAAGAGCAGCTCGTGCGCCGTCTTCGGCACGCCGTCCAGCAGCGGCCAACGGAAGGCCGGATGGACGCCGAGCGAGGCGGGAAGCACCGTGGCGCCGGGGTTGAAAACAGTGTGGCGGATGGTCAGCGACTCCTCCGCCAGCGTGAAGGCCAGCTCCAGCCGGAAGGCGAAAGGGTAGAGCGCCCGGCTCGCCTCGTCGTCGGTCAGAACGAGACGGCAGGCGTGCGGCCCGCGCTCCATCCAAGCGAAGCGCCGGTCACGGGCGAAGCCGTGCTGAGTCATGCGGTGGGCCGTGCCCTCGTGCAGCAGCCGGTCATCCTTCAGCCGTCCGACGATGGGGAACAGAACCGGCGCGTGGCGCGGCCAGGCCGGGCCGGCCTGCCACAGCAGCTCCTGTCCTGCGGCGTCGCGCAGCGAGCACAGCTCGGCCCCGTCCGCCTTGACCGTGGCGGAGAGCCGCCCGCCCTCCATGCGCCAGACGTCGAGTCCATCCCCGTTCATGCCGATCCTCCCCTTCGAACCCGTGTGCGCCGGAAGCCTTTTGCGCCAGGGGCCATTCTGGACAAAAGCCGCGTCACCGGAAACGCCGAATTGCCGGTAACGGATCAGCGGGGCAGCCAGCGCGGAGCGCGGGATTCGACCGGAGGGAAGCACGTGATGGTTGCTCATGCGTGCGGCACGCATTATCAGTGGGTGGTGCCTTGCGCGGAGGAATCGATGGATAGGTTGCCGGTCGACTACGGTCAGTTTGCAATCCTCATCATCGAGGACCAGCCTTTCGTCCGAAGGATCATCGCGCAGATCCTGTCGCAGATCGGATTCCGCACGATCATCGAAGCGGAGGACGGCGAAAGCGGCCTTCAGGCCTGCATCCGCTCCAAACCCGACCTGATCCTCTGCGACATCGACATGAAGCCGGTCTCCGGGCTCGACTTCCTGGCCAGCCTGCGCGCCAGCGCGGAGGTTGCGAACCCCCGCACGCCCGTGGTCTTCCTGACCAACCACACCGAATCGGAAATCGTGAAGCGGGGCATGGCGCTGGGTGTCAACGGATTCGTGGTCAAGCCGCCCTCGCTGGGCGCCTTGAAGGAGCGGGTGGACCGCCTGCTCCCCGCGCCCGTCTGAGAGGCCGCCATGCTCCGTGGTGCCATTCCCGTCCTGTTGGGCTGCCTTCTGCTGGCCGGCTGCTCCGGCGAGCCGTCGGAGGCGGACATGCGCGCGCTGGTCGAAGGCTTCATGCGCACGGCCGTGCAGGGGAAGGGGCAGGGCGCCTTCACGAAGTTCGAGGCCTTCCGCAAGCAGGGCTGCGTGGACAGCAAGGACAAGCCCGGCTCCTACGACTGCTACTACGCCGCAACCTTCGAGGCGCGCGAGGGCCGCAAGGCCCTGACCGTGAACGGCAAGGGCCGCTTCTGGCACGACGGCAAGCGGCTCGCCTTCGAGGATCTGGGCGCCCAGCCGCGCTGAACGCCCGGATTCATGGCGCGGGCGGCGGTCAGACCGCCCCGATCTCCGCCGAAAAACGCTCGAAGAAGGCCGTGATGACGCGGTCGGCCTTGGCCTGAACCAGCTTCACCGCCATGCGCCCCACGGCACCCCCCAGCGCCGCTTCAAGCGTGTAGGATAGGTGCGTGTGCCCGTCCGCCTCCTCCAGCGTCACGCGGGCCTGCCCCTTGACCATCCCGGCCAACCCGCCGCTTCCCTCCGCCAGCAGCAGATAGGAGCGCGGCGCCTCGACCGGGTCGAGATGCAGCTTTCCCGAAAAGCGCGCCTTCAGCGGCCCGACCGAGGCGCGGACACGCGCCGTGTAGTCGGTCGGCGACAGCCGCTCCATCTCCTCCAGTACCGGAATGCAGCGCATCAGCACCGCCGGGTCGCACAAGGCCGTGAACACCCGGTCGCGCCCCGCCGGAATCCGGTATTCCCCCCTCAGTTCCATGGGTCCTCCCTTACCGCCGACCCTAACAGGTGGGGACGGGATTCCGGCACGCCACCCCGTTCGGACGGGGTAGGGGCGGCAGGAACGATGCTGGAGGTGACAGCGTATGCTACAACATGTTACCCGTCATGGTGGATTGGACTGAGCCTTGAGTGCTGCTCGGTTGAGGAAAGAAGCGGCGTAAAGGGCCGTTCAGGTCCGCCGCCTCTTGTCCTGCTCCGCTTGCTCAGGGGCATGCCAGAGAATTTCTGCTGGAAATGGATTGCACGGTAAACATGAACATCACATCGAAAATCCGAGTGACTGCCGCTTTCCTTCTGCCCGTATTGATGCTGCCGGCGATGGCCATTGCTTCCCCGGAAGAAAGCTATTCGGTCCGGTTCAGCCAGTGTATGGATCGAAGCGGCGGCGTCACGTCGGAGATGCTCGACTGCATTTCCGCGGAGCATGAACGGCAGGACGCGCTGCTTAATGTTGCTTACAAGGCAGCCATGAAGGCCGCCGAGGAGACGGACCCGGCCCGGAGCAAGGAACTGCGGGACGTCCAAAGGACATGGTTGAAGTACCGCGAATTGAAATGCGGTTTTGAGGCCGGAGCTGGGGGCACCATTGCCATCGTCAACGCGGCATCCTGCAATCTTGCGATGACGGCCGAGCGAGCAAAAGAATTGGAACACATCGCCGAGGTCTATTGAGACGCATAGGTCTTCACAGCGAACACCAGCATGATGAAGGACCGCATCAGAGCGGTGCCGCGCGAACAGGACTTACTATGGCACTACCCGATTTCCAGACCGTGATGCTTCCGGTGCTGCGCGTTTCCGCCGAGGGCGAGGTGCGCACGACCGATTTCGTGGAGCGGCTTGCGGACTCCTTCGGCCTGACGGCGGAGGAGCGGTCGCAACTGCTGCCCTCCGGCCGGCAGACCACTTTTGCCAACCGCGTCCATTGGTCCATCGCCTATCTGGGCAAGGCCGGACTGGTCGAGCGCACGCGCCGTGCGCATTACCGCATCACGGAACGTGGCCGGGAGGTGCTGGCCAACCCGCCGGACCGCATCGACATCAAGTTTCTGACGCGCTTCCCCGATTTCCAGCGTTTCCGCGAAGCGGAAGCGGAGGCCGTGACCGGTGGCGACGCCGAGATCCCGGTGGCCGAGGCTGGGATCATTTCCGTGCTGACGCCGGATGAGGTGATGCGGGGTGCGCACCGGCAGCTTGAGGCGGCGCTGGCCGATGACCTGCTCCAGCGCGTCCGCACCGGAACGCCCGCTTTCTTCGAAAGCCTCGTGGTCCGCCTGCTCATTGCGATGGGTTATGGCGGCTCGGTTGCCGACATGGACAAGGCGCTGGTCGGGGGCAGCGGGGATGGCGGCGTGGACGGGGTCATCGACCAGGACCCTCTTGGTCTGGACCGGATCTATGTCCAGGCAAAGCGCTATGCGGAAGGCAACACCGTCGGTGCCGGAGCAATCCGTGACTTCTTCGGCAGCCTGGACCGCTTCAAGGCCAGTAAGGGATTGTTCGTCACCACCTCGACCTTCTCTCCCTCCGCCCGCGAAACCGCCGATCTTCTGAGCAAGCGCATTGTCCTGATCGACGGCACGCAGTTCGCCCGGCTCATGATCCGGCACGGCGTCGGGTGCCGGGTCGAGGAGGTGCTTCACATCAAGAAGCTGGACGAGGAATTCTTCGAACCCTGACCAGCACAGGAAAGACGGACGAAGCGCGCAGGGAAGAGGTTCCTGCGCGATGGCGCGGGACTTTGCATCTGGCCTGCGGAGCCGCCGGGCTCGTGTGCTTCAGAACATTTACATGGGGAAGAGAGGTGGTGCCCAGGGACGGAGTCGAACCGCCGACACGGGGATTTTCAGTCCCCTGCTCTACCAACTGAGCTACCTGGGCATCCTGGCCGGCGGGGCGTTTCGTCCGCTGCGGCGTGGTGTGGGCGGTCTTATAGGGAAGATTTTTGGGTCTGTCTAGCCAAAGCTTTTGCTTGCGCTCCCGGAAAAACGCCGGTAAATACCCGGCCCACGGCGACGACGTCCCCATCGTCTAGAGGCCTAGGACACCGCCCTTTCACGGCGGCGACACGAGTTCGAATCTCGTTGGGGACGCCACCTTCCACGTTGCAACCGCACGGTGCCGATTTCTCGATCGGTGAAGGTCCCGAAGCCTCCTTCTGCCCTTTCGCGTTCTTCAGTCCTTGGGCGTTTATTGCTCCGATGCTAGGGCGGTCACATTCGACTGTTTTAGTTGGGTGAGGAACGGCACGCCTTCGCGCATCGGCGAAGCGCCCCTTCGATGGCCGTGCCTTTGATCACCGCCCTTGCCGCCATCCGCTTTTCCGGGGTTGGAAGCGGTCGCCATTGCGTCCGGCCCGTGATCCGGAAAGAGTGGATGCCGTTTCGGTGGCACCTTCCGCCGCTGTCTTCCCTCGAGATCGGATCATGAGCGCGTACCAATATTACGAGTTCCTGGCCGTAGACCGGCCGCTCGACGCCGGGGACCAAGCTCAGCTGCGGGCCATCTCGTCGCGGGCACGGATCACCGCGCATGGCTTCGCCAACCAGTATGACTGGGGCGATCTGTCGGGCGATCCCGTGGAGATGATGACGCGATGGTTCGACCTGCACGTCCATGTCGCGGACTGGGCCTCGCGGACCTTCATGGTCCGTCTGCCGCGCCGGCTGTTCGACCCGCGGCTGTTCGAGCCCTATGCCGACGATGAGAATTTTCGGGTGGTGGAGAAGGATGGAAGCCTGATCCTGAGGTTCGGGGCCATCGACATGGAACTGGACCGTACGGACGATGGCACCGGCTGGATGGCCGTGCTGGCGCCATTGCGCTTCCAATTGCTGGAAGGCGATCTGCGCTGCCTCTATCTGATCTGGCTGCTCCAGGTGCAGTGGGACACGCTGGATGATGGAGAACTGGAACCGCCGCGGCCTCCGGGCCTGTCGCGGCTCAACGGCGCGTTGCGGGCCTTCGCCTCCTTTTTCGAACTGGATCAGGACCTCGTCGCCGCTGCGGCGGAGGGGGACGCTCCGGCGGAAGACCCGTTGACCGACACGGCGTTGGAGGCTTTCGTCCGCAGCTTTCCGGAGGAGGAGAAAAACGCGCTTCTCCTGCGCGTCCTTCGGGGCGAGGGGGCCACGATCCCCGGAGAGATACGCCGGCGCTGCCGCGAGAGCATGCGAACGCTGGGGCGCGGACTGCCCGAACTCCAGCCGCGCCGTGTCGGCGATCTTCGCGCCGCCGCCGCGATTCATGCCCAAGCACGGCAGCGGCGCGCCGAAGAACAGGCCGCCCTCGAACGGGCGCGGCATGAGCGCGCCGAGGCGGATGCGCAGGCCCGGCGGCTCAGGGTCTTGGAAAAACGGGTCGAGGCCGCCTGGCGGGAGGTGGAAAGCCTGATCGAGATGAAGCGCGCCGCCGAGTACAAGCAGGCGGTCGCGCTTCTGCTCGACCTGAAGGCCTTGGCGGTGCGCGACGGCTGGGAAGCGGACTTCCTCGACCGCATCGACCGGCTGCGCGCCCGTCATTTCGCCAAGACGGCTCTCAAGGCCCGGTTGAACGAGGCCGGCTTGCTTGGCCGCGAGGGTTAGGCGGGCGCGGCCCTTCAGGCTTTCTCGACCGTCATGACGCTGGCCAGCCGTTCGCCCAGCGTCGGCGCGGCGTCCACATGCAGCGTGCCGGAATAGGCCGGGCGGTCGCCGACGCTGGCGACAAGCGGGTCGCCGGGCGGCAGGATGTCCTTGAAGGTGCGGGCGCGCATGTCTTCCAGCGTCTTGCGCACGCGCCCGTCGAAGCTCTGGTCGTCCTCGCCGGGTTCCTGGTGGATCACGCCGACGATCTGGGTGATCTCCCGCGTGCCGCCGGGGTGGTAGGGGTCGCCTTCGCGGTAGCTGTGGACGACGACGGCGTTCCGGGTCGCGACTCTCCGGAGTTCGGCATCTTTGTTGGTGTGGCTGAACATCGGGCACCTCCGCTCTCTCTACAATTAGAGATACCCCGATTTTTCGGAAATCAAGACAGCCCTTCCGTACAGCCAACTTTCGGCCGAGCGTCATAACGTCGGAACGGTTTCGACCTCCAGCTCGCCCGCATAGACGCGCCGGCCGGGCTCCAGCCCCAGCAGTTCGGCGAAGCCGCCGGCGGGGCGGCGGGGCGGCGTCCAGACCTGTTCGCGCAGGGAGCGGACCGTGGCCTCGGCCCGGTTCAGGAAGGCGGCGTCCGGCTCGCCCCGCTCCTGGCGCAGCAGCCCGACCACCTCCTTGACCTTCCGCGTCGCCTGAGGGCGGTCGGGCAGCTCGGCGTCGTAGACGTGCAGAATGACGGCGTTGTTCGTCATGGGAGAAACCCATCCCGATGTTGCGGTGGCACAGCGTCACCGGGCGAACACGGACCCGAAATTTTTTATTCCCGGATTTTTTCGCCGGGCGGGCAGGAAAAATAGGGAACTCTGCGCAGCACCTTCCGTACGGGTTCGGGCGCCGTTAGAAATTCGGTACGAACTCCCAACGCAGAGCCCAAGGAAACCTCCCATGAAGCAGGCCGTCACGACCCTGACCGTCCAGACCCGTGGCGCCGGGCTGGTGGAGGTGACCGGGGCGGTGGAACGGTGGCTGGCGGGGCAGGGGATCGGCACGGGGCTGCTGACGGTCTTCTGCCGGCATACCTCGGCGTCCCTCCTCATCCAGGAGAACGCCGACCCCGACGTCTGCCGCGACCTGGAGCGTTTCTTCAAGCGGCTGGCGCCGGAGGACCCGTCGCTCTACCTCCACACGGACGAGGGGCCGGACGACATGCCGGCCCACATCCGCGCCGCACTCACCAACACGCAGCTCTCCATCCCCGTGATGGAGGGGCGCATGGCGCTCGGCACCTGGCAGGGCATCTACCTGTTCGAGCACCGCGCCCGCCCGCACAGCCGCCAGCTCGCCCTGCATCTGCTGGGCGAGTAGGGCGTCAGGCCGGCATGGGCTCCGGCAGAGGCTCCGCCGCTGCCGCTGTAGGGACTGCCAGCGCCGCCAGCCGGGCGCGGGCGCTGCCCTCCGCCGCCAGCAGCGTCGGCACCAGCGACGGGTCGGCGAGCTTCAGCGCCCCGATCCGTTCCAGTGCCTCGGTCTTCAGCGCGGCCAGACGGCGGTCCAGCGCCTCCAACTCGGCCCGCGGCACGGGACCCGCGCGGCCCAGCTCCAGCAGCTCGCCTTCCAGGGCGGCGACGGCGGCGATGCGTGCCTTGATCTCGGCGTCGTCGAACTCCTCCTTGATCGGCTTTCCGCGGAACCAGCGCACGCCGATCAGCAGCACCGACACCAGCGAGGCGAGCAGGCCCGCACCGGCCTGCGCGTCCTCCATCATCTCGGCGGAGAAGAAGGGCTCCTTGCGCGCCATGAAGCTGGTGGTTCCCTCCGACAGCGGGAATCCGGAGGGCAGGGCGATGTTCTCCTCGTCGAAGGACATGCGCAGCCGGCTCTGAACCGCCGGGCTGTAGAGCGCGTCCAGCAGGGCATGGACGGCGCGGGGCGGCACGCCAGCGTTGGCCAGCAGGTGCAGGTTGACGCCGATGGTCCGGCTGTCCTGTTCGGGCACCGGCGGCTCGACGCCGTAGGTGTAGGCGAGGATGGTCGCGTCGGCGACCCAGCCCAGCCGCAGCGCCAACGGGCCGGGGAAGGGAATCTCCAGGATGCGGTAACCGCGCTCCTGCACCAGGAACTCCGCCAGATAAGAGGGCTGGAAGGAGACGTTGACGACCACGTCCGGCAGCTTCTCCGGACGCATCGTCACGATCCGTTCGGCGCTGAAGTTGGTCTCGACGTAATCGACGCCTTCCTCCAGCTCCGACATCTTCAGGATCTGCTGCGCCACGACGCGCGTCCCGCCCGACTTGCCGCCGAGGTTGATGACCTTGCCGCGCAGGTCCTGGATGCCCTGGATCTCCGGCTTTACGATGAAATGGATCAGTTCCGGAGCGATGGTCGCGGCGTGGACGATGTTCTCGAAGGTCGGCTCCAGCCCGCCCTGGGACAGGGCGAGGTCCAGCTCGCCGGATTCCAGTTTCTCGAGCGCCTCCAGGCTGCCGCGCGTCGGCACGATCTTCAGCGCGACGCCGAACTCCCCGGCCTCCTCTTCCAGCACCTTGGCGAGGTAATGCCGGTTGCCCAGGATCTCGCCGCCGGTGATGGTGAGCTGGTAGCGGCGCGGCATCAGGTCGTAGACGAAATAGCCGGACACGCCCAGCAGCGCCGCGATCAGCAGGACGCCGACGCAGCGGCGCACCAGCTCGTTGCCCTGGAACCGGGCCGCGATGTCCGTGAGATGGGAGGTGTAATCGTCGGACATGATGTTCCCTTCAGCGGACCGCGATCAGGCCCATGGATTCCAGCGCGTCCTGCCCGGCGCGGCTTTGCGCGAAAGCCAGAAAGGCCCGCGCCTGCGGCCGCTTGTCGCCCTGAAGGACGCAGTAGAAGGAGCGGGTCAGCGGATAGCGGCCAGACAGGATCGTGGCGCGGGTGATCGGCACCCCGTCCACCGCCAGCACCTTCACCTGGGCGCCCCGTGCCTGCGCCGCCGTGACGTCGGCCAGCGTGGCGTAGCCGGCGCCCGCCGGATCCGCCGCAACCCGCTCGATCATGGCGGCGCCGCTTTCCAGGAGCACCGCGTTGGGCGTCATGTCACCGTTGTCCAGGACCAGCTTTTCCAGCGCCTTCTGGACGTCGGAGCCCTCCTTGCGGCGGTAGACGCGGACGGCGCCATCGGTGTCGCCCTTTGCCCCGGCCTCGCTCCAGCCCAGCTCCGCCCAACCCGCGGCCTTGCCCTCGAACAGGGCGGCGGCCTGCCGCTTGCTGACGTTCTGCACGGGATTCGTCGGGTTGACGATCAGCGCGACCGCGTCGCGGGCGACCAGGTAGGAGCGGGTCAGCTTGTCCTCCTCGGCGCGGCTGGGCTCGCGGGAAGCCATGGCGACGTCGATGGCGCCGCGCCGGACCGCGATCAGGCCCGGCGCGGTCCCGCCGCCTTCCAGCACCATGTCCGTCCGCGGATTCTCCCGCGCAAAGGCGTCGGACAGCGCCGACGCGTAGGACAGGAACTCCTCCGACCCCGCGATGAGCAGCGAAACCCGCTGCTCCTGCCCCAGGTCCCAATTTGTCGTGGCCCCGCCCAGCAGGAACGCCACCGCCCCGCCGCCGGCCACCAGCAGCAGCCTCCGCCCCACGCTCATGATCTGTTCCTCACGGGTTGGCCGGTTGCAGCCCGGCCGCCTCGACCAAGGCTCGTGCCGCCGGCGAACGGAAGTAGGCAACGAAGCGCCGCGCGGCCTCGCCGGAATCGCCCCGGGTGACCAGCGCCATCTCGCGCCGGATCGGGAAGCGGCCGTCCCGCACCGTCTCGCGCGACGCCGCCACCCCGTCCACGGGCAGGGCCTTCAGCGCCCCGTCGGCGGTACCCATTCCCAGATAGCCGATGGCGTGGGGATCGGCGGCCAGCACCGCCTTCATCTGGGCGGCGGACACCGACTGCGCCTTCGGCGTCTGCACGGCCTCCCCCAGCACGCCGTGCCGCCAGGCGTCGGCCGTTCCGGAGGAGGAGGGCAGGGACAGCAGCGTGATCGGGGCGTCCGGCCCGCCGACCGTCCGCCAATTGGTGACAGCGCCCGCGTAGATCGCGCCGATCTGCTTCAGCGACAGGGACGGGGCTGGGTTGCCGGGATGGACCACCGGTACGATGCCGTCCACCGCCACCGGCTCCACGACCAGCGTGGCCTTCAGCGCCGCGGCGCGCTTGCGCACCTCCTCCGGCACCGCCGAGGAGATCATGGCGATGTCCGCCGTGCCGTCGAGAAGGGCCTTCAGCCCCGGTCCGCTGTCGCCGCCGCTGACCACGACGGCCTCGCCGGGATGCTCCGCCATGTAGGCCTCGGCCACCGTCCGGGCGACGGGCAGCAGCGAGTTGGACCCGCGCACATGCACCGTGGCACGCTCACCGGCGGCCAAGGCGGGCGCCCCCGCCCCCGTGATGAGGCCGGCGGCCAGCCATGCCGCAATCGCCGCCGCTCGAACAGCCGTCACCCCGCACCTCCGCATTTCTATGCGAAGGCATTAGCTCAAATGCACTCTGTGGAAAGCAAGCGATAACCGGCGCCGCTCCCTTTCCGCCGCCCGGAAATCCGGGTCGCGGAAAGGGCTCGCCGTCCGGCGTGTCTCAGCCCGGAAGCTGCACGTTCGCGGAAGCCTGCCGCAGCCGGTCGAGCAGGGACTTGGTGGCGAAGCCGTCGGGCACCGCGCCGACCGATGCCTGGAAGCGGCGCACGGCGTTGCGGGTGTTGGCGCCGACGATGCCGTCGGCGGTGCCCGGTTCCATACCCAGCGCCGCGAGCCGCTGCTGAAGCTCCACGCGCTCGGTCTTGCTCAAGGGCTGTTCGTGGCGCGGCCACGCCCCCTGCACGCCGGGCCGGCCGGCCAGCCGGTCGGCGAGGACGGCCACCGCCAGCGCGTAGCTGGTGGAGGGGTTGTAGCGCATGATGGCGCGGAAGTTGTCGCGCGCCAGGAAGGCCGGCCCCTGATGCCCGGCCAGCACGAGGATCGCGGCGTTGCCGTCGCCCGCCGGCTCCCCGCCGGCGGCCGTCCGCACGCCCATGCGGCGCCATTCGGAGATCGGCTTGGTGATGGACAGCTCCGCCTGGTCGTAGGGGAAGCCCTGCGGCAGCACGACCTCCTCGCCCCAGCGCTCGCCCGTGCGCCAGCCGTTCGCCCGCACGAAGGCGGCGGTGGAGGCGAAGACGTCCGGCATGCTGCCCCAGATGTCGCGGCGGCCGTCGCCGTCCTCGTCGGCGGCGTGGGCCAGGAAGACCGTCGGCATGAACTGCGTCTGGCCCATGGCGCCGGCCCAGGATCCGCTCATCCGCTCCAGCGGGATGTCGCCGGAATCGAGGATCTTCAGCGCGGCCAGAAGCTCGTTGCGGAAATAGGTCGCACGCCGCCCCTCGTAGGCCAGCGTGGTCAGCGCGTCGATGACGGAGAAGCCGCCGGTCGAGCCGCCGAAATTCGTCTCGATCCCCCAGAAGGCGGCGAGGATTTCCGCCGGCACGCCGCTGCGCTCGCTGATCCGGCGCAGGAGGGTGGCGTTCTCCTGCATGCGGGCGCGCCCGTCCTGGACGCGGCGGTCGCTCGCGGCGCTGTCCAGATACTGCCAGACCTGGCGTGTGAATTCAGGCTGGCTGGTGTCCAGCTCGACCACCCGGTCCGAGAGCTTCACCCGCGCGAAGGCCCTGTCGAAGGTCGCCGGCCGGATGCCCTGGCGCGTCGCCTCCTCGCGCAGGCCCTGGAGCCAATCCGGGAAGCTCTGCGTCGGCCGCACGGCGGGCACGGCCGCCGTCGGCGTGGCGGCCGCGGCGGGCGACGCGCCACCGGCGGCGGGCGTCTGCGCCGAGGTCGTCTGGCAGGCGGCGAGGAGCAGGGCGCCGAGAAGGGCGGACGCGGGCAGCGGGAGGAGGGTGCGCATACGCTTTCGAACCGTGCTGGAAAAGGGCTCCGAACCCTAAGCACGGACGGCCCTCCGGCTCAACCGACAAACGCGTGAGATAGCCCGGAAATGGCTCCTGAGCGGGCCGATCATCCGTGAACAAAACTTGAACAAACCGCCGATAATACCCATATGGGGACTATCCCGAAATGACTCTTGCCCAACGACCACGAACGAGACTCGCGGCCGGCTTTCCCTCCTGCGGAAGGCTCCGGTCCCGGAGGATTTGCCATGCCTTTCATGCCGACCATCGACCTTACCCCCCAGGTTTCCATGCTGCTGGCGCGCGGCGCGCTGCACCTGAACCCCGGCCAGTGGGTTCGGGGCGAAAAGGGACGCGGGCGGTACCTCCGCACCGACCCGCGCACCGGCACCACCTATGTCAGCTGGCTGCGCCCCGGCGACGGATGGGACCAGGCCGCCCAGCGTTTCCACCGCGCCTGCCGGAAAGGCTTCATCGGCAAGTACCGGCCCCTGTACGAGGCCGAGAAGGCGCGCCGCGACATGGCCCGCCTGATCGCAGACAACAACCGCCACCCCGTCCCCCGGCCCGCCGCCCGTGCGGAGGAACGCCAGGGCGCCCTGCCGCTGTGAGCGGCGGGGTAATGACGCACTGTTAGCGCAGACAAGAAGAACCGGAACAACGATCACCCAACCGTCATCCCCGCGAAAGCGGGGATCCAGAACTTCTGCACCTAAGTGCTTATATGGCCTGGATTCCCGCTTTCGCGGGAATGACGGAAGGTGGTTGAGCGGCAAAAGCCGTTATCATCTTGCGGTCGGCTTTACGCCCTCCGACATCACGACACCTACCGAAACAGCAACTCCACACAGGCCGCGCCGATCCCGACCCCGTGTGGCCGTCGGAACGGCAAGGGCCTCAAGACGCCGCCTGCACCAGCGCATGCCGCTTCCGCCCGGCGGAGAGCCTGATGCGGCCGTCCGCGTCCAGTTCGGCGAGGCCGGCCAGCGCGGCCTCGTCGGTGACCACCTCGCCATTCACCCGCGCGCCGCCGTCCCGGACCAGCCGCCGCGCCGCGCCCTTGGACTCCGCCAGCCCGGCCCGCACCAGCAGGTCGACCACGGCGACGCCGGCCGTCAGGTCCGCCCGCTCCACGGTGATGGTGTGCAGGCCCTCCGCCGGGGCGCCGTCCGAGCCTTCGAAGGTGCGGCGGGCCGTTTCCGCCGCCTCGGCCGCCGCGGCGTCGCCGTGGCACAGCCGCGTGGCCTCGTTCGCCAGGACCTTCTTCGCCTCGTTGATGCCGGCGCCGGGCAGGCTTTCCAGCCGGGCGATCTCCTCCAGCGGCAGTTCGGTGAAGAGGCGCAGGAAGCGCCCGACGTCCGCGTCCTCCGTGTTGCGCCAGAACTGCCAGAACTCCCAAGCGCTCAGCCGCTCCGCGTTCAGCCACACGGCACCCGCCGCCGTCTTGCCCATCTTGGCGCCCGACGCGGTGGTCAGCAGCGGGGTGGTCAGGCCGAACAGCTCGGTTCCATCCATGCGGCGGCCCAGCTCGATGCCGTTGACGATGTTGCCCCATTGGTCCGACCCGCCCATCTGCAGCCGGCAGCCCCGGCGCCGCGACAGCTCCGCGAAGTCGTAGGCCTGGAGGATCATGTAGTTGAACTCCAGGAAGGTCAGCGGCTGCTCCCGCTCCAGCCGCAGCCGGACGGAATCGAAGCTCAGCATGCGGTTGACCGTGAAGTGGCGGCCCACGTCGCGCAGCAGCGGGATGTATTTCAGCTCGTCCAACCAGTCGGCGTTGTTCACCATCACCGCGTCGGTCGGGCCTTCGCCGAAGGTCAGGTACTTGGCGAACACCTTGCCGAGCCCGGCCATGTTCGCCGCGATCGCCGCGTCGTCGAGCATCGGGCGGGTCGTGTCGCGGAAGCTGGGATCGCCGATGCGCGTCGTGCCGCCGCCGATCAGAACGATCGGCTTGTGCCCCGTCCGCTGGAGCCAGCGCAGGGTCATGATCGACATCAGGTGCCCGACATGCAGGCTGTCCGCCGTCGCGTCGAAGCCGATGTAGGCCGGCACGACTCCTTGCGCCAGGGCGCCGTCCAGCGCCGCCAGATCGCTGCACTGGTTCAGGAAGCCGCGCTCGGTCAGCGTCCGCAGGAAGGCAGAGGAGGGCGCGAAGCTCGGCGAATGCGGGGAGGGGGTATTCATGGAAAACATCTCCGGGAGGGAAGGGCCGCGCCCCGGAGATCTGCTGTCGAAACACATGCCGCCGGACCGCGGCGGCATGTCGTCAGGTCATGATCGAACGCGCCGCCCTATGTGGACAGCGTATAATAACGGCAGGTCTGAAGGTCACGTGCGTTCATGGCCGGGACCCTAGGCGGCGAACCCACACCACGTCAAGCCCGACCGCCCGTTCCGCGCTAATCGAAAGTGGTGACGCCTATCCGCATCGGCTCGCTTGGCCGGGGTAACACGGCCTCGCCCGCGTCTGAGCTTTCGCCTGCATTGCGGCGGTAAAGCCCCCGTCCAAGCTTAGGAGCCAGCCTTTGCCTAACAGGGAAGTCATGTCTGATGCAGCCGGCATCCCAGAAAAACAAGATCACGTCGCTCGAAGCGGGACGCTTCATCGCGGCGCTCCTGGTGGTCCTGCACCACGCGACCCTGATCCCGACCGAGGCACGCTTCCTCGGCTATGAGCCGCTCGGCGGCTGGTTCTTCCCCGGCCACATGGGGGTGGAGTTCTTCTTCGTCCTCAGCGGCTTCATCATCATGTACGCACATCAGGCCGATCTCGGCCGGCCGGCGCGGATCGGTTCCTACCTGTGGCGGCGCGTCTCGCGCATCTATTTCCCCTACTGGATCGTTCTCGCCGTCCTGATCCCGGCCTACCTCTTCACGGGCATGGGCTCGGCGGAAAAGCGCGATCCCGTCTACCTGCTGCTGTCGATCTTCCTGGTCCCGCAGGAAGCGCAGCCGGCGCTCGGCGTCGCCTGGACCCTGACGCACGAGGTGATGTTCTACGCCCTGTTCGGCCTGTTCATCCTGAGCCGCCGGCTCATGGTGCCGGTCATCGGCCTCTGGCTGACGCTCATCCTGGCCAACCAGTATGTGCTGAACCTGCCGTTCCCCGGCGGCTTCATCCTCAGCCTCTACAACGTGCTGTTCATCATGGGGCTGGGCTGTGCGCTGTATGTCAGCCGCCGCAGCGTGCCGATGCCGGGTCTGGTGCTCGGGCTCGGGCTCGCCATCGTCGCCGCGGCCTGGGCGGCCGAACTGGCCTTCGAGCTGCGCTGGGACCTGCAGCGCATTACCTACGGCGTCAGCTCGGTGCTGATCGTGCTGGGGCTGGTGGAACTGGAGCGGTCCGGCCGGATCCGCGTGCCGTCCTGGATGGTCGCGCTGGGGGCCGCCTCCTACGCGATCTACCTCGTCCACGCGGTGGTCCAGTCCTTCGTGCTGAACGGCGTCTTCCGCACGAGCGTCGCCGGCTGGCTTCCCGAATGGGCGCTCTTCGCCGCCCTGGTGGCGCTGCCGGTAATCGTCGGGGTGGTCTTCCATCATGTCGCGGAAAAGCCGGTGATCCGCCTGTTCCGGGCCGTGCGCTTCGGGCGCGGCGGTGCCGCGGCATCGATGCCGCAGGGCATGTCGCGCGACCATTCCACCGTGTCGTGACGCGGCCGGCGTGAAGAAAAAGGCCCGGCTTGGGAAAGCCGGGCCGAAGGGCATTCGGAACGAAGGACATGGTGTGCGCGGGAGGGACGTCGTCCGCCCCGCCGACAATCAGGAGTGTGTATCGAAACGGTGGTTCGCGCAACCGGAAACAGCCCCCGTTGCGGGAAGCCCTTCCACGGGATGGGTGCAGGCGGTTGCGTGGGGGCTGGGCCGGCGGCCTGTCCTGGGGCGGCTCCGAAAGAGGCTTGTCAAGCCGGTATCCCCGGCGGCGCGGCCTCTCCAATGGGATCCCCCGGACGCGCCACTATCGAAACTGGAACCGGTCTTTACACTCCTCGTTTTCCGGATAAATGCCGTGCAAACGGCCAAGACATAGTCGAGGCGAAACGATGATGGCAAATGGGACGGGCGGTAAGCTTCGGGTCGCGATCGTGGGCGTCGGCAACTGCGCCTCGTCGCTGGTGCAGGGCGTGCACCACTACCGGAACGCGGCCGAGGACACGGATGTCCCGGGCCTGATGCATGTGCGGCTCGGCGGCTACCATGTCGGCGACATCGAGTTCTCCGCTGCCTTCGACATCTCGGCGGCGAAGGTCGGGCGCGACCTGTCGGAAGCCATCCTGGCCGAGCCGAACAACACCGTCCGCTTCGCGGAGGTCCCGAACCTCGGCGTCACGGTCCAGCGCGGCCCGACGCTGGACGGGCTGGGCCGCTACCTGACCGGCGTGGTGAGCGAGTCGGAGGCCGACGCCGCCGACGTGACGGCGGTCCTCAAGCGCACGCGCACCGACGTGCTGGTCTCCTACCTGCCGGTCGGCTCGGAGGAGGCGACGCGCTGGTACGCCGAACGCGCGCTGGAGGCCGGCGTCGCCTTCGTCAACTGCATCCCGGTCTTCATCGCCTCCGACCCGGTCTGGGCGCGCCGCTTCACGGAAAAGGGCGTGCCCATCATCGGCGACGACATCAAGAGCCAGGTTGGCGCCACCATCGTCCACCGCGTGCTGACCAACCTGTTCCGCGAGCGCGGGGTGCGGCTGCACCACACCTACCAGCTGAACTTCGGCGGCAACACTGACTTCCTGAACATGCTGGAGCGGGAACGGCTGGAGTCGAAGAAGATCTCCAAGACCCAGGCCGTGACCAGCCAGCTCGGCCATCCGCTGCCGGCCGGCGACTGCCACATCGGCCCGTCGGACCATGTGCCCTGGCTGACCGACCGCAAGTTCTGCCACATCCGCATGGAGGGCGAGGGCTTCGGCGGCGTCCCGCTGAACCTCGAGCTGAAGCTGGAGGTGTGGGACAGCCCGAACTCCGCCGGCGTCGTCATCGACGCGGTGCGTTGCGCCAAGCTGGCGCTCGACCGCGGCATCGGGGGCCCGCTGGAGGGGCCGTCCTCCTATTTCATGAAGTCGCCGCCCGTCCAGTTCACCGACAGCGAGGCCCATCTGCGCACCGAACGCTTCATCCTCTCCGGCGATTGAGGGCCGGGGCGATGACGCTGGTCCATCTCGTCCGCCACGCGGACCACGACTATGTCGGCCGGGGCCTCGCCGGACGCATGGCCGTGCCGCTGAACGAGGGCGGGCGGGCGCAGGCCGAACGGCTCGCCCGCCGCCTCTCCCGGGAGCGGGTCACGTCGGTCTGGGCGAGCCCGTTGCGCCGCACGGTGGAAACGGCGGAGCCGGTCGCCCGCGCGCTGGGCCTGCCCTTGCAAACCGACGACGCGCTCCAGGAGGTCGAGTTCGGCGCCTGGACCGGCAGATCCTTCGCGGAGCTTGAGGACGATCCCGATTGGCGGCACTGGAATGCGTCGCGCAGCCTGCACCGGCCGCCGGGGGGCGAGTCGATGACCGAGGTCCAGGCCCGCATGGTCGGCTTCATCAACCGGCTCGCCCGGGAGGGGCAGGGCGGCCCGGACGGCGCGCATGTGCTGGTCGGCCATGCCGACCCGATCCGCGCGGCGCTCGCCTACTATCTCGGCGTACCCCTCGACCTGTTCCTGCGCATCGAGGTCTCACCCGCCTCGATTTCCGTTCTGGCCCTCGACAGCTGGGGGCCGCGCGTCCTGCGCGTGAACGGCACCCTCGACGACGGGAGCATAGCGCCAGCACCATGAAATTCGTCATCTTCGGACTCACCATCAGCTCCTCCTGGGGCAACGGGCACGCCACCCTATGGCGCGGGCTGGTCAAGGCGCTGCTGCGCCGGGGCCACCAGGTCGTCTTCTACGAGCGCGACGTGCCCTACTATGCGGAGCACCGCGACCTGTGGGAGATCCCCGGCGGCACGCTCGTGCTCTATTCGGACTGGGATGAGGTCGCCCGCGACGCCGCCCGCCACGCCGACGAGGCGGACGTGGCGATGGTCACCTCCTACTGCCCGGACGGGGTCGCGGCCTCGCACCTCGTGCTCGGCAGCAAGGCGCGGCGCACCGTCTTCTACGATCTCGACACGCCGGTCACCCTGTCGCGGCTGGACGCCGGGGAGCGGCCGGCCTACCTGCCGCCGGAAGGGCTGGGCGGCTTCGACCTCGTGCTCAGCTACACCGGCGGCGAGGCGCTGACCGAGCTGAAGACCCGGCTGGGGGCGAAGGCGGTGGCGCCACTCTACGGCTGGGTCGATCCGGAGGTGCACCGGCCGACCGACCCGGCGCAGCATTACCTCGCCGACCTCTCATATCTCGGCACCTATGCCGAGGACCGGCAGGCGGCGCTGGAACAGCTCTTCATCGAGCCGGCGCGGCGGCTGCCCCGGCGGCGCTTCGTCATCGGCGGCGCGCAGTATCCGGAGAGCTTCCCCTGGACCTCCAACATCTTCTTCGTCCAGCACCTGCCGCCCGCCGAGCATCCGGCCTTCTTCTGCTCCTCCGTCCTGACGCTGAACGTCACGCGCGACGCCATGAAGCGGATGGGCTGGTGCCCGTCGGGCCGGCTGTTCGAGGCGGCGGCCTGCGGCGTGCCGCTGGTGTCGGACTGGTGGGAGGGGCTGGAGAGCTTCTTCGAGCCGGGGCGCGAGATCCTCGTCGCCAAGGAGACGGACGACGTGACCACGGCGCTGATGCTGCCGCGCGACCATCTGGCGACGCTCGGCCGCCGCGCTCGGGAGCGCACGCTGGCGGAACACACGGCCGAGCATCGCGTGTCGCAGCTTCGCAAGCTGCTGGACCTGACCGGCGGCGGAGGCGACGACTGACATGTGGGGCATCATTCCGGCCGCGGGCAGCGGCACGCGCATCCAGCCGCTCGCCTTCTCCAAGGAGCTGCTGCCCGTCGGCAGCCGCCTCGACGACGGCACCGAGCGGCCGCGCGCGGTGAGCGAATACCTCATCGAGCGCATGGTGAAGGGCGGGGCCGACAAGATCGCCTTCGTCATCTCGCCCGGC
Organism: Azospirillum sp. SYSU D00513; assembly: GCF_017356015.1. GTDB lineage: Bacteria > Pseudomonadota > Alphaproteobacteria > Azospirillales > Azospirillaceae > Azospirillum. Next base: position 139,903 of record NZ_JAFIQV010000008.1, read on the forward strand.
AAGTTCGACATCCTGCAATATTACGGCGGGCAGGTGGAGGGGGCGGACCTCGCCTATGTGGTGCAGCCGCGCCCCGGCGGGCTGTGCGACGCCATCTTCCGCGCGCTGCCGCTGATCCACCCGTCGGAGCCCGTGATCATCGGGCTTCCGGACACCGTCTGGTTCCCCGACGACGCGCTGGCGGCGCTGCCGGACGACCGGCTGTCCTTCCTGCTCTTCCCGGTCGAGAACCCGCAGGTCTTCGACGCCGTCGTCACCGACGGCGGCAACCGGGTGCTGGAGATCCAGGTGAAGAGCCCGGAGGCCAGCACCCCCTGGGTCTGGGGCGCCTTCAAGATGCCGGGTGCCGTGCTGCACGAGTTGCACGCCCTGTGGCGCGAGCGCGAATGCGAGGACGAATACATGGGCACGCTGGTCAACGCCTGGATCGCGCGGGGCGGGGAGGCGGTCGGGGTGCGCGCCGGCACCTCCTATGTCGATGTCGGCACAGTGCGCGGCTACCGCGCGGCCATCGCGCTGCTGAGCGGCGCCGGCCGCGAGGCGGCGGAACGCTGACGGGCCTGGATTGCGAACAATCAAAATGGGGAGACGAGGGACGTGACACCTGAGGTGATCGAGCGGCGGGTCCGTGAACTGGGCGACTGGTTCCACAACATCGACCTGAAGGGCGTGCGGACGGCGCCGAACCATTTCCTCGGCGACTATCCGGCGATGAAATGGCGCAACTTCGCCCACGCCATCCCGCAGGACCTGTCGGGCAAGACCGTGCTCGACATCGGCTGCAACGGCGGCTTCTATTCCATCGAGATGAAGCGGCGCGGCGCCGACCGGGTGGTCGCGGTCGATTTCGACGAGCGCTACCTTGCCCAGGCCCGCTTCGCCGCCGAGGTGATGGGCGCCGACATCGAGTTCCACCAGCTCTCCGTCTATGACGTCGCCAAGCTGGGCGAAAAGTTCGACGTCGTCTTCTTCATGGGCGTGCTCTACCACCTGCGCCACCCGCTGCTGGCGCTGGACCTGATCTGGGAACATGTCGCCAAGGACATGCTCGTCTTCCAGTCCATGCTGCGCGGCCCGGCGGAGGTCTTCCCGGTCGAGCCGGACTACCCCTTCGCCGAGACCGCCCATTTCGAGCAGCCCGGCTTCCCGCGCATGGCCTTCGTCGAGCACAAATACAGCAACGACGAAACCAACTGGTGGATCCCGAACCGCGCCGGCGCCGAAGCCATGCTGCGCTCCGCCGGATTCACCATCCTCGAACATCCGGAGGAGGAGGTCTTCGTCTGCCGCCGCGGCGAACGCTCCGAATTCGTCCAGACCGTCCACCCGGCCACCGGCCCGGAGCGGTAGCAGTCCTTTCCCTTCTCCTCGGGAGGTGGCGTTCAGCATCGGTTTCGGAGCGGCAGGTAAAGCAGGAGACAGCGACTTGTACGTCATCCCCGCGAAAGCGGGGATCCAGAACTCCAGGCGACGCGCTTCTGTCGCAAAGCCTGGATCCCCGCTTTCGCGGGGATGACGGAAGAGTGGTGTTCTGTCGGGAGCCTGCTGCAACGACCGGTGTGAATGCCGTCCTCGCCCGGGAAAAGACGACGTCACGAAATACACAAGCCATTGCTCCAAGACACATAAAAGAGGCTATAGCGATGATCGAAGCGGTGATGCTCTGGAACGAGCCCAACAACAAATCCCATTGGGACTTCCAGATCGACCCGGAATGGCAGCAGTTCGCGGAGATGATCAACTGCGCGGCGGACGCCATCGCGCAGGTCAACCCGCGCCTGCCGAAGGTGCTCGGCGGCATCTCGCCGATCGATCCGGGCTTCATGACGAACATGAAGAACCGGGGCGTGCTCGACCATCTGGACGCGGTCGCCGTGCACGGCTTCCCGCTGGACTGGAACCACTGGCAGATCAACGACTGGCCGGAGAAGCTGAAGGAGATCCAGGCCGTCACCGACCTGCCGCTCTGGGTGTCGGAGGTCGGCGTCTCCACCTTCGGTGCCGAGGAAGTGCAGGTCTTCGGCGTCGAGCGCACGGCCGAGCTGCTGCGTGGCCGGGTGCCGCGCATCCACTGGTACAGCCTGTTCGACCTGCCGCGCGCCTGGCCGGCCACCACCCGCCACCGCGAGGCGGAGGGCTCCTCCTACTACCGCCACTTCTACATGGGGCTGGTGCGCGAGGACGGCAGCGAGAAGCCGGCCTATGAGACGTTCGCGCAATATACGCCGGACATGGGCCTGTGCCAGTGGTTCCACTTCCAGGACCACCGGCTGGACGAGGGCGTGCGCCGCATGAAGGAGCTGGGGGTGACCTACCTCCGCACCGGGCTGAGCTGGGCCGACTATTACCGCGAGGGCGCGCTGGACTGGTTCGACCAGCAGATGGAGGCGCTGAGCGACTTCAACGTCACCGTGACCTTCTGCTTCACGCCGGAGCACCGGGGCGTCGAGCCGCACTACACCAGCCCGCCGCAGGTGAAGGAAGAGTTCGCGGAGTTCTGCGCCGAGATGGTGCAGCGCTACGCCCCGGCGCCGAGCAGCGCGCTTACCACTTCCGCCGCGGCGGTGTGACGCCGTCCCCTCCACCTTCCGCGCTCCGCCCGGAGAGGCTCCCGGCCCCGCAAAGCGAGGGGCCAGGGGCATCCGGTCCGGGGGAGTTCCGCCCGGAGGACAAGCCATGACCCTCACCGTCCTCAGCGTCGCACCGCCCCTGGCCCTGGTCGGCCCGGAGCCCTCCGGAACGGCGGACCAGGTGCTGACGGGCATCGACGCCGCGCTGCTGCGCGCCGGCCACCGCTCGGTCGTCATCGCCCGCGAGGGTTCGAGCGTGGCCGGCGTCCTGGTCCCCATGCAAACCAACGGTGACGCACCGGCCGCCCGCATGCGCGCCACCATCATGGAGGCGATCGACCGCCACGAGGTCGATCTCGTGCATCTGCACGGGCCCGACTTCATGAATTACCTGCCGCCGCCGGGCGTGCCGGTGCTGGTGACCCTGCACCGTCCGCTCGACCGCTATCCGGCGGACGCCCTGGCGCCGGCCCGGCCCGACACCTTCCTGCAGGGCGTCTCGGTGGCCCAGACGGCGGCGGCCCCGCCCGGCGCCATCCTGCTGCCGCCCATCGAGCCCGGCGTGCCCGTCGACCGGCTGTTCATCCGCGTGCCCAAGCGGCGCTTCGTCGCCGCCATCGGGCGGGTGGCACCGGAGCGCGGCTTCCACCTCGCCCTGGAAGCCGCGCGTCGCGCCGACATGCAGTTCGTCCTGGCCGGCGACGTGCCGCGCACTCCGGAGGCCGCGCGCTATTACCGGGAGGAGATCCATCCCCGTCTCGACGGCCGCCGTCGCTACCTCGGCCCCATCGGCTTCGCCCGCAAGCGCTGGATGCTGGGGGCGGCGCGCTGCCTGCTGGCGCCCAGCCTGTCGGGCGAGGCGGCGAGCCTCTCCGCCATCGAGGCGCTGGCCTGCGGCACCCCGGTGGTGGCCTTCCCGACCGGCGCCCTGGCCGAGATCGTGGAGCCGGGCGTCACCGGCTTCCTGGTCGGGGACGTGGAAGAGATGGCCGAGGCCATCGACCGGGCCGAGGGCATCGACCCGGAGGCCTGCCGCGCCGCCGCCCGCGCCCGCTACTCCCAGGACGCCATGGCGGCCCGCTATCTCGCCTTGTACGATGACCTTATCGTCGGCAACGCCCGAGCCGAGGAGGCCGTGGCCGGAGCGGCTTAGGCGGCGCCCACCTGTTTCCCTGGAGGGGCACAGGTGGGCGGTCCCTTCGTGCCGGGCGCTGCCCTTCCGGTCAGACCCCGATCCAGTCGCCGCCGGGCGCCGTGGTGAACAGCGATTCCACGCCGTTCCGGGCGATCCAGGCGTTCAGGTCATCGGGGTGCTGCGGCAGTGAGATGCGCACCTCGTCCTCGCCGTTGTCGAAGGTCAGCCAAGCCGACTGGCCGTGGCCGGGCACGCCGATGCCGAGATAGGTCCAGTCGTCCGCCACGGCGACCTTGTCCACTCCCAACTCGAAATCGGCGATGCCGTCCATCGTCCAGCCCGGCGTGCCGTCCATGGCGCGCGTGGACAGGAGGAAAATGTCCGCCCCGGCGCCGCCCCGCATGAGGTTGCCGTCGCCGTTCGACAGCAGCAGGTCCTGCCCGTCGCCGCCCGACAGGTTGTCGTAGCTCCCGCCGCCGAGCAGCGTGTCGTTTCCGCCGCCGCCCGTCAGCGTGTCGGCGCCGTCCCCGCCAGACACGAGGTTGTTGCCGGAATTGCCGGCAATGACGTTGTCCAGCCCGTTGCCGGTGGCGCTGCCATTGGCCGAGGCTCCGGCCTCCTGGAGCGTCAGATCCTCGAAATTGGCGCCCAGCGTCCATGAGAACTTGGCGATGACCGCGTCGCGCCCGGCGCCGGCCTGCTCGACCAGCACGTCTTCCGGCCCGTTCACCCAATAGGTGTCGTTGCCCGTGCCGCCGGCCAGCCGGTCGGGGTCGGCGTCGTTGCCCGCGAAGAGCACGTCGTTGCCATCGCCGCCGTCCACCGTGTCGGCCCCGTTGCCGCCGTCCAGCGTGTCGTTGCCCCCGAAGCCGTAGACGATGTCCGAACCGTCATGCCGCCAGATCGCGTCGTTCCCGGCCGTGCCGTTGGTGACCGTCGCCGGGCCGCTGCCGCCGGGGGGCGGGGAGGTGAAGAGCGCGTTCGCTCCGTTCCGGGCGATCCAGGCGGTCAGCACGTCGGGGTGCTGCGGCATCAGCAGCCGCACCTGATCCTCGCCGTTTTCGAAGGTCAGCCAGGCCGACTGACCATGCGTCGGCGTCCCGACTCCCTTGTAGGTCCAGCCCGCGGCCAGGGCGATCTTGTCCACCCCCAGTTCGAAGTCGGAGGCGGCGTCCGTGGACCAGGTGGGCGTGCCGTCCTTGGCGCGCGTGGTCAGGGAGAAGACGTCCGCCCCGGCGCCGCCCCACATGCGGTTGCCGTCGCCGTTCGACAGCAGCAGATCCTGCCCGTCGCCGCCATACAGGTCGTCGAGCCCGGCCCCGCCGTCGAGCGTGTCGTTGCCGCCACTGCCCCTCAGCGTGTCGTTGCCGCCCCCGCCCGACAGGAGGTTGTTGCCGGAATTGCCGGCGATGACGTTGTTCAGCCCGTTGCCCGTGCCGCTGCCGTTGGCCGAGGCCCCGGCCTCCTGGAGCGTCAGGTCCTCGAAGTTGGCGCCCAGCGTCCAGGAGAACTTGGCGATGACCGCGTCGCGCCCGGCGCCGGCCTGCTCGACCAGCACGTCCTCCGGCCCGTTGACCCAATAGGTGTCGTTGCCCGTGCCGCCGACCAGCCGGTCGGGATCGGCGTCGTTGCCGGCGTAGAGCACGTCGTTGCCGTCGCCGCCATCCACCGTGTCGGCCCCGTTGCCGCCATCCAGCGTGTCGTTCCCGCCGTATCCGTAAACGATGTCCGAACCGTCATGCCGCCAGATCTGGTTGTTTCCACCCGTACCGTAAGTCACGATGGCCATGATTACTCCGCCTCCTGTTATCTGCCATTCGTCCTAGTGGCGTATGGATTTAAGCGAAGCAACAGAAGCGGCGTCCCGGGTCTTGGAGTGGTAGCGGACGGAGCAACGGGAAGGGGGCATGTTCAACGCGCGCGGATTGTTCCGCCGCGCCGGAGTAGCCCGGTCGCCGGATACTTTCCCTTAACGGCGGGCCGCCCTTCAGCTTTTCGGGGAGGGCGCCGGCCTTTTTGGGCCGTAGAAGATCACCCAGGTCCTGAAGTCCCCGGTGAAGCTCTCGAAGCGGTGCGGCGCATGGGCCGGCACATAAAGCAGGTCTCCCGGACCGAAGGGCACCCGTTCCTCATCCCGGCTGAAGACGCCGGTTCCCGACGCGACGATGTAGAGTTCGTCGCGCTCGTGCGGATTCTGCCGGTCGGTCTCCACCGGCGCGTACAGCTCGACCGAGATTTCCTCGCCCCGCTCGAAGACGGTCTCGAAGGGGCTCTCCGCCGACAGGCGCCGGGCGACGTCGGCCAGGGTCACGCGGAGGTCGGCTTGTCCGGAGGGCATGTCCGCCGTGCTGCTCATGATGTCTCCTTCTGGAAGGCCGGCGTCTCGCCCGGTGCTTTCTCGGCCGTGGATGCTTCCGGCGCCTCCGGAATCCGCACGCCGCGCCGCGCGAGCTGCCAGGTGAAAAGCGAATGCCCGACCGTGGCGCGCGTCAGCGTGACGGCCGCGGTGACACCGATCAGGGCGGCCAGCGTGACGGTGTGGCTGGCGGTCATCTCGAAGACCATCAGCACGGTGGAGATTGGCGCGCCGAGCACGGCGGCGGCCACCGCCCCCATCCCGACCACGGCGTAGAGGCTGGCCGTCGGCCCGCCCCCGGCCAGCAGGCCGAAGGCGGCGCCGGCCAGCGCTCCCAGATAGAGGGCAGGGCCGAAGAAGCCGCCCGCGAAGCCCGAACCGTAGGACAGCCAGGAGGCCGCCAGCTTGGCCATCAGCAGGGCGGCCAGCACCGGCAGAGGAAAGGCCAGCCGCAGCGCCTCGTCCATGGTCTGGTAGCCGACGCCGAGCACCTGCGGAAAGCCCAGGGCCAGCAGCCCCAGCAGCAGACCGCCCAAGCCCGGATGCAGCCAACGCGGCAGGCCGAGGCGCCGCTCCGTCCACTGGAAGGCCCTCTGCGCGGCGAGCGACCCGCCCATGAAGGCGAGAGCCACCGCCCCGGCGGCCAAGCCGAGCAGCGCGAAGAGCGGGTATTCGAGCAGGGCGGGTTCACTCTGCGGCGGCAGGAGGAAGGCCGGAAACTCGCCGAAGGCCGCCCGGGTCATGATGGTTCCCACCACGGCACCCAACACGATGGGCGTGAAGGCCGCCAGCACCGCGCCGCCGGTCACCACCTCCAGCGCGAACAGCGCCCCGGCCAGCGGCGCGTTGAAGGAGGCGGCGACGGCCGACGCGACGCCGCACCCCACCAGAGTCCGGGCATGCCGCGCCGGAAGTCGCAAGGGGGCCGACAGCCGTGAGGCCAGCGCCGCGCCGAGATGCACCACCGGCCCCTCCCGGCCCAGCGAGGCGCCGCTGCCGAGTGACAGCGCGGAGGCGATGGCGGAGACGGCGCCTGCGCGCATCCCGATGCGCCCCTGGCGCAGGGTCACCGCCTCGATCACGTCGGCGACGCCCTGCGGCCGCCCTTCCGGCAGGAACCGGCGCACGAGCAGCCCGACCACCAGCCCGCCGAGCGCCGGGGCCAGCACGACCCGCCATGCCGGGAGCGCGGCTGCGGCCGAGGCCAGCCGCTCCTCGCCCCAGCCGAAGGCGGCATGCTGGACCAGCAGGATGGCGTGGCGGAACAGGATGGCCCCGCCGCCGGCCAGCGTGCCGACGGCGATGGCCGCAAGCGCCAGCACGATGCGCTGGTCGAGCAGCGCGCGGCGCAGGCGGCGGAGCAGGGGGTTCGCTGGGGCGTTGGGGTCGGACCGTCGGCGGGGCATGCTGGGAGGGTTTCGCGGGCGTTCCCGCCATTAGAGCGCCGGCGTGGTGCATGCGGAAGCGCAATCGGTGCCTCCCGCATTCATAGCCATGCTGTCCGGCCCTGTTGCCGGGTCCCGGCACCGGCGCTATGGTCCCGCTCCTTTTTTCCGGAGCCGTCATGCCGTCCGTCACCATCCGCCCGGCCGTCGAGGCCGACTCATCCGTCATCCTGCGCTTCGTCCGGGAACTCGCCGAGTTCGAGCGCGAGCCGAACGCCGTCAAGGCGACCGAGGAGGATTTCCGGCGCGACGGCTGGGGCGAGCGGCCGGTGTTCGAGGCGTTGATCGCCGAGTTGGACGGAGCGCCCGTCGGCTTCGCCCTGACCTTCCGCAACTACTCCACCTGGGAGGGGCGGTACGGCATCCATGTGGAAGATCTCTACGTGACGCCGGAGGCGCGCCGTCATGGGGTGGGCCGGCTGCTGCTGGCCGCGGTGGCGCGCCGCGCGGTGGAGCAGGGCTGCCGCCGCGTGGACCTGGCGGTGCTGGACTGGAACCCCGCCCGGGCCTTCTACGACCGCATCGGCTTCCGCCGCATGGAGGAGTGGCTTCCCTACCGGCTGACGGGCGATGCCCTGGCGGCCCTGGCCTCGCAATCCGAGGCATAGTCAAAACTGTTCGGAGAAGCGTGTCCCGGAAACACGAAACGGGACACCCTTTCAGGCGTCCCGTTTCAACGCGGCTCGCGGGCCAGACCCAATCCCGCGTGTTGCTCCGCGCGCTGCCGTCCGATGTTCCGCGTATGGCCCTTTCAGGCGGCGCGCCGGCCGGCGGCGCTGCCCAGCACGTCCAGGTAATCGGCGCGCTCGTCCTTCAGGCTGGTCAGAAGATCGTTCAGGCTCTCGCGGACGAACGGGTCGCTCTGCGCGTCCAGCTTCGTTTCGGTGAGCTTGATGAATTCGTCCAGCAGGCCGATGTGGGCGAGGGACGAGGCGTTGATCTTCTCGGCGGTGACAGCGAACATTGTTCTTCTCCGTTGGACTTGGTGGCCTGGGCCCGCGTCTTGGTGGCTTTATTTAACCGTTACGAAAGTTAACGGCTCGCTAACGGGCCTATGCGCGAGGTCATATCTTGCGGGGTAATACTAAGACCTGGCAGTAAAGGTAGCGCCCATCCATCCGGATTACTCCGCTTTGCTAGAGTCCGAATTGCGTCGGACTCAGGTTGAGGGATTCGCACAGCCTGCGGGCCATGTGGGACTGGGCCGGGGCCAGCTCGTCTCCCTCGCGGGCGAGCTGGAGGCAGGCTTCGGCGGTCTGTCTGGCGAGATCGGCGTCACCCTTCACCGCGCGCAACGCGGCGATGGCTTCCTCCTCGCCGATGTCCTGGTTGTCCCGGATCCGTCCGGAATGCCGGTCGAAGGCGGAGGCCGCCTCCGTCAGGCTTTGGTCCGGCAGGTCGGCGCCGTCCAGCAGAGTGCGGAAGCGCCCGCCGACCCCGGCGGCATCGGCCCCGTCGACGCTGCCGAGGAGCGCACAGCCCGCGGCGACCGCGTCCAAGGCCTTGTCATTCCCCATCCAATCCCGATTCATGCCGCTTCCCGTCTGTGGTCATTGCGCAACAGGCAAGAAGGCTCAGCGGTTTCAAAGGGATGAGGAAGGCATAAGGATAAAGCATCAGGCTTTCGGAGAGGGTCCTATGCCGCTTTGCGCATCCGGTCGAGTTCATCCGCCATATCCGCGCGTGCGATGGCGGCGGCGACCAGATCGTCGAACAGGTCGTGCAGGATGTTGCCGAGGCGCGCCGGGCCGCGGCCGCCGACCGCCGGACCCTCCATCAGCAGGGCGCCTTCCTGGCCGCGCCAGCCGGGCTGGCCATGCGCGACGGCGCGCCATCCCTGCGCCTTCATCTCGGCAACGCGCGCCGTAGCAATGAACGCCCGAACGTGATCCACCGCGAACTCGTCCATGGGGACTCTCCCTGGCCAACCCTTCGATGCCGTTAACCTTACGCTCAAGCCGGGAACGAAACAAGAACTCCGTTGCGGATCCTCGCGCGACTCCGTGGTAGAGGCGGAGTGGCCCGCCAGGGGGACGCCCCGTGCCATGCGTTTTTCCCCCTTGCCGCCGGGGCGGTTTCGGAAAACCCTTAACGCCGGGATCACTTTCGACGAGGGGAACACCGCCATGACCGGCAAGCCCGGGGTGCGCATCGAAACCGACAGCTTCGGCCCGATCGAGGTGCCGGCCGACCGCTACTGGGGCGCGCAGACCCAGCGTTCGCTCCACAATTTCCGGATCGGCGGCGAACGCATGCCGGCGCCGCTGGTGCGGGCGCTCGGCATCCAGAAGAAGGCCTCGGCACGGGCGAACATGGCGCTGGGCGTGCTCGATTCCAAGATCGGGCAGGCCATCGTCGAGGCGGCGGAGGAGGTGATCGACGGCACGCTCGCCGATCATTTCCCTCTGGTGGTCTGGCAGACCGGGTCCGGCACCCAGACCAACATGAACGCCAACGAGGTGATCGCCAACCGCGCGATCCAGGCGCTGGGCGGCGAGATGGGCTCCAAGTCGCCGGTCCACCCGAACGACCACGTCAACATGGGGCAAAGCTCCAACGACAGCTTCCCGACGGCGATGCACATCGCCGCCGCCGAGCAGATCCATCACGAGCTGGTGCCGGCGCTGGAGCATCTGCACGCCGCACTCGACGCCAAGGCGAAGGAATTCGCCGACATCGTGAAGATTGGCCGCACCCACCTGCAGGACGCGACACCGCTGACCTTGGGCCAGGAATTCTCCGGCTACGCCACGCAGGTGCGGTACGGGGTGGAGCGGGCCAGGTCCGTCCTGCCGCGCCTGCTGCCGCTGGCCCAGGGCGGGACGGCGGTCGGCACCGGCCTCAACGCCAAGGCCGGCTTCGCCGAGGCCTTCGCCGAGGAGGTCGCACGCATCACCGGGCTGCCCTTCGTCACGGCGGAGAACAAGTTCGAGGCGCTGGCCACCCACGACGCGCTGGTGGAGGCGCATGGGGCGCTGAACACCATCGCCGTGTCCTTGATGAAGATCGCCAACGACGTCCGGCTGCTCGGCTCCGGCCCGCGCTGCGGCATCGGCGAACTCTCCTTGCCGGAGAACGAGCCGGGCTCCTCCATCATGCCCGGCAAGGTCAACCCCACCCAGTCGGAAGCGATGACCATGGTCTGCGCCCAGGTGATGGGCAACCACACGACCGTCACCATCGCCGGCGCCACCGGCCATTTCGAGCTGAACGTCTTCAAGCCCGTGATCGCCTACAACGTGCTCCAGTCGATCCGGCTGCTGGCGGACGCGGCGGTCAGCTTCACCGACAACGCCGTCGTCGGCATCGAGGCCAACCGCGAGCGCATCGGCCAGCTCCTGAACGAGAGCCTGATGCTGGTTACCGCGCTGAACCCGCACATCGGTTACGACAACGCCGCCAAGATCGCCAAGAAGGCGCACAAGGAAGGCACCACCCTGAAGCAGGCCGGCGTTGCGCTGGGCCTGCTGACGGAGGAGCAGTTCGACCAGTGGGTCCGGCCGGAGAAGATGGTCGGCCCACGTTGAAGACCTTTCTTTGAGGGCCGGGCCTTGAGGAAGCGTTCCGTCCTGATCGCCGGCCACCCCACCAGCGTGTCCCTGGAGGAGGAGTTCTGGGACGCGCTGAAGGGGATCGCCCAGGCGCGCGGCCGGTCGGTCAACGCCCTGATCGAGGAGATCGACGGCACCCGCACCGGCAATCTCTCCAGCGCCATCCGCGTCTTCGTGCTGAACGCGGTGCGGAGCGGCCGGGAGGATGGCGGCGCGGACGGAGCCGGTTAGGCGGGGGCGGGCGTGACCGCCCCTGGACAGCCGGCCCCACCCCCTCTACACCGAAAGGACGAGACAACAGAACAGGCATCCGCCGTGCCGCCCGACCTGACGCTCCTCGACGCCTGCGCCCTGGCCTGGTTCCTGACGATGTGGATCGGCTACAAGCTGGCGCAGGACCATCTGTTGCGCGGGCGCATGGTGGTGAACCAGCATCTGCGCAAGGTGCGCGTCCATTGGATGGAGCGGATGCTGGACCGCGACAACCGCATCATGGATTCGCAGCTCGTCGGCCACACGATCAACAGCTGCACCTTCTTCGCCTCGACCACCATCCTGATTCTGGCCGGCCTGCTCGGCTCCTTCGGCGCCATCGAGCACGCGCACGAGATCCTGACCAGCCTGACCTTCACCGTCAGCACCTCGCGCCAGCTGTTCGAGATCAAGATGGCGCTGCTCGTGCTGATCTTCACCTTTGGCTTCTTCAAGTTCACCTGGGCGCTACGCCAATACAATTACTGCTGCGCGCTGCTCGGCTCGGCCCCGCTGACCTTCACCGACCCGGCGGAGCGCCGCCTGATGGCGGAGAACATCGCCGATGCCCTGACCCTGGCGATCACCGCCCTGAACGACGGGCTGCGCGCCTATTACTTCGCGCTCGCCGGCCTGTCCTGGATGATCCACCCCTGGCTCTTCATCATCGCCAGCGGCTGGGTCGTGCTGGTCCTGCTGCGCCGTCAGGCCTTCTCCGGCACGGAAAAGATCATCCGCGCCCAGCTCCAGGCGCTGGAGCGGCACGAGGGGTAGGGGTGAAGCTCTTTCAAAGTAAGTACAATAAAGACCAAGCGGGATAGATCCGACTTTTCGTCATCCCCGTGAAAACGGGGATCCAGAACTTTGCAGAAAAAACCTTTCGGGTGAGTCCTGGATCCCCGCTTTCGCGGGGATGACGGCCGAACAGATGGCTGTTTTATTTTCCCGAAAGAGCCCACCCGACCGGCGCAACCTGAACGCTCACACCGCCGCTTCGCTGCGGTTCTTGCCGGTGCGCTTGGCGTGGTACATGGCCTTGTCGGCGCTTTTCAGGAGCGTGTCGCCGTCGGAGCCGTCGCGGGGGTAGAGGGCGATGCCGACGCTGGTGGAGATCCGCTCGTCCAGGCCGGGCAGGGGGGTGCTGACCGTCTCGACGATCTTTCGCGCCACGGTCGCCGCGGCTTCGGCCGTGATGCCGCCCTCCAGCAGCACGGCGAACTCGTCACCGCCCATGCGGGCCGTGGTGTCGCTGTCGCGCAGCGCCTCGGTCAGGCGCCTGGCGACGGTCACCAGGATTTCGTCGCCGGTGTGGTGGCCGTGCGTGTCGTTGATCGTCTTGAAACCGTCGAGGTCGAGGTAGAGCAGCGCCAACGGCTGCCCGTCGCGCCGCGCGCGGGCGATGGCGTGGGTCAGCCGGTCCTCGAAGCGGATGCGGTTGCACAGGCCGGTCAGCATGTCGTGGCTGGCCAGGTGGCGCAGCCGGTCCTCCAGCGCATGCTGTTCGGTGATGTTGCGGCCGATCCCTTCGACACCGACGGGCGTGCCCGACTCATCATGGCGGATCAGTGCGTTGACCGACACCCAAAGCGGCGAGCCGTCCTTCCGGCGCATCGCGATCCGGTGCTGCTGGACCCGCCCGCCGTTGGCGCGCAACGCCTCCAGGAAACGCGCCCGCCCGCCGGGATCGAGGTAGTAGTCGGCGAGGTTGGTGCCGATCACCTCCTCCAGCTCATAGCCGAACTCGCGGGCGAAATGCGGCGACACCATGGTGATGGTACCCTTCATGTCCACGCGGTAGAAGGCGTCGGGAAGATTGTCGAGGATCGAGCGGAGGTCGCTTTCCGACCGCTGGACCCGCGCCATGGCCTCGCGCAGCGCCGATTCCTTGGCGGTGTAGAGCGCGAAGGCCCGCCGCAGGAACAGCCACAGGACGAGCGAGGTCACCAGAACGAAGCCCATGCCCTTGGCGCTCTGCGCGAACGTGCTGTCCGCCTCCAGGAAGCGGTCGACGGCCAGATCCGAGCCCAGCACCCAAAGCGATGCGGACGCGGCGTAGACGCCGACGATGGTCAGGGCAGGGCTTTTCATGGGGTTCGCGTGCGCTCCGATCGAGCGAGGAGACTACGCCTTTCGGAGGATGGCGTCCACGCAGGAGTTGCATGGACGCCACCAGGAGCGGGAGGTGCCGCCTACTTCCGCTTGTTCGCGTTGGCGCGGGCGAAGGCTTCGGCGAAGGCGCTGTTGACCGGCTCCGGCGCTTTCGCGGGCTTCGCCGGACCCTTCCCCTGGCCGGAGCCCTGGCCCTGGCGCAGACCGCCGCCGGCGTTCCCCGGCCGGCCCTGCGGCCCGCGTCCACCGCCCGCCCGGTCGCCGCCCCGATCCCCGCCGCCCCGCTCGCCGCGCGGCGCGCCCTCGGCCTGGCGGGCCGCCGGCTCGCTCAGACGCATGGTGAGGGCGATGCGCTTGCGGGGGATGTCCACCTCAAGCACCTTCACCTTCACGATGTCGCCCGCCTTCACCACCGTGTGCGGGTCCTTCACGAAGCCGTTGGCGAGCTGGGAGATGTGGACCATCCCGTCCTGGTGCACGCCGATGTCCACGAAGGCGCCGAAGGCCGTGATGTTGGTGGCGACACCCTCCAGCACCATGCCCGGCTGAAGGTCCTTCAGCTCGTTGACGCCCTCCTTGAACTCGGCCGTCTTGAATTCCGGACGCGGGTCGCGGCCGGGCTTCTCCAGCTCCTTCAGGATGTCCTCGACGGTCGGCACGCCGAAGCGCTCGTCTGTGAACTCCTCCGGGTTCAGCGAGCGCAGGAATCGCGCGTCGCCGATGAGGCTGCCGAGGTCGCGCCCCGTCTTCTTCAGGATGCGCTCCACCACCGGATAGGCTTCCGGATGGACGGACGACGCGTCGAGCGGCGTATCCCCGCCCTGGATGCGCAGGAAGCCCGCCGCCTGCTCGAAGGTCTTCGGCCCCAGCCGCGGCACCTCGCGCAGCTGCTTGCGCGAGCGGAAGGCGCCGTGGCTGTCGCGGAACTCCACGATGTTGCGGGCGATGGTCTCGTTCAGCCCCGACACGCGGGTCAGCAGCGGGATCGACGCCGTGTTCAGGTCCACGCCGACGCCGTTCACGCAGTCCTCGACCACCGCGTCGAGCGAGCGGGCGAGCTTCTGGCCGGACACATCGTGCTGGTACTGGCCGACGCCGATGGACTTCGGCTCGATCTTCACCAGCTCGGCCAGCGGGTCCTGAAGGCGCCGGGCGATGGACACGGCACCGCGCAGCGACACGTCGAGCTGCGGGAACTCGTGCGCCGCCACCTCCGATGCCGAATAGACCGAAGCACCCGCCTCCGACACCACCAGCTTGGTCAGATGCAGCTCGGCGTGGCGCTTCATCAGGTCCGACGCCAGCTTGTCGGTCTCGCGGCTCGCCGTTCCGTTGCCGATGGCGATCAGCTCGGCCTTGTGGCGGGCCGCCAGCGCCGCCAGCGCGGCGATGGAGCCGTCCCAGTCGTTGCGCGGCTGGTGCGGGTAGATGGTGGTGGTCTCGACCAGCTTGCCGGTCGCGTCCACCACCGCGACCTTCACGCCGGTGCGGATGCCGGGGTCGAGCCCGATGGTCACGCGCGGGCCGGCCGGGGCGGCCAGCAGCAGGTCGTGCAGGTTGCGGGCGAACACGCGGATCGCCTCGTCCTCGGCGCGCTCGCGCAGGTCGCCCATAAGGTCGGTCTCGACATGCGGGCCGATCTTCAGCTTCCAGGTCCAGCGCACCACGTCGCCCAGCCACTTGTCGGCCGGGCGGCCCAGGTCGCGGATGCCCGTGTGGGCGGCGATGCCGCGCTCGGCCGGATGGGGCTGCCCCTCCTCGACCGGCAGGTCGAGCCGGACGTCCAGCACGCCCTGCGCCCGTCCGCGCAGCAGCGCCAGCACGCGGTGCGAGGGCAGCTTCGACCAGGGCTCCTGGAAATCGAAATAGTCGGAGAACTTGGCGCCCTCCGCGCGCTTCTCCTCGATCACCTTGGACGTCACCACGCCCTTGTCCGCCATGGTGGCGCGCAGGCGGCCGACCAGCTCGGCGTCCTCGCCGAACCGCTCCACCAGTATGTGGCGGGCGCCGTCCAAAGCGGCCTTGGCGTCGGCAATCCCCTTGTCGGCGCTGACGAAGGCCGCGGCCTCCGCATCGGGCGCCTTGGCCGGATCGGCGAGCAGCGCGTCGGCCAGAGGCTCCAGCCCGGCTTCCCGCGCGATCTGCGCCTTGGTGCGGCGCTTGGTCTTGTAGGGGAGATAGAGGTCCTCCAGCCGCGTCTTGGTGTCGGCGGAGCGGATCCGGGCGGCCAGTTCCGGTGTCAGCTTCCCCTGCTCCTCGATGGAGGAAAGGATGCTGGCGCGCCGGTCCTCCAGCTCGCGCAGGTAGCCAAGCCGCTCCTCCAGCGTGCGGAGCTGCGTGTCGTCGAGCCCGCCCGTGGCCTCCTTGCGGTAGCGGGCGATGAAGGGGACCGTGGACCCCTCGTCGAGGAGCCTGATGGCGGCCTCCACCTGGGACTCGCGGGCCGACAGCTCGGTTGCGATGCGCTGGCTGATGGGCTGCATGAAGGACCGTCGCGTGGTGAGAACAAAGGGGGGCTCTATACCCCGAAGCCTCCCGCGGAGGCCAGTGGCGATCTGGTGACGGTGATCTGGTCATGGGGCCGTTCAGGGCACCCTTCACCAGATTGCCGCTCACGGCTCGGCCAGCGCCGGGTCCTCCGCCCGCTCCAGCCGGAAGGCGCTGGGCGATGCGCCGAAATGGCGCTTGAAGGCGCGGGAGAAGGCTTCCTCCGCCTCGTAGCCGACGCGGGCGGCCACCTCGCTCACCGGCAGCTCCGTCGCGGTCAGCTGCCGTGCCGCCAGTTGCAGGCGAAGCTGTGTCAAGAGGGCCAGCGGGGCGATGTTCCCCTGCTTGCGGAAGGCCCGCACCAGCCCGGCGCGCGAGGCGTTGCTGGCGCTGGCCAGCCCGTCCAGCGTCCAGCCGCGTGCCGGGTCTTCCAGCATCAGCAGCAGCGCCCTGGCCGTGGTACGGTTGCCCAGCAGCGCCAGCACCCCGCCGACCTCCCGCTCCTGCTCCACATGGGCGCGGACGAGCATCGTGAAGAGCGCGCTCGCCAAGTCGGCGGCGATGGCGCCGGCGCCGGGGCGTGCCTCCTCCAGCTCCGCCCGCATCGTCTCGACCAGCCGTTCCAGCCTGGCCAGCGCGGGGTCCTGCGCGGTGCCGAGATGGAGTGTGTCGGGCAGGGCGCCGAGCAGCGCGTTGTCGCGCCATTGCTCGAAGCGCAGCCGCCCGCAGATCAGTTCGCAGTCCGGCTCCCTATCAGAGAGGCCACCCGCGTTGCCGCGTACCGTCACGGCGCCGTTGTGGCTCTGCCCGAAGGTGAAGGATCCGGCGCGCCGCGCGTCCGTGCCCTCGCCCCGCAGGACGTGGCGGTGGCCGTGCGGCAGGACCAGAATGTCGCCGGCCTCCAGAAGCAGGGACCGCTCGAGACCGGGAAGATCCACCATGCAGCGCCCGCGCGTGACGATGTGGAAGGGTGCCTCGCCCTCCGGTTCCGGCTCGTGCGGGACCGCCCAGTCCTCGGCGAAGCGGCAGAGCAGGTCCAGCCGCGGGTGGACGCGCATGAGCTGCGCGAGCCGCGTCAGGGCGTCATCCATGTCCCGTCCTCAAACGCTGTGTCCGGACCTTGCCCGCGTCGGTTTGATCCGCGCGGTCATGCGATCGATCCGCCCGGTCATTCAGCCGGACCCGGCCCCGTGGCACCTTCTTCTCACCACGCGGCACGGACGATCCGGGCCGGTGAAACAAGGAGTGAAGACCATGATGCAGGATTGGAACCTCTACCGCCAGCAGGTGCTGGCCGGCGTCGGCGACATCGCGAAGCTGAGCCCGGACACCATCCGGGGCTATCAGGCCATGAGCACCGCCGGCCAGAAGACCGCCAATTTCGACGCCAAGACCCGCGAGCTGATCGCGCTCGCCGTCGCCGTGACCGTCCGTTGCGATGGCTGTATCGCCGTCCACACCGACGCGGCGATCAAGCAGGGCGCCAGCCGCGAGGAGATCGCCGAGGCACTGGGCGTCGCCATCTCCGTCAACGCCGGCGCCGCCCTCGTCTATTCCACCCGCGTGATGGACGCCCACGCGGCGGCCCTGAATGGCTGACCCCCGTTTGCTTGAGCGCTCCCTGGAACTCCGGCCGGTCCCACGGGACCGGCCGATCCCACGACAAAGTGGCAGCCCAACACGAAAAAGGATAGGAACCGGAAAAGCGTTCCATCTTTACCTGACGTTAACCATGTCGGCGATAGAACCGTTTCTGCAACATGGTTGCGTTCCTCCCGAACAGACTTGAAGCGGCTCGCTGCATTTGTGGCTGAGCCGCTTTTTTTTTGGCTTGGCTTGGCATGTGGGGGAAAAAAACTTCGCGGTCGGTGCGAAAATTTGCGTTGCTGTTAACCAGGTGTTTATAACTTAGGCCATATATCCTTCTTCAGCAACTTGGTTGCGTTTCCTCCCAAATAAACTCGGCGGCCCCCGCTCATGCGGTGGGCCGCTTTTTTTTGCCCGAGGTCCTGTTCGGTTGTGGCGCGTGTCTGCGCTTCGCGTACCGTTGCGGCCGTCAGCCGGAGGTCGGCCAGTGCCGTCACGAGGGCGCGGGTGAGCAGGGGGAGCGCTGCAAGGGTACGCCGAGAGTCGTGAGATCCTCCATCAATCGGGTTTCAGAGCCTGTTTGATTAGGCTTCTGGCTTGTAATCTCGGCCATAGGCGCGGAGTGCTCGATCGAAAGCAGCGATTTCTACGGCATCT
>NZ_JAFIQV010000090.1 GCF_017356015.1 Azospirillum sp. SYSU D00513
GACAGCCCCTGCCGTCACAATGCCGGAAACAGCCGGAGACGAACACCCGCGCCCATCACTCTTGAAACGGGACATGAGAGTGCACTGACTCATTCGGAAGGTGCAGGCAGTCGTTCGAGTTTGGCGAGGATGGCACCAGCGGGCTTGGTCCACACGAAGGGCTTGGAGGCCTTATTGTGGTCCCGAATGTAACGGGTGATGGCGTCCTGCAGGTCGGCCACCGACTTGAAGACCCCTCGCCGGATCGTCCGGCGGGTGATGACGGAGAAGAACCCCTCGACGGCATTGATCCAGGACGCCGAGGTCGGTGTGAAATGGAAGACCCAGCGCGGATGAGCTGCTAGCCATTCCAGCACCTTGGGGTGCTTGTGAGTGGCGTAGTTGTCGACGATGGCATGGATCACCTTGCCGGCCGGAACGCTCCGCTCCACGGCCTTCAGGAAGGTGATGAACTCCTTGTGGGTGTGCTTGGGCATGCAGCGCCCGACCACGGTGCCGTCCAGCGTGTTCAGCGCGGCGAACAGGGTGGTGGTGCCGTTGCGCTTGTAGTCGTGCGTCATCGTCCCGCACTTGCCGGGCTTCAGCGGCAAGCCGGGCTGGGTGCGGTCGAGCGCCTGGATCTGGCTCTTCTCGTCGATGGACAGCACCACCGCGTGGCAGGGCGGGTCCATGTAGAGCCCGACGATGTCCTCCACCTTGGATGCGAACGCCGGGTCGGTGGACCGCTTGAAGGTGCGGATACGATGGGGCTGGAGGCGGTTGGCTTCCCAGATGCGCTGCACGGCGCGCAAGCTGATGCCGACCGCCTGGGCCATCGCCCGGCCAGTCCAGTGGGTGACCGCCCCGGGAGGTTCCGAGCAGGTCAGCGCCAGAACCTTGGCGACCGTCGCCGTGGGCAGCGGCGCCTTGCCGGGTTTGCGGGTCTTGTCGCGCAGCAGCCCGTCGACACCTTGCTCGGCGTAGCGCGCCTGCCATCGCCACACCGCCGGGCGGCTGACGCCGGCCCGCCGCGCCACCTCCAATACAGGCAGGCGCTCCGCCGACAGGGCAATGATGTTCGCCCGCTGCATATGCTTGAGCGGGCGGTTGCGGTCACCGAGGATCGCGGCCAAACGCGCGCGATCCTCCGGTCCAACGATGACGCTGACGGTCTGGGCCATGCCCGACAGAATCGCACGTCCGCCGGCACATGTGAATCCTATGTTTGTGTCAGTGCACTAGCCTGGAAAGGAAGCCGCAATGCCCGCCTTGAAGCTCAAAATTACCCAGACAGCAGGGTTCCGCCATATCACGCTTGGCAAGGTTCGCCTCCTGGAGGTTTGCCGGGAGTTCGAGCGCATCGATCCGACCGGCAAGATCCAAAAGGTCATTATTGAAACGATCAACGCCAACCCGGAGATTGCCGAAGCGATCATGGCCGCTACCTTTGCCGAGGAAGGGCAGCTGGAAGCCGCTCAATAAGCTCAGTTGAAACGGCGGTTGGTGCAGCGGATATGTGATTGAAAGCGACAGGGAACGCATCGGCCGCCGCTACACTTTTATTAGATGATCACCGCTTTGCGCCGCCGCAAGGTTTTCATAATTACCAAAATACAATGAGCGCAGGCGGACAGATTTGGCATGACGAAATGACCCTGTCGCTCATTGCCGCAATATGCGCTCTGTGAAAAAACCGCCATACACCTGTAACCTCGCACTGGAAACAGCTACACAGGATGGTTTTTCAGATCGAGCGATGCGTGAAGGTGCAAATGAAAGGGAAGCTACTGGCCGCCACGATGATGGTGAGCATAGCGGGATCGGCGGGTGCCGGTGAGCGCACCTTGACAATCGCGTCGGAGGGAGGTTTACCGCCCTGGAACACCCTCACGTCCACCGGTGAACTCACGGGCTTCGAGATCGACCTAGGCCATGAGCTGTGCCGGCGGATGCGCTACGACTGCCAGTTCGTCGCACACGAATGGGAGAGCATGATCCCAGCTTTGCGCCAAGGAAAGTACGATGCCATCATGGCCGGGATGGTAATAACCGAGGAACGGCTGAAATCCATCGCCTTTGCTGGCCCTTACGCGTTTGGCCCGAGCCAACTCGCGACGATGCTGGGCAACGATGTCGTCGAACTGTCGGCCGATACCCCGGAGCGCATCGACCTCGCCGTCGAGACACCTATGGCCACGCGCGTGCTAGAACGCCTCTCCCAGATGCTGCGCGGCAAGCGTATCGGCGTCCAAGCCGCCACAGTGCAGGCCGCGTTCGTCGAGCGGTTCTTCCCGGGCGCAACGGTGCACCTCTACAACACGCTCCAAAACGCCGGTCTCGATCTTCTCGCAAGTCGGGTGGATGCCGTGTTCCTCGACCGTGGCGGGTTGGAGGACCTGCTCCGGAACGGACAGGACCGGGTCGTGCCGTTCGGCCCGAGTTTCGTTCGAGGGCCGCTGGGGCGCGGCGTCGCCATCGGCCTTCGGCAGGAGGACACCGCCCTCAAGCAAGCCTTCGACCGAGCAATCGCTGAAGCGGCGGCCGATGGGACCGTGAGGACGCTTTCGATGCGCCACTTCGGCTATGACGTGACGGTCGAGCCGTAAGCTGGGGTGCGTTGGCTCTTAAGTATTGGGAGAACCGCGGCCTGTCGCCGGCTGAGAAGTACTGGCCATTTCTGTGCTTCGGTTCTCTCACGACATAACGTCACCAGGAAGGCCGACAACCTAACGGCGCTCCCCCTCGCTCTCAGTGCTGCGGTTGGGAAGGCAGCACGCCGGAAATGTCGAACAGAGCCTCCTCAACAAGGTCCGGGCCACGGCGAACAGCCGCCTTGCGATAATAGTCCACCACCATCACATGAATTGCCGAGACCAGTGCGGAAAGCGGGAGTGCCGCGGGCGTGACACTGGCCTGCTGTGCGGCCCGCATCCGGATCTGAACGATCAGCTTGGCGAGGGAAAGATCCTCCCGCTGGGCAATTTCTTCCAGCCCGATCCAGTATACGATCTCAAGCATAAGCGTCAGAGACGCCCGTCCGACCTGGATCTCCCGAACCTCGGAGACCGCAGGATCAGCGCTGACTTCTTGGAACTGCATAGACTTAGATATGTCCTTCACGGAAATTAGGGTAGGGTTCTGATAAGAGGGACGGTCGTTGACGCACGGGCAAGGGTGACGGGCGTCATTCCCTGCTCCTCTCAAAAAGTGTCGCGCGGAGATGGTAGATGAAGGCCCTGACCCGTGGGATGTCCTTTGTCTCACGATGGCTCACGAGCCAGAACACCAGCTCCGGTGGGTCGAAGCCCTTGATCTCTAGCATAACCAAGTCGGGCTCACGGTCGTTGTGCAAATCCGACGGCTGAAGACTAATGCCCATGCCGCGCCGCGTCGCCTCACCCAGTGCCATGCTGGAGTTGGTCCGATAGGGCACGCGTGAGTCGCCTGTGGCCTCCCGCCACGCAGCCCATGGCCCGTCATCCGGATACTCAGTGTGGTCGCACACCAAATGGCCCGCCAAGTCACCCATCGTCTCCGGATGGCCGTGACGGGCGAGATATGCCCTCGATGCAAAGGGCTGAAACACCATACGCCCTTCGCAAAGGACGACGAGATCCTGGTCCAGGGGCTTCTCGTAAACGATCAGGATGTCCGTGCCGATGCTTCCCGGCGCAGGAAGGTCGCTGGAGCACATAACCTGGATCGTCACGTTCGGGAAGCGCTCGCGGAAGTCGCCGAGCTTGTCGGGCAGCCAGTACCCGCCGATCCCGTCCGTGGTCCAGAGGCGAATGGTCCCCTGCGGCGCCAGTTCCGACCTGCCGAGGCTCTGGATAAGCGCGACCTCCTGGTCAATGAGCTGCGTGCGCTGCAGCAGCCGCTCGCCGGCCGGCGTGAGCGTGACGCCGCGGGTTCCCCGCTTGAGCAGCCGCACGCCTAACGCCTCCTCCAACGCGCCCATACGGCGCCAGACGGTCGGCTGGCTGTAACCGAGCGTTGCCGCCGCGCTGGTGATGCTTCCAGCCCGCGCGACTGCGAGAAAGGCTTTGAGATTATCCCAATCGAGTGCGAGGTCGCTATTCATGAGTGAATTATCGAAATTCAAACTGTTGGGCAGACGGGTCGAACGCTTGCGCCTACCATTGCGTTCACCGGTGCCGTATCGAAAGTACTGAAACGCATAGTGGGCTCATCCGCGCATACAGTTGTAGAGCCTGAGGTGGAGCCTGCCGAGACGGGGATTATACAATGTCTGCATCGCAATTCAAAGAACCGAGTGTTGCCCCGGTTTTGACGGTCCGTGTCGCCCGCGAACTCGACGATCTTATAAAATGCCAGGTGCTGCGGAGCTTGGCGTTTATTGGAGAACAGGGATCTCCCTACGACGAAGAGTTCGACGGGAACGATCTCTGCGCCACCCACGTTCTTGCAATGCTGAATAACGAACCGGTCGGCGCGCTCCGCATCCGCTATTTCGCCGGATTCGCAAAGCCGGAACGTCTCGCCGTCCATCCCGCCTACCGCCTGAAGCGTATCGATCGGACAACGGTCCCCCGAGTTCTCGTCGATTTCGCAGTCGATCATTGCCGGCGGAAAGGCTACACCACCCTCTATGGCCATGCGCAAAGGCGCCTTGTGAGCTTCTGGGGCAAATTCGGGTTCAAGCCCTGCGGCGAGCACGAGCTACATTACTCTGACCACGAATACGTCGTGCTCCGCGCTGACTATGAGCCTCACCCGGAAGCCATCACGGTCGAGAGCCCGCCGCTCGTGATCGTCCGGCCTGAAGGAGATTGGCAGAAACCCGGTCCCTTTGACCTGAGCCTCGACCGACCGCCGACCAACCGTATCGCCGCACCCACGGCCATTGCCTCGCCGGTGTCTCGTGGCTCCAGTTTCCCCGCCGGAGCGTTCCATGCCCCTGCAGAATAAGCAACATCCCAACGCAAAAGCCGTGGCGGTGACCGGCACGAACTTCATCGTCGCCGGTCGCCGTACGACACTCCGGCTGGAGAAGCCGATGAGGGAGGCGCTGCAGGAGATAGCCCGAATTGAGGGGATGACGGTGCACGAAATCGTATCCGCTGTCGACCAGGGCCGCGCTGATCAGCGCACCAGGACCTCTGCGGTCCGTATGTTCGTCACGGACTACTTCCGTGCTGCCGCGACGAAGGAAGGTCACGAACGTGCCGGGCATGGCAGCGGAACTCTGTTCGGCGTGCGATGCCAGGGCGGGCCATCTATTAGGAGAATCACAGCGTCATGAGCGGTTCGGAAGACAGCCCGTTCCAACGGATCAGACTGCAACAGCTGCTTGCGGGCATTGACACTAAAAAGCAGCCCGTCGGCTATGACATCATGCTCGCTAATCGGCGGACCTTTGTGACGCTGGAGAAGGAAATCTGGCAGGCCGTTGACAACATTGCGAGCCAGAACGGCCGTTCGCGCTCCGGACTAGTGACGCAAATCGACCGGGCTAAGCCGGTGCACACCACCCTCGCCTCCGCAATCCGGATCTTCGTGCTCCAATACTACCGAAACGCCTTGGACTGTGCCGAGAGGGAAGAGAGAGGTGAGGACAGGGGCATCTTCCGGTCCGCCCGCCGTTCTCCCAATGCAGACTCAACGGACTGGGAGGGCGTCGCGTCGCCCGACACCCACCTGATCCACTAACTAAGCGCAAACCACGGAGCAGTGGGAAGGCTCACTCACGCACGCACAGTGGGAAATTGTTAAATGAAGCGCTCCGGGAGATCCGCTTGTGATTCCGATTTTCGACGATGTTGTTCCACAGCTTCAGAGCTTAGCCGAACTGACAAACGAGCAATTGTCAGAGCATCTTCAGGCGACGCGGGCGGCGTATGAGCGGGAGAAGTGCCGGAATAAGGCTCAGACCCTGTTTGCCGGAATGATCGTGCTTCAGAAGGAACTCAAACAAAGACGGCTTTGATCGTGTTCGATCGGTGTCCGCACCGATAATGGTTGCAAAGCTCAGCTGCGGCTGCATTCTCCCCCGCTCAATAGGAGAGCGCCCGCATGGCCAGCAGCTACCCCGATATCGTCGCCGGTATGAACAAGAAGTCTCGCGATCCCGCAGCCGCCACACCGGACGTGTGCGAAGTGTGGTCCAAGCAGGACGACGAAGGACAGATGCTGGTGAATGCGATCTTCGGCTTTGAAGTAGCGCATGGCCGACGCGCTAAGCTAGAAGATGAGCCCGAGGTCCGGGAGCGGATGACGGCACTTCTCGGAAAACGAAAGGTTGCGTAAGCCCCTGAGCCATGAGGTGTTGCTCATGGTTGGTGAATAGTCGTTTACCAATGCTGTTAATAGCTCATTATAACGGCCGGTGTAGATTTCTACAGAAATGGAGGAATCAGGCACATGAGCGGCTTGGCAGACAGCTACAACATCGGCCTCAAGCCGTGGGGTTTATGGGCTTGTGTGGGTTGCTGCCCGGTTCGATGAGACAGCTGGCTGCGGTAAAATGAACCGCAACCGGAGGTCTGACGATGAACGAGGAACAGGGGC
>NZ_JAFIQV010000091.1 GCF_017356015.1 Azospirillum sp. SYSU D00513
TCAACTCCTCGAACCGCCCGGTGCGGACCCGCATGCCGGGTGGTGTGGGAGGGGTGCGGTCCACTAGGATCGCCCCCTATCCCGATTGCCGTGACGCGGATGTGACCCGGGACCGGGCCGGTGGGAACATGAAATTTATTTCATCCAGGCGTGTGAATGTTTCTTAAGGGTTGGCCCCTTATCTTGCTTTTTCCGCCGCTTCCGAGCCCAAGAGCCAGCCTTGATCCGCCGCACTCTCACTGGTGTGCTCGCCCTCATCGGGCGTTATGAAATCGAACTCGTCGATCACGGGGACGAGCGGGAAATCCGCATCGCCCAGGTCGAGGGGTTCGAGCTGCACCGGGAGCGCACCAGCCTGCCGCTGAGCCAATGCGTGCGCCGCTACATCTGCGGCGCCGGAGAGGGCGGCCTGGGCCTGTTCCCCAGCCCGTCCGCTTGAAATTCCGCACGGCTTCGCCGGTCAGAGGCCGGCGATCACCGCCATCGAAAGCGCGATGCCGCCGACCAGCAGCAGCTCGGCGAGCGCCGCCATCGCCAGGGCGCGGCCGATGTCGGCCGGGGTGGCGCGGGCGCGGCCGCCGCCGATCCAGGGCTCGGTGATGGTCACGCCGCCGTCGCGGTGCGGGCCGCCGAGCGCAAGCCCCAGCCCGCCGGCGAGCGCCGCGGCCGGCCAGCCCATGTTGAAGGAGGCGTGCTTGCGCGCGTCGCGCGCCACGGTCCGCAGGGCTCCCGCCACCGCGCCCAAGGGGCCGCCCGGCCCGACGAAGGCGCCGGCCAGCGCCAGCAGCAGGCCGGCCAGCCGCGCCGGCACGGCGTAGAGCGCGTCGTCCAGCCGGGCGGCGGCCCGGCCGAAACCGCCGTGCCGCACGCCGGGGCTGCCGATGGCGGCGTCCACCCCGGCCGAGGCCGCCCAGACCAGCAGCCCCGGCATGCCCAGCAGCAGATAGCCGAAGACCGGCCCGGCGATGCGGCGGACGAAGGCGCGGCCGGCCTGTTCCACGGCGGCGCGGGCCACGCCGTGCGCGTCCAGGCTGAAGGCATGCCGGCGGGTGAGGGGGCCGACCGCCTCCTGCCCGGCGGACAGGCCGCCGGCCTCCAGCGCGCGGCGCACCGCGCGGATGCGGTTCCAGGCCTCCCGCCCGCGCAGGACCGACAGCAGCAGCAGCAGTTCCAGCGCCCAGCCCCGGCCGTGGTCGCCGATCCAGCCCACCAGCGCGCCGAGTGCCGCCGCGGCGAGCAGGATCGCCAGAACCAGCAGCGCGCCGCGCAGGGTGCGCGCGGACGGGCCGCGCTCGATCCGGTTCAGCCGGCGGTCGCCCCAGGCGGCCGCGCGCCCGGCCAGCGCCGCCGGGTCGGGCAGGAAACGCCCCAGCCGGTCGCCCACCGCCGCGTCCACGGCCAGCGCCGTCAGCAGGAGCGGCAGCGAGCCCAGCGCCGCGGCAAGGGGGCCGTCGAAGGAGGGCAGGGGGATCAGCGCCCGCCCGCCTGGCGCAGCATGGAGATGACCCGGCCGTTGCGGCCATCCTCCGCCCAGTTGACGGCGGTGCGGCCGGTGTAGTCGGTGCGGTCGGGCTTGGCGCCCGCCTTCAGCAGCCGTTCCACCAGGGCGGGGCGGCCCTGGCGCGCGGCGACCATCAGGGGCGTCATGCCCTGCTTGTTGTCCTGGTCCACCTTCGCGCCCTTCTTCAGGAGAAGCTCGACCGTCTCCAGGTCGCCCTGTTCGGCGGCGTGGTGCAGCGGCAGGTTGCCGTCGCGGTCGGCGCGGCTGGGGAGGGCGCCGTTGTCGAGCAGCGCCCGGATCATCTCGGCGTTCCCCTGCTCGATCGCCAGGATCAGCACCGTCTTGCCGGCGACGTTCGCCTGGTTCGGGTTCTCGCCCTTCAGCAGCCGCGCGCGCGCTTCCGCCACGTTCCCCTGCTCGACCGGCTCGACCAGGGAGGTGTCCTTGAACAGGGACATCTGCGCCGAGGCGGGCGCCGCCACCGTGGCGAGGCCGGCGGGTGCGAGCGCGGCCGCCAGGAGGGCCAGCATGAGCCGTTTCATGGTCCTATGTCCTCTCGGAGGGAGCCTCGAATCGCCGGGATAGTAGCGAGAAGCGCCCGTCCTTGACCAGCCCCGGCGCTCGCATGGCCGGAACCTCGCCTCCGGCACGGGGTTTACCAGGGTTAAAGAGGGAGAGCCGAACATGACCTACGAAACCGATCCCAACCGCACCGGGCCGGCCACGACCGCCACCACCGGCACGGCCCAGCCCCAGGGCCTCGTCCGCGAGGCCGTCGCCATCTTCGACAGCCGCGACGCCCTGCAGAAGGCCATCGACGACCTCTACATGGCGGGATTCCAGCGCCACGAGCTGAGCGTCATGGCGAACGATCAGACCGTCCGCGACCATCTCGGCCATGTGCCGGAGCGCACGGAGGACGCCGCGCACGACCCGTCGGTGCCGCGTCAGTCCTACGTCGCGCCCGAGGATCTCGGCAGCCACCAGGGCGTGGCGGTCGGCTTCCCGGCCTATGTCGGCGCGATCATCGCGACCGGTGCGGTGCTGGCGACCGGCGGCACCGCGCTCGCGGCGGCGGCTGCCGCGGCGGCGGCCGGGGCGGGCGGCGGCGCGCTCGGCTCGGTCTTCTCGAACTGGATTTCCGACAAGCGCAACGAGCCGATGCTCCAGCAGCTCGAAAAGGGCGGCATCCTCCTGTGGGTGAACACCACCAGCCCCGAGCGCGAGCGCATCGCCCGCGAAACGCTGGAACGCCACAGCACCCACCCCGTGGAGATGCACGAGGTGGCCCAGGCCGGGTCGCAGTAAGCCCCGCCCGAGCCAGGGGCACGGCAAAAAGGGCGGGCTCCCCCAGGGGAACCCGCCCTTCTTCATGCCGCCATTCTCAATCCAGATCGCCTCAATGCAGCTTGTGCTGCGTGCCCTTCAGCGCGTCGGCGAGCGGCACGGTGCCGCAGCCGGGCTTCAGCGGCTGCTGCTGGCTTTCGTGCGGCGACCAGCCGGCGAGGTAGAGCACCTGGAAGGTGGCCGGCAGGCGCCCGTCGGGCTCGGCATACTGCTCCGCGTAGCGGCGCGCCGCCTCGAACAGCAGCTCGCGGCGGACCGGGGCCTTGTGGCGGGCCAGCACGGCGTTGGTCTCCCCCATGCCGCGCAGGTCGCGCATCAGGGCGAAGGCGTCGGAATAGGTGACGGTGAGGGTGTCGCTGTCCACCACCGGCAGGGCGAAGCCCGCGCGCTGCAGCAGCCCGCCCGCGTCGCGCACGTCGGCGTAGGGCGACACGCGCGGCGAAACACCGCCGGACACCGCCATCTCCGCCTCGAACAGGCAGCGGCGCAGCTCGGCCAAGGTTTCGCCGCCGAGCATCGAGGCGCAGAAGAAGCCGTCGGGCTTCAGCGCCTGGCGGACCTGGAGCAGGGCGCCCGGCAGGTCGTTGACCCAATGGAGGCTGAGGTTGCTGACCACGAGGTCGAAGCTGTGCGGCGCGAAGGGCAGGAACTCCTCGTCCGCCGCGACGCTCGGTCCGGACCGGCCGGCGGCCCGCGCGAAGGCCGGGGACAGGTCGCAGGCCACCAGCCGCTCGATCCCCTTGCGGCCGGCCAGCACCCGGCCCACGGCGCCGTCGTGGCTGCCGAGGTCGAGCACGGTCGGGAAGCCGCGCCGGACGTCGTCCAGACGGTCGGAGAGCCGTTCGGCCACCTCCTCGAACAGGAAGGCGTGCTCGGTGAAGCGGGGCGCGGCGCGGTCGCGGCGGCGGCGGACCAGGACGCGGTCGAAAACGTTCATGCTGTCGCTCATGCCCCGAATATAGCCCAGCCCGAACGCGCTACAACCATCGGAGAAGCGGCCCGGCCATGCTAAGCTCGCGGCCACGGGACTGCGTCGTTCGCAGGCTCTTCGCGGGAGGTTCGGGCATGGGGATCGAGGAAGCCGTCGGCGTCAGCTACGAGGCGCTGATCGTCATCATCAAGATCACCTTCCCGACGCTGCTGATCACCACGGCGCTCGGCATGCTGCTGACGCTGTTCCAGTCGGTCACGCAGATCAACGAATCGACGCTCCAGCAGGACCTGAAGATCTTCGTCACGCTGGCGATCCTGTTCGTCACCGGCCCGGCCATCTACCTGTCCCTGCACGACTACACCCACCTGATCTTCGAGCGCATCGACTCGATCCACGGGATGGAGATCAGGCTTCCCCGCTAGGGCGCCGGCCAGGAGAGGCGCCCCGCCATGGCCCCCGCAGCCGCCGCCATCTCCGCCCTGCGCCGGCTGGCCGGCGCCGCGCTGGACGCGGTGCTGCCGCCGCGCTGCCTGGGCTGCGGCGGGACGGTGGACCGGCAGGGCGGCCTCTGCCCCGCCTGCTGGGCGGGGCTCACCTTCATCGCCGCCCCGCTCTGCGCCTGCTGCGGGTTGCCCTTCGACTTCGCGGTGGAGGGGGAAAGCCTGTGCGGCGCCTGCGCGGCGGAACCGCCGCCTTACGGGCGCGCCCGCGCGGTGCTGGTCTATGACGACGGCAGCCGCCCGCTGATCCTCGGCTTCAAGCACGGCGACCGCACCCACGCCGCCCGCGCCTTCGGCGGATGGCTCGCCCGCGCCGGGGCGGAGCTGCTGGCCGAGACGGACCTGCTGGTGCCGGTGCCGCTCCACCGCTGGCGCCTGTTCCGCCGCCGCTACAACCAGGCGGCCCTGCTGGCCCAGGCGCTGGGCCGCCAGACCGGCATCCCCGTCGCCCCCGACCTGATGGAACGCCGCCGCGCGACCCCGTCGCAGGGCGGACTCGACCGCTCCGGCCGCCGGCGCAACGTGGCCGGCGCCTTCCGGCCGCGGCGCGGGGCGGACACCCTGCTGGCGGGCAAGCGCGTGCTGCTGGTGGACGACGTGCTCACCACCGGCGCCACCCTGGCGGAATGCGCGAAGGTGCTGCGGCGCGCGGGTGCGGCGCGGGTGGAGGTGCTGACCCTGGCGCGGGTGGTGCGGGGCTGAGGATGTTACAAGGATTTGTGGACTATGGTTAGAAAATGCCGGAAAAATTTTTCTGTCGGCGCTAAGTTATTGCTTTAGATGAAGGCTTTGTCGGATCCCAAGGTGCTCTCGGAGCGTATGCCCAACGTTCAGAAATTTTGAGCGTAGCTTAGCTCCTGCAGCTATTATTATCTTGATCCCCCCTTAGTGACGGTGACCGTAGGACCATTGCAAGAAAGCTTCAATCCTTGCGCTCGTGTGCTGCTAGCAGATAAGATTGATCCCCTAAACACCGGCGCGTTACCTACCTACATAGAAGGCTTTATCATCTATCGGAGGCGTGCGATATATCGCAGAGGAAACTGATACACTTATGAATGGCCATAAAGACAGAGAGGTGTCCTTTGGATGGGGGTTATGATCAAGGTTATATGGCATGCCCCTGTTTCTGGGGAGATAAACCGGGATCGCTTGTTGCTCAAGTTCTTAAAGAAGGGAACTTCATAGGAAAGGAGGTGCTTGAGAGCCTGTTTGACTGAAACCTGCTTCTGCCTGTTGGTGACGGCAGGAGGAGTGGACGATGTGGACAGACGCGCAGCGGGAAAAGT
>NZ_JAFIQV010000092.1 GCF_017356015.1 Azospirillum sp. SYSU D00513
CCCCATCCCCGCCCCCTTCGTTCGGCAGAGCCTAAGGCCGGACAGATCACTTGCTACAAACTCCGGACACATCACGTGTTAGCGACACCCTTTGGGTTTTTGGTTGAACGTCCAATATAAATGCGTAGGATGATGAACAGAATGTTCCGCCGTCCCGCCGTCGGTCATGGCGCGGCGGTTCCGGACGGACGCAAGGCGGGGGCGAAATGGCCAGGTTCGAACAGCAGCAGCTCTACATTCACGGTCGCCTGGCGGACGCGCAGGGCGGGGCCGCCTTCACGACGGTCAACCCGGCGAACGGGGAGATCCTGGCGGAGGTGCAGCAGGCCTCCCGCGCCGACATTGACCGCGCGGTGGCGAGCGCCCTGGAAGGGCAGGCGGTCTGGGCGGCGATGACCGCCATGCAGCGCTCCCGAATCCTGCGCCGCGCGGTGGAGATCCTGCGCGCGCGCAACGACGAGCTGGCGGAGCTGGAAACGCTGGACACCGGCAAGCCGCTGAGCGAGACGCGCTACGTGGACATCGTCACCGGCGCCGACGTGCTTGAATATTATGCCGGCCTCGCGACCGCCATCGAGGGCACGCAGATCCCGCTGCGTCCGACCTCCTTCGTCTACACCCGGCAGGAGCCGCTGGGCGTGGTGGCCGGGATCGGCGCCTGGAACTACCCGATCCAGATCGCGCTGTGGAAGTCGGCCCCGGCGCTGGCCGCCGGCAACGCCATGATCTTCAAGCCGAGCGAGGTCACCCCGCTGAGCGCGCTGAAGCTCGCGGCCATCTACACGGAGGCCGGGCTTCCGGACGGTGTCTTCAACGTGGTGCAGGGCGACGGGCGCGTCGGCGCGATGCTCGCCGAGCATCCGGAGATCGCGAAGGTCTCCTTCACCGGCGGCGTAGAGACCGGAAAGAAGGTCATGGCCTCGGCCGGCGGCTCGTCGCTGAAGGAGGTGACGATGGAGCTTGGCGGCAAGTCGCCGCTGATCGTCTTCCCCGACGCCGACATCGACCGCGCGGCGGACATCGCCATGATGGCGAACTTCTACAGCTCCGGCCAGGTCTGCACCAACGGCACGCGGGTCTTCGTCCACCGCGCCATCAAGGAGGCCTTCGAGGCGAAGGTCGCCGAGCGCGTCGCGCGCATCCGGCTGGGCGACCCCATGGACCCGGACACCAACATGGGTCCGCTGGCGAGCTTCCCGCACATGGAAAAGGTCCTGCGCTTCATCGAGTCCGGCAAGGCCGAAGGCGCGCGGCTGCTGGCCGGCGGCGGCCGGGCGACGGGAGCCGGGCTCGCCGAGGGAGCCTATGTCCAGCCGACGGTCTTCACCGACTGCCGGGACGAGATGGGCATCGTGCGCGAGGAGATCTTCGGGCCGGTGATGAGCATCCTCGCCTACGAAGAGGAGGAGGAGGTCATCCGCCGCGCCAACGCCACCCATTACGGGTTGGCCGCCGGGCTGGTGACCAGGGACCTCAGCCGCGCCCACCGGGTCATCCACCGGCTGGAGGCGGGCATCTGCTGGATCAACGCCTGGGGCGAGTCCCCGGCGGAGATGCCGGTCGGCGGCTACAAGCAGTCGGGCATCGGCCGCGAGAACGGCATCGCGACGCTGGCCCACTACACCCGGACCAAGTCCATCCAGGTCGAGCTGGGAGACTACGGCTCGGTCTTCTGACGGGGCTTAGCTTTCCATCCGTCACCCCCAACGCGCAGCAGGGCAGGGCATCATGAGCAAGGCCAGGGAATACGATTACATCGTCATCGGCGCGGGCTCGGCCGGCAACGTGCTGGCCGCTCGGCTGACGGAGGACGAGGGCGTCAGCGTCCTGCTGCTGGAGGCCGGCGGGCCGGACTACCGGTTCGACTTCCGCACCCAGATGCCGGCGGCGCTCGCCTTTCCGCTCCAGGGGCGGCGCTACAACTGGGCCTACCAGACCGAGCCCGAGCCCTTCATGAACAACCGCCGCATGGAATGCGGGCGTGGCAAGGGGCTCGGCGGGTCCTCCCTGATCAACGGGATGTGCTACATCCGCGGCAACGCGCTGGACTACGACCACTGGGCCAAGCAGCCGGGCCTGGAGGGCTGGAGCTACCTGGACTGCCTGCCCTATTTCAAGAAGGCCGAGACGCGCGACATCGGGCCGAACGACTATCATGGCGGTGACGGCCCGGTGCACGTCACCACGCCCAAGGCGGGCAACAACCCGCTCTTCAACGCGATGGTCGAGGCGGGGGTACAGGCCGGATACAAGCGGACCGATGACCTGAACGGCTACAGCCAGGAGGGGTTCGGCCCGATGGACCGGACCGTCACGCCGGAGGGCCGCCGCGCCAGCACCGCGCGCGGCTATCTGGACATGGCGAAGGGGCGGGCGGGGCTGACCATCGTCACGCACGCCCTGACCGACCGCATCCTGTTCGCGGGCAAGCGCGCGGTCGGCGTCGCCTATCTGCAAAACGGCACTCCGGAGACCGCCCACGCCCGGCGCGAGGTGCTGCTGTGCGCGGGCGCCATCGCCTCGCCGCAGATCCTCCAGCGCTCCGGCGTCGGTCCGTCGGACCTGCTGCGCGAGCTGGAGGTGCCGGTGGTCGCCGATGTGCCGGGCGTCGGCGCCAACCTCCAGGATCACCTGGAGATGTATCTCCAGTACGAATGCCTCCAGCCCGTCTCGCTCTACCCGGCGCTGCAATGGTGGAACCAGCCGCCCATCGGCGCGCAGTGGATGTTCCTGGGCCGGGGGATCGGCGCCAGCAACCAGTTCGAGGCGGGCGGATTCATCCGCTCCGACGAGAGCTTCGAATGGCCGAACATCCAGTACCATTTCCTGCCGGTGGCGATTAACTACAACGGTACCAACGCCATCAAGGCGCACGGATTCCAGGCCCATGTCGGCTCCATGCGCTCGCCGAGCCGCGGGCGGATCCGGGCGCGCTCGCGCAACCCGAACGACGCGCCGAGCATCCTCTTCAACTACATGTCCACCGACCAGGACTGGCGGGAGTTCCGCGATTCGATCCGCATCACCCGCGAGATCATGCGGCAGAAGGCGCTGGATCCCTACCGTGGCCGGGAACTGAGCCCCGGCGCGGATGTGCGGACGGACGCGGAGCTGGACGCCTTCGTCCGCGCCCACGCGGAGACCGCCTATCACCCGTCCTGCTCCAACCGCATGGGCGAGGACGACATGGCGGTGGTGGACGGCCAGGCGCGGGTGCATGGGCTGGAGGGGTTGCGGGTGATCGACGCCTCGATCATGCCGCAGATCATCACCGGCAACCTGAACGCGCCGACCATCATGATGGCGGAGAAGCTGGCCGACGTGATCCGCGGCCGCAAGCCGCTGGCGCGCGCCGACGTGCCTTACTACGTCGCCGACGGGGCGCCGGCCCGCCGCCGCCTGGACCGCGAGGCGCTGGCGGCCGAGTAGGCCGCCGGCCCTGCCGGGCGGCATCCCGGCGTCAGGGCAGGGCGCTTTCGGCGAGGTTGGCGGAGAGCTGGCTGTCCAGGAAGTCGATGGCGATGTCGCGTGCGCGGTCCGCGTCGGCGGCGCCGGTCAGGGCCGAGCGCAGCCAGAGCCCGTCGATCATCGCGGCCAGCCCTCGCGCCACCGTCTCCGCCCGGTCGGCCGGCAGAAGGTCGCGCAGGCTGTACATCAGGTTGGAATGGAGGCGGCGGTTGTTCACCCGTTGCAGCCGCGCCAGGGCCGGCACATGCGGAACCTGCGCCCAGAATCCCAGCCAGGCGTTGATCACCTGGGGCGTGAACTGGAGGGAATCGAAGTTGCTGTCGATCACCGCCACCAGCCGGTCGCGCGGGCTTCCCGCGGCCGAGAGACGGGCGACCGCGTCGTTGCGCAGTTGGAGGAGCATGTTGCGCATCGTCGCGACCAGCAGTTCCTCCTTGCCGCCGAAGTAATGATGGATGATGCCCGGCGAAACACCGGCCTGACGGCTGATCGTCTGGATCGTGGTGTCGGCAAAGCCCCGCTCACCCAGCGACGTGATCGTCGCCTCGATCAACTGCTGGCGCCGGATCGGCTCCATCCCGAGTTTTGGCATGCGGCTCGCTTCCCTGTTGTCGTAACTCGAACGCCGTAAAGACGTCCATTACTGTCAATAAGATGTCATTTTTTTAATTGCACGACCGATCAAAGTACGCAATCCTCACCTTGGTCAATGAAAATCCCCTCTTGCGCAAGCTCGGCTATACTATACCGATGGAAAGTGGAGGAGGGCAGCCGCTGAATTG
Source organism: Azospirillum sp. SYSU D00513 (assembly GCF_017356015.1). Lineage (GTDB taxonomy): Bacteria > Pseudomonadota > Alphaproteobacteria > Azospirillales > Azospirillaceae > Azospirillum. The sequence goes on from NZ_JAFIQV010000092.1 coordinate 4,251, forward strand.
CCGCGGCCGGCGGAAACACGCATGTGTGACGGCCGGTTCCCCGCGCGGTCGGCGGCGGAACGATAAGCGGGCCGGCCCCCGCACCGAACAGGACGACTTCCCGAAGAAGGATTAGGCTGGACATGACGAAGAAAGCGATGCGAACCATCCTGGCGACCGGCGCGATGCTGCTGGCCTCCGGCACGGCGGCCCTGGCCGCGGACCCGGCCTCCTGCAAGGCGGTGCGCTTCGGTGACGTGGGCTGGACCGACATCGCGGCGACGACCGCGCTGGCCTCGAAGACCCTGGAAGGGCTCGGCTATCAGCCCGTCACCAACATCTCGTCGGTGCCGGTCGTCTATCTCGGCATGAAGACGAAGTCGCTGGACGTCTTCCTCGGCAACTGGATGCCGACGATGGAGAGCATCAGCCAGCCGATGGTTGACGAGGGCGCGGTCGAGGTCGTGCGCGCTAACCTGGAAGGCGCCAAATACACGCTGGCTGTGCCCAGCTACGCCGCCGCCGAAGGGCTGAAGTCCTTCGCCGACATCGACAAGTTCAAGGACAAGCTGGACGGCAAGATCCTGGGCATCGAGGCGGGGAACGACGGCAACCTCGTCATCGACAAGATGATCAAGGCGGACGCCTTCGGCCTGGGCGACTTCAAGCTGGTCGAATCGAGCGAGGCCGGCATGCTCAGCGAGGTCCGGCGCGCCACCCGGTCCAAGAAGTGGGTCGTCTTCCTGGGCTGGGAGCCGCACCCCATGAACAAGAACTTCGAGCTGACCTACCTGACGGGCGGCGACGAGTATTTCGGGCCGAACCTGGGCGGCGCCACGATCTACACGAACGTGCGCAAGGGCTACATGACGGAATGCCCGAACGTCGGCAAGTTCCTCCAGAACCTGTCCTTCACGCTGGCGATGGAGAACGCCGTGATGGACGACATCCTGAACAACAACAAGCAGGCCGACGCCGCCGCGGTGGCCTACCTGAAGCAGAATCCGCAGGTTCTGGAAGCCTGGCTGGCCGGCGTGACCACGCTGGACGGCAAGGAAGGCCTGCCGGCGGTGAAGGCAAAGCTCGGCATCAAGTGAGCCGGGAAGAAGGCCGGTCCCCAATTGGGGCCGGCCTTTTTCTTGGTGCGCCCAGCATGGGCGTTCTCTTGTGGGTGCAAGTCCCATCGTAAGCTGATCACGGCGAGCGAAGTGAAGCGCAAC
>NZ_JAFIQV010000093.1 GCF_017356015.1 Azospirillum sp. SYSU D00513
AAGATCCGTGACGAGGGCTTGGTCCGCAACAAGGCCATCCACGTGGCCATCGGCGTGCGGGCCGACGGCGCCAAGGAGGTGCTGGGCCTGTGGATCGAGCAGAACGAGGGCGCCAAGTTCTGGCTGCGCGTGCTGAACGAGTTGAAGAACCGCGGCGTGGAGGACTCCTGCTGGCCGTGGTCGACGGGCTGAAGGGCTTTCCCGAGGCGATAGCGGCCGCCTATCCGGAGACCATCGTTCAGACCTGCATCGTGCACCTGCTTCGTCACAGCATGGAGTTCGCGTCCTGGAAGGACCGCAAGGGCATCGCGGGTGCCTTGAAGACGGTCTACGACGCCGTTGACGACAAGGCGGCCGAGGCCGCGCTCACCGCCTTCGAGAGCGGACCCTGGGGTGAGAAATACGCCGCCATCGGCAAAGCTTGGCGCCGGGCCTGGCAGGAGGTGATTCCCTTCTTTGCCTTCCCGCGCGAGGTCCGGCGCATCCTCTACACCACCAATGCCATTGAGGCCTTGAACTCAAAGCTGCGCCGGGCGGTGCGGGCCAGGGGGCATTTTCCCAACGACGAGGCCGCGCTGAAACTCCTGTTTCTGGCCTTGAACCGTGCCGAGAAAGACTGGAAGATGTCCGCCCGTGAATGGACGGCCGCCAAGGCACAGATGGCCGTCATGTTCGGGGAGCGCTTCACAAAGGCCATGAGCGCCTGAAACTGAAATCGCCCCCGCCGAGCACGAAATTCCGGATAGTCCCGCGTCGCCGGGCCTGGCGCAAGCTGCACCTGGGCGTCGATGCCGAGACTGGCACAATCGTCGCCGCGACCCTGACCAGCAAGGAGGTCGATGATGCCGCTGAGCTCGGGCCCCTGCTCGACCAAATCGAGAGGCCGGTCGTCGCGGTCATTGCCGACGGGGCTTACGACCAGGACAATGTCTACGATGCGGTGGCCGCACGCCATCCCGCGGCCGCGGTGGTCGTACCGCCGCGGTCCACGGCCGTGCTCAGCCCTTGCGCCGACACCAACCCGACCCAGCGGGACCAGCATCTCCGGGTCATCGCTGAGCGGGGGCGCATGAGCTGGCAGAAAACCTCGGGCTATAACGCCAGGGCCGGCGCTGAGGGAGCGATGAGCCGGTATAAGCAGATCATCGGCGACACCTTGCGCTCCCATTCCCGACCAGCGCAGAAGGTGGAAACCCGGATCGCCGTCAATGTCCTCAACCGCATGTTCGGCCTCGGACGCCCGGAGTCCGTCCGCGTCGCATGAAGATCAAAGTACAAAGCCAACGCTCTGATCTCCTATTTCCATGCACCAGAGCAGTGTGGCGTGCCATACGGCGCCCGCGCACGCATGATCATGCTGTACCTCCAGACGGAAGCGATCCGCACCAGCTCGCCGGAGATCCGGCTTGGCTCCAACATGCATGACTGGCTGGACCGGATGGGCGTGAAAGCCGGTGGCACGAGCTATGCCGCAATCCGGGATCAGGCTCGCCGAATCTCTGCCTGTCGCCTAACGGTAGGCTGGACGAGTGAGGATGGCCGGTCTGGTTTTGAGCGCGCCAACATCGTCAGTGCCATGATGTTTGTTCACCAGCAGGCGACGCTCGCCAGGGCTCATTGTGGGACGAGACGGCCCGGTTGTCGCACGAGTTCTACAATGCCCTGCGCGATCATCCCGTACCCGTGTCCGAACCGGCTGTGCGGCTGATCCAGAACAGCAGCGCCGTGCTGGACGCCTATGTGTGGCTGGCGTATCGCCTGCGGTCCCTCGACAAACCAACGCCGATTTCCTGGGCCGCGCTGCACCAGCAGTTCGGCCCTGAGTACAAGGCGCTGAAGAAGTTCAAGGAGAAATTCACCGAGACGCTGAAAGAGGCGTTAGCGGTCTACCCCGGCGCGCGCGTCGATGTGGATTCCCGCGGTGTCATCCTGAAGCCGTCGCCGCCGGCCGTGCCGGACCGCACCCCTTACAAGAGCATCAGGGTCTTACCCTGAGCTTTGGCATTTGGGGGCCGCTCACCGCCTGCGGCAGCTCGGCCATACCCATAGATGTATTTTCACTCCCAATGATGATACGAAATGCACTGCACTGCATTGGGCGGCAAGAGCGACAGGCAAGCTGATGGCACTAGGACGACCTGCAAACCCCATAGGCGATGGACCCGATGCCGTTGACGTGTATGTTGGCTCTCGCATTCGGATACGCCGCACTCTCATGGCCCTGAGCCAAACTACCCTCGCAAAGAGCGTTGGCCTGACCTTCCAGCAGATCCAGAAGTACGAACGGGGCGCCAACCGCGTTTCGGCCTCAATGCTCTGGCAATTCAGCCAAGCGCTCGATGTACCGATCAGCTACTTTTTCGAGGATATGCCCAGCGATCTTGGAGAGCGTGGCGGGCTCGTACCCGAACCCGTTGATGCAAAGTCTGCAAGAAATCCTGCACCTGCCCTGCTGCGCAAGCGCGAGACGCTGGAATTAATGAAGGCTTACACCCGGATCAGCAATCCGCGCGATCGTCAGCGCATGTACGAGATCTTTAAGGCTCTCGGGGACCTAGAAGGCCCTGCCGCTCAGACCGACACAGCCGAGCCGGAGTAGGATGGGGCGCAGAGCTGGTGGCGATCATTCGCCGCCTTGCGCCTCTACTCGCCAAGCCGCGATGGTCTGCACCCACCGCAGCACCTCGGCGTTGCCAGACAAACCAGGGAAGAGCCGGCGGAATTCGGCAACAGCGACCCATTCCCCGCCCCGTTCGTAGGCCTGCCGGATCGCCGCGGCCTCTTCCTCGGTGACGATGAACACGGATCAACCTTATGCTCTATGGGCGCTGAAGATGCTCCTAGCACGAGGCTGAAGCAATCTGCTCCTTAGTGGCCGACGCAGAAAACCCAAAACGCAAAGGGAGAGACGGCTTTGTGCCTGTCCCTCCCTGGTGCGCGTTCCTGCCCAATCGTTTTTTCTTTGGATTGTGCGTGCCGCAAACTGATATATCAACAGCCTTTTTGTGTGAATAAAATGTATCAGCCGAGAAAATTATCATTCCCTTGTACGCTAAGGGGAAGCGTTCCTCCTCAAAACATAGGTATACCATATGGAGAATTGCGCGTCTCTGAGTGCTTCTGAAAGATATCGAGGAAGAAATCACGCTCGAACCATAATGGTGTATCTCACAATGCATTCACAAAGCTACGTCATAAAAGTCGGTTCGAAGCCCATAGGTATGTTGCTCCAGAATGAGAGCGGCTTCAGCTTCTTTTCCTCCTCAAACGGAACATGGAAGTTAAATTATTCTACTTTTGAGACAGTGGATGAGGCGATTCTTGCGGTCAAGTTCGCAATGAAAACCAAGGCTTGTTTGATTTGTGATCCGCAGGGAGCTTAAGGCCAGCCAGCATATTAGGAAGACAGCACATCACTAACCAGCAGCTCACACTTGCAGGCATAGGGGCGTATAGCGCAGAGGGCTTCTCTCTCGCAGACTTTGCCTTCGAGCGCGAGAAGCGCAGCTCTGATCCGGGCCTTTTCTGCGGCGTCGATCAGATCGGTTCCATCGACCGTCTGTAGCGCATCCTCAATAAGCCGAAGTGCCATCTTTATAGTCCGATTATATCCGACAAGCGCATGCTACCTTGTTGGTCCATTCTAAAAGCGGGATCAATTGCATCATTTTGTGACCGCGCTTGCGTGAGATGCGGATTGCCAAACCGAAAAGCCCCGCCGCACTCTTCGCTCTCAGACCCCCCGATGACGTTGCGAATGTAACTTTAGCCGGACGCACGGATGCCCGGAATTGAATGAAGGATTTGGAGCGGGCGGAGCAGTGGGCACCGGCGTTATCTCTTTGCCCTTACCCCATCCCACGCAGCCCTACAGGGCACTCATATCGGCCCCACCTCGTTGGAGAGCGCTGCGGATTTTCGCAAAGCTCTCCTCGGTCGGCGTCCTGCTTCCTCTCTCGAAAAGGTCGATGGTTTTGCGTGAGAGCCCCGCCTCAAATGCAAGATCATTGCGCGACCATGCAATCTTCGTCCGAGCCGCAATGCATTGTTCAGGTGTCATCTCTCCTCACTCACCCCAATCCACGCAGCTCTACAGGGCATCTACGTCGATCCCCTCCGCGCGGAAGGCTTCGCGGATCTTCTTGGCAGTCTCATAACGCAGCCCCCGCGCTCCTCGCTCAAAGGTGCCGATTGCCGTCTCACTCGCGCCAACCAGGGCGGCCAATTCCCGCGTTGACCAGCCCAGGGAATGCCGGGCGGCCCGGCACTGTTTCGGCGTCATGGCCCGTCACACCGGCTCATTGTTCGAGCCATCGAACCAATCGCGGCAAAGACGACCGACAAGCCAAGTCAGCACCCCCAATGCCAATCCGCTGCTGATGAAGAGCACCGCTTGCTCTGGACCAGAGGCCGCTGTGCTCAGAATGACCGCACCGATGATCCACAGCCCGGCCATGCCAGAGCATATCCAGTAGAGAACGTGCCCAATCAGCTTTAGCATTCCCTACTTCCCTTCACCCCATCCCACACATTCGTCGCCACACAGCTCCGCCGGTCTGCGTCAGCTTCCACTGCCCCGGCCGGGGACCCTCCTGTATCAGCCCAAGGGCCAAGCACTCCAGCACATCATGTGCCGCGGCATTCTCGGCCAGGATCCAGGTAATTGGATGGGCCGTGTAGAGCCATCGCCGATGGCTGCTGGTCAGCTTCATGGGCCTACCTACTCTCACCCCATCCCGCGCAGATCGGCGGCTTTCAATTCCTCGCCCTGTACCGGGCCACCATCGCCTCCGTCACATCCTCTGGATAGCAGAGGGGTGCCCGGCGCCGGGTTTGCTATAGGCGCTCCGCCGGCCGCAGTTCGCCCCGTTGCGCATCGTGTTGTAGGGACACGGGCAGTTGCCGGGATAAGAGGCGCTGGAGTCGGCGATGATCTGCCAGCGGATGGCGTCGTCGGACCGGATGTCACGGGCGACGGCCGGCGCCGCGGCGAGCGCCGCACTAAGGGCACATCAGGGAACTATCTGCTCATTCGCCTTCACAAGAGGCGCGTGGTGAGAGGGTATAGTTCCACGCCGGGCAGACCTCGTGGGGAGCGAGGCTCAGCCGTCGCATGTCCTCGTCCGAGACGCGTTCGCCCGTTTCGTTGCCACCTCGCTTGAGATGGGCGGTGACCTGGAGACCAGGGGCGGTGGCAGTGCCGGCGATGTAGCGGACGATCGTCTCGAAGGTCCGCAAGGGCACTCCGGCCCAGTTCAGACTGAGAGCCTGTTTGATTAGGCTTCTGGCTTGTAATCTCGGCCATAGGCGCGGAGTGCTCGATCGAAAGCAGCGATTTCTACGGCATCTTCG
>NZ_JAFIQV010000094.1 GCF_017356015.1 Azospirillum sp. SYSU D00513
GGGGATGATCGGTTCTTTGCGTCGTGCCATCGGGGGCTCCTTCCGTTCTCAGCATACCCCCGCCGAGCACGAAATTCCGGATAGTCCCCTTAAACTGATTGATCTCAATGATTTCCCCACGTCCTACTCTGGTCAGGGCGGCAAGCTTCTCGGTGTGAAGACTGACGAGTCCGGTGTTGAGTTTGTTCCTGGCATCCCTGATGTCGTCACAGGTGGACGCAACGTCGGCACGGGTGTCAACGTCTTCAAGACCAAGGACAACGCAGAGCTTATCTTCCGTTCCCTTAAGGCTGGCTCTGGTGTCACCATTACACCGACTGCCGACGAGCTTACGATTGCCGTTGAGTCTGGTGAGGCTGTTGGTCCCGGCTACCGGATTGTCACTGAGTTCACCTCAGCGGCGATCCAAGCGGCCATCAACGACATCGGTACACAGGGTGGTACGGTCTTCCTCCCTGAGGGGACCTACGATATCTCCTCGACCATCGTAATTCCGGTGAAGGTCAACGGCGCGTCCCTCATCACCCTTCGTGGTGCTGGCGAGGGAACCCGTCTCCGCCCCTCTACCAGCGTCCAAACCCTGATCCGGGTGGAAGGAACGTTCTCGCATATCGAGGACATCCGGTTCGTCAACACCCAGAACCGGTCCACCCGTGCCATTATGTTTGGCAACGGAACGTCCACCTCCGGTCTTCAGGAAGGCGATGCGTTCCACGCTTATGTGGAGCGGTGCTGGTTCGAGAGTTTCCCGCAAGCAATCTATTGCTGGGACTTCCAGGCCATCTATGTGAACCGGAACCTCTTCATTGCCTGTACCACTTCGTTCCGCTCGGAAGAGAACGGGATGGGTTCAAAGATCGTTCATAACTACATCCTGGGTGGTGGCCCCTGCATCTACTTCAGCATCTCTGCGGACAATAACCCATCTGACGGAATTCCTCCCCAACAGGCTGAGGGTGTGTTCATCACCCACAACGATATCCACCCGACGAGTGGTGACGGTATCGTGTTCAAGGGTGGACTGAGCATCACCATTGCCGACAACATGATTGGTGAGGTCTCCAAGTATCCGGATGGTACGGCGGGCTGGGGTGTCATCCTTGATGGGACAGTCCATCATCCCGCCCGGCCTGAAATTGGGCAGGAGGAGTATTATGATACGATTGCCTTCGCAAGCATCTCACACAATTGGATTGGCGGTGCTTGGGAGAGCTTCAATGGATCTGGCCTACCGAAAGGGGCTGGTGGTATTCGGCTAATTGGTACGGTTGGTAACGTCCGAGATGTTCGCATCATTGACAATACCATCGCTGGGTTCAGTGTCTACGGTATCGATTTGTCTGGGTCCAATGTCTTAGACACAAAGGTATCACTGAACAAATTCCACAACATTTTCACCGCTGACCTTTCGGTAAACGGAGCAAAGAGAACCCTCGTTCAAGGAAATACGTTTGACAATGAGAAAGGGCTCTATTCGATCATAGAGCACGGGAATGACACTCAGAGTCTCGTGGTGAACAACACGATATTCACTCTGAAAGCCGACAACAGTCCCAAGGCAATCTCTAAAGCCACCTCTAGCCTCTATCAGAACAATCGTGGAGACGATCTCCCGCTCTATACCCTTGGCGATTACTCACGTGGTTCCCGTATCCGTGGCGCCTTGCTGAAGATGGGTGGACAGGGAGCGAACGTCCCCATCTCCAACAACACGCAAACTACCCTGTCTTGGGTCGCTGCTGAGTGGGATACCGAGGGATGTTGGTCGTCATCCTTCCCAAGCATCGTCACGGTTCCCGCGTGGGCCAAGTCGGCTCGGGTCACGGCAAACGTTCGCTACGATGGTGTCTCCGCTACTGGTGATCGTGATCTTCAAATAGCCGTGAATGGCACAACACCGCTTGGTGTGGCGGGTGATGTGTCCTTTGCCAGCGGATCATACATGCGTCACGTTCTACACGTACAAAGCGGCTGGATGCCGGTATCTCCTAACGACCAGCTTAGCGTTTGGACCAAACAAACCTCTGGTCAGAGCATCAACATTGCTGGCGGAAACTTTACGTGGCTCCAAGTGGAGTTCGCGTAATGGCTGCAACATTCCCCATCTACATCAACGACCGGGTCCGTATCGTGGACAACCCGATCCAATGGATCGTTCAGACCTTGCGCGGAAAGCGCTGGGACGACCGGATGTTCTACATCAATCGCGATTGCTTGACGCGACGGCTTGCGGAGGAGTTCGGGGCGATCAGTGAGGAAGCCGCCAGTGCCCTCGCGTCTCTGCCCCTGATCCATCCCATCAAACCCGATTTGAAACAGGCAAGAGCGCGTTGCGAGGATGAAAAGCTAGTGGCCTAGCCTCATCGCTGCAAAACGTCTCCTGCCCGCCTCTAATCGCCAGCAATCCCCTATTTGCCCTCGCATGGTCCGTCCGTGCGGGGGCTTTCTGTTTTTTGGAGTCACCCACGACCATGGAAGTTATCGACTGGAGTCCCGACGAACTCGGAGACCGGGCATCTTTCCTTCCCGCTATGCTGTCCACCCGACCCTATGACCCTGGAGACAACCTCCAGCAGGAGGAGGAAATGGGATTCTGGGAGGTCGCAGGGGCAGCGTTCGAACGGGAGAACCTCGCCTGGAACGCTTTGAAGGCGGTAGGTCGGATCACTGAGACCGACAGCCCTGGAGAGACCAACCCGAACTGGAACCCGTACGCCTACATGCGGACCACATGGGACGAGGAGAAATACACTGACCTCCTACCCTACATCACTCAGGGCCTCTTTGAGGACGCCATCACCCCAGAGATGGTCGAAAACAAGGCCGTCGCTATCGAGGAGGAACGCCTCCTCATGAAGCGGGCTGAGGGTTCCCTAGCCGGTGCCCTCACTGGTGGCCTTGCCGCCGCTGTTGCAGATCCGACCAGCTATATCCCGGTTGGTGGCTGGCTGATGGCGGGCGGTCGTCTCATGCGGATCGGGAAGCTTGCTCTGCATGGTGCCGCTACAGGTGCCCTTCAGGAAGCTGGACTCCATCAGTTTCAGGACCTCCGGACGGTTCGGGAAAGCCTGATGAACATTGGCACTCAGACCGTCTTGGCTGGTGGCTTCGGGACATTGGGATACGGCTTCGGCACCGGTCACCCGCTCAACCCTGCCAACCTCGGCAATCCCCTTCGCCCCGAAAACCTCACGAGGCAAGGCGTGGTCACCCGTGTTGTCGGTGAGGGGGATGACGTTCTCAGCCATGCTGACGATAGCATTGGTGCGGCGCGTGTCGCTGGGACGGAGGACTTCACAGGCAACGCTCCGGGTCGGGAGGGTTCCCCTACGGCTCTGGGACGGTTTGCCACTCAGTGGACCCCTGCCGGTCGGGCTCTGTCCTACTCTTCCGATACCGTACGGAGTGTTCTAGTCCGCTTAATGGACCTGGGTGGCGTCTACACCGACACCAACCGCTTTGGCCTCCGTACGGCTCATTCTGCCGAAGACCTGAAACGGGACTATTTCGCCCACGCCTCCCGGCTGGAACTTGGCCTGGAACGCATCATCCGGGAAACCCGTCAGGCAATGGGCGACGTGGGCGCGGCTCGTATCGACGCTCCCCAGTTCCACGAGATAACCCGCCTCATGCTGAAGGGGATGTATGAGGACACCGACCGTGTAGCCTTAGAGGCGACGTTCGGTCCCCGTGCCGTTCCCATCATCGAGGCAAAGGCGCAGGAGGCCGCTGAGGCCATCCACAAGACCAATGAGGTCTACGAAAAGCGCTTGGTGGAGTTGGGCTTCCTGAGGGATGAGGCGAAGGTGTCGGCTCTACGGACCCGCATCAAGGCCCTATCCGAGACCCGACAGGAGGCGGTCGAGCCCCTACAGCAGCAAGTGACCCAGCTTCGAGGGGAACTGGCGAAGGTCGAGCGTGGCCGGAATGCCAACCCGACCAGAGCCCAGGAGATCAAGGGTCAGATCGCTGATCTCCAAACCCGGATCACGTCAGCCCGTTCGGCCAACCGTGCCGATGCCCTCCGCGCCGAACTTCAGAGACAAATGTCCCTGCCCGCGTCTATGGGGCGGGATTACGGACATGCTCAGCTGTGGGACCGTGCGGCCATCGCGGAGAACCCGGCAGACTTCGAGCGTTTCCTGTTCGAGACCCTTGTAAGCAAGCCCGATGAGGGCTGGCTCATGGAGACGCATGGCTTGACGGCAAAGGAGTTAGACGACCTCAAGACCGTGGAGCCCGACCGTTATCGGGAGATCCTCCAGGCATGGGGAGGGGATGAGTTCTATCACCGGCTCAATGTCGCTGAGGCTGCCTTCAAGGCTGCTGAGGACGCCGTTAAGCAGACCAAGTTGGATCTAAACGAGACCCTTCGGTCTCTCGGAATGATCCGTCGTGGGGAGAAGCTGGCCGAACTCTCCGAGGCTCGTAAGTTCCGCGACCGGTTCCATACGGAGCTTGCTGCCAAGCGTGCCAAGCGGGACCAGATCCGGGCTGAGTATGAGGCCCTTACCTCCGCTGCTGAAGCCGCGCGGTCCCAGACCCTGTTCCGGCAGTTGGAACCGCTCACGAGCAACGCCGACGTGAAGGCCCTTGCCGCGACCCAGGAGAAGGCTCGGGTGCTGGCTCGGGATCTCCGCCGGGCAGACGGTGCGGTTTCCCGCCTGGAGAAGCGTGCCGCTGAGGTCGAGGAAGCCTATCGGGTCAGCGCCGAAAAGCTGGAGAACCTCAAGACAGTCCGTAAGACCCTCCAGGAAGCCCGCAGAGAGGGAGTGTCCGGAATTTCGTGCTCGGCAGGGGCGGTTTCAGTTTCAGGCGTTCATCGCCTTTGTGAAGCGCTCGCCGAACATGATGGCC
>NZ_JAFIQV010000095.1 GCF_017356015.1 Azospirillum sp. SYSU D00513
CTTCACAGCGCTATCCCGCCGCTGTGCCGATCGGATCTTACAGGGCCAAGCTCACGCTCATTTCAGAACTGCATGGCCCTGCCGCCGGCGGAGCCTTTCGTGTCACACACTCCGTCGGTGTTGATGGATAATCCGCGAGATACCGGCACCATCCTCATAGAGCTGTTCAGGAATTATTCTTCTAAACCCTTTCCGCCGCCAGTCTATGTTAATCGCTATCTCTTCGTTTGACTCGTATTTTGAAACTACACTTCTCAAAGCGCTCCCTATCATACCAAATGCGTCTACACGAATGTCGCTTATCTTATCAAAGTAATTCTGCCTTCTGGATATTGCCTCCCGCTCACGCTCGAACGTCCAACGCATCGAGTACACATCGTTGCACGCACTATCTTCAGGCTCAGCATCCTCTTTATATCCAAGTTGCGAAAAAAGATCCTGATGGTAAAACGAGCTGTGGAGGTGAGCGTGGTTTTCTCTTTTACACACTTCCCATAGACCGATCTTGGCTTCAGAGTATTCTCCTTCTTCTTGCCCGATCACACCTAACACGTAAATTGGCACCCGGAAGTGTGGTGGGCACTGATTGCACAACGGAGCGAGGTAAGCCCTCCAGTCTTTATGGTGATCTACCAAGTCCCAAAACTCATGAAGAAATTGCTTAGTCAATCTGTGCTCGTCTATTGATATCGTGATATTTTCATAGCTGTACTGGGCGCTGTATGACCAATTATAGCTGCCACTGATCAATATTCTGTCATCTATGATGCAAAATTTGTTGTGCATGAACCCACGTGGTACCTTAATAGGGTACACGGCCGCAAAATCCTTCATATCCCTTATGGTTTCAAGATTGTGTGTATCGTCGTTGCAGACGATCGTTACAGATACGCCGTTGGCCGCTAGCGCACGAAGCGTAGGAGCGTACCTATCACGGCTCAACCAAGCAACACAAATCAATATTGATTTGTTTGCACTTCCAAGAAGGCGCAATATTTCACGCTCTATATTTTCGAACTTGGCGTAGGAACTCATTCAAAACTCCTAGAATATGGAGGCACCCTGATCTCTCGGTTCCTTCTTCGCAACGGAGCTATTTCTCGATCGGTGGGCTTGATGAAGTCCGTCGCGGATGCACCAGGTGCGAACTGAGTCACCGCGTCCACTTAGCGCTTGAACGGCACGAACATGCCGCGTTGAGTATCGTTAGCGGCCGGCGCGTCCATCTCCTCGACGGGCAGCTCCAGGTCTTCCGCAGCCGGCGATCGCCGTCCGGTTCCCGAAACCGGCGGTGTCGATGACCACGGCACTGTGGTCGGCATTGTCGGCCAGATCGCGCACCAAGTCGGCCTCGGAGACGGCGGGCCGTACCGTCAAATGGGCGAGCGGCCCGTCCGGATCGTACCAGGCCAGGAGGCTCTGCTGCGGGTCAGCGCCGAGCAGGAGAGGGTTGGCGCCAGCGCGGTCGAGCGGCGCCGCTAAGTCGATAGCGAGAGTGGTCTTGCCGATGCCACCCTTGATGTTGGCCAGCACATAGATGTCTCTGGGCATGGTGCGCCCCTGGGTTACGGGTAGGGGCAGTTTAGCGCGGCGCGAAAAAGCATCCAAGTAGGTATACATCCATAGGTGTATATATATACGTGCCGGATCAGAACGGTTCGTCGTCCTCGTCCGGCATGCTGGGGCTGAGCAACGCGGGCACCGCGTTGACCGGCGGTCGGCAGGGGGGTGACCGACTGGGCGGGTGTCACGAGGGCAACGGCCTCCGTCTTGGCGTCGGCCCCCCAGCTCGGGCGCTGGTGGGGGTCAGCCGGAGGCCGGCGGCGGAGAACATAACCAGCCGGCAGACGGTGCATTCGCGCTGCACGGACCGTGCTGCTGAGCGCCAGCACCTGGCGCGTGCTGCTGGCCTTGCGCGGGGCGGCCAACGAGGACGATCCCGTGTTCCGCTCCAGGAAGGGCGGACGCCACCTCGATCCGGCGACCGTACGGCGCATCGTCAAGCGCGCGGCGGCCAGGGTCGGCCTGCCGGAGGCCCTGTCGCCGCATTGGTTGCGCCACGCCCACTCCTCCCATGCCCTCGACAACCAGGCGCCGATCCACTTGGTGAAGGAAACCCTCGGCCACGCCTCCATCGCCACGACGGGCAAGTACCTACATGTGCGGCCCAACAACAGCTCCGCCCTGGCGCTCAAGGTCTGAAACGGGAGACAACGGCATGACCACAACAACGTGGACCACGCGGCACGCCGTGGCGCGGGCGCACGGGTGCGATCTGACCGTGCTGTGGCGCGGCCCCGACACCTGGGCCTGGATCGTGACCGTCGCCGGCGCCCAAGTGGATTCCGGCGTGACCCGCTCCCTGGAGCGGGCGCAAGCCGCAGCTCTCGACGCCGCCCGCCGGCATGCCCTCGGCGGCGGGCAGATCCAGCTGGACATGTTTTGAGCTGCGATTTCGGTGGGGCGGATCGAGCTGTCTCGGCCGCTGCGGCGGTCAGCTGGCCTAGGGGCGCTTGATGGCGCCCGGACCGTTTTCCTGTGATGCCACGCTACGGCTTGTCCACAGGAAGAAGGGACGGACCACGAGGGGCTGTGGTCCGTCCGAGTGCCCTTTGGAGGCGAGCACCGACAAGACGCGGTGCAGCCTCTTTTACGGCATCACGTAGACCTTGGATCAGTAACTGGGATTCGGCAGCAAGGCGGCGGGCCCGGCCGGATCCGCCAGTTTCATCGAGGCCGTCGTCACGCTTCGTGCGCGCGTTGCCGGGCGAACGGGCTGCGCAGCCGCGGCCCGAATGCAGCGGTTCGGGACTGCCGCCAGAGTGCCGTGTTGCCGACGCTGCTGCCGCTCACCGTGGCGTCACGCACCGCCTGCTGCTGGTGCAGCCAGGCGGACAGGTTCTGCTCGAATGCTGTCGCCTCGTGCAGGCCGGCGGCGTCGAGTTCGATGGAGGCGTTCAGTACCATTCTTATAGCTGCGTTTCCTCTCCTGCGGATCGGTTGGCAGCGTGCGGTTCCGCATGCCGCCGGCGCTCACGGCGGGGCGGGCGCCAGGACTCCATCTGTGCCGGCGAAGCACGGCGTGAAGAGGAGGGTGGCAGGGATGTGGAATGGCCATGGCGGAGACACCAAACCATCCAGAAAATGTAAGCGGCGGAGTCCTCGCTGTGAGGGCTCCGCCGCTGTGTGTGGCGCGCCGCGCTGCCAAGGAGACGAGCCGCGCGCTCTCGGCCGTTGCTTGCATGACGCTGGTGACGATCCGAGTGAGACCAGCCGCGCTCATCTGTCCCGTGTGGGACAACCCCGCGCGAGGGAAAGGGGTCTCAGGCCGGTGCGCCTGGGCTGCGTCGTGGAAGCCGGGCCATGGGAAGGGATCGGTGGATCAAACCTCTCCTGCTCGTGGTGGAGGGAGGACCCCGGCGGTTCGGGCCGGAGACCGCAGGGGCTTGCCGTCCTCAGTGAGCCTCGGCGCGCAGGCCGACGATGCCCGCGTCGGAGAGCTGGGGAGCAGCCTGGGGCGCCGACACGACCGGCGTGGCGACGATGGCCGAGGAGGCTGACAGGCCGAGCTTGCCGCGGGCGAAGGCGAGCTGGTCCTGCGCTTGATCCTGGTAGCCCCAGGCGTTCAGCGAGCGGGCGGCGTTCAGCGCCGGGATGGCGGCCTCGCGGGTGTCGCGGTCGGCGACTTGGCTTGCAACCTGCGCCTCGGAGAGCTGAGCGCTGAAGTCGGCGGCGAAGCTGGTGCCCGACAGCAGGGCAATGGTGGACAGAGCGGCGGCGGCGATCGTGGTGCGGATGGTCATTGGGGTTCTCCTTGAAGGTTGTGCCCCCTGGCGATGCGCCGGGGGCTGGGGTGGCGGCCGGCGTCATGCCGGCCGTGAGGAAGGAACTGCTGGTCGTTTCAGACGTAGGCCGGAGCGATCAGTGCGCTTCAGCGCGCAGACCGACGATGCCGTTGTTCTCGGCGAGCTGGACCGCCGCGCCCTGAGAGCTGGCGACCACCGGGGTGGCGATGACGGCCGCGCTCGACAAGCCGAGCTTGCCGCGGGCGTAGGTCAGGTAATCCTGCGCCTGCTCCTGAGCGCCCCAGGCGCTGAAGGACTGGGCGGCGTTCAGGGCCGGCGTTACCGCTTCGCGGGTCTCCCGGTCGACCTGATGGCTGGCGACCTGCGCCTCGTTCAGCTGCGAGCCGAAGTCGGCGGCGAAGCTCGTGCCCGACAGCAGCGCGACGGTGGACAGGGCGGCGGCGGCGATGGCGTTGCGGATGGTCATGATGGATCTCCTGATTGGCCCCATGGGGCCCGGGTTGGTCACCGTCGCCCTTGTGGCGCCGGCTGGTTCGTTCTGCTGTTCGGGTGGCGACCGTCGATCGCCGTGAGGGAAACATATGCCGCGATTATGTCGTGCGCGACATCAAAGTGGGATCCCGGACTGACTGGCTGCCATGCAGATTTATCGCTGCCGATTGTGTTTTGCGCGATGCATTTTTGGCTGTTCGCCAGGAGGCCGCCATGACCCACGAAGCACCCAGCAAACCAAGATGGGCTTAATGTCACTTCGTTGAGATGGATGGCCCCGAAGCGGCTAGAAGGCCGCCAGAGCGCTTCTAGCCGCGGGGTTGGGAAAACGTCAGGGCTCGTCCTGAAAAGCTTGGAACGCCCGCAAATCGCGGAACGGGTGCCCCTCCCAGTGGCGGGGATTGGC
>NZ_JAFIQV010000096.1 GCF_017356015.1 Azospirillum sp. SYSU D00513
AAGGGCTGGTGAAACACCGCCCGCAGAACAAGCGCCGTCTCGACCGCGAGATCCGAATAGCGCGCCTGACCGCCCGGTGTGGTCCGCGGACCAGCTCGCCAAGCGGCAACCGCTTTCTCAGTGAACCAGATCGTCAGCGAGCCGCGTTGCCGCAGCCCGGCTTCGTAGGCCTGCCAGTTCGTCACTCGGTAGTGGGCTTTCGGGATCCGATGCCGGCGGTCAGCATTGTGTTTGTGCGGCATGCTCAAGCAAGGAGATCAGCAAGGGGTCCGCCTTCTACCCAACCTCATCCGACCGGGCAACCGCCGCATCCGTGCACCAAACCAGCAGGGATGCCCTGATGATGTCTGAGAAAGTGCTGATTGCCTCATCCTCTGTGATCTTCCCGCGCACAATCGCTGCCGTAAGCCCTTCTCCTGCGCCGACCAACCCAATGCACAGGCAGTTGGCTGCAGCCTTGGACAACACGCTCAGCGGCCTGAGGACGGATACGAACATCGCGACGGACTGGTCGAGCAGTTCGTCATAGACCTCGGCTTTCTCCGGACTGCCGGCCAGTGCGGCACCGACGATGTGGAATTCACCAGTCAGATCAGCCGCACAGCGAATGTAGGCGTCGGCCAGACACGCTATTGTCTCGCCACGATCTCGTGGCCCTTTCGCCATCGCTTGACGGAACGCCTCGATCCGCTCGGCGTCGATCCACCGATAAAGCGCGATCAGCAGCCCCGATCGCGTGCCGAAATGGTCGTAGACGACAGGTTTCGAGACCCCGGCACGGGTCGCAAGATGCCCGAGTGTCAGGCAGTCAGCTCCCTCTTTGCGGACGATTTCAAGAGCCACGTCCAACAGCTGTCGATGCCGCTTCGCCTTCGGAAGCCGCCGGTTTCGCTGTGCGGGCACCCCGCCTTCGATCGATCCCACGATTGACCCGCTTGAAACTTACCTTTAGTAGGTTATCTGTAACCTACGTTCAGTAGCTTATTGGTTCGGCATGGAGACCGTCAATGTCTTTTGCACCCATCCTCCGGGACGGTGTCGCGCCGCACGCGTTGGTGGTTGCGGCCCATCCCGTTGCCGCGTCGCTGACCCGCGCGGTGATGAAGGCAGTCGTCAAATCGCTTGCAGCCCATGGGCATACGACCGAGATCGCCGATCTTGTCGCCGAGGGCTTCAACCCGGTTTTCGGTCACGCGGATCACGCCGCCTACTCCGGTGTCGGCCCCTTGCCCGATGACGTGCGAACCGAGCAGCGGCGGATCGACCGCGCCGATCGTCTGATCCTGATCTACCCCGTCTATTGGTGGGGATTGCCGGCGCTGCTCAAGGGCTGGATCGACCGGGTGTTCGTCGCCGGATGGGCGTTCGAGGAAGACGCGGAGAAAGGCATTGCAAAGCGGTTGAGCCGGTTGAAGGTCCATTTGATCGCGCTCGGCGGAGCGGATGGCGCGACATACGATCGGCATGGCTACCGCCAAGCGATGCACGCCCAGATCGAGCACGGCATCTTCGACTTCTGCGGCGCGGCGGTTGTCACCTCGGAACTCGTCACCGCAGACCGGCTCGGCACGCCGTCACTCCTTGAGGACACGGTGCGGACCATCACCAACAGCCTGCCGCGCCAGGATGCCCCGCATGTTTCCGGCAATGGAGAAGTCACCGATGATCGCGACGACGTTTGAGGCCGCTGTCCACGCCGGCGATCTGCCGACAGTCACGCAGTGTTTGCGTCAGGGCGCGAACGTGAATGAAACGATGTCCAGCGGCTTGTCGCCGTTGATGATCGCGTCGGGGTTGGGTGAAGCCAGCATGGTGTCATTGCTGTTGACGGCAGGAGCGGACGTCCGTGCTGTGGAACCGAGCATGGGGAACACCGCGCTGCATAAGGCCGCGTTGTCGGGAAACCGGCAAGTTGCCGAACTCTTGCTCGATCATGGTGCCTTCATCGACCAGCAGACACCTCGTCTCGGTCACACCGCGCTGATGGATGCTGTGATTTACAAGCACGGCGATATAGTTCGTCTGCTTCTGGACCGAGGAGCGAAGACCTCCCTTCGCAATCATTGGGGCGAAACGGCTGCAGCCATCGCCAAGCGTGACAGCCTCGACGACATTGTCGCGCTGCTTGAAGCCAATGAGCGGGGGAAGGCCGAACATGTGAAGGCGCTTCGTCTCCATCTTGCGGTATCCGAAGGAGATGTCGCGGAAACACGGCGTCTGATAGACGCCGGAGAGGATGTGAACGCTCGGGTTCCCATGGTGGGAAGCTTCGACGACAATTATACGCCGCTCGCGGTGGCAGCGCGGGACGGGCATGTCGAAATCATCCGCCTGCTTCTGGAAGCCGGCGCGAACCCACGCGGCTCGGTCGGGCTATATAGCGGGACCGCGCTCCACGAAGCCTGTTACTTCGGTCATTCAGCGGCGATCGAAGTTATGTGTCAAGGCCACGAGCAGGCGGACAAGCGATCAGACGAACTCGATGTGCAGGGTGCGCTGAACGGGTTCACGCCGTTGCATGACGCGGTGTGGCACGGGCATATCGACGCTGTGGCCGCCCTGGTGGACGCCGGGGCACGATTGGATATTCGAAATCACGCTGGCCTTACACCGCGCGAGATGGCGGTTCACTACGGCTATGATGCGCTTGCACGCCTCTTGGCTGACGCCGAGGCCCGCTGAGGGACGACGATCCTTTTATGTCACCTCGCCGAACAACTACGGCGCGGGCAGACCATTTTTCTGAAAGCAGACGGCAATGATCCATTCCACCAGGAGAGCTTTCCTCGCAGGTGCGGCAGCGGCCGGATTCGTAAACGCGGTACCCGCATTCGCCCGCGCGCCTGCCATGCCGACGCCCCGCTATATCAAAACCAACGGCATCAGGTTGTCCGTCCATGAAGCCGGTGCAGGACCCGCGATCGTTCTTTTGCATGGCTTCCCCGGCCTCGCCTATAGCTGGCGCCATCAAGTGTCCGCACTGGCCGCAGCGGGATATCGCGTTATCGTTCCGGATTTGCGTGGTTACGGCCGAAGTGATGCTCCAGCAGCCGTGGAGAGCTATGACATCGATCATCTGACCCGGGACTTGGTCGGCCTTCTCAATGCCCTCCACCTTGAGAAGGCGGTGTTCATGGGGCACGACTGGGGCGGTATCCTGGCGTGGCAGATGCCGCTTCTGCACGCTGATCGCGTTGCCGGGGTCATCGGCATCAACACACCTTTCATTCCGCATTGGATGCTGTGGCTGCATCCTGATCTTGTCGCGGCTGCCTTGCCGAAGGGGCGACGCTTCGTGGCTGACCTGCGGGTCGATCCTGTGGAACAGATGCGCCAAGTCTACAGTCCGAACATGTACGTGCTGATGTTCCAGTCGGGAAAAGCTGCCGATCAGGCGATGGATCGCGATCCGCGGGGGACGCTGCGTGCATCCTACCGCAAGAACCTGATGACGAATGCAGCGTGGGACAAGCTGGAGCCGGAAGTCGCGAACATGGAATATTACGGGCAGCCGCTGCCGGAGGTTCTGCCTGGTAAGGACGTGCTGACCGACAGCGAACTGGATTTCTATTCGGGGGAGTTCGCACAGACGGGTTTCACGCCGGCGATCAACTGGTACAGGAACCTTTCACGAAATTGGAGGGCAGGGCTCGCGGTCGATCAGACCATCCGTGTGCCTTCATTGATGCTGTCTGCCGAGCATGACGTCGTGCTTCGCCCGAGCATGGTGGATGGAATGAAGGACGTCGTGCCCGATCTCGAACGCCACGTCGTTCAGGACTGCTGGCACTGGCTGCCCGAGGAAAAGCCCGAAGAGTTGAACCGGCTGGCGCTTTCGTGGCTGCGCAGGCGCTTCCCTCCAGGCTGATCCCGGCGTTGCGCGTCTCAGCCGCCACTCGAAGTCCGAGCGACGTACCTGCGCCTCGAAATCGGGTTCGGGAGAGCCGTCGGCCCGGCTGCCGATCTGCCCGACACGAAAAGCAGCGTGCCTGCCTTGCCAGCCGGGAAGCACGACGTTGCACTGAGCCCTCATCTGGTCCTTTGCGGGGTCTGCCTTGCGGTTCCTCCGGACCCGGATACCGGCACTCGGTCAGATCGTTCGATCCACGATCTGGTCGTGCGTCCGCGTGAGATCTGCGGCGAGCGCATGAAACGCAGGTGCACAGGCGTTGTCCGTCAAAGGGTGGCAAAGCGGACAGGCGGGCAACGCGGTTTCGTGACAGTCGCTCCTGCGTTCGTCCATAACCCTCTCCACGTCATGAGCCGGCCTTGGGGTCTGGCGCCGGCTGGAGAGGGAGATCGCGTGCCGCGACATCGTTTGTTGCCCGACACGGAGTTACGGCGGCTTCTTGGTATTCCCGCGGATCAGGATGCTTTGGCGCGTCGCTTCACGCTCACCCCGTCGGATCAGGATCTCGTTCTGACACGGCGGGGCGCGGCCAACCGGCTGGGCTTCGCCGTGCAGCTGGCGCTGCTTCGGCATTCGGGACTATCCGGAATTTCGTGCTCGGCGGGGGCGATTTCAGTTTTAGGCGCTCATGGCCTTTGTGAACCGCTCACCGAACATGACGGCCATCTGCGCCTTTGCGGCCGTCCATTCACGGGGTGACATCTTCCAG
>NZ_JAFIQV010000097.1 GCF_017356015.1 Azospirillum sp. SYSU D00513
GCCGTCATGTTCGGTGAGCGGTTCACAAAGGCCATGAGCGCCTGAAACTGAAATCGCCCCCGCCGAGCACGAAATTCCGGATAGTCCCGGTAGCGGATCCAGAGACCTCGTTCACCGGCGACGGTGCTTATGATCGCACAGCCGTCCACGCGACCGTGCACGAGCGACACCCCGAAGCCGCGGTCGTGACGCCGCCTCGGGCTGATGCCGTTCTCAGCGACACGGCCGCCACAGCGCCCACTCAGCGCGACCGCCACATCCCCAGGCGATCGCCGTGACCGGCCGCATGGCTTGACAGCGGGACAGCGCGTACAACCGAAGAGCCCGCGTGGAGGGCCAGATCGGGCGCTGGAAGCAGGTCATCGGTGATGGACTGCGTTCCCATACCGACAAGGCGCAGGTCACAGAGGTCGCCATCGCCGCAGAGGTGCTCAACCGCATGCTCGACCTTGGACGCCCGGAGTCCGTCCGTGTCGCCTGATCATTGGCGTGGGATAGGGCGCGTGTAACTCCCACTCCCTCCGTGCAACACGCCGACCGAGGGTGTCACGCAGTAAAGTTGGGTTTGAGCTACTTTGTGGCATCACTCTTCTGTGCCTCTCTGAGATTATTTTCTCACGCGCACATACCCGTTTTCGAACGGCCGAAATAGCGCTGGTTACATGTTTGGAGACGCAAACACGCCCAGGACATTAGCAACGGCGAAGCAGAAAAAGCCAATCAAATCCGACATTATTGCGTGATACCCTCCAATGCATATAGGCACAAAACAAGTGAATCAGTCGTCTTGCGCTTTGTCATTGCCAGGTATTAGGAACTCGGCGACCCGTACCGCAGTAAGTATAAAAACGCCAAGTCCGAATGCTACTAATGCAAGAAAAATCTGCCCAGCGCCGGCTGCGATTCCAATGGCCGTTGCCAGCCAGATATTAGCAGCTGATGTTAGGTTATGGACGTTTCCTTTGGATACGAAGATCACGCCCGCAGCTATGAAACCGATTGCCTGCGCTAAACCTTGTATAACGCGCAGCGGATCGAGATCCGAGCTTCCCACGTCCTGCAATTCGTTGTAGAGCATGAGCGCGGATAATGTGATTACCGCAGAACTTAGGCTGACCATCGCGTGCGTTCGAATTCCCGCGGCCCTGCCACGGACTTCGCGGTCCATCCCTAACATTAGCCCGAGGGCGCTCGCTAAACTCAGTCGGAGCAAGATGTCGACGGCTGTTAGATCTCCCTGCGGCATTAGCAGGTCCATATTGCCTCCTTCTGATATCAGCATGGTCACGTACAGCAATCTATCGTGTGCCGGAGACTACATTATAGCGTAATATTATAGACTTTCCTAGAGGCTGTTAGGGTCTGCATTTGCAGCATAACCGCAATGAAGTCGGATTTTGTCTTTCTTATCATAGTAGATCTCCTTCTTCTGCCGGCTGGGAGGCAAAGTCTACGCTTACGGCTCGGCCTGGTGGAGAGAGTGCGCATTACAGCAAGTCCCTACCAAGTCGATCGCGATTGTGTTTGATCATCAGGTCCCGGACAACCTAGAGGGCACAGGCGCCGAGAGACGATTCACAGGACCTATATTTAAAGCATTAACCGGCCTAGGTTTTCCTGAACATATCTGAATGAGTCTGCGCAGTAGGAACGGTTCGGGCCCTGTGGGTGCTGCGTACAGATCAAAGTCCAGGCGAATATCTCCCTTTTTTATTCAGCTGTGGACAAGCCATTCATACGCCAGCCATAATCTCGGAGGGGCAAGCCCAAGTTGCCGAGCAGCATGACCGCTATCTTGCGCGCGCAATAGCTTCCCCGATGATCACAGCCGCGCCTTGAGCGTCCAACCATCGAGTTTCAGACACCCACTTCATTGGCGCTGCGGAATCCTTGTAGTGCCGGAAAAATTTACAGATACGCTTTATCATGGGGGCTGGCAATTCCTGATATGACCATGTGTTTGCATAGGTTGGACTAAGAGAAGACACTGGCACAGCAATGATTTTGGGGTCGTCTCCCTTCTCATCGGTCATGAGAAGCGCGCCGACAGGGCGTACTCGGATCAATACACCGGGGATAAGTGACGGCTGACCGACTATCAGTACGTCTAAAGGATCGCCATCAGGCGCGCACGTACTAGGAATAAAGCCGTAATTTCCTGGATAACATATTGAAGAGGGCAAAAACCGATCCACACGCAACACATCTAATGCGCTGTCATATTCATATTTGACTGGTCCGCTGCCCTGGCCTATTTCGATAATCGCATCCAGGTCCCAGGGCGGCGACCGTCCGGCTGAAATCCTATTGAGCGTCATAGCGATCTCTTTACTGTTCTAGTGTTAGTATCATTGCAATGACGCGAATGCAAATGATATGCTTTATTCTATAGGCTTCGAGGGCGTCACGCAGTAACGTCGGGTTTGAGCCACTTTGTTGATATCGCGCCTCCGTGCTGCTCTGAGTTGATCGCCTTCTCCTCACATATGCATTTTTCAAAAGGCTGATCCATCGCTTGTCGCCTGTTTGAGATCGCAAATAAGCTTTGAAGGCGCTGGCAGAGGCGAAGCAAAGAAATTCGTTCAAATCCGACGTTATAGCGTGGCACCCTCGAACAGAGAGGTTGGAGGAGAACATGACGATGATGACCAGCCTTCGCCGGCCCGTTGTGCTGATTCCGGCAAACAGCCCCCGTCGGTTGCGAAGGCAATTGACGATGTGATGGCACAACAGGTAGGACCGGGATCGACGAAACCCGCCTGCAACAGCGAGCTGGTGAGCTCAACAGCGTGATTGGGTGTCGATCCGCGGATCCTATCAAGGCCAGCAGTCCTCGGGCTGCGCCAGTAGGCCGAATAGATGGCAGCAACCGACCCGGGTCCTGACGTTGAAAAATGCTCTTGCAGGGTGAGGGCCGTCCATAGATGGTGCATGAAACGGGTTTGGTGCACGGATGGCGGTTGCCCGGTCAGGTGGGGTCGGGGAGAAGGCGAACCTCTTGCTAATCGCCTCGCCTGAGCATGCCGCATCCTGTACCAAACCTGCAAGTCGCTGCCAATCCCGCATTCGCGCACCTCGCTGGCTGACGCACCTGGAATTAGAAAAGCAATCCCCCCAGCAAGGCCAGGAGAATGAAACCGACAAGGCCGGAAACAAAAATCCAGCGCCGACGTGGCGTGTTTAGCACGATTTCGCCTTGGCGGGCCTGCTCTCCGGAAACGATAATGGGCTTATCACGATTCCGATGCGCGAAAGAGCTTTTGTCGGGCATGATAGCCTCCTTGCCGACTGTGATCTGTTCGGGAAACAGGTTCCTCAGCGAAGGGTTGCGCCGAACCATTCATCAAAAAATGTAGCGGGGGCGAAAGCCCAGGCACTCACGTTTGAGCGACGCGCTGGCGAATGATGTCGGGCAGGTAAGGAAGGTGTTTGCTATCCGGCCGGGTGCTGTCAGGCCGGCGCTCGGTCCGGCATGGCAGGTTGTGTGGCATGAGCAAGGGGTCCAACCCCTACCGCGGCTTCCGTTTTTCCGGCCGCGATGATCGGCGAAGCCGAATGGCTGTACCACTGCTTCAGCTTGAGCCTGCGTGAGTGACCTTGGCGCATAAATCGGACGTGGACTGGCGAGGAACTCGCCATCCTCATCGAACCCGCCGAGCGCCGCGCCATCGAAAAGGAAAAGGAGAACGGAATCGAAAAGGGCACCGCCCGACCGGCGATGCCCCCAATCTTCCGCGCTTCTTCGGCGCCGGGAGCGGCGCCTGGCGCGGTTTACTGCGTGCCCTGGAATTCCGGCAGCTGCGAAACCTGCTCCAGCAATATTACCGCCAACAGTATGAGCACCGTCCAGACAGCAACCCGCTCGCTCTGGGTGCGGCGCTCCCAACGGTTCAGCATGAGGCGGATGCTCTGCGGATGCAAATGCATACCGCCTTCGGCACTCTGGGTCACGGCGCGCTCGATTTCGTGGACGAGGTGCGGCAGGCGGCGGATCGTGGTGACCGCCCCTTCCAGGTCGTCGAGGATCTGCGCCTCGGGGCCGCGGTTCTCGCGCATCCACTCCTCGATCAGCGGGCGGGCCAGCTCCCACATGTTGATGTTGGGGTTCAGGATGCGCCCGACGCCCTCGGCGGTCAGCATGCTCTTCTGGAGCAGCAGCAGCTGCGGCTGCGTCTCCATCTCGAACTGCTCGGTCACGGCGAAGAGCTGGGCCAGCAGCCGCCCGACCGAGATCTCGTTCAGGGGCTTGTTCTGGAGCGGCTCGCCGATGGCGCGGCAGGCCTGGGTGAAGATCTCGATGGACTGGTGGCGCGGCACGTAGCCGGCCTCGAAATGCACCTGCGCCAC
>NZ_JAFIQV010000098.1 GCF_017356015.1 Azospirillum sp. SYSU D00513
AGTAGGCCGGATAGATGGCAGCAACCGACCCTCGGGCCGTGACGTTGAAAAACGCTCTTGCAGGGTGGGGGCCGTCCATAGATGTTGCACAAATCGGGCAGCGGGCAGACTGCCCCCATCCTTTGGCTTTTAGGTGATCTTGCGTGAAACCGGCATGCCGAGGCTGGTCATCCGATTGAGGACGACGCAGGCGATCCTGGCCTCGACCTTCTGAGTAGGCAGAGTCCTGGCCCGGAGGCTCCGCCCGATGAGAGCTTTGTAGCGGAAGAAGGCGGTCTCCACGAGAGCGCGCTTTCCATAGCCGGTCGCCGCCTGCCAGCCCATGCGGCCCATCTCGGCGATCTGCTGGATGTGGCAGTCGCGCTGAGTGGGAGCGGTCTCGGCCGTCTTCCCCGGCACCGCCGTGCAGCGGGGCGGGATGATCACCACGGCATCAGTATGCCGGTCGGAAACGGCAAGGTAGACGGAGTCTCCGTCGTAGGCACCATCAGCCAGAACGGCGGTGACCTGACCGGGGATCTGGTCGAGCAAGGGACCGACCTGGGAGGCGTCGCCGTCCTCGGTCGTGGTCAGCTCCGCGGCCAGAATGTTGCCGCTGTTCGGATCGACGCCGATGTGCAGCTTGCGCCAGCTCCGGCGCGGCTTTCCGCCGTGCTTTTGCAAGAGCCACTCGCCCGCTCCGACCATCTTCAGGCCAGAGCTGTCGATCACCACAGTCACGGGGCCGTTCGGCTTCACCAACGCGGTCGCCAGCGACAGGCGGGCACTGCGTCGGGCCAATATCGTGTAATCGGGAACCGGCAACTCCAGGCCGAGGATCTGCACGATGGAGCGCAGCAACCCCTCGGTCTGTCGCCATGGGCGGCCAAAGGCCAGACGCAGCATGCCCCCGGTCTCAATGGCAATGTCCGAGTAGGCCTGCGGCCGGCCTCTCCGACCGGTGCCGGCGGGCGTCCACGCGGCGAGTGCCTCGGACGACACCCAGAGCGTCACGCTTCCTCGTTGCCGAAGTGCCCGGCTGTACTCCCCCCAGTTCTCAACCTTGTACTTCGCCTTCGGGATCCGATGACGGCGCGGTTCATGGTGCTTGTACGGCATGCGGGCTCTCAGAAGCGGGACCTGTCTCTATACCCGTCGCGCCGCACTCCGGCAGCACGAACCAGATTTATGCGACAATGCCTAACAGCACCCTTTATGATAACTTTGGGATTGGCATAACAACCCTTCATGGTGGAAGGTGGAAAATGTCAGTGGGGTGTTTCTGTTAGGGGCTGCGCTCTTTATGCATGGTTTGGGGAAGTCGCCGCAGTCTCGCCTGGGGCTATGGTTTTCAGTATGGTGGCACAGAGTTAGGAAGCGGAAGGCTTCGGGGGCAAATGTTGGTCAAAGCACACAGGCAAGAGCGAAGGCGTTAAGAGTCTTAGGCGTGATGCTGACTTTTGGGCTGCTCTGGAAGGCGGCTTTCGAGGCATCCACGCTGTTTCACCTCGCCCCCCATGTCAGCGCCTGGTATCCAGCAGCCGGCGTCGCTTTTGCGTTCGTGTTCACATTCGGATGGCGCATCCTGCCGGTCTGGTTCCTCGTCGTGGTGGCCAACGCCGATACGAACGATGTTGTCTGGACCCTTGCCCAGGCCGCGCGGCAGGTTATCGCTTTTGGAGGCGGAGCCTTGCTGCTGAGGCATCTGCTCGGCACTAGGCAATACGCACTGACCTTTCGACGGTCACTGTTCGGGGTTACGACCATGGTCGGGGCAGCCCTACTTTCGGCCATCGCCGCAAGCTGCCTTTATCTCTGGAAAGGCATGATACAGGAGAACCAGGCGGTCGAGATGATGTTAGGCTTCTGGATCGGAGATGCCACAGGCGTCTTGGTCGCAGCTCCGTTTTTCATCGTCGCCTTAAGGGCGGCCCAGCAACGAAGCCTGGTGCAAGCTCCTGGATGGGAGCTTCCAAGTCTTCGGCTTTTTCTGGGCATGTCCGTCGGCACGATCGCCTTCACTGCCCTGGTGCTCACGATTTCCGCAGAGGTATCGAGTTCAGCAGCACCTGAATTTCTCCTCCTCATTCCCATTGCGCTGATTGTGACAATCAGCGGCAATCGGGGCGCCATTGTCATGCTGCCGATTGTCAACGCAGCACCTCCTTTACTCGTGCAGTGGATTGGTTCTGAAACACCACCCATTGAGTTGCAGAGCCTACTCCTCACCAACGCCGTCATTGGTTTGCTGCTAGGTGCTGTCGTCAGTGACCGGCGCGCCTTACTTTACCGAGTTCTCGCGCATGAGGCCGATCTGGCGGAAGCCGTGCGCCAAAAGACAAAGCACCTCGAAGAAGAGATTACCAAGCGGGAATTGGCCCAGCAGGTGAAAGCCCGTTTTCTGGCGACCGTCAGCCATGATTGCCGGCAGCCGTTGCAGGCCCTGAACCTCATGTTGGCCACATTAGACCGCGGCATCCGGACGAGCGAGGAGCTTCGCTACATCAAGGACATCCAGCGCACCATTTCCAGCCTTGCAGAATTTTTCCGGGACCTGATGGACCTGTCTCAGATGGAAAGCGGTACTCTTGTTGCCCGTCCGAAACCAGTGGACATCGGGGGCATGCTGGAGCGTCTGCGGCCGGATATCGAAGCACTCGCAGAGCCAAAAGGGTTTGCAGTAAAAGTGGTGGATTGCTCGGTCATCGTAAGGGCGGATCCGACACTTCTGGAGCGGGCGCTTCGAAACCTGCTTGGAAACGCTCTGCGCTATACTCAGTCTGGAGGTATCCTGGTCGGCTGCCGCCGGCGCGGCGATTGTCTTCGCGTCGACGTCATTGATACCGGGCCTGGAATTCCTGACGCCATGAGGAACGCCATCTTCGAAGAGTTCTTTCGGGCAACGGAGTTGCATCACCAGGAAGGTCGAGGCATCGGGCTGACGCTTGTACGGAATATTGCGGACCTGCTGGACGGCGAGGTAGAGGTGGCTTCGACGGTCGGGAAAGGATCGCGCTTCTCTCTCTATCTGCCGGTTTACCAGGAGAAGGATGGGCGAGAAATAAGGTACGATCGGTTAGAGTAGGTGGGATGGCCGCAGTGCAAATCGTACACGACGGTTGTTCATGACAATCATTCCAAACCCCAAAGCCATTTCGCCGCACATTACTATCTTGTTATTCTCAGAAACGAGAGAATGTGACTCACTTATGATTTTTAGCTTGCCTTATTTTAATGCCCGCGAACTGAGAAAGCGGTAGTCACTGCTGACGTGTAGTTATCTCTTGTATCCCAAGTAAGCAAGCTCCCTTCCCGCCTCTTAGGCAGAGAGGGAGCATTTTGTGTATCAAGTGCTCATCGCACTTCGGTGTTGCACTGGCACTCAGCCCACGACTTTAGCCAACGATCGGCGGCTTCGCGGCGGCTTGCCGTCAGGCGCTGGCTTGATGTCCGCTGGCGTCCAGGAGTGCTCTGGTGCATGGAGATAGGAGATCAGAGCGTTGGCTTTGTACTTTGATCGTCAGGCGACGCGGACGGACTCCGGGCGTCCGAGGTCGAACATGCGGTTAAGGACATTGACGGCGATCCGGGTTTCCACCTTCTGCGCTGGTCGGGGATGGGAGCGCAAGGTGTCGCCGATGATCCCCTTGTAGCGGCTCATCGCTCCCTCAGCGCCAGACCTGGCGTTATAGCCCGAGGTTTTCTGCCAGCTCATGCGCCCCCGCTCAGCAATGACCCGGAGATGCTGGTCCCGCTGGGTCGGGTTGGTGTCGGCGCAAGGGCT
>NZ_JAFIQV010000099.1 GCF_017356015.1 Azospirillum sp. SYSU D00513
CCGAGGAACGCTTGTCGGTACCGAAATCCGAATAGGTCGCGTAGGTCATTTTCGTCTCCGTCGCTCGATGGGAAGAATGAGGTCTGTCGCTTTGGCTTACTCGCGGATCAGCGCCGGTAGATCCATGGCGGAGCGGGCGATGTCCTGACGGTGCAGGCCGCGGGCGGCGAGCTGGGCGTTGCTCTTAGTGGAGAGCGCGCTGTAGGTGGCGTAAGCGGCGGAGGCTTCGACCCAGGCGCTGACGAACTCGCTGATCGTCTTGAGGATGCCCGAGGAGGAGCGGTCCGCGTCGAGGTGCGAGGAGGTGATGTAGGCCATGGTGTCTCTCCAGCATGTAGGTCGTGTCGTTCTGTTGAGACGAATATATTCTGGTATACAAAATCCCGTATACGCAAAAGACGCATTCCTAAGGTAGCGCCCACGCATAGCTGCGCTCTTTAGGGTTGCCAATAGTCAACCCGGCGGAATGTTTGTCCGTCCACCGATGTGCCGGTAGAGCTTTCCCGAGAGAGAGGGGACGCTCCAGGACAGGTGGGTGCGGCACTGTCCTGTGTCCTGTTTGGGTATGCTCTAGATAAACACATCACCAGCAAGAGCTTACGCCACTGCTCGCAGTCGGTGGGCCATTCTCCCTCAGTACTGTCAGCCTCCATTGTTACTTGTTGGCATCTGAGAGGTAGATCAGCCCGGTTTGGATGCAATCCATTGTAACATTATGATACGCAATCGACTCCTGGTTTCAGGTATTTTGGTGTGAAATTAGCAGTTATAATTCTGCTATGGAGAGAGTGTCCGGATTACTTAAATAAACCAAGAAGGTCTTAATATTTTAGAATTGTTGATTAGATGTGGGTGCACCTTCTTGGGTTGCAGCCTCCGCTTTCAGCAACATGCCTACTAGCGTCCTCTCAACTCCGATTAGACGTTGCCGTACCTTGATGCAGCCGCATATTCGGCTTCGTTCTCGGGTTTTCCGTATCGCACTGTGAATAGCGAACAGACTCGTTGTGTAGTCCTGCATACCAGCTTACCTATGATAGCAGCAATATGGTATAGCCTAGTCATAATGTTTTAATGGGGCGAATCAATAGTTGCCGTGATAGTGCTTTGTCACAAGCGCAACAAGCATGCAGGGGTATGCAGGTGGTCGCCGTTCAAGAGCTATCCAACCCAAAGGGATTTGACTCTGTTGCAAGTTTGGCCCCCTCCCCTGGTTTGGTGCACGGATGCGGCGGTTGCCCGCTCGGATGAGGTCGGGTTGGGGTGCTGCCCGGTTCGATGAGACAGCTGGCTGCGGTAAAATGAACCGCAACCGGAGGTCTGAAGATGAACGAGGAACAGGAACGTAAGCCCGAGGGGGCGCCGGAGCGCGCCCACAACGCTGGCGCAGGCGCCCCCTCGGGCGCGGAGGCCCGCGCTCCCCAACGGTTCTCCGCGCAACGCAAGCTGACCGCGGTTACGCGCCTTCTGCGCGGCGAGCCGCTGGAGGTCGTTGCTCGTGAGCTGAACGTCACGGTCGCGCGCCTGTCCGAATGGCGCGATCGCGCCCTGGCTGGGGCCGCCGCAGCGATCAAGGAGCGCGAGCGCGATGAGCGTGATGAGGAGATCGCGCGCCTGAAGGCCAAGGTGGGCGAGATCACCATGGCCAATGAGTTGCTGGAGGAGAAGATCGTTGCGCTGGAGGGCAAACGCCCTTTGGCCTGGCGGAGGTCGAGACGATGAGCCGGACCTTCTCGCCCTCCACTGGTCGCGCTTATGGTCTGGCCCGGGTCGCCCAAGTCTGGGCCGTGTCCCGGGCGACCGTCTACCGACACCGGCTGCGGGCTCTCAACCAAGTCAGCGACGGGTCGCCTTCCATGCGGGTTCGTCCCGGCCCACTCGGACCCTGTTCGGATGCGGAACTGGTCGAGCATATTCGCCAGCAGATCCTGGCATCGCGCTTCCATGGGGAGGGCTACCGCAAGATCTGGGCACGCCTGCGCTTTGCGGGGATCCGCACCTCGGCCCGCCGGGTAAGGCGGCTGATGGGTGAGCATGGGCTGCTGGCGCCGCATCGCGTCGGGCGGCGGCGCACACGGGTGCATGACGGCACCATCGTCACCGAGACGGTGAACACCATGTGGGGCACGGACATGACGGAGACAATCACCGCAGCCGAGGGGGTGGCGCGCGTCTTCATCGCCGTCGATCACGCCAACACCGAGGTGGTGGGCATCCACGCCTCGAAAAGCGGCAACCGCTTTGAGGCTCTGGAACCGGTCCGACAGGGCGTGCTGCGCCATTTCAGCAGCATCGGCCCCGGCGTCGCGGTAGGGCTCAAGCTGCGCCACGATCACGGCTCCAACTACATGTCCGGCGACTTTCAGGATGAGATCCGGTGCCTGGGTATCACCAGTTCGCCCTCCTTCGTGCGTGAGCCCGAGGGCAACGGCGTGGCCGAGCGTTTCATCCGGACGCTCAAGGAAAACCTCCTGTGGGTCCGCACCTTCGATACCGTCGAGGAACTCCGGCAGGCCCTGCTGGAGTTCGCTCGGCACTACAACGACACCTGGCTCGTCGCCCGGCATGGCCACCGCTCCCCGGCTCAGGTCCGAGCCGACCAACTCCGGGTTGATCGGCCCTCCGAAGCCGGGCTACCCTTGGCCGCCTGAACAAGCGCAGTCGCCTGTCTCATTTCCGGGCCGCAGTACACGGATGAGGTCGGGTAGAAGGCGGCCCCCTTGCTGATCTCCCTGCTTGAGCATGCCGCACAAACACAATGCTGACCGCCGGCATCGGAT
>NZ_JAFIQV010000009.1:0-107232 GCF_017356015.1 Azospirillum sp. SYSU D00513
GACCTCACCTAAGCGTCAGAAACTGTATCGTCTCTAAAAACCTAGCCGAGATGCGTCACGGCAACCGCTGGCCCAATCCCCACTCGGGACCGGACCCGCGTCAACGGCCAAACCAAGCCGCCGCCTGCGCATCCCTTCTCACAACACGGTCTTCACTTTTAAAAGATCCCGCGGCTCAAAGCTCTGAGCCGCATCGGCCTGCCCCCGGGCAGCTAATGCCAGGGCAACATTCGGCCGGAATTTCAAGACAGCAACCGCCGGAGACACGCAAACCGACGCACCCTTTCAGGTTCGCTTCGATCCGCCGTTCCGGAGGTTTTTCCGACCCGCCGCCGTCTCAGTCTTGAGCGGCCACCGCGTCGGTGAGCGGTTTATATGCCCATCCCGCCTCGGCGCGCAAGAGGTTTTTTACAGTGGCGTGAATTTTTGTCCGCCCCCCTCCCCGACCGCACGCACCGGCGGGTCGCCGGGGAACCGGATGCCCCAGCCCCGGTTGGCTGCTTCGCTCTCATACGATAAGGACGGAGACGGCACATGGAACTGAAGGGCAAGGTCGCGCTGGTCACCGGCGCGGGATCCGGCATCGGCAAGGCAACCGCGGTGCGCCTCGCCGAGGAGGGGGCGAGCGTCGGCGTGCTCAGCCGCACCGAGGAGGAGGTCCGGGAAACCGTCCGCGAAATCGAGGCGAAGGGCGGCAAGGCGGTGGCGCTCCTCGCCGACGTCGCCGACGCCGAGGCCATGAAGCAGGCCGTGGACAAGCTCGTCGGCACCTATGGCCGGCTGGACATCGTCTTCGCGAACGCGGGCATTAACGGCGTCTGGGCTCCGGTCGATGAACTGCAGCCGGAGGAATGGGACCAGACCATCAACGTCAACCTCCGTGGCACCTATCTGACGGTCCATCACACCGTGCCGCACCTGAAGAAGGCCGGCGCCGGGTCCATCGTCATCACCGCCTCGATCAACGGCACGCGGACCTTCAGCAACGCCGGCACCGTCGCCTATGCCAGCACAAAGGCGGCTCAGGTCGCCATGACGAAGATCCTGGCGCTGGAACTGGCCAAGCACCGCATCCGGGTGAACGTCGTCTGCCCGGGCCGGATCGACACGGAAATCAACGACAACACCCAGCCGCGCCACACGGAGGAGGCGGTGGTTCCCGCCGAATATCCGGAGGGCAAGATCCCCCTGACCGGAGACACGCCGGGCAGCAGCTTCGACGTTGCCGAAACGGTGCTGTTCCTGGTGTCCGACCGCGCCAAGCACATCAGCGGCACGCCCGTATGGATCGACGGGGCTCAATCCCTCCTGGTCTGATGGTGATGCGGGCCCCCTCCCCGGACCGCCCTCGCCTCACCGCCGCCGCAGCCCGCGGACCGCCGTTTCCATCGCCATGCGGCCGCCGCCCTCCACGACGTCGGCCACCGTTCCATGGAAGCGGGCAAAGGCGCCGGCCGCGCGGCCGACCGCCGTGTCCGCCCCGCAGCCTAGCCGGTCGAGCGCCCCGCAGGCCCAGTCGTAATGGCGCGCCTCGTCCTCGGCGCAGCGGTTCAGCAGAGCCGCGACCTCCGGCGGATGGGGCCGCGCCGCGTGGCGGGCGTATTTCTCCTTCGACTGCCATTCATTCGACAGGAACGCCAGCAGCACCGCCCGTTCCCCGCCCGGAAGGCCCGCCGTCTGCACAGCCAGCTTGAACAGCCCGGTGGGGAGATGCGGCATGGCGATCGGCATACCGTTCAGGTCACGGATCAGCGCGGTCAGCTCGCGCACATGGCGTTCGTGATCCTCCCGGAAGGAGGTGAGCGCCTCGCGGAATTCGGGTGTCCGGAGCCCGGAGATGGCCACGGAATAGGCCGGCAGGGCGTCATGCTCGAGTTGCAGAAGATCGGTCAGTTCGGCGTGAAGTGCTGCAGTGTCGCCCCCATTCCTATCCATTGCATCCCTGTCCATCGCGGATCGCATGGTCTGCTCCCTCTGTCCATCTCGTCTGGTTCCGCCGTGAAAACAAGTGCCGCAGGCCTTTGTTGCCCGCCAGCGAGGGCTCCGCACCCAAGGGCGAGACCTTCTCCAAAGGAATTCACGTGTCGGTAACCTCTGGGATGAGATAAGGAGAGGTATATGCAGAAAGTTTGAGCGAAATCCCCAGCAATGTCCCTGCGCGCCCGCATTCTCCTCCTCTGGTCCGCCGCCGTCAGCATCCTGCTGGCGCTCTGCGCCGTGCTCTTCGTCAACCTGGAACATGCGGTGGAGGATGCGGAATGGGTAGAGCGCACCAAGGACATCGTGCTGCTGATCAGCCACATCCAGTCGGACGTGCGCGACGCCGAGACGGGGCAGCGCGGCTATCTCCTGACCGAGCGCTCCACCTACCTTGCCCCCTATGAGAGCGCGGTCAGCACGACCTGGGGCAAGTTCGACCGCGCCGACGCCCTGATGACCAACCCCGGCCAGAAGGCCCGCCTCGCCGCACTCCAGGGGCTCATCCGCGAGAAGCTCGACGAGCTGGGGGAAACCGTGCGGCTCGGCCAGGAGGGCAAGTTCGCCGAGGCCCGGCGCCTCGTGCTCGAGGACCGCGGCCTCGTCCTGATGGGGCGTATCCGCCTGCTCGTCGGCGAGATCGAGGCCGTGCAGGCGGAGCTGCTGGAGACGCGCCGCCGGAACGCGGCCGAGCAGCTTCAGCAAGTCCACAACATCGTCCTGTTCGGCGGCCCGCTGACCGCCGTCTGCCTCGCCCTGCTGGGCCTCACCACGGCGCGGCGCATCGGCCGGCCGCTGGAAGGCCTGCTGGAAGGCACGCGCCAGCTCAGCGCGGGCCGGTTCGAGCATCGCATTCCAGTGGTCCACAACGACGAACTCGGCCTGCTCGCCAAATCCTTCAACGCCATGGCCGAAAGCCAGGCGGAAAGCCTGCGCGCCCGGGAAAGGGCGGACGCGGCGCTGCAGAGGACGAACGTCGAACTGCAGTCGCATGGCCGCTCGGTCGAGCTGCTGGGCAAGATGGCGCAGCGGCTTCAGAGCGTCACGGACGAGCGCGAGTTCGGCGCGGTCGTCCAGCAGTTCGTTCCCAGGGTGCTCACCGGGCTGCCCGGCGCGCTCTACGCCCACAACAACTCGCGCAACCTGCTGGTCCGGCTGGCCGTCTGGGGCGGTGCCGACGCGCCCGCCGAATGCGAGCCGGACGATTGCTGGGCGATGCGCCGGGGGCA
This sequence comes from Azospirillum sp. SYSU D00513, assembly GCF_017356015.1. Taxonomy (GTDB): domain Bacteria; phylum Pseudomonadota; class Alphaproteobacteria; order Azospirillales; family Azospirillaceae; genus Azospirillum. The sequence continues at coordinate 3,207 of NZ_JAFIQV010000009.1, forward strand.
GCCGCACGTCGTCACCGGCCATGAGCCGGACATCCGTTGCGCTCACATCGGCGAGGATCACGCCGGCCACGGCGCCGCCGGCTATGCCTGCCTGCCGCTCTCGGCCGGCGGCGACATGATTGGTCTGCTGCACCTGGAGGGCGAGCTGGGCGACGCACAGGCGGACGTGGCTTCGGCCCTGATGGAGAACGTGGCGCTTGCGCTCATGAATCACCGCCTGCGGGCGAGGCTGCGCGAGCAATCGATCCGCGACCCGCTGACCGGCCTGTTCAACCGCCGCTACATGGAGGAGGCGCTCGCCCTGGAGTTCGCCCGGGTAGAGCGCACCGGCGAGCCAGTCGGCATCATCATGGCCGACATCGACCATTTCAAGCGCTTCAACGACACCTTCGGCCACGACGCCGGCGACGCCCTGCTGCAGGCCGTTGGCAAGCTGCTGCATGAGCTGTTCCGCAACGGCGACATCGCCTGCCGCTACGGCGGCGAGGAGCTGACGGTCATTCTGCCGGGCAGCGGCATGGCCGCGCTGGAGGCACGGGCCGAGCAGCTGCTGCGCGCCGTCCGCGAGCTGTCGCTGGTCCACAAGGGCCAGCCGCTGGGCCGGATCACCATCTCGCTCGGCCTCGCGATCCGGCCGGACCATGGCGCCACACCGGCCGCCGTGCTCGCCGCCGCGGACGCCGCGCTGCTGCGGGCCAAGCGGGGCGGACGCGACCGTCTGGAACGCGCGCCGCTGCTGGTGGCCGAACCGGTTTGACTCAGGCCGCCTCGGCGGCCTCGCGCGGAACCAGGGCGGCCGCCGCGAGCATCACCTCCGGCCCAGCGCCAGGGCGGTGGGCGTTTTCGCTGAGATGCCGGCGCCAGGAGCGGGCGCCGGGTAGCCCCTGGAACAGCCCGAGCATGTGGCGGGTGATCGCCGACAGCTGCTGGCCCTTGGATAGCTGCGCCTCGACGTAGGGCACCATAGCTTCCACCACGGCGTGACGTTCGAGGCCGGGCGCACCGCCGAAGAAGCGGCGGTCGGCGTCGGCCAGCAGGTAGGGCGCCTCGTAGGCGGCGCGGCCGATCATCACGCTGTCCACATGGCCCAGCTGCTCCGCCGCCTCGTCCAGCGTGCGGATACCGCCGTTGATGGCGATCTCCAGATGCGGATATTCCCGCTTCAGCCGGTGGACCAGATCGTAGCGCAGCGGCGGGATGTCCCGGTTCTCCTTGGGGCTCAAGCCCTTCAGCCAAGCCTTGCGCGCATGCACGATGAAATGCGTGCAGCCGGCCGCCGACACGGCGCGGACGAAGCCCTCCAGCGTCGGCCATTCCTCCATCTCGTCGATGGCGATGCGCGACTTCACGGTCACCGGGATGGAGACCGCGTCGCGCATGGCGTCGACCAGCCGCGCCACGAGGTCCGGCTCCGCCATCAGGCAGGCGCCGAAACGCCCGGACTGCACGCGGTCGCTCGGGCAGCCGACATTGAGGTTGACCTCGTCATAGCCATGCTCCTGCGCGATGCGGGCGCAGGCCGCGAGGTCCGCCGGCTCCGACCCGCCGAGCTGGAGGGCGACGGGATGCTCCGCCCGGTCGAAGCGCAGGTGCCGCTCGCGGTCGCCGTGCAGGATGGCGCCGGTGGTCACCATCTCGGTGTAGAGCAGCGTGTTCCGCGACAGCAGGCGGTGGAAGTACCGGCAGTGCCGGTCCGTCCAGTCCATCATGGGCGCAACGCTGAGGGGAATAGCCTTTTTCATCAGTAACTTAGCTCGCGCTTCTGCTCGTTCGGTGCCGCCTGGAGCCACAACATCGCCCCACATTTTCCAACATTCCGTTGACGCGGCTCCAACAAGGTTGTCAGGCCGGTACCCATGTTGTCAGGCGACAAAGGCTTTCCATGGGTGCCATGACCGAACGCGTCAAAAAGGACGGAAGACGCTTCTACTTGGCGCAGATCAAGATTGTCCGCAAGGGTGTGATCGTCCATCGGGAAAACCAGACCTTTGAGCGCCGACGGGCGGCGGCTTGGCTGGGAAAGCGCGAGGCGGAGCTGAACGCGCCGGGGGGATCCGGCCTGCCTGAGGCGTGCTCCCCTTCATGCTCGAACACCATCCGAACCGCGCGCTCGCGGACTTCAGGGGCGTATTTGGGTATGCCTGTTTCGTCATGATGACCCCACTCTCTCAGAAAATGGAGCCTCCGGGAAACCCGGCGCGGTTCAATCTGGACCGGAGCGTCAGCCGTGAGCGGGCAGCCAAGCGCGACCATCCCGAAGGCGATCCCCGCCGACTCGAAAGCCCGCGCCGCCTGCTGGAGGATTTCGCGCCGATGGCAGACGAACCAGACCGGGCCAAGTGGCAGCGCGCGATCTCGACGGCGGTCACGGTCTTGCCGGAGCCGGTCGGCATCTGGAGAACGACGCTGCCAGCCTCGACAAGCGCCGCGCTCACGTCGTCCATGGCCTTGATCTGTTAGTCACGCAGATTGCGGGTCATTCGGTCTTTTCCCGTTTCGGTATGCATATGGTGTATCGCGCACTCGTTCAGGCGGGTAGGGGCGGCGTGATTGCGCACCCCCGCCTCGGACTTTCACAGCAAATCGCCCTGGAACTGTGCGGACGACAGGTCGAGGTTCAGGCCCGCCTTGGCGTAGACCGCCTTCAGGTTCTCCATGGCGGCCCGCCGTCCGCCGGTTTTTACGATGTGGTCCATGGTCCGGTTGGCGGCGTTCAGTTCCATCACCCGCACCCGCCGCTCGGCGAGCGTGAGCGTGTTCACAGCCGGCGCGGTGCCGTCCAACACGTCCAACGCCCACTGCCGGAACTTCTTGGCCCGCTCCGTCTTCGCCAGCATCGCCATCAGGTAGCATCCGCGGGCGGAGAAGATGCGAACCTGCTGCGGGCCGCAGGCCGTCTCCATCGTCAGTATCGTGGTCATGGCGTCCGTGAACTCGTCACGGTTCTTGTCGTAGACCCGGCGCAATGCCCCAGGGCTCCGAATCCAGGTTAACGGATTTTCACGTTGAGGATGCCGTGGAGGTAATCAGTGTCCCATCCCGCGATTTTTCGTCGGAGCTTGATGCTGGTGGGTTTTGGTTGTGCGGACGTTGCGGTGCGACGCCGCAAGCCGGACCGTTGCCTCGAAGGCTCCTGGGCGGTTCGGACGAGGTTGATGGCGAAGTGGCGGATGACAGCCATGTTCATGGCGCCATGGCCTTTGCGCAGGCGGGACTGGTCGTCCTTGAAGACGACGTCGAGAACCCAGTGGAGTTGGTTTTCGATGCCCCAATGGCCGCGCACGGCCTCAGCGGCCACCTGGGCAGAGAACGTGGCCGAGGTGATGTAGTAGCGGGTTTCGAAGCGGCAGCGGTCCTTCAACTCGACTTGACTGCGCACGCGCACAAGAGCGGCGACGTCGGGCAGCCTCAGGTCGCCGGGAAAGCGGCGCCCACCTTGCAGCCAGTCCACTTCCCGGGCGAGCGTGACGGTCCGTTGCTCGATCCGCCCATGGCCCTTGTCGACGCTGACCACCTGCTCCAGCAGGGACTCCGGAGCCGTGGTGAAATAGTCCTCGATCTCCGCGCGCAGACTTGGCTGGTTGGCTTTGACCGCCAGCAGATACTCGGCCCCGGCGTCCCGGACCGCCTGGGCGATGGTCGCGTTGCAGGCGATGGCGTCGATGCTGACGACCGCGCCCTTGAGCCCGTCGGCCGCCGCCAGCCGCTCCAGCAGCGGTGGAATGGCGGCGAGTTCGTTCGCCTTGTCGGCCACGGCTTCCTGGCCGAGGACCAGCCGGCTGGTGGTGGCGAAGGCGGAGACGAGGTGCAGTGGCGGCTGACCGGCACCGCGGTCGTGGCTGCGCCGGGAGGTCTTACCGTCAATGGCCACCAGGTCGGGCCGGTCGGGCCAGACCTCGCGCACCCAGGCCGTGAAGCAGTCCTGGAACAACGCCGGGTTGATCCGGTTCATGAACAGGGTCAGCCAGCGGCCGCTCGGCACCCCGCGATCATAGGGCAGCAAACGCCGCAGGAATTCCAGCTGGCTCTCTCCCCATGCCGCGATCGCCTCGTAGTCCTCACAATCCGCAATCGTTCCGCATACCGTCAGGAGAAGAAGCTCCGGCAGCGGGTAGGCGACCCGCCAGGGCTCGCGCGGGTCATCGATCGCCGAAAAATGATCCAAAAGCGCTTTCAGCCGCGATGTTCCGCCAAACTCGGCATCCAGAGAGGTCATGGCTTCTCACCAAAGGTCGCGGTGACCCCACCGAATCAGAAACCCTCACCAGCGTAAAGCCTCGTTAACCCGAGTTCGGAACCCTGCGCAATGCCCGCTCGACATTGACAAAGGGGGTGACAGAAGTGTCATCCCCTTTGATGCCGTAGAGAGCGCGGACCAGATCGGGGAAGGCGATCCAGGGACGCCCCGCCCGATCCACAACCGACAGGCACACCCCGTCGAACTCCACCACAGAAGGGAGCATGTTTAGGTCTCCAGTACGGCGGCCGGTGGTCCACCCGACACGCTCAGGGATCGCATTCGCGATACGACCGCCGCATTGAAGCTCGGCAAATCTCATATCGCGTGTTCCGCCAGACCACCCAGCGGGGACCGAAGATCAATTCTAGGATTTCCGCCCGCTCGGCGGTATTCGCTGTAGGAACGATAGACGTTTGGCATTTTCAGGCCAAAACCACACCGAAGGTCTACATTCGCCCTATGCCACGCCCATGCTCTGAGCGGCCAGCATAACTTGCCAGACATGCCGGGCTCGCCAGTCGGTGCCCTGGACCGGCCCGCCCTCCTCTTCGGGGCGGGTGATCATCTGGTCGTAGAGAACCCGGAGCTTCACGGCGATCCCGCCGGATGTTTGCGGGTCCGCCTCCTCGATGGCCTCCTCCACCTTCTCCAGCCGGGCAGTCAGGTCGTCGTAGCGGGGCTCATTGTAACGCTTGGCCTCCCACATTATCCGGCGCTCCGCCTGGATCTCCCGGTACTTCTCCCCCAGCAGGAGGAGCGCCGCGTCGGGCTGATTGGAGTCGGCGACCGCGCACAGCCGCTGAAGGTGTTCGGCGAAGGCGGGTTCGGCGCCGGCGGCGGGGAGCGCCAGCGGGACGGACGCGGCAGTAGCGGCAACGGGCGGCGTGGCGGCCTGGGCGAGGAAGGCGCGGCGGGTCTTGTTCATGGTGGCGCCCTCCTTCAGGCGGTCAGCGGGAAGTTGAGCCGAGCCGCCGCGACCTTCCGCGACTTCTCGAAGAGCGGTCGGAGCAGTTTGTCGGTCCAGCCCGCATCATCGACCGGCGGGTAATCCACTTCGGTGACCTGCCTGTTGCTCAGCCCGCCATGTGTGTGGTGGAAGCTGGCATAGGTCTGGAGCAAGGCGTCCTCCCCCGTCGCCGGGTCCAAGGCCATCAGGGCTTCATAGGCGGCGTCGATCCGGACAAAGGCCGCGTCCACCTCCTCGTCGCTTATGCCGGGCACGGACGTACTCCAAAGCGTTTCAGCCCAGCGATCGAAGTACGCTCTCTTTTTTCAGAATGCCGGGATCGGATTGGTTCGAAATCAATTGGAACACGGCCAGCGTCGTATCTTGTCGACTTTTCCACGCTTACGTCCGGGAGGTTAATGGTGCCTTCCGCGTTGTCGAACGCTCATCAAAGGGCGAGCTATCCTTATTCCCGGTGAGAGTGCTGAAGCAGTCTCACTGGACGAACGGTTCATGAGCGCTACTCGCTAGCAGGGATCGTACTTGCCCCTACGAAGAAGGCCGCCCAGTGAGGGGCAGTCCATTTCTGTAACTACGATTAATGTGGGCGCCTCCATTTTTTGGCGCTACATTAAGTCCCATGAAGATCACCTGCGATCCCGCGAAGCGCGCCGCCACTTTAGCTGACCGAGGGCTGGATTTTGAGGACGCTGCCGAGGTGTTCGCCGGCTTCACCCTCGACGGGCCGGACGACCGCTTCGACTATGGCGAAACCCGCATGGTCACTGTCGGTCACCTTCGCGGTCGCATGGTGATCGTTGTCTGGACGCAACGTGGCGAGGCTCGCCACATCATCTCCATGAGGAAGGCCAATGAGCGAGAACAAGCACGATATCGGCAGCAATCTGGCGAAGGTTGACGCCCACACCATCCAGCCGGCGGAATACGACGAGGCCCCCGAACTGGACGATGAGTGGTTTGCCGACGCCACCATCCATGAGGACGGACGGCTGGTGCCGCGAGGGCGCCCACGGCTCGAAAACCCCAAGCAGCAGGTCACCCTGCGGCTGGACGCCGAGGTCGTGGAACGGTTCAAAGCGGACGGCCCCGGCTGGCAGACGCGCATCAACGACGCCCTCCGGAAGTCGGCTGGGCTCTGACGGCCACGCCCGAACAGACTGAAGACCACATGTGGGCCGCCCCGTAGAGGAGCGGCCCTTACCCTTCCTGCGCCCCCTGCTCCCGCTTCCAGGCCATCCGCTCATCGTCAAGCTGGGTGACTATCTCGTGCAGGAACTCGAACTCCTCTCCGACGATACCGTACCGGGCGGCGAAGCGGTCGATCAGCCGCCAGGGGATGCGCCCAGGGACCAGCTCCACCATCATCCCGTCCATGGGAAGGGCTGTCGGTAGGGAGTGCTGGGGCCGGTCTGCGTGGAAGCGCCAGAAGGCGTGCCAGACCGTCCCGGCCCATTCCGGCAGTTCGGCCGGCTCGGATCGTCCGCTTCCGCCTGGGCGAGGAGGAACGCGGCGTCCGGCTCCTCCTCCGCCACCTCAGCCAGCCAGTTGCGGGTTTCGGTCCTGCGCGTCAAGCGGTCGCGAAGGACGGCGCGGAGTTTCCCGCGACCTCCTCTTGGAACTCGACCTGGCGGCGTTACCCCTCGGCCGTCTCCGCCGCGTCGGGCAGCGTCGCCGGAGCCTGCGGGACCCGCGAGCGGAAGCCGGTGACGGTTTTGCGCAGTTCCTCCAGCACGAGGCTCTGCGTGGCGTCCAGCCCGCCCTTGGCCCGGTGGACGAGGACGAGCGGGTGGCGCGGCGCGCGGTCGAGCAGCGGCAGGAAGACCAGCTCCCCGCGCCGGCACTCCACATGCACGTCCAGCTCGTTGAGGAAGGTCACGGACTGGCTGCGCGAGGCCGTCTGTTTCAGCAGGTCGAGCGAGTTGGTCTCGATCGCCATGTCGGTCGGGATGCCGCCGCGCTCCAGCACGTCGGCGACCAGCCGCCCGATGGTCAGGCTTCGGTCCGGCACGATCAGCGGGTAGGACAGGCATTCGCTCACATACACCGCCTCCTTCCCCGCCAGCGGATGGCCGGGCGCCACGACGGCCCCGACCTGGAGGCCGATGGAGGCGGCGACGCGCAGCTTGGGGTCATAGGGCAGGCTGAAGCCGAAGCCGATGTCCGCCTCGCCCGAGGTGACCGCCCCCACCACCTGCGCCAGGGACTGCGCCATGATCACGAGCTTCACGAAGGGGTGGCGCTCGCGCATCCAGATGACCGTGTCCGGCAGCACCGTGTTGGCGAGCCCCGCCATGGTGGCGATGCGCACCAGCCCGCGGCGCTGCCCCTTCAGGTCCACCAGCCGCGAGCGCAGCAGCGCGTGCTCCCGCAGGGTCTGGCGGACATGGGCGATCATCAGCTCCCCCGTCGCGGTCAGCCGCAGCCGGCGCGGCAGCCGCTCGAACAGTGGCGCGCCGATCTCCTCCTCCAGCGCCAGAATCTGCCGGTTGATGGAGGAGGCCGCGACGTTGAGCTTGTCCGCCGCCTTCCGGATCGACCCCGCCCGCGCGACCTCGTCCAGATAGACCAGCATGCGGGAATGCAGCACCCTCAACCCCCTACCGATGCCTTTCAGGCAACAGTATGCATGCTTTTTGATGCTTCTCAAGCGTCGCTCCATCGCCTGTAATGAGGCCGTAGCGCACCGAACCGACGCCCTCGAAGGCCAGGTTCCTCTCCCGAAATGTCCCCCCTCTCGAACCGGCCCCCTCGGGCCGGAACGCAACCGCCTTGCCAATTCGGCCCCTCGCCAATCGGTCCTTGTCCAAATTCGGAGTTGTGGAATGGGAATGTTCGATCCGGCCCGCCGCCGCGTCCTGTTCGGCGCCGCCGCCCTCGCACTGGCCCTCGGGGGCCAAAGCGGTCCCGCCCGCGCGGCGGAGAAGGTCACCTTCCTGACGAGCTGGTTCGCCCAGGGCGAACATGGCGGCTTCTACCAGGCCAAGGCGACCGGCCTTTACGAGAAGGCCGGGCTGGACGTCACCATCCGCATGGGCGGGCCGCAGGTGAACGGCCTGCAGCTCCTGGTGGCCGGCGAGGCCGACATCATCATGGGCTACGACATCCAGACGCTGAAGGCGATCGAGAACGGCCTGCCGGTGCAGACCGTGGCAGCCTCCTTCCAGTTCGACCTTCAAGGCATCATGACCCATGCCGACGTGGAATCGCTGGCCGGGCTGAAGGACCGCAAGATCCTCCTCGCCACCTCCTCGCGCACCACCTTCTGGCCCTGGCTGAAGGCCAATTTCGGCTTCACCGACGCGCAGAGCGCCCCCTACACCTTCAATCTCCAGCCCTTCCTGCTCGACCCGAACGCCGCCGTGCAGGCCTACCCGTCCTCCGAACCCTTCGAGGCGCGCAAGCAGGGCGCCAAGGTGAAATTCTTCGCCCTGGCGGGGGCCGGCTACCCGCCCTACGGCACGACCATGGTCACCACCCGCAAGACGGTCGCCGAGCGGCCGGACATGGTGCGCCGCTTCGTGAAGGCGACGCTGGAGGGCTGGAGGAGCTACCTGGAGAACCCGGCGCCGGCCAATGCGCTCATCAAGCAGGACAACCCGAAGATGACCGACGACCGGCTCGCCTTCGCGGTGGAGCAGCTCAAGGCCCTGAAGGCGCTGGACGGCGGCGACGCGGCCGTCGCCGGCATCGGCACCATGACCGAGGCGCGCTGGAAGGAGACCTACGATTTCCTGGTCGGGACGGAGCTGCTGAAGGCCTCCACCGACTGGAAGAGCGCCTTCACGACGGAGTTCGTGAAGGATCTGCGCGTCGGCGTCCAATGAAGCACCAGGAAGCCAGCTTGCGCGTGGTCTCGGCCTCTCCGGCTCCGACCGCCGCCGATCCGGCGGAAGCCCCGCCGGTCGTGGACATCCTTTCGGCGGAAAAGGTCTTCGCCAACGGCATGCGGGGCCTGGCCCCCATCGACCTGACCATCCGCCAGGGCGAGTTCGTGAGCCTGATCGGCCCGTCGGGCTGCGGCAAGAGCACGCTGCTGAAGCTGGTCGCCAACCTGCACCAGCCGAGCGACGGGCGCATCGCCTGGTGGCGCGGCGACTTCCGCCGGGTGGGCGAGGCGGGACGGCGGCTGGCCTTCGTCTTCCAGGACCCGACGCTGATGCCCTGGGCGCGGGTGGACGCCAACGTCCGCCTGCCGCTCGACCTCGCGGGCGTGCCGAGGGCCGGGGCCGCGCCGCGCGTCGCGGCGGCGCTGGAGCAGGTCGGGCTCGGCCGCCACGGCCGCCACTACCCGCGCCAGCTCTCCGGCGGCATGCGCATGCGCGTCTCCATCGCCCGCGCGCTCGTCACCGAACCGAACCTGCTGCTGATGGACGAGCCCTTCGGCGCGCTGGACGAGTTCACCCGCAACAAGCTGGACGACGACCTCGTCCAGCTCTCCTGGGAGCGGCAACTCACCACCGTCTTCGTCACCCATTCCATCTACGAGGCGGTGTTCCTGTCCACCCGCGTCATCGTGATGGCCGCCAATCCTGGCCGCGTCTTCCACGAGTTCGCGATCGACGAGCCGATGCCGCGCGGCGACGCCTTCCGCGGCAGCGCCCGCTTCGCGGAGCTGTGCCGCGGCCTGTCGGCGGTGCTGACCGAGGCCTCCATCGCCAGCCAGCGGAGGGACTGAGATGCGCCCGTCCATCAAGAAACCCCTGATGGGGCAGGAATGGTTCGTCCGCTTCGCCTCGCCCGCCCTGGTCGGCGTGCTGCTGCTCGCCGTCTGGCAGGCGGCCTGCCGGATGAACGAGGTTCCCGTCTATCTCTTCCCCGCCCCGACCGACATCATGGCGACCTTGGCGCGGGAATGGCCGGCGCTGATCGGCGCGCTCGGCAGCACATTGGCGGTGACGCTGAAGGCCTTCGCGCTGGCCGTGCTCTTCGGCACGGGCCTCGCCTTCCTCTTCGTGCAGAGCCGCTTCATCGAGTTCAGCCTGTTCCCCTACGCGATCCTCCTGCAGGTGACGCCCATCGCTGCCGTGGCGCCCCTGATCATCATCCTGGTCAAGGACACCTCGACGGCCCTGACCGTCTGCGCGGCGGTGATCGCGGTCTTCCCGATCATCTCCAACACGACGCTGGGGCTGAAGAGCGTCGATCCGGGCCTGCTGAGCTTCTTCCGCATGAACAAGGCCGGGCGGCTGCAAACCCTGTGGCGGCTGCGCATCCCCAGCGCCCTGCCCTTCTTCCTGGCGGGGCTGCGCATCTCCTGCGGCCTGTCGCTGATCGGCGCGGTGGTGGCGGAGTTCGTCGCCGGCACCGGCGGGCGCAGCGCCGGCCTCGCCTACGAGATCCTGCAATCGAGCTTCCAGCTCGATATTCCCCGCATGTTCGCCGCCCTCTTCCTCATCACCGTCACGGGCATCGGCCTTTTCCTCCTGATGGCCGGCCTGTCCCGCCTGCTGCTCGGCCATTGGCACGAGAGCGCAATGGAGAGCGAATCGTGAAGTCCCCCGTCAACTTGCCTGCAAAGTCTCTGGTCATCCGGGGCGCCCACGGCATCCTCACCGGCCGCGCCGGCGTCGGGGAGCGCGCCTCCGGCGACATCCGCGTCGCCGACGGCATCATCGCGGAGATCGGCGAAGTCGAGGCCCGGCCCGGCGACACGGTGCTCGACGCGCGCGGCTGCGTCGTCTATCCGGGGCTGATCTCCACCCACCATCACCTGTTCCAGAGCGTGCTGAAGGGCGTGCGGGCCGGGATCGACCTGCCGCTGGAGGGCTGGCTGCGCACCGTCCCCTACAGCCACTGGCACAAGCTGGACGAGGAGGCGCTGGCCGTCGCCGCCACCATCGGCTACGCGGAGCTGCTGCTGTCCGGCACGACGACGGTGGCCGACCACCATTACCTTTTCGCCGACAGCTACCGCTTCGATCCGGCGGAGGTGCTGTTCGACCGGGCGGAACGGATGGGCGTCCGGCTGGTGCTGGCGCGCGGCGGGGCGACGAAGGCCCGCAGCTTCGACATCCCCGGCACCCACCCCATGCCGACCGAGACGCTGGACGCCATGATCCGCAACGTCGGCGACCTCGCCGCGCGCTTCCATGACACGCGGCCCGATTCCATGCGCCGCGTCGCCTTCGCCCCCACCACCCCGCCCTGGGCGGTCGAGCCCGGCGAGCTGGACGTGATCGCCGGGGCGGCGCGCGACATGGGGGTGAAGCTGCACAGCCACCTGTCGGAGACGCGCAACTACGTGGACTATTGCCTGGAGGTCCACGGCATGCGCCCGATTCCCTGGGTGGCGGAGCATGGCTGGCTCGGCCCCGACGTGTGGTTCGCCCACCTCGTGCACATGGACGAGTCCGAGATGCGGATGCTGGCGGAGACCGGCACCGGCATGGCGCACTGCCCGCAGAGCAACTGCCGCCTCGGCTCCGGCGTGGCGCCGGCCGACCTCCTCGACCGCATGGGCGGCCGGGTGTCGCTGGCGGTGGACGGTGCGGCCTCCAACGAATCCTGCGACATGATCAGCGAGATGCACACCGCCTGGCAGGTTCACCGCGCCGCCAAGGGCGCCGCCGCCGTCCGGGCCGAGGACGTGCTGCGCTGGGCCACCGCCGGCGGCGCCGACGTGCTGGGCCTGCCCGCCGTCGGCACGGTCGAGGTCGGCAAGGCGGCCGACCTCGCCGTCTTCGACCTGTCGCTCCCCCGCTACGCCGGGCTGCACGACCCGCTCATCGGCCCGGTCATCGGCGGCGGCGGCGCGCTCGCCCGCCATGTGCTGGTCGCCGGCCGCCCGGTCGTCGAGAACGGCGCCATCCCCGGCCTGGACCTGCCCGCTCTGGCCGCCCGCGCCGCCCGCGTGGTCGCGCGCATCACCGCCTGACAATCCTCCTCCTCCCAAGGTGACCCCATGCTGACCACCAAGCAGAAGACCCTGCGCAAATTCTGGTACGCGGTGATGCCCGTCCACAGGCTGAACGACGGGCCGAAGCCCTTCCGGCTGCTGGGCGAGGACATCGTTCTGTTCCTGGACGCCGCGGGGCGGCCGGCGGCGCTGAAGGACCGCTGCTGCCACCGCACGGCGAAGCTCTCCAAGGGCTGGTGCGAGAAGGGCACCCTGGTCTGCGGCTATCACGGCTGGGCCTACGACCGGGGCGGCGAGGTCGTGAAGGTGCCGCAGGTCAGCAGCGAGCCGGTCGAATCCGGCTTCTCCACCCCCGCCTATCACTGCGAGGAGCGCTACGGCTACGCGTGGGTCGCGCTGGAGGACCCGATCCAGCCGATCTTCGAGATCCCGGAGGAGAACGACCCCGGCTTCCGCCGCATCTTCCAGTTCTACGACGAGTGGAAGACGGCGCCCCTGCGCATGATGGAGAACAGCTTCGACAACGCGCATTTCTCCTTCGTCCACCGCGCCACCTTCGGCCAGCCCGACCAGCCCAAGCCGCAGCGATACGACATCGCGGAGACCGACTACGGCTTCTACGCCGCCTCCACCGTCGAGGTGAAGAACCCGCCGGAGGCGCACCGCGTCACGGGCACGTCGGACCCGGTCACCAGCCGCAAGATGGTGAACCACTGGTACCTGCCCTTCAGCCGCCGCATGGACATGGAGTATCCCAGCGGCCTGCGCCACATCATCATCAACTGCGCCACCCCCATCGACGACGGCCGCATCCAGCTGATGCAACTCCTCTACCGCAACGACACGGAAAAGGACTGCCCGACCCAGATCCTGATCGACTGGGACTGGAAGATCACCTTCGAGGACAAGGAGGTGCTGGAATCGACCGACCCCGACGCCACCATCGACATCTCCCGCAAGGTCGAGGCGCACATGGCGTCCGACCGGCCGGGCATCATCATGCGCCGCCGCCTGCTGGAGCTGCTGCGCGCGCACGGCGAGGACGAGGTGACGGACGCGCGGGCCTGACCGCCGCCGGAACGGGAGGACCCTCATGAGACTGCTGGTCAGACAGGTCCGCATCGAGGCGGAGGACATCCGCTCCTTCGAGCTGGCCGACCCGGAGGGCGCCGAGCTGGCGCCCTTCACCCCCGGCGCGCACATCGACGTGCGGGCACCGGACGGCCCCATGCGCCAGTATTCCCTGTGCAACGGGCCGGAGGAGCGCGACCTCTACCGCATCGCCGTGAAGCGGGAGCCCTGGTCGCGCGGCGGCTCCAGGGCCATGCACGGGCTCCAGCCCGGACAGTTCGTGGAGGTGTCGGCGCCGCGCGACGCCTTTCCGCTCGACCACGGGGCGCCGCATTGCCTGCTGCTGGCGGCCGGCATCGGCATCACCCCGCTCCTCTCCATGGCCCGCCATCTCGCCGCAAGCGGACGCTCCTTCGCCCTGCATCACTTCACCCGCTCGCCGCGCCACGCGGCCTTCCTGCGGGAGATCGAGCGCGGCCCGCTCGGCCCGCGCTCGGCCTTCCATCACGGGCTGGAGGGGGAGGAGCTGCACGGCACGCTGGGCCGGCTGCTCGCCGAGCGCCCGGCCGGCGCCCTGCTCTACCTGTGCGGTCCGGCTGGCTTCATGGCGCAGGCCGCCGAGGCGGCCGCCCCGGCCTGGCCGGCCGAGTCCATCCGCCGCGAGCATTTCGCCGCCCCGGCCCCGGTTTCCGGCGATGCCGAGGGCGGCTTCTCGGTGGAGCTGGCGCGAACCGGCCGCACGGTCGCGGTGCCGCCGGACCGCAGCATCGTCGCCGCCCTGGCCGAGCAGGGCGTGCGCATCGACACCTCCTGCGAGCAGGGGGTCTGCGGAACCTGCCTGACCCGCGTGCTGGCGGGGGAGCCGGACCACCGCGACCTCTTCCTGTCCGAGGAGGAGCGCCGTGCCTGCGACCAGATCCTGCCCTGCGTGTCCCGCGCGCGGGGCGGGCGGCTGGTGCTGGACCTGTAGCGCAATCTCAGGTCCCTCTCAGGTCGCGCTCAAGTCACCGGGGCCGGGTTGAAGAGGGTCAGCGCGTTGCGCAGGCCCCAATGGTCGGCCCAGGTCTTCTTGCGGCCGCTCGCCACATCCAGGATGAAGCGGAACAGCTCCTCGCCCACATCCTCGATGCTGGCCTCGCCCGTGGCAATGCGGCCGGCGTCGATGTCGATCAGGTCGCGCCAGCGCTCGGCCAGCGCCGTCCGGGTGGAGACCTTGATCACCGGCGCCATGGCGAGGCCGTAGGGCGTGCCGCGGCCGGTCGTGAAGACCTCGACGTTGCAGCCGGACGCAAGCTGGAGCGTGCCGCAGATGAAGTCGCTGGCCGGCGTCGCCGCGTAGATCAGCCCCTTGCGCGTGGCGCGCTCGCCCGGCGACAGCACGCCGGCGATGGGGCTGCTGCCCGACTTGGCGATGGAGCCCAGCGCCTTCTCCACGATGTTGGCGAGGCCACCCTTCTTGTTGCCGGGCGTCGGGTTGGCGCTGCGGTCGGCCTGCCCGGCGCTCAGGTAATTGTCGTACCAGGCCATCTCGCGGATCAGCGCGCGCCCGACCTCCTCGTCCACCGCGCGGGGGGTGAGCAGATGGATGGCGTCGCGCACCTCCGTCACCTCGGAGAACATGACGGTGGCACCCGCCCGCACCAGCAGGTCCGCGCAATGGCCGAGCGCCGGGTTGGCGGTGACGCCGGAGAAGGCGTCGCTGCCGCCGCACTGCATGCCGACCACCAGCTCCGACGCCGGGCAGGTCTCGCGCCGCCGCTCGTTCAGCTCCGTCAGGCGCTTCTCCGCCATCTCCAGGATGGAGGCGATCATGTCGCCGAAGCCCTGGTGCCGCTCGTCCTGGAGCGTGACGATGGCGGATTCCACCCCGTTGGGCAGCAGCCGCTCCGGCTGGAGCTTCTCGCAACCGAGACCCACCACCATCACCGCCCCGCCCAGGTTCGGGTTGCGGGCGAGGTTCTGCACGGTGCGGATCGGCACCACCGCCTCCGGCGCGTTGATCGCCACCCCGCAGCCGTAGGTGTGGTTCAGCGCCACCACGTCGTCGACGTTGGGGAAGCGGGGCAGCAGGTCCCGCTTGATGCGCTCGACCGCATGGTCGAGCACGCCCGCCACGCACTGCACGCTGATGCTGATGCCCAGCACGTTCTTGGTGCCCACCGAACCGTCGGCGTTGCGGTAGCCCTCGAACGTCTGGCCCTCCAGCGGCGGCTGGGGTGCCGGCACGGCGGTGGCGAGCGGCAGGCTGTCGAGATCGGGGGCCTGCGGCATGCGCACCAGCGACTCCTCCACCCAGCTCCCCCGGGGGATGGCGCGCATGGCGTGGCCGATCACCTGCCCGTAACGGACGATCGGCTCGTCGGCGGCGAGGTCGCGCAGCGCCAGCTTGTGCCCCTGGGGCACGAAGTCGCGCAGCACCAGCCCGCAGGGGAATTCCGTCCCCGGCGGCAGCCCGCCGGCGTTGACGAGGATGGCGACGTTGTCGTCCGCGTGCACCCGGATGTAGAGGGGCTTGTCCGTCATGATGGGCTGGTCCTCAAGGCCGCGCGGGTTGGGCGGCACCGTTTCGAAGGGTAAGGGGAAAGGCGCGTCACCGCAGGGCGTCCAGGGCGAACATCCAGAGGGCGACGAAGACCGCGCCGGCCAGCACGTAGCGCCCGTTCCACTCGCGCCCGACCGTCTGGCTCGACACGCCAGCCAGCCGGGCGACCGTCAGGGTCGCGGCCCCGATGGGTGTGGTGCAGCCCGACAGGCCCCAGGCGCCGAGCAGGCCGCTCGCCAGCACCAGCGGGTCGATGCCGTGCTGGGTCAGGTCCGCGAAAGCGTGGCCGAGCAGCGTCACCGTCACGATCTGCGGTACGCCGTAACGCGCGAGGAACATCATCGACCAGGCCAGCAGCACCATCACCACCGCCGCCGGGAAGGGCAACAGCGCGACGACCCGCGCCGTCCATTCCGGGGAGATGAAGACCGAGGCGACCGTGCCGAAGAAGGTGGCGCCGCCAAGAATGACGAACTCGTTCCTGTAGCTCGGCATGCTGATGGTGAGCCGCACGCCGAGCCGGCGGGCCGCACGCAGTGGCGCCCGCGCCGGGCCGGCCGTCCAGTACTGCACCGTCAGCCAGACCAGCGCCGAGAGGGGCACGACGATCATCGCCCCGACGGCCGGCCGGATGCCGAGCAGCACCGCCAGCAGCAGCGACCCCGCCACCACGGCGGTGATCAGCGCCGCCAGCCCGGCCATCGGCCGCCAGCTCCGCTCCGGCCCGGGCTGCGGCGGCACGGTGGGGCGCGGGAAGGTCATGCGGTCCACCGCCCAGCCCAGCAGCACCAGCAGCATGCCCAGCACGAACTGGATCGGCACCAGCACCGACCAGTCCAGGTCCGGCACCGCCGTCTGGGTGACGACGAAGGCCACGGACAGCGGCGACCAGACCGGCATCAGCACATAGCCGCGCAGGATGGCGGTGAGCATCCTCTGCTGCCGGATGCCGGCGATGCGGGCGTCGCCGCCCGCGGCCTCCAGCGTGTTGCCGCGCTGGACCATGGCGCCCAGCAGGGTCAGCACGCCGAAGTTCAGCACCACCGACACCATGTGGCTGCCCAGGCTCAGCACCAGATAGCGGCGCCCCGGCGGCTGGCGGACCATCAGGTCGCCGCAGCGCTGGATAAGGGCCGAAGTCTCGGCCGCGTCGCGCAAGAGGCTGACCGAGGCGAACAGCCCGATCACGAAGGAGGCGTTGGCGAGGCCGCGCAGGATGACGGCGCCGGACTCCGGCCCCGGCAGGAACATCCAGGCGGCGAAGGCGCTCGTGATGCAGCAGGCCAGCATCACCCGCCCGCCACGCACGAGCGCCGGTGCTTCCAGCGCCACGAAGACCACCATCGCCAGCCCGGCCATGAGCTTCGCCGCCGGCGCGCCCAACAGTTCCCAGCCGATGGCGCCGAAGACCACGGCGACCACCGCGAGCGTGGAGACCAGGATCTGGGCGCGCCGCCGGAGCGGGACGGCAGCGGCTTCGGATGCAGGGGTGGCGGTCATTCGGTGTTGCGGCTTGGCGGGCAATGGAAAGGAATGAGCGGTTGTGTCCCGAGGGCGACGGTGGAGGCTATAGGCGGCAGCCGCGGCACCGCGCAATCTTCCCCGGCGCGGCACCCCACCCTTATCCCACCGGTGCCGGCTGGCCCGTCCAAGGGGTTTCTGGCACGGGCGTCAGCGGCCCCCGGCCCGCGAACCAGGCCTCCAGATTGTCCAGGAGGAGCTGCCCCATGGCCTGCCGGGTGTGCAGCGACGCCGAGCCGACATGCGGCAACAGAACGACGTTGTCCAGCGCGATCAGCTCCGACGGGACCTGCGGTTCCTTCTCGAACACGTCGAGGCCGGCGGCGAGGATGCGCCCCTCCGTCAAGGCGGCGATCAAGGCACGCTCGTCCACCACCGTTCCGCGCGCCACGTTGATGAGGATGCCGTTGGGACCCAGCGCATCCAGCACCTCCGCGCCCACGAGGCCGTCCGTCCCGGCGCCGCCGGGCGCGATGACGATCAGCACCTCGACCGCCCGCGCCATCTCGACCAGCGACGGATAATAGCCGTAAGGCACGCCCTCCTGGCGCGAGCGGCCGTGATAGACGACCTCCAGCTCGAAGGCGGCGCAGCGTTTGGCGATGGCCTTGCCGATGCGGCCGAGCCCGAGGATGCCGACGCGCCGCCCGCGCAAGGATGCGGACAGCGGGAAGGCGCCCTTCAGCCAGCGCCCCTCGCGCAGGAAGCGGTCGGCCTGCGGCAGGCGCCGCACCGTGGCGAGCAGCAGGCCAAGCGTCAGGTCGGCCACCTCGTCGGTCAGAACGTCCGGCGTGTTGGTCACCACCACGCCCCGTGCCGCGGCGGCGGCCACGTCCACCCGGTCGTAGCCGACCCCGAAATTCGCCACGACTTCCAGCGCCGGGAAGGTGTCCATGAAGGCGGCGTCGATCTCGACCTTGCCGCCCGCGGCGATGCCGCGGACGCGCGGGCCGACCTCGCGCAGCAGCGCCTCCCGGTCCGAGGCCTCCCACAGCTTGTGGACCTTGAAAGTGGCCTCGAACGCCTCGGGCGACCGTAGCGCGAAGGGCGAGGTCTGGAGGATCTCCACCGGCGCGCCGCCCGTTTCCTGCATGCTCATGAACCAACCCTTCCTGTGTCTGTCCGGCCGGCCCATGTCCTGATTCCGGCGGGCCGGCCGGGGTGCGGAGGCGATGCGTCGCGGCGGTCAGTTCGCCGTGATGCCCTTCTGCTTGATGATCTCGGCGTAGCGCTTGCGGTCGGAGTCGATCAGCGCCTGGAACTCCGCCGGACTGCTGCCGACGGGGGTGGCGCCCTGCGCGATCAGCTGGTCCTTGATGCCGCTGTCGAGCACCGCCTTGCGGACGTCGGCCGAGACCGTGTCAAGGATCTCCTGCGGCGTGCCGGCCGGCGCCAGCAGCCCGATCCAGGAGATGGCGTTGAAGCCGGGCAGCGCCGTCTCGGCCAGGGTCGGCACCTCCGGCAGCGCCGGCGAACGGGCCGCACTCGTCACGGCAAGTGCGCGCAGCTTGCCCGCCTTGATGAAGCCGCTGCTCTCCAGGATCGTCGCGAAGGACAGGTTCACATGCCCGCCGATCAGGTCCTGGATGGCCGGCCCGCCGCCCTTGTAGGGCACATGGACGAGCTTGGCGCCGGCGGCGTCCTCGAACAGGGCGCCGGCCAGATGCATCGAGCCGCCGTTGCCGGAGCTGCTGTACATCAACTCGCCCGGCTTGCCCTTGGCGAGCGCCACCAGCTCGGCCGGGTCCTTGGCCGGGAGGTCCGGATGGACCACCAGCACCTGCGGCAGCTCGGCGACCAGCGAGACGGCGGAGAAGGCGGTGTCCGGGTTATAGGGAAGCTTCGGATAGAGGATCGGGTTGATGGACTGGGTGCCGAAATTGCCCATCAGCAGCGTGTAGCCGTCGGGCTTCGCCCGCGCCACGATGTCCGCGCCGATGGCGCCCGCGGCACCCGGCTTGTTCTCGACCACCACCGGTTGGCCCCAGCGCTCCTGAAGCTTCTGGGCGAGCAGCCGGGTGCCCGTGTCCGTGCCGCCGCCCGGCGGGAACGGAACCACGATGGTGACCTGCCGCTCCGGAAAGGCGGCCTGGGCGGCGGTGGCGCCCAGCGCACCGGCGAACAGGGCGCCAGCGGTGAGCACGGTCGTGGCAAGCGCCAGAGCCCTACGGGACAATTGCATTGCGATCCTCCATTTTCGGTTTTTGTTTTCGTCGGGCCGGGCCGGACGGCACCAGCCCTGGACGCGGCATCGGGATCGCGGCTTCTTGGCCGCCGCTTCATCCCGGCGCTTTCTTCCGGCCCCGGCCTTCGTCGGGGCCTTGTTCCGGATTCTCGTTCTCGGGGTGCCTATTCCTGGAAGGCTTCCTCGCGCTTGCGGCGGATCGAGGGAGCCAGCACCGTCACCAGCATGGCGAGCGAGACCACCAGCAGCACCGCACTGATCGGCCGGGTCACGAAGACCGTCGGGTCGCCCTTGCCCATCAGCATGGCCCGGCGCAGGTTTTCCTCCATCATCGGGCCGAGAATGAAGCCGAGCAGCATCGGCGCCGGCTCGCACCCGACTTTGCGGAACACGTAGCCGAGCAGGCCGAAGCCGGCCATCAGCAGCACGTCGAAGGTCGCGTTGTTCAGGCTGAACACGCCGATGGCGCAGAAGACCAGGATGGCCGGGAAGAGCAGGTGGTAGGGAACGGAGATCATCTTCACCCACAGCCCGATCAGCGGCAGGTTCAGGACCAGCAGGAACAGGTTGCCGATCCACATCGAGACGATGATGCCCCAGAACAGCGCCGGCTGTTCGGTCATCACCGACGGGCCGGGCTGGATGCCCTGGATGATCATCGCGCCGATCATCAGCGCCATGACCGGGTTGGAGGGGATGCCGAGCGTCAGCATCGGAATGAAGCTGGTCTGGGCGCCGGCGTTGTTGGCCGATTCCGGGCCGGCCACGCCCTCGATGGCGCCCTTGCCGAACTCCTCCGGATGCTTGGACATCTTCTTTTCGAGCGAATAGGCCGCGAAGGAGGAGAGCATGGCGCCGCCGCCCGGCAGGATGCCGAGCAGCGAGCCCAGCACGGTGCCGCGCAGCACGGGGCCGACTATGCGCCGAAGGTCCTCGCGCGTCGGCATCAGGCCGGTGACGCTCTTCACCATGGCGCTGCGGGTGCCCTCGTTCTCCAGGTTGGAGATGATCTCGGCCAGCCCGAAGACGCCCATGGCGACGATGACGAAGTTGATGCCGTCGGCGAGCTGCGGCAGGTCGAAGGTGTAGCGCTGCACGCCGGAATTCACGTCGGTGCCGACCATGCCCAGCAGCAGGCCCAGCACGATCATCGCCAGCGCGTGCAGCAGCGAGCCCTGCGCCAGCACGATGGAGGCGACGAGGCCCATGACCATCAGCGAGAAATACTCGGCCGGGCCGAACTTCAGCGCCATGTCGGCCAGCGGCGGGGCGAACAGCGCCAGCAGCAGCGTCGCGACGGTGCCCGCGAAGAAGGAGCCGATGGCCGCCGTGGCGAGCGCGCGGCCCGCCTTGCCCTGGCGCGCCATCTGGTAGCCGTCCAGCGCCGTCACCACCGACGAGGATTCGCCCGGCAGGTTGACGAGGATGGCGGTGGTGGAGCCGCCGTACTGCGCGCCGTAATAGATGCCGGCCAGCATGATCAGCGCCGATTCCGGCGGCAGCCCGAAGGTGACCGGCAGCAGCATGGCGATGGTGGCGGTCGGCCCCAGCCCCGGCAGCACGCCGATGGCCGTGCCGAGGATCACCCCGAACAGGCAGTAGGCCAGGTTCCAGATGGAAAAGGCCGTTCCCAGCCCCTGGGCGAGATTCGCGAAAAGCTCCATGACGCCGGCCTCCTCAACCACCGAACCAGGAGCCGAACAGCGGCATCGGCACGCCCAGCCCCCTGACGAAAACGAACACGCAGAAGGCGACCAGCGCCACCAGCGCCACGGCCGCGCGCCATTCGAAGCGGAACATCCGGCTGGCCGAGGCGCTGAGCAGGATCAGCACCAGCAGCGAGACGACCAGCCCGGCGGGCTCCAGCAGAACCCCGAACAGGGCGGTGGCGCCGACCACGAGGGCGAGCCCCTTCCAGGCGACGGTGCCGACGGCCTCTCCCGGCACGAGGAAGGAGCGGATGACGGACAGCAGGCCGAAGAGAATCAGCATGCCCCCCAGCACCGTGGGGAAATAGCCCGCCCCCATCCGGCTGCTCGTGCCCATGGAATAGTCCCGGGCGATCCACACACCCGCCAGGCCGAAGGCGAGATAGAGCACGCCGGCCAGCAGGTCCTTGGGGTTGCGCGATAGCGATGTCACGTGTCTCGTCCTCGATTGCACGGCCGCCGCGGGGCCGGTCCCGGAAGATGTCCCGGCGAAGGGAGGCGGCCGGACCGGCCGGCCGCCTCCATGCTTCGTCACTCGGCCGTGATGTTGCCGGTCTGGACGACCTGCTTCCAGCGCGCGTTTTCCTTGGCGAGGAAATCGGCGAACTCGGCGCTGGTGTTGTTCACGACCTCGAAGCCCATGTCCTTGAAGCGGGCCTGCACCTCGGCGTCGTTCAGCGCCTTGGACAGGGCATCGGACAGCTTGGACTTCACGTCCGCGGGCAGCCCCTTGGGTGCGGCGACCGCCTGCCAGGAATAGACCGCCATGTCCTTGATGCCGGCTTCGGCCATGGTCGGCGTGTCCGGGAAGGTTTCGGTCCGCTTGTCGGCCGTGACGCCCAGCAGCTTCAGCTTGCCCGCCTTGATCTGGGTCGCGACCGAGCCCTGGTTCTGGAAGGAGGCATCGGCGTGGCCGCCGATCAGGTCGGAGATGGCGGGAGCGCCGCCCTTGTAGGGAACATGCAGGCCCGTGGTGCCGGTCTTCTGCCAGAAGAGTGCTGCCGTCAGGTGGTCGGACGAGCCGGCGCCCGAGGAGGCGAAGGTGACCTTGTCCGGGTTCTTCTTCAGGTAGTCCAGGAACTCGGCGACCGAGTTGGCCGGGAAGTTCGGGTTGGTGACCAGCACGTTCGGGGTCCGCACGGCGACGGTCAGCGGGTCGAAGTCCTTCGTCGGATCGTATTTCAGGCCCGGCTGCAGGTAGGGGATGATCGAATAGGTGCCGATGGAGGCGACCAGCAGCGTGTAGCCGTCCGGCTTGGCCTGGGCGACCAGCGTGGCGCCGATGGCGCCGGTGGCGCCCGGACGGTTCTCGACCACGACCGGCTGGCCGAGCGTCTCCGCCATCTTCTGGCCGATGATGCGCGCGGTGTTGTCCGACGCGCCGCCCGCCGGGAAGGGCACGATCATCGTGATCGGCTTCTCCGGGAAGGCGGCCTGGGCCGGCGAGGCCAGCGCGAGGCCGAGGCAGACGGCGCCGAGAAGCTTGAGGGTCTTCATGTTTCCTCCTGGATTCTGGATTGTTCCTGCGTGGATCACGGTCTTCCGCCGCTTTTCCCGCCACATGCGCGGGGCCGGTTCGTTCCGGCCCCCTGATCTTGGCAAAAGATTCTTGGCCCAAGGATCTTGGCCGAAGCCGGGCCTTGCCGCAGCCCGGTTCATACTGAGGCCCTTTTTACTGCGGGCCGAGCTTTTCGATGAGGGCGCGCAGCTCCTCATGCTCCTGCGGCGTGCAGTCCACCAGTGGGGCGCGCACCGGGCCGGCGGAATGGCCGACCACCGTGGCACCCGCCTTGACGATGCTCACCGCATAGCCGGCGCGCCGATTGCGGATCGCAAGGTAAGGCAGGAAGAACTCGTCGATCAGACGGTCCGTCGTCGCCGTGTCGCCCGCCGAGAGCGCATGGTAGAACTCCATCGCCGTCCGCGGAATGAAGTTGAACACCGCCGACGAGTAGACCGGAACGCCGATGGCCCGGTAGGCCGGCGCATACACCTCCGCCGTCGGCAGACCGCCCAAGTAGGCGAAGCGGTCGCCCATCTTCCGGCGGATCGTCGTCATCAGCTCGATGTCGCCAAGCCCGTCCTTGAAGCCGATCAGGTTCGGGCAGCGCTCGGCCAGGCGCGCCAGGGCGTCGGGGCCGAGCTTGCAGACCGCGCGGTTGTAGATGATCACGCCGATCTTCACCGAGCGGCAGATCTCCTCCACATGCGCCGCGACACCGGCCTGGTCGGCCTCGGTCAGGTAGTGCGGCAGCACCAGGATGCCGGCCGCCCCGGCGCGCTCGGAGGCTTGCGCCAGCTCGACGGCGATGCGCGTGGAGTAGCCGACGCCGGCGATGATCGGCGTGTCGTCGCGGCAGACCTCGACGGCCAGCTTCACCACGTCCTTGTGCTCGTCGGGCGTCAGCGAGAACAGCTCGCCCGTGCCGCCAGCGGCGAACAGCGCGGACGCGCCATAGGGCTTCAGCCACTCCAGGCGCCTGGCGTAGCCCTTCGGCTCGAAGGCGCCATCGGCGGTGAAGTCGGTGAGCGGGAACGAGAGCAGGCCTTGGCTGATCACGGCCTTGAGGGCATTCGGCTCCATGGGGTCTTCCTCGTCAGGCGCGCCTCTCAGCGGGCGCGGGGGTCTGTCCACATGTTTATAATGATATCAGTCATCATACAAGATGCTTTGTGGCGCGAACGGACGGTTTTTGCCCTCCGCTCGCCGGCGGGGGAGGAGCGGCAACCGCTCCCCCGCCATCACTCCGCGAAGGCGACCTCCCGCTTGCGGCGCAGGCTCGGCGAGACGAGCGCCACCAGCAGGGCCACGGCAACGGCCAGCAGGGCCGCGCTGATCGGGCGGGTCACGAAGACCGCGAGGTCGCCGTCCGCGATCATCATCGCCCGGCGGAAATTCTCCTCCAGCATCGGGCCGAGCACGAAGCCCAGCACCAGCGGCGCCGGCTCCACCCCGACCTTGATGAAGAAGTAGCCGATCAATGCGGAGCCCAGCATCACCCAGATGTCGAAGACGCTGTTGTTCACGCTGTAGGCGCCGATGCAGCAGAACAGGATGATCGCCGGGAACAGCATGCGGTAGGGAATCTTCAGCATGCTGACCCACAGCCCGATCAGCGGCAGGTTGATGACCAGCAGCATGAGGTTGCCGGTCCACATGCTGGCGACCACGCCCCAGAAAAGCGCCGGCTGCTCGGTCATGATCTGCGGGCCGGGCTGGATGCCCTGGATCATCAACGCGCCGATCATCAGCGCCATCAGGGGGTTGGACGGGATGCCCAGCGTCAGCATCGGGATGAAGCTGGTCTGGGCGCCGGCGTTGTTGGCCGCCTCCGGCCCGGCGACGCCCTCGATGGCGCCCTTGCCGAAGCGCGACGGGTCGCGCGCCACCCGCTTCTCGAGCGCGTAGGCCGCAAAGGGCGGCAAAGCCGCGCCCCCGCCCGGCAGCACGCCCAGCAGCGATCCCAGCACCGTGCCGCGCAGCATCGCCGGGAAGCCCTGGCGCAAATCCCGGCCGGTCGGCATCAGACCGGTGATCTTCTGGGTCAGCAGAGTGCGGTCCTGCGGCTTCTCCAGGTTGGAGGCGATCTCGGCCAGCCCGAACAGACCCATGACCACCGGCACGAAGCCGATGCCGTCCGCCAGCTCCGGCAGGCCGAAGGTCATGCGCGGCACGCCGGAATTCACGTCGATGCCGACGAGCCCCAGCAGCACCCCGATGACGATCATCGCCACGGCCTTGACCGCCGAGCCGTGGGCCAGCACGACGGCGGCGATCAGCCCGACGATCAGCAGGCTGAAATACTCGGCCGCCGTGAATTTGAGCGCGAGCGCCGCCATCGGTCCGCTCAGCAGCGCGATCACCAGCGTCGCCACCGTGCCCGCGAAGAAGGAGGCGATGGCCGCCATGGCGAGCGCCGGCCCCGCCCTGCCCTTGCGGGCGAGCTGGTAGCCGTCCAGGCAGGTCACGACCGAGGAGGTCTCGCCCGGCATGTTGACCAGGATGGCGGTGGTCGATCCGCCGTACTGCGCCCCGTAGAAGATGCCGGCCAGCATGATGAGCGCTGCTTCCGGCGTCAGCCCGAAGGTGAAGGGCAGCAGCAGCGCCACCGTCGTCATGGGGCCGAGCCCCGGCAGCACCCCCACCAGCGTGCCGATCAGCGCGCCGGTGAAGCAGAACATCAGGTTCGACGGCTGCATGGCCGTGGCGAGGCCGAAGGCGAGGTTTCCAAGCAGTTCCATGGCGCCCGCCCCCTCACCAGGGCCAGATCGCGACGGGCAGCGACAGCGCCGTCACGAAGAGAAGGACCGTCAGCGCGGTCAGCACGGCGGCGAAGAGCAGCGTGCCGAGCAGGCGCCCGCCGGGGGCCGCCGCACCGCCGATGAGGATGGCCGCCAGCGAGGCGGCGACCAGCCCCAGCGCCGGCAGGACCAGCGCGAAGGTCGCCACCGCCCCCAGCACCGCCACCAGCGGGCGCAGGCTTATGGCCGGCAGCGCCCGCCGGGGCAGGATCCCGGCGCGCAGGACGAAGAAGGCCCCGAAGCCCAGGATCGTCCAGGCGATGACCCGCGGCACGAAGCCCGGCCCCATGTCGGCGGCGGTGCCGGCGGCGAGCCGGGACGTCTGCCAGAAGGCGACGCCCGACAGCGCCACGAGGAAGAGCCCGAAGAGAAGCTCCTGTGCGTCGATGCCGTTCCTGAACGGCGTCCGGGGCCGCATCGCCCTTACTCGACCTTGATGCCGGCGTCGCGGATGGCGCCGCCCCAGAAGGCGATGCTCTCGTCCATCCAGCGGGTGAACTCGGCCGGCGTGTTGACGCGCACCTCGCCGCCCTGGTCCTGGATCTTCTGCTGCATGTCCGGAGCCGCGAGGATCTTGTGGATCTCCTTGTTCAGCCGCTCGACCATGGCCGGCGGGGTGCCTGCTGTGGTCAGGACGCCCTGCCAGGTGCCGGCGTCGGCCGCCGGGAGGCCCAGCTCCTTGAAGGTCGGCAGGTCGGGCAGGCTCGCCATGCGCTTGTCGCCGGTCACGGCGATGCCCTGGAGCTGGCCGTTGGTGATGAAGCTCTGCGTCGCCGTGGCGCCGTTGATGATGACGTTGCTCTCGCCCGCCACGACGGCGCGCGTCGCCGCCGCACCGCCCTTGTAGGGAATGGCCTTCCATTCGATGCCGGCGCCCTTGCCGACGAGGATGCCGGTGATGTGGTTGACGGCACCCACGCCCGCGTTGCCGACCGCCAGCTTGCCCGGGTTGGCCTTGCCGTAGGCGGCCAGCTCCTGGAAGTTCTTCGCCGGAACGGACGGGTGGACCGCCATGACGTAGGGGGCGAACATCACCATGCTGACCGGCGCCAGATCCTTCTGCACGTCGTAGGTCAGGCTGCTGAACAGGCTGGGCGAGGTGGCGAGGTTGCCGACATCCACCAGAAGCAGCGTGTGGCCGTCCTTGGGCGCCTTGGCGACGAGGTCGGCGCCGATGTTGCCGCCGGCACCCGGCTTGTTCTCGATCACGACCGGCTGGCCGATGGCCTCCGACAGCTTCGGACCGATCAGCCGGGCCAGGATGTCCGAGGTGCCGCCCGGCGCGAAGGGCACGATCAGGCGCACGGGGCGCTCGAAATTCTGCGCCTCGGCCCGGCCCTGCAGGCCCGGCACGAGGCCGCCCGCCAGCGAGAAGGCAAGGCCGAAGGCGGCGGACAGAAGAAGGGTGCGGCGGTTCATTGGATTTCCTCCCCAAGCATCGTTCTTTTGCGCGGCATGCCCTTGTTCCGGGCGGCTTTCCACGCGGCGGTGACCCGGCCGGACCGGCGGCTAAGCACCCCCTTTTCCGGCGAAATCATGTCCTACGGCTGTATCACGACATCAGTCATCATACAAGGCGAAACGTGGGGGTTGCCCACAATCAGGAGGCCGCACCTTTTCATTCGTCCTGGTTCATTTGGCCCTGATTCATTTGACTTTGGTGTCGCCACTGGCGCGCAGCCGTTCCCGACTGCCGTTCAGGTGCAGGCGGATGGCGGCGCGCGCGCCCTCCGGATCCTGCCGCTCGATGGCGGAATGGATCGCCGCGTGCTCCTGGTTGATGCGCGTCAGGTACTCCTGGCGCGAGGCCCCTTGCAGGTGGGCGTTCGGCACGCGCGCGCGCGGAATCAGCAGCGTGCCGAGATAGGTGAAGAGCGCCAGGAAATGCCTGTTTCCCGTCGCCTCGGCGATGGCGCCGTGAAAGGCGAGGTCGCTTTCCACGGCATCCTCCCCCGCCTCGATCGCGGCGGCCATCGCGGCCATGGCGGCGCGCATCTTCGCCAGATGGGTTTCGTCGCGGCGGATGGCGGCCAGATAGGCGGCCTCCGACTCCAGGCTGATACGGACCTCCAGCACGGAGACGGCCTCGTTCACCAGCTCCAGGGTCGAGGCGTCGATCCGGAAGGGCTGCACGGCGGCGCCCCGCAGCACGAAGGCGCCGACGCCCTGCTGGGTGGACACCATGCCGACCGCCTTCAGGTTGGCGATGGCCTCCCGCACCACGGTGCGGCTGACGCCGAACTCGTCGATGAATTCCTGCTCGCTCGGCAGCTTCTCGCCGCTCTTGTACTCGCCGCGGGCAATCCGCTCGGCGATGGCGTCGACCAGCTGCTTTGCCAGCGTGTCCCGGCGCTTCAGCGCTACCATGGGGCGTCCTCTCGTCTCCGGCGACCGGAGCCGTCAGCCCCGCGCACAATCCGGGACTGTAACACCGCCCAACCTTGTCCGACAAGAAAACAAGTGTGGCCAGACTTACGCCGGTATGGCCCGACGGTTCCTTCAGTCGCGGGAGAGCTTTCCGTCCACGAGTTTTCCGTCCACGAGGCGCCAGAGCTTCAGCGGGTTGCCGTCGCGCAGAGCCTCGGGCAGGAGCGTCTGGGGCAGGTCCTGGTAGCAGACCGGGCGCAGGAAGCGGCGGATCGCCAGCGTGCCGACCGAGGTGGTGCGGCTGTCCGAGGTGGCCGGGTAGGGGCCGCCATGCACCATGGCGTGGCCGACCTCCACGCCCGTCGGATAGCCGTTCACCAGGATGCGGCCCGCCCGGCGCTCCAGCGTCGGCAGCAGAGCGCGCACCTCTTCGGTGTCCGCCTCCTCCATGTGCACGGTCGCGGTGAGCTGCCCTTCCAGATGCTCGGCCACGCGCCGCATCGCCGCGATGTCCGGGCAGCGGATCACCAGCGAGGAGGAGCCAAAATTCTCCTCCTCAAGGCTCGGGTCCGACAGGAAGCTTTCGGCATCCGTCACGAACACCGCCGCCTGGCACTGGTGCGGGCCGTTGCAGGACGCACCACGGCCCAACTCCGTCACCTTCGGGTTGGCGGCGAGCTTCTCAAGCCCGGCGGAATAGGCGGCGTGGATGCCCGGCGTCAGCATCGTCGCCGCGGGCGTGGCGCCCAGCGCGGTGGTGGCCGATGTGAGGAACTCGTCCAGACCCGGCCCGTCCACCACCAGCACGAGGCCGGGGTTGGTGCAGAACTGCCCGGCACCCATGGCGAGCGAGGCGATGAAACCCTTGCCGATGGCCTCGGCGCGGCTCGCCAGTGCCGCCGGCATGACGAAGAAGGGGTTGATGCTGCTCATCTCGGCATAGACCGGGATGGGCTCGCGGCGCGAGGCAGCCACCTCCATCAGCGCGGTGCCGCCCCGGCGCGAGCCGGTGAAGCCCACCGACTTGATGTGCGGGTGCGCGACCAGCGTCGTGCCGATCCGGCTGCCCGAGCCGAACAGCATCGAGAAGACGCCCTCCGGCAGACCGCATTCCTTCACCGCCGCCTGCACGGCGCGCCCGACCAGTTCCGACGTGCCGGGATGGGCCGAATGGGCCTTCACCACCACCGGGCAGCCGGCGGCCAGCGCCGAGGCCGTGTCGCCGCCGGCGACGGAGAAGGCGAGTGGGAAGTTGCTGGCGCCGAAGACGGCGACCGGGCCGACGGCGATGTGACGCTGGCGCAGATCGGCGCGGGGCAGCGGCTTGCGCTCGGGCAGCGGCGTGTCGAAGCGCGCCTCCACCCAGTTGCCCTCGCGCAGCGCCTCGGCGAAGAGGCGCAGCTGCCCCACCGTGCGGGCGCGCTCGCCCTCGATGCGGGCGCGCGGCAGGCCGCTCTCGGCCGAGGCGCGCTCGACCAGTTCGTCGCCGAGGTCCAGGATTTTCTGGGCGGCGGTTTCCAGGAAGCGGGCGCGGTCGTCGGGGCTGGTTTCGCGGTAGCTGTCGAAGGCGGCCCAGGCCAGCTCGCAGGCGCGGTTCACCTCGGCCTCGCCGCCGCCGCCGAAGGCCGGCTCCATCCTCTCGCCGGTCGCGGGGTTCACCGCGTGGAACTCGGTTTCACGGCCGCGGACTGCGGCGGCGCCGATCAGCATGTCACCGGTGATGGGCAAGGCGGGCTCCTTGGAATGGGCTTCGGACTTCGGGGGAGGCGGCATTACTGTGTCGTAATTTACTGCGGGCCGAGCTTTTCGATGAGGGCGCGCAGTTCCTCATGCTCCTGCGGCGTGCAGTCCACCAGCGGGGCGCGCACCGGGCCGGCGGAATGGCCGACCACCGTCGCACCCGCCTTGACGATGCTCACCGCATAGCCGGCGCGCCGGTTGCGGATCGCAAGGTAAGGCAGGAAGAACTCGTCGATCAGACGGTCCGTCGTCGCCGTGTCGCCCGCCGAGAGCGCATGGTAGAACTCCATCGCCGTCCGCGGAATGAAGTTGAACACCGCCGACGAGTAGACCGGAACGCCGATGGCCCGGTAGGCCGGCGCATACACCTCCGCCGTCGGCAGACCGCCCAAGTAGGCGAAGCGGTCGCCCATCTTCCGGCGGATCGTCGTCATCAGCTCGATGTCGCCAAGCCCGTCCTTGAAGCCGATCAGGTTCGGGCAGCGCTCGGCCAGGCGCGCCAGGGCGTCGGGGCCGAGCTTGCAGACCGCGCGGTTGTAGATGATCACGCCGATCTTCACCGAACGGCAGATCTCCTCCACATGCGCCGCGACACCGGCCTGGTCGGCCTCGGTCAGGTAGTGCGGCAGAACCAGGATGCCCGCCGCCCCGGCGCGCTCGGAGGCTTGCGCCAGCTCGACGGCGATGCGCGTGGAGTAGCCGACGCCGGCGATGATCGGCGTGTCGTCGCGGCAGACCTCGACGGCCAGCTTCACCACGTCCTTGTGCTCGTCCGGCGTCAGCGAGAACAGCTCGCCCGTGCCGCCGGCGGCGAACAGCGCGGACGCGCCATAGGGCTTCAGCCACTCCAGTCGCTTGGCGTAGCCCTTCGGCTCGAAAGCACCATCGGCGGTGAAGTCGGTGAGCGGGAACGAGAGCAGGCCTTGGCTGATCACGGCCTTGAGGGCATTCGGCTCCATGGGGGTCTTCCTCGTCACGTGCGCCCCTCAACGGGCGCGGGGATCTGTCCCACTCTCTATAATGATATCAGTCATCATACAAGTGGGCTTGTGGCCCTGCCGTCCGTGCCCGGACATCGCCGCGCAGCCCCGCCGCCTGCCTGCGGAGAGGACAGGCGGCGGGGTCGTGGATGCCGGGGAGCGCCCTGCTTGCCCGTCTGTTTTGCTTGGGGTTTCCCCGGTCAGGAGCGGTTCTTGAACTTCGCCGCGAGCTGTTCGGTGCCGCGGGCGAGCAGTGCCTGGTCGGACCCGACCGCGACGTAGGTGCAGCCCATCTCGAGGTAGCGGCGGGCGAGCGTCTCGTCGCCGGTCAGGATGCCGGCGGGCTTGCCGCAGGCCAGGATGCGCTTGATGGCGTCCTCGATCGCCTCCAGCACCTCCGGATGCTTGAGATCGCCGACATGGCCGAGTGCCGCCGACAGGTCGCCGGGGCCGATGAACAGGCCGGTGACGCCCTCCACCGCCGCGATGGCCTCGATGTTCTCGAGACCGCGGCGCGTCTCGATCTGCACGAGGACCGCCAGCTCCTGCTCATAGACCTGCGCGTAGTTCTTGACCCGCGCGAACTGCGAGGCGCGCGGCGCCGCCGAGAAGCCGCGCACGCCCTTCGGCGGATAGCGTGTGAAGGACACGGCGTCGCGCGCCTCCTCCGCCGTCTCCACGGAGGGAATCAGCAGGGACTGCACCCCGATGTCCAGGTAGCGCTTGATCGTCACCATGTCGTTCCAGGGCACCCGGACGACCGGGTGGGCCGTGCCGCCCATCATCGCCTGAAGCTGGCTGTAGACCATCGGCAGCTCGTTCGGCGCGTGTTCGGTGTCAAGCACCAGCCAGTCGAAACCGGCCCCGGCCAGGATCTCCACCGTGACGTTGCTCGACAGGATCGACCAGAATCCGATCTGCGTCCGCCCGGATTCAATGGCGTGCTTGAAGCTGTTCTTCATGATGTCCATGGACGTTTCCTCTTTTGTCTGTTCGTTATCGTCTTGTTGGCCGTTTTCATCGCGCGCCGATGAGGATCGCGCGGAAATCATTGACGTTGGTAAGCGTCGGCCCCGTCACCAGCCGGTCGTCCAGCGCCTCGAAGAAGGCATGGGCATCGTTGTCCTCCAGCATGCCCAACGCGTTGAGGCCGAGGTCCCTGGCACGCGCCAGGCTGCCGGGACCGAGGAAGGCGCCGGCGACCTCCTCCTGTCCGTCCGCTCCGTCTGTGTCCGCCGCCAGCGCGTGCACGCCCGGCAGACCGTTCAGGGCCACGCCGAGCGCGAGAAGACATTCCACGTTGCGCCCTCCCCGTCCACGGCCCCTGACCGTCACCGTCGTCTCCCCGCCCGACAGCAACACGCAAGGGGTGGCAAAGGGCTGCCCGTGCCGCGCGGCATGCGACGCCATTCCCGCCAGCACCTTGCCGACCTCGCGGGCCTCCCCCTCCAGCGCATCGCCGAGGATGTGAGCCTCCAGCCCGGCCTCGCGCGCCACGTCCGCGGCGGCCTCCAGGGCCATCAGCGGCGTGGCGATCACGCGGGTCTCGCAGGAAGCCAGGCGTGGATCACCGGGTTTGACGCTTTCACCCCGTCCGCTCTCCAACAGCGCCGTCACCGCCGGCGGAACCCCGACACTGTAGCGCCTGAGGATCGCCAGCGCATCGGCGCCGGTCGTGGGGTCGGCCACCGTCGGGCCGGAGGCGATGTCGGCCGGGCCGTCGCCCGGCACGTCGGACATCAGAAGCGTGAGCATTCTGGCGGGGTGGCACGCCGCCGCCAGCCGGCCGCCCTTCACGGCGGACAGGTGCCGGCGCACGCAGTTCATCTCACCGATGGAGGCGCCGGACGCCAGCAGGGCACGGTTGACCGCCTGCTCGTCTTCGAGATTCAGCCCCTCCAGGGGCGCCGCCAGCAGGGCCGATCCGCCGCCCGAGATCAGGAAGAGCACGAGATCGTCGGGCGTAAGGCCGCGCGCCAGCTCCAGGATGCGCGCCGTCGCCGCCAGCCCCGCCGCATCAGGCACGGGGTGGGCGGCCTCGACGACCTCGATGCGATCACAGGCAACCGCATGGCCATAGCGCGTGACCACCAGCCCGGACAGCGGTCCCGGCCAATGTTCCTCGACCGCTCTCGCCATCGCCGCCGACGCCTTGCCCGCCCCGATCACGATCAGGCGCCCTTTCGGCGGGGCCGGCAGGTGCGGGGGAACGCAATGAGCCGGCTGCACGGCGGCCACGGCGGCGTCGAACATCCGGCGCAGCAGGTCGCGCGGGTCCATGGTCATCCCCTGCCCTCCCGCCGCCGGTCAGGCGGTCTGGCCGATCTCGAAGTTGGCCATGGTCTCCAGGGCGCGGACCATGGCCGAATGGTCCCAGCCCTTGCCGCCATGGGCGGCACAGGCGTTGAACAGTTCCTGGCAGGTGGCGGTGTTCGGCAGCGAGACGCCGAGCGAACGGGCGGTGGAAAGGGCCAGATTCAAGTCCTTCTGGTGCAGCTCGATGCGGAAGCCGGGATCGAACGTGCGCTTCACCATGCGCTCGCCGTGCACCTCCAGGATGCGCGACGATGCGAAGCCGCCCATCAGCGCCTGGCGCACCTTGGCCGGATCGGCGCCGGCCTTCGCGGCGAACAGCAGGGCCTCGCCGACCGCCTCGATCGTCAGGGCGACGATGATCTGGTTGGCGACCTTCGTGGTCTGGCCGTCGCCGTTGCCGCCGACCAGCGTGATGTTCTTGCCCATCAGCGCGAACAGCGGCTTGACGCGCTCGAAGGCGGCCTCGGGGCCGCCAACCATGATGGTGAGCGAAGCCGCCTTGGCGCCGACCTCGCCACCGGACACCGGCGCGTCCAGGTAATCGCAGCCGAGCGCGTTGATGCGCTCCGCGAAGCCCTTCGTCGCGACCGGCGAGATGGAGCTCATGTCCACCACGGTCTTGCCGGCGCTCAGCCCCTCGGCGACTCCGCCGGGGGCGAAGAGGACCTTTTCGACGTCGGGCGTGTCCGGGACCATGATGAAGACGATGTCGGACTTCTCGGCGATGTCCCGGGCGGTCGGGAGCAGCTTGGCTCCGCCGGCGATCAGCGCTTCCGGAACTGACCGGCTCGTGCTGACGAAGAGGTCGTGGCCGGCGGCCAGAAGATGGCCCGCCATCGGCGCGCCCATGATCCCGAGCCCGATGAATCCAAGCTTGCTCATGTTCCGTTCCCTTCTCTTTCGGCCCGCACGCTGGTCCGGACCGTGGTTTCCGGCACGGACGGGCGGACCGCTCACCGGCCCGCCCGCCCGTCCGTGTTTCCTCCTTCGGCCTCCCGTCCGGCGATCAGCGGACCAGGCAGGGGCGCTTGTTGTCGAACTTCCAGCCTGGGATCAGGTACTGCATGGCGATGGCGTCGTCGCGGGCACCCAGCCCGTGCTCCTTGTAGAGCGCGTGCGCCTTCTCGACCTCGGCCATGTCCAGCTCGACGCCGAGGCCGCCCTTCTCCGGCACGGCGACGAGCCCGCCCTTGATCTGGAACGGCTCCCTGGTCAGGCGCTGGCCGTCCTGCCAGATCCAATGGGTGTCGATGGCGGTGATCCGGCCGGGGGCGGCGGCGGCGACGTGGGTGAACATCGCCAGTGAGATGTCGAAATGGTTGTTCGAGTGCGACCCCCAGGTCAGGCCCCAGTCGTTGCACATCTGCGCGACGCGGACGGAGCCCTGCATCGTCCAGAAATGCGGGTCGGCCAGCGGTATGTCCACGGACTGGAGCTGGACCGCGTGGCCCATCTGCCGCCAGTCGGTGGCGATCATGTTGGTGGCGGTCGGCAGGCCGGTGGCGCGGCGGAACTCCGCCATCACCTCGCGGCCCGAATAGCCGTTCTCGGCGCCGCAGGGATCCTCGGCGTAGGCCAGCACGTCGCCCTTGCCCTTGCACAGGCGGATCGCCTCCTCCAGCGACCAGCCGCCGTTGGGGTCGAGCGTGATGCGCGCGTTCGGGTAGCGGCGCTTCAGGGCGGTGACCGCCTCGATCTCCTCCTCGCCGCGCAGCACGCCGCCCTTCAGCTTGAAGTCGTTGAAGCCGTAGCGCTCGTGCGCGGCCTCGGCCAGCCGCACCACCGTCTCGGGCGTCAGCGCCTCCTCGTTGCGCAAGCGGAACCAGTCGTCTCCGGCGTCGGGCTCGGCCCGGTACGGCAGGTCGGTCTTCCTGCGGTCGCCGACGTAGAACAGGTAGCCCAGCATCTCCACCGCGTCGCGCTGCTGCCCCTCGCCCAGCAAGGCCGCGACCGGCACCTCCAGCGTCTGGCCGAGCAGGTCGAGCAGCGCCGATTCCAGCGCCGTCACGACATGGATGGTCGTGCGCAGGTCGAAGGTCTGGAGGCCGCGCCCGCCGGAATCGCGGTCGGCGAAGCTTTTGCGCACCGCGTTGAGGATGTTGTTGTAGCGGCCCAGCGTCTGGCCGACGACCAGCGGGCGCGCGTCCTCCAAGGTCTGGCGGATTTTCTCGCCGCCCGGCACCTCGCCGACGCCGGTGTGGCCGGCGTTGTCGCGCAGGATCACGATGTTGCGCGTGAAGAAGGGCGCGTGCGCGCCGCTGAGGTTCAGCAGCATGCTGTCCTGCCCGGCCACCGGGATGACCAGCATCTCGGTCACGGTGGGGGCGCCGCTGTAGGCCTTGGTCGTCGGTTCGGTCACGGTTTGTCTCCTGGTCCCCGGAGCGGGTTTGCCTCGGCCCCGGTCACGCCGTCCGCGCGGCGTCATGATAGCGCTGTCAGCAGAAATGTTAGCGCTGTCAGGGCCAGCTTGCAAAGACTTTTGTTGGCATAGGACGCAGTTGCCCGTTCGGATAGGGGGCTGCTATGATAGCGCTGTCGTGACGCAGCCCCGCTCTGACGCAGTCCCGCTCTCAAGCCCAGGCCGAACCGTGAGTCATACCGATCCCCCACCCGGCCGCCGCCGGGGCGCCGCCCGGCCCCAGGCGGCCGGCGCCGAGGGCGGACGCGCGTCGGCGCGCTCGTCGGGCAGCGTCACGCTGGACGACGTGGCGAGGCTGGCGGGCGTCTCGCCCATCACCGTGTCGCGCGTGCTGAACCGGCCGGAGTTGGTGACCGCCGACACCATCGAGGTGGTCCGCGAGGCCATCGCCCGCACCGGCTATGTCCCGAACCTGCTGGCCGGCGGGCTCGCCTCGCGTCGCAGCCGCCTCGTCGCGGCGCTGGTCCCGACCATCTCGCATTCCATCTTCGCGGAGGCGATCGAGGCCCTGACCGACCGGCTGGGCGAGGCGGGCTATCAGGTTCTGCTCGGCCTGTCCGGCTACCCGGCGGCGCGGGAGGACGACCTGCTCGCCGCGATCCTCAGCCGGCGCCCGGACGGCATCCTGCTGACCGGCATCAACCATTCGCCGGAAACGCGCCGGCGGCTGCTGGCCGCGAAGATCCCCGTGGTGGAGACCTGGGACCTCACCCCCACCCCCATCGACCTGCTGATCGGCTTCTCGCACGAGAAGGTGGGCCGGGCGGTCGCGGACCATCTCGTTGGGAAAGGCTACCGCCGCTTCGGTCTGGTGGGGGCGAGCGACGAGCGCGCGCTGAAGCGGCGCAAAGGCTTCGTGGCAGCACTCGCCGCCCACGGCATCACGGAGGTGGAGTCCAGCAGCGTCCCCGCCCCCGGCAGCCTGCGCCAGGGCCGCGAGGCCCTGGCCCGCATCCTCGACGGCGGCTTCCGGCCCGACGCCGTCTTCTGCAGTTCCGACGCCATGGCCCATGGCGTCCTGACGGAAGCCCAGGCGCGCGGTCTGTCCGTTCCGGGCGACCTCGCCGTGCTGGGCTTCGGCAACCTCGACTTCTCCGCCCACACCCACCCGGCGCTTTCCACGGTGGGCATCGACCGCCAGGCCATCGGCCGGCACGCGGCGGAAGCCATGCTGGCGAGAATCGAGGGCGAAACCGTTGCCGAACCGGTGATCGACGTCGGCTTCACCCTCATAGAACGCGCCAGCACCTGACCCTCGGGGTCAGGCCCGGCGCTACAACGTCAGGAAACCGGGTCCAGCGCCGCCGGCCGCCCCGCTCCGGCGTTCGCCGCCTCGGCCACGGCCACCGCACCCGTGGCGCCCGCGGCCATGGTGGAAGCGATGGCGCCCGCGACCACGCTGGAGGCGGCGACCTGCTCCAGCAGGGCCTCGACCTTCGGCATGTGGACGACCTGCTGGTTGAAGGGGATCTGGATGTCCCGCTTGCGGAACTCCTCGACGATGCGCATGCGCAGTTCGTTGCGGACCGGCAGGATGAAGTCGGTGTTGGACACGAAGATGCGCAGCTCGAACTCCAGCGCGCTCGGCCCGAACTCGCGGAACATCACGACCGGCTCGGGATGGCTCAGCACCAGATGGTGGCCACGCGCGATCTCCAGCAGCAGGTTGTAGACCTGCCGGACGTTGCAGTCGTAGGAGACGCCGACCTTGATCTCGATGCGGGTCGTCTTGTCCTTCAGGGTCCAGTTCACGACCGCCTTGGAGATGAACTCCGAGTTCGGGATGATGACGGAGGCGCGCTGGAAGGTCTGGATCTCGGTGGCGCGCACGCTGATGCGGCGGACCGTGCCCTCCATCCCGTTGACCACGACCCAGTCGCCGACCTTGATCGGGCGCTCGACCAGCATGATCAGGCCGGAGATGAAGTTGCTGACGACGTTCTGCAGGCCGAAGCCGATGCCGACCGACAGCGCGCTGGCGATCATGGCGAGGCTCGACAGGTCGAGCCCCAGCGTGCCGACCGACACCAGCACCGCCGCCGTCGTGCCAAGATAGCCGATGCCCGTGCGGATCGAGTTGCGCACGCCGTCGTCAATGGAGAGCTGCGCCAGCACACGCTCGTCGAGCTGGCGCTGCACGAAGCGGGTGATGGTGATCAGGACGCCGAGCATCGCGAAGGCCGACAGGATGTCGCCCGGCGCGATGCGCACCCCGCCGACCGTGATGCCGCCGAGGAAGGAATCCGCCATGCCGCGCATTTCCGACAGCGTCATGCCGGTCAGCGGCAGCAGGACAAAGGCGGCGGCGACCAGCAGCAGCCCGTCGATCGACAGGCGCCCGGCATGGCCGAGCAGGCGGCGGCCCTTGTCGCCGCCGGCGATGATGTCGCCGACCTCGGCGATCCTGCCCTCGCGCCGCTCCAGCAGCAGGCACAGCAGCTCGCGCAGGATGCCGCGCGCCACCAGCAGCACGCCGCCGATGATGATGGCCGTCAGCATCAGCTTCGACGCGTAGACGGCGAGCGCCAGATAGCCCGCCGCCGAGGCGACGACGGCCGCCACCGCCACCGCCCCGACCAGGAAGCGCAGCCGCGGCCAAGCGCGGCGGGGTGCTGCCGGAGCGGCGGGCGCCAGCTCGGCCGCGTCCGTCGCGTCCGTGGGGCAGCCGCAATCGTCGGCCTTGGTCTCCTGCGCGACGACCCACAGGCTGCCGGGCAGCAGGACGAGCAGTGACGCGGCGATCAGCAGCATCGTGCCGAAGCCGGTCACCGACCGCAGCTCGGGCGGGGTGAACATCGCCTCGGACAGGCCGATGCCGGCACCGGCAAGCGCCAGCCCGAGGGCGGCGACGCCGATGCGGCGCACGAGCCTGCGGGCGCTGCCCGGATCCAGCTCGGCGAGCTGCCAGGCCGGATACTCGGGCGCCAGCGTGGCGCGGGCGACGCCGGTGACCAGGAAGAAGGAGGTCAGGCCGCCCGACACGCTCAGCACCAGGGCCGACAGCGGGCCGACGTCCGTCGCGCCCTTCAGCAGCCCCAGCAGCGACACGGTGAAGACGACGTTCGGCACCACCGGCATCAGGCAGCGGGCGAAGGCCTCCACCGCCATGGCGCCCACGCGCTGCCGGTAGCTCGGCCGCTCCTCGGTGCTGCGGTGGCCGTAGCGGCGCAGCAGCACCCGGCGCACCGGCCAGGCCACCAGGAACAGGAAGGCCGCAAGGGCGCCGAGCCCGTAGAGCCGCCCCTGCCAGGCGTCCCCGGCCAGCACGACCGAGAAGGCCCGGTCCATGCGGTCATGGACCAGCGCCACCTGCTCGGGCAGCTCGGCCCAGCTGTCCGGCGACAGCGGCATCGGCCCGCGCTTGACGATCTGCTCGGTCAGCTGGCTCATGCGCTGGTCGGCCGCGGTGCGCAGCAGGATGTCCACGCGCGTGGCGACCAATTCGGCCTGCTTGGTGCGCCCCTCCACCTCGGACAGCGCCTGCTGGAGGCGCTTGCGCTCGGCGGCGACGGGGGCGGCCTCGGCCGGCTGCCCTTCCGCCGGGGCGGGACCCACGGAATCGAGCATGCGCTGCGAGGTCTCGCGCGCCACCGCGGCGGCGCCAACAACGTTGCGCGCCTCCGCCTGCACGGCGGCCAGCTCGCCGCGCAGCGCCTCATACTCCTCGTTGCCCAGCTCGCCGTCGGCGATCCGGCTGGCCGACCGGTTCAGGATGCCCTGCCACTTCGCGAGCTGGGCCTTGAAGTCCTGCGCCTCGGCCTGGGCCTGGGCGGGTGCGGCGTTCTGGGCCAGGACCGGCAGCGGTGCCGAAACGTCGGCGAGCAGCAGGCCAGCCAGGAGGGCGGAGCCGATCCGGCGGCGGAGGGCGGAGGAGGTCAGCATCAACGTCCAAAGTCTTTCGGCTGTGGAGCGGCGTGCCCGGCGGAGCGCCCGGACGCGGCACGAAGCGGACAGTCCATAGCGCCGTTCAGGCTTGCTGGAAAGCGCGCAACGCCGTGTCACAGCGATATGATAGGCGCGGCATCAAGCTTGAGCATGGCTGGACGCTCCATCCGCCCATCCCGCGCGCCTTTGCGGCAGGCGACGTCTCGATTTCGCATGCCGAAGCGGTAAAATGGCAATATACCTGACCCGCCCGCGCCGGAAGACTGCGTGCGGCAACGACAACGGGAGATGGCGTGATGGCGAGTGATAGGTCGGGCGTGCTCTTCGCCCTGGTGTCGGGCGTGGCCGGGGAGGCGCGGGCAGAGGCGCTGTTCCGGATGATGAGCATCCACCCTGCCCTCGTCGAGGAGGCCGGGCCGAAGGTGTCGCGCGCGGTCATGGCGCAGGGGCTGAACATGCTCCTGTTCGAGGATCTGCTGGCGCGGGTTCCGGCCGCCGCCGACTACGCGCGCGACCGGGTCGCGAAGGGCGAGCGGCTGGTCCACGACCACGGCGCCGTCCGCACCGTCGCGGTGGCGGGCATGGGCGGGCTGCCCGCCGGGCAGGCCTCGCTGGTCCGCGTGCTGGAGCCCTTGGGCTACCAATTGAACGGCACCTACCCGCTCGACCGGCTGAAGATGACCGGCCGTTCCTACGCGCAAGAGGACTTCCCCGAGGACATCGCCCAGTTCTTCGTCAGCGAACTGCATCCGGAGCGCTTCTCCGAGGGCTTCCAGGCCGCCGTGCTGCGCGTGACCGGCAATTCGCGCGATCCCCTGACGGGTGAGGCGAAGGCCGTGCTCGACCAGTTCGCCTCAGCGGGCTCCGTCGCTCTCGACGCCGCCGTGGCCGCCCTGCCGGTGCTGGCCGGCTGCTTCGACCGCCAGCACGACCACCCGGCGCTGGACGATTACGAAGCGCTGAAGGCCGAATCGGCCGAGATGGCCTGGATCGCCACGGAAGGCAACGCCTTCAACCACGCGACCGACCGCGTGCCCGACGTGGACGGCCTTGCCGAGGAGCAGCGCGCGCTCGGCCGCCCGATGAAGGATTCGGTCGAGGTCTCCCAATCCGGCCGCGTCAAGCAGACCGCCTTCAAGGCGGCGATGGTCCAGCGCGCCTTCCGCCTGCCCGACGGCAGCCTGTTCGAGCGGACCGTCCCCGGCTCCTTCTACGAGTTCATCACCCGCCTGCCCCTGGTGGACGAGACGACCGGCGCCAAGAAGCTCGACCTCGGCTTCGACAGCTCGAACGCCCAGGGCATCTTCAAGATGACCGCCAGCCAGGCACGCTGATCCTTATCCACCACCCCGCAAAGCAAGCGCTATGGAATGCGCGTATCTTGCCAAGCAGTAACCGACTGAGAATAGATAACTTTTCCGTCATCCCCGCGAAAGCGGGGATCCAGAAGTCCGCGGAACGAACGCTGTGGGCGAGTCCTGGACCCCCGCTTTCGCGGGGGGTGACGGAAAAGTGGTCGGTCTTTCAGTAAAACCTGCTTCAGGAACTGGATAAACGCAGTGGCGCCCTCGCGGGGATGACGGAAAGGTGATTGCCTTTCGATCTGTTGCCGCCTTGCGAGGCATGTACACTCCACCCCATCCGGACAAGCGCGAGGAGTTCCCCATGGCTTCCGACACCACCGCCCCCGGCGCATCCAGCCTCGCCGGCGAGGTCGACACCCTGCTGCAGCGGCTGGGCGTGCCGCGCGACGCCTACACCGGCGGCACGCTGGAGGTGCGCTCGCCCATCACCGGCGAGACCATCGCCCAGGTGCGCGAGGTGACGCCCGACGCTGTGTCCGGCGTGATCGGTCAGGCGCAGGAGGCCTTCCTGGCCTGGCGCAAGATCCCCGCCCCGCGCCGGGGCGAACTGGTCCGGCTGCTCGGCGAGGAGCTGCGCGACGCCAAGGACACGCTCGGCCGCCTCGTCACGCTGGAGGTCGGCAAGATCACCTCCGAAGGGCTGGGCGAGGTCCAGGAGATGATCGACATCTGCGACTTCGCGGTCGGTCTGTCGCGCCAGCTCTACGGCCTGACCATCGCGACCGAGCGCGCCGATCACCGGATGATGGAGAGCTGGCACCCGCTGGGCGTGACCGGCATCATCTCCGCCTTCAACTTCCCGGTCGCAGTCTGGTCCTGGAACGCCGCCCTGGCGCTGGTCTGCGGCAACCCGTGCGTCTGGAAGCCGTCGGAGAAGACGCCGCTGACCGCTCTCGCCACCCAGGCGATCTTCGAGCGGGCGGCGGCCCGCTTCGGCGGCGTGCCGGCGGGCCTCTCCGCCCTGCTGGTCGGCGGGCGCGAGGTCGGCGAGCGGCTGGTGGACGACCCGCGCGTGCCGGTCGTCTCCGCCACCGGCTCCACCGCCATGGGCCGGGCGGTGGCCCCGCGCCTCGCCCAGCGCTTCGCCCGCGCCATCCTGGAGCTGGGCGGCAACAACGCGGCCATCGTCTGCCCCTCGGCCGATCTCGACCTCACCCTGCGCGGCGTCGCCTTCGCGGCGATGGGCACGGCGGGCCAGCGCTGCACCACGCTGCGCCGCCTCTTCGTCCACGCGGACGTCTACGACACGCTGGTGCCCCGGCTGAAGAAGGCCTACGGCTCGGTCACGATCGGCAACCCGCTGGAACCCGGCACGCTGGTCGGCCCGCTGATCGACGAGGGCGCCTTCCGCGGCATGCAGGTGGCGCTGGAGCAGGCGCGCGCGGCCGGCGGCACGGTCACCGGCGGCGGGCGGGTGGACACCGGCCATGCCAACGCCTTCTACGCCCAGCCGGCGCTGGTGGAGATGCCGGAGCAGACCGGCCCGGTCCTGAAGGAGACCTTCGCGCCGATCCTGTACGTCATGCGCTATACGGAGCTGGAAGAAGCGATCCGCCTCCAGAACGACGTGCCGCAGGGCCTGTCCTCCTCCATCTTCACGCTCGACATGCGCGAGGCGGAGACCTTCCTGTCGGCGGCCGGCTCCGACTGCGGCATCGCCAACGTCAACATCGGCCCCTCGGGCGCCGAGATCGGCGGCGCCTTCGGCGGCGAGAAGGAGACCGGCGGCGGGCGCGAGGCCGGCTCGGACAGCTGGAAGGCCTACATGCGCCGCGCCACCAACACCATCAACTACGGCCGGACGCTGCCGCTCGCCCAGGGCGTCAGCTTCGAGATCAAGGACGCGCCCTGACGGGCGTTTCCGTGACGCAGGACGGAGGACGGAGGATGAGAACCGACCCGCTCACCCGCGGCCTGTGGGACGCGTCGGCCCCTCCCCCGCCGGACACGGCGGCGCTGGAGGGGGACGCGCGCGCCGACGTGGTGGTGGTCGGCGGCGGCTTCACCGGCTGCTCGGCCGCCCTCCACCTCGCCGAGGCCGGGGCAGCGGTGGTCTTGCTGGAGGGGGCGGACATCGGCTTCGGCGGCTCCGGGCGCAACGTCGGGCTGGTCAACGCCGGGCTCTGGCTGCCTCCGGCGGAGATCGAGGCGGCACTCGGCACCGAGGCGGGCATGCGCCTGAACGAGGCGCTGGGCCGCGCGCCCGCGCTGGTGTTCGAGCTGATCGAACGGCACGGCATCGCCTGCGAGGCGGTGCGCAACGGCACGCTCCACCTCGCCCACGCCCCGGCCGGCCAGCGCGAGTTGGAACGGCGCCACGCGCAGCTCTCCGCGCGCGGCGCACCCGTTGTCCTGCTCGACCGGGACGAGGCGGCGCGGCGGGTCGGCAGCACGGCCTTCCACGGCGCGCTGTTCGACCCGCGCGCCGGCACGATCCAGCCGCTCGCCTACGCCCGCGGCCTCGCCCGCGCCGCCATCGCGGCGGGTGCCCGGCTCCACACCCGCTCCCCCGTCCGTTCCATCGAACGGCAGGGCCGGGGCTGGCGGGTGACGGCGGCCGGGGGAACGGTCACCGCCGACCGGGTGATCCTCGCCACCAACGCCTACACCGGCCCGCTGCTGCCGGCCCTCACCGCCGCCCTCACGCCGATCCACTATTTCCAGTTCGCGACGGCCCCCCTGCCCGACGCGGTGCGGCGAGGCATCCTGCCGGGGCTGGAGGGGAGCTGGGACACGGCGTCGGTCATGTCCTCCTTCCGGCTCGACCGGGCCGGGCGGCTGGTGGTGGGCAGCATCGGGCGGCTCGACCATCCGGGCGCCCGCATCCACGAGGCCTGGGCGCGGCGCGT
Source organism: Azospirillum sp. SYSU D00513 (assembly GCF_017356015.1). Classification (GTDB taxonomy): domain Bacteria; phylum Pseudomonadota; class Alphaproteobacteria; order Azospirillales; family Azospirillaceae; genus Azospirillum. The sequence goes on from NZ_JAFIQV010000009.1 coordinate 46,520, forward strand.
GCTGGGTCGGGTCTTCCCGCAAGCGGCGGGGGCGCCCCTGGAGTTCGGCTGGTTCGGGCGGATCGGCATGACGCCCGACCACATCCCCCGCTTCTTCGAGCCCGAGCCGGGGCTAACCGCCTTCTTCGGCTACAACGGGCGCGGCATCGGCCCCGGCACGGTGTTCGGCCGGGCGCTCGCCTTCCACGCGCTGGGCCGCGACGACCACCCCCTGCCCATGGCCCCGTCGGACGTCGGCCCCGTGCCCTTCCGCCGCGTCAAGGAAATGGCACTGGAGGCGGGTGCCTGCGGTTACCACGCGGCGCGCACGGTCGCCTGACGGCATCGGTTTTCACCCACGCAAACGCCCGGCCTCGAGGCCGGCATCGAACAGGAGCCCCATGGATTCGGTCACGCAGATGCTTCTCGGTGGCGCCGTCGCCCAGGCGGGCTTCCGGCGCCGTCTCGGCCGCGGCGCGATGGTGGCGGGTGCCGCCATCGCGCTGGTCCCCGACCTCGACGTGGCGGCGGGCTGGATCAACACCTTCACCAACTGGAAGCACCACCGGGGCCTGACCCATTCGGTCTTCTTCGGCCCGGTCGTCGGGCCGGCGCTGGGCTGGATGGCCTGGAAATGGCATCGCTGGCGCCGCCGGACGCCGACCCCGCCGGGGATGGTGCCGGCCCTGCCGGAGACGCCGGACGAGACGCTGCGCTCCTGGATCTGGCTGGCGATCCTGGCGCTGATGACCCATTGGCTGATCGACCTGCCGACCAGCTACGGCACCCAGGCGCTCTACCCGCTGAGCGATTTCCGCTTCGCCTGGAACGCGCTGGGCATCATCGACGTCGTTTACAGTCTGATCCTGATCGTCGCGCTGGTCATCGGCTTCGCCATGAAGAACCGGCCGCGCTTCGCCGAGGACGCGGCGGCCGTGGCACTCATCCTGGTGACCGCCTACACGCTGACGGGCCTGGCGATCAACGGCCATGTCGAGGCCCGCGCCCGCGAGCAGCTCGGCCCGGAGACGCGCGTCACCGCCTACCCCACCCTCTTCCAGCCGGTCTACCGGCGCGTCGTGGTGGAGCGGCCGGACGAGATCCTGGTCGGCTACCATTCGGTGCTGAACGACGCCAAGCCCATCGACTGGAAGCGCTTCCCGCGCGAGCAGGGACCGGCCATCGCCGCCGTCCAGGCCTCGGAAAGGGGCCGGCTCTTCACCTGGTTCTCCATGGACAACGCCTACTGGACCAGCCGCCCGGCGGAGAACGCCAACAGCCTGGTGGAGGCATCCGACACCCGCTACGGCGTACCGGGCGACACGGAGCTGGGCTTCTGGGGCATCAGCGCGCTGGTGGACCCGCAGGGCAACATCGTCGGCGAAGTCGAGGCCTTCAACCGCCGCCCGGCCGCCTCCTCCCGGACGCTCGGCGATTATTGGAAGGCGGTGCTCGGGAACTGACGCCCGGCGCGCCGTCAGGAACCGCTTGCGGGGAAGTTGGTTGTTCTCCCCGGAAGGGGAGCCCGGCCGGGAACCCCGCCAGGGCAACGGGAGCGGCGCGCCATGGAAGTGTTCAAGGAATTCACCTTCTGGATCTTCTTCTTCGGGCTGCTGGCCGCGTTGGCGGGCGCCTTCGCGGTGGTCTACACGACCAGCAAGAAGTGGGGCGAATACTCCCCGCCCGAGGGCAAGCAGCACCATTAGGAGTTGTTAGGGATCAATCATTGGACCACAACCGCAGTTGGCTCGGCGTTTGAATTTGGCGTCGGTGTCGAAGCTCTTGTTGCTGCTCGCCCATGACGCCAAACCTGCGCTTGCGGCGTCCCCGGGACGGGGAGTAAGCGATGCTCCAAGTCTTCACCAAGTCAATTTCGGTTGCAACCGACCACCAGGTTTCTAACAGCCTCCAGCTCAGCGGCGGACCGAGCCCGCTCCCAGCATGGCTCGGTCCGCTTGGAGGCGAGCCCATTGCACGCTTGCCAGACAGGCTGGAATGGCATGGTGCTCGATATCATGGTCCGGAGCCGCCGAAGCGAGAGGACGGCCAAACGCTTCTTCCGCAAGCTGCTGAAGAAACGGCATTATCCACCCCGTGTCATGATCACGGACAGGCTGAAATCCTACGCCGCTGCGAAGCGGGACCTGAAGCTCGGGAGCGAGCACCGGCAAAACCGATACCTGAACAACGCCTGGGAAGTTTCGCACCAGCCGACACGACGGCGTGAGCGACACATGAGGAGGTTCAAATCAGCTCGGCATGCCCATCGCTTCCTATCCACACACAGCCCAAGTCATGATCCGTTTCAGCCTCGCTGCCATCTGGTCTTCGCCACCGAATACCACATCGCCTGTGATCGCGCCTTTACCAGCTGGCGCGAAATGAACAACGTGGTCCGGATTGCCCGATATATCCGGAACAATAGCTGTTCCAGCCAACGGTTCGTCAACCACCCGGGGAATTGACGATACCGCGCCACGGCACCGCTCCCAATCCCGACCTGACGCCCCTCTCGAAACCCTATATCATCACCCCTCCAACAATCCGCTGGGCGCACAACCCCGGCGACCAGGGGGAGGACCGCCGCCATGAATCTGTACCAAATGCTCCAGGACCGCGCCGCCGCCGGGCGGCCCGTTCGGGTCGGGTTGGTCGGGGCGGGGAAGTTCGGGTCGATGTTCCTGTCGCAGGTGCCGACCACGCCGGGGCTGGAGGTGGCGGTGATCGCCGACCTCGATCCGGAGCGGGCGCGGGCGGCCTGCCGGGGGGTCGGGTGGAGCGAGGATCGCCTCGCCGGGACGGTGTTCACCGAATCCGGGGCGGAGGCCTGTGCCCATCCGGAGGTGGAGGTCGTGGTGGAGGCGACCGGGGCGCCGGCGGCGGGCATCGCGCACGCGCGCGCGGCCATCGCGGCGGGCAAGCATGTGGTGATGGTCAATGTGGAGGCCGACGTGCTGGCCGGCGCGCTGCTGGCGGAGGAGGCGCGGACCCATGGCGTCGTCTATTCCATGGCCTACGGCGACCAGCCGGCGCTGACGGCGGAGCTGGTGGACTGGGCGCGGGCCTGCGGGTTCCAGGTGGTCGCGGCGGGCAAGGGCACCAAATACCTGCCGGCCTATCATGCGGTGACGCCGGACGACGTCTGGTCGCATTACGGGCTGACAGCGGAGGAGGCGCGCCAGGGCGGCATGAACCCGCAGATGTTCAATTCCTTCCTGGACGGCACCAAATCGGCGCTGGAGATGGCGGCCATCGCCAACGCCTGCGACCTCGCGGTGCCGGAGGACGGGTTGCTCTTCCCGCCCTGCGGGGTGGACGACCTGCCCCATGTATTGCGGCCGCGCGATGCGGGCGGGGTGCTGGAGGCGGAGGGCATGGTCGAGGTCGTCTCCTCCCTGGAGCGCGACGGGCGGCCGGTCCACCGGGACCTGCGCTGGGGCGTCTATGTGGTCCTGAAGGCGCCGAACGATTACGCCAGGGCCTGCTTCCGCCAGTATGGGCTGAAGACCGACGCGTCGGGCTGGTACGCCGCCATGTACAAGCCGTACCACCTCATCGGTCTGGAGCTGGGCATTTCCGTCCTGTCGGCGGCGCTGCGGGGCGAGCCGACCGGACAGACGCGCGCCTTCCGCGGGGACGTGGCCGCCGTCGCCAAGCGGGCGCTCCGCGCCGGGGAGACGCTCGACGGCGAGGGCGGCTACACGGTCTGGGGCAAGCTCATTCCCGCGGAGCGCAGCCTGCGCGAGGAAGCGCTGCCCATCGGGCTGGCGCACCGCGTCACGCTGCTGCGGGACGTTCCGGCCGGCGCCATCGTCCGCTGGACCGACGTCGAGACGGGCGACGGCGAGGCGTTCCGGATCCGCCGGGAAATGGAGCGGCGCCGGCGCGGGTGACAGGCGGCCGGTCCCCGGGACCCGATCCCGCGGAGAGTGTCACGGTGATGCCCGCCTCGGCGTGAGGACCCCGGTCCTTCAGGACGCGGAACCTACGGGGCTCGGCGCCTCCTGGATCAGCCGCGACCGGGCCTCGGCGGGCCCGCCCTCCGCCCAGGCCAGCAGGGAATCCAGCACCGGGCAGAGGGACTGGCCCCAGTCCGTCAGGTGATACTCCACCTTGGGCGGAACCTGAGGATGAACGGTGCGCCCGACCACCCCGTCCTTCTCGAGCTGGCGCAGCTGCTGGATCAGCATCTTCTGGGAAATGCCGGGTATGGAGCGCTCCAGATCGGAAAAACGCCGCACCTGGCCACCGAAGAGCTGGAACAGGATCAAGAGCTTCCACCGGCCCTCCAAGATCTGGAGCACGTTCTGCACGCTTCCAGCCGCCGAATGAGGCGTGTAGGAGGCACGCTTACCTTCCGGTAAGTGCCTTACCTTTTCGTGCGTTCTTGTCATTTGGGCCGCTCGATAGCAGTTTTCCGCCGACGCAATGTAGTCCCGGAGACAGCTCATGAACAAGGACTTGCCGCCCCCGATCGCCGCATACGTCGAGGCGAATGCCCGTCTCGACGCCGACGGCATGCTCGCGGCCTTCGCCCCGGACGCGGCCGTGATCGACGATGGGCGACGGTACGGGGGGCGCACGGAACTCAAGGGCTGGATCAGGACGGCGACGCTCGGCAACCGGGCGGTCTTCAGCCCCGATGCCTGGCGCGAGGAGGATGGCCGCATCGTCGTGGACGGCCTGACCGCCGGCGCGTTCCGCGGCAGCCCGATCCGCTTCACCTTCCGGTTCACGCTCGCGGACGGGGCGATCGCCGCCCTGGAGGTCGCATGACGTCCGCCCGCATCGATCCCGCCGAGTTCCAGGGGCGCCGCGTCGTCGTGACCGGCGGCACCAAGGGCGCCGGCGGGGCGACGGTCCGGAGGTTCGTGGCGGGCGGCGCCCAGGTCCTGACCGCCGCGCGCGGGAAGATCGACGGTCTGGAGAGCGTCCGCTTCGTGGAGGCGGACCTGACCACCCCGGAGGGCGTGATGAAGCTCGCCGAGGCGGCCCTGGAGCAGCTCGGCGGCGTGGACATACTCGTGCACGTGCTGGGGGGCTCCGCCTCGCCGGGCGGCGGCTTCGCGGCGCTGACAGACGATCACTGGCACGCCGAACTCGAGCTGAACCTGCTTTCGGCCGTGAGGCTCGACCGGGCCCTGCTGCCGCAGATGATCGCGCGTGGCGAGGGCGCCGTCGTCCATGTCTCGTCCATCCAGCGGCGGCTGCCGCTGCACGAGTCCACGACGGCCTACGCCGCGGCCAAGGCCGCGTTGACGACCTACAGCAAGGCCCTGTCGAAGGAACTCGGACCCAAGGGCGTGCGGGTCAACGTCGTCTCGCCGGGCTGGATCCTCACGGAAGCCTCCGAGGCCCTGGTGACGCGGATCGCGGCCAGCAGCGGCGGAACGCCGGAGGAGGCGCGCCAAAGCATCATGGATGCGCTCGGGGGCATTCCCCTGGGGCGCCCCGCCCGGCCCGAGGAGGTGGCGGAACTCATCGCCTTCCTGGCCTCGGAGCGGGCCTCGGCCATCCATGGCGCGGAACACGTCATCGACGGCGGAACGGTGCCGACGGTCTAGCCGCGCGGCCCAGCCGGCCGCCGGCAACCGATCGCGCGGCCGTGCTTCGCGGCGGGGGCCATCCCGTGTCCGCCAGGCCCATGTCCGCCAGCCCCATGTCCGCCAGCGCCATGTCCGCCTTCGCCTGATCCGCCCTCGACCCCGGCCCCTCCGCCCGTCGGCGCGTCTTGCGCAACGGGCGCCCGGGGCTCCGGAGGCGATGCCCATTCATTGCAGGAAGCGATTTGCCGATGCCGTCTCAGAACTCCCGTTCCGAGGAGTACGACTTCGCCGTTGCCGCCCGTGAGAACCAGGCACGGCTCACGGCCTCGTTGAAGCCGATGTATGATTTCATTGTCTGCGGAGCGGGCGCTTCGGGCTCGGTGGTCGCCCGCCGTCTGGCGGAGAACCCGGACGCCCAGGTGCTGCTCGTCGAGGCCGGTGGCGACGACGAGGCCGAGACGGTGCTCGATCCGGCGCAATGGCCGCTCAATCTCGGCAGCGAACGCGATTGGGGCTTCCAGGCACAGCCGAACCCCCATTTGAACGGCCGCGCGCTGTCCATGTCGATGGGAAAGGGGCTTGGCGGCGGATCGAGCGTCAACGTGATGGTCTGGGCACGCGGGCACCGCAGCGACTGGGATCATTTCGCGTCCGAATCCGGCGATCCGGCGTGGGGATACGACCATGTCCTCGACCTCTACCGGCGCATCGAGAACTGGCGGGGCGCGCCCGATCCCCACTTCCGCGGCACGTCCGGACCGGTGTGGGTCCAGCCGGCGGCCGATCCCAACCCGATCGCGCACGCGATGCTCGAAGCCGCCCGGGAGCTTGGCATCCCCACATTCGACCATCCGAACGGCCGGATGATGGAGGGACCGGGCGGCGCGGCCATCACGGACATGCTGGTCCGCGACGGCCGCCGCCACTCGCTCCACCGCGCCTATGTGCGGCCCTGGCTCGACCGGCCCAATCTGACCGTTCTGACCGACACCCTCGTGCGGCGCGTGGTGCTCGACGGCCGCCGGGCCGTCGGCGTCGAGGTGATGCGCGGCGGCCGGGTCCTGACGATCGGTGCGGGGCTGGAGGTCATCCTGTCGCTGGGCGCCATGCACACGCCCAAGGTGCTCATGCATTCGGGCGTCGGCGACCGCGAGGACCTGGCACGCGTCGGGATATCCGTGGCGCAGCATCTGCCGGGCGTGGGGCGCAACCTTCAGGACCATGTGTCCTTCGGTTGCATCTGGGACTACGCCGAACCCATTCCGCCCCGCAACAGCGGCAGCGAAGCGACCCTTTATTGGAAAAGCCGTCCCGAGCTGGAGGCTCCGGACCTGCTGTTCTGTCAGGTCGAGTTCCCGGCGCCCAGCGACCGGACCATGGCCCGCGGCGTGCCCCGGCACGGCTGGACGATGTTCGCCGGCCTCGCGCGTCCGGCGAGCCGCGGGCGCCTGCGCCTGCGGAGCGCCGACCCGCTCGCCCCGATCACGATCGACGCCAACATGATGTCCGACCCCGCGGACATGCGGACCGCCGTCGCGTGCGTCGAGCTTTGCCGCGCGTTGGGCAACGCGAGCGCGTTCCGGCCCTTCGTCCGCGGCGAGGCCATGCCGGGCGGCCTCAAGGGGACGGAGCTGGAGTCGTTCATACGCGACGCCGCCGTCACTTACTGGCACCAGAGCTGCACCGCCAAGATGGGGCGCGATGAGATGTCCGTGGTGGACGCTTCGCTGAAGGTCTACGGGATCGAAGCCCTGCGCGTCGCCGACGCCTCCATCATGCCGCGGGTGACCACGGGCAACACCCAGGCGCCCTGCGCGATCATCGGCGAGCGGGCGGCGCGGATGCTCCGCGAGGCGCACGGCCTATGAGGCCGCACCCTTCCCGGGGTGCGGCACGGACCGCCGCTCCGAGCCCGTCGGGCACAGCCTCCCGCCGGATGTCAGGGGCGGTCGGGGCTCCAGCGCCCGATGCGGCTGTAGATGCCGTCCCGCAGCCGCCGGACCTCCCTGTTGAGGTCTCCAAGCTCCGCAGGGGTCTGGCCGGACGCATCGAGCAGGGCTTCGCCGAGGCAACCGGCCCTGTTCTCCAGGGCGCGCCCCTCGTCCGTCAGCGCGACGATCACCTGCCGCTCGTTGCCGGGATTTCGGGTCCGCCGCACCAGCCGGGCCGCTTCCAGCCGCTTGAGAAGCGGCGTGAGCGTGCTGGACTCCAGGGCGAGCTGCTCGGCCAGGGCGCCGATGGTCTGTCCATCCTCGCGCCACAGGACATTGAGAACGAGATACTGCGGATAGGTCAGCCCCAGCGCGTCGAGCAGCGGCTTGTACGCCCGCTGTATGGCAATGCCGGCCGAGTAGATGGAATAGCAGAGCTGATGCTCCAGAGGCGGTGGGCGCTTCGGTTCGGCGGGCATGACGGGCTCCTTGCATCCGGCGGCGGCCGGAAATCTTATCGCGATAAACTTTACGCTTGATCATCCCCGCGCGCCACGTTAAAGAAGAAATATATCTCGATAACAGTTACCGAGATATCTGATTAAGCCTTCCATGCCGCGCCGGAGCCTCTTTCGGCCCGCCCGTGGCCGTCACCACCAACCCGATCACAGACCCCCAAGGAGAAACCCGATGACGACCAAGATCCGCCATCTCATCGCCAGCGCCACCGTCGCCGCCGTGGCGAGCGTCTCCGGCGCCGTGCAGGCGCAGCCCAAAACGCCCATTCCGCAGACGCAGGCTGTCAGGAACGTCGTGCTGGTGCATGGCGCCTTCGCGGACGGCTCCGGATGGCGGGGCGTCTATGACGAACTGACCGGCCGGGGCTACAAGGTCAGCATCGTCCAGAACCCGCTCACCTCGCTGGCCGACGACGTGGCGGCCACCCGCCGCGTCCTCAGCCGGCAGGACGGCCCCGCCATCCTGGTCGGCCATTCCTATGGAGGCACCGTGATCACCGAGGCAGGGTCGGGGCCGGACGTGGCCGGCCTGGTCTATGTCGCCGCCCTGGCACCGGACGCCGGCGAATCCACGCTCGACCAGTTCGCCCAGATCCCCCCTCCTCCCGGCTTCATCATCGAGGAGCAGTCCGACGGGTTCGGCTTCGTGAACGGGCCGAAGTTCAAGGACGGCTTCGCCAGCGACACGAGCGACGCCGACGCGGCCTTCATGCGCGATTCGCAGGTTCCGATCGCGATGTCCGCCTTCACGGCCAAGGTGACCCAGGCGGCGTGGCGGGCCAAGCCCAGCTGGTTCGTCGTGGCGACGGAGGACGGCGCGATCGATCCGAAGCTCCTGCGCGAGACGGCCCGCCGCATCGGGGCGAACACCGAGGAGGTGAAGGGCAGCCACGTCGTCTTCCTGACGCAGCCCAAGGCCGTCGCCGACGTGATCGACCGTGCCGCACGGCAGGCAGCGCGCTGAGGCGCCGGAGAAACTGCATGGGTGGTGGACACCCGCCACCCGAACAGCGGAACGGACCAGCCGCCGCCATCCTGGTGGCGGCGACCGAACCGGGCCCTATCAAAGCCGCCCGGCGCCGCGTGAGGTTCCGGGCCGGCCGCCGCCCTCAGCCGACGATGTTGTAGCCGCCGTCCACGTAGGTGACGTCGCCGGTGATGCCGCGCGCGGCATCGGTCGCCAGGAAGGCGGTGCTGAAGCCGACCTCCTCGATGGTCACCAGCTTGTGGGTGGGGGCGCGCTCGGCGGCCTTGGCCAGCAGCTCGTCGAAATGGTCGATGCCGGACGCCGCGCGGGTGGCGATGGGGCCGGGGGAGATGGCGTGGACGCGGATGCCCTTCGCACCGAGTTCGGCGGCGAGGTAGCGGGTCGAGGCCTCCAGCGCGGCCTTGACCGGACCCATGACGCCGTAATGGTCCACCACCCGCTCGGCGCCGAAATAGCTCATGCAGAAGAGCGAGCCGCCCTCGGTCATCAGCGGCTCGGCCAGCCGCGCCATGCGGATGAAGCTGTGGCAGCTCACGTCCATGGCCGCCAGGAAGCCGTCGCGCGAGCAGTCGGTGACGCGGCCGTGCAGGTCTTCCATGCTGCAGAAGGCGATGGAGTGCAGGACGATGTCCACCTTGCCCCACTGCTTCTCGACCGCGGCGAAGACCGCCTCCAGCTCGCCCTCCTGCTGGACGTTGAGGGGCAGGATCAGCTCGGCGCCGAGGCCTTCGGCGAGCGGGCGGACGTATTTCTCCGCCTTGGCGTTCAGGTAAGTGACGGCCACGTCCGCACCCCAGGCGCGGAAGGCGCGGGCGCAGCCGTAGGCGATGGAATGCTCGTTGGCGATGCCGATGACCAGCGCCTTCTTTCCGGCGAGGCTGGGCGGGGTGGGCAGGCTGGCGGTGGTCATGCTGTGTGCTCCGGGAAAAGGGTTCGTTTTCGGGTCAGGCCGCGTGGGCTTCGGCTTGCGCCGGCTCATGGGCCATCGCGGATACGGGCGCGTTTTGGCCGGTGAGCTGTTGGGTGAGCTGGCGCGTGTGGGTGGCGATCATCGCCTCCTCGTCGGTCGGGATGACCCAGACGGCGACGCGGGAGCGGGCGCTGGAGATGCGGGCGTCCTGCGTGCCGTCGGCGGCGCGGTTGGCCTCCTCGTCCAGCTCCACGCCGAGGAAGGCGAGGCGGGCGGAGACCCGCGCGCGGATCTCCGGCGCGCGTTCGCCGATGCCGGCGGTGAAGACCAGCGCGTCCAGCCCGCCCTGGGCGGCGGCGAGCGAGCCGGCCTCCCGCACGACGCGGTTCACGAACAGATCGACGGCGAGGCGGGCGCGCGGCTCCTCGCTGCCCAGCAGGTCGCGCATGTCGTTGCTGGTCCCCGACAGGCCGAGCAGGCCGGAGCCGTTGTAGAGCAGCCTGGTCACCTCGGCGGGGCTCATCCCCTCGCGCTCGATCAGGTGCAGCACCACGCCGGGGTCGAGCGCGCCGCAGCGCGTGCCCATGATCAGCCCGTCGAGCGCCGTGAAGCCCATGGTGGAGGCCACGCTGCGGCCATGGTCGATGGCGCACATGCTGGCGCCGGAACCCAGATGGGCGACGACGGTCTTCCCGGCGGCGTCCGCCGGGGAGACGCGCGCCAGCTCCCCGCTGACATACTCGTAACTGAGGCCGTGGAAGCCGTAGCGGCGGATGCCCTTGTCGGCCAGCGACGCCGGCAGCGCGAACAGCGCCTCGGCGTCCGACACCGTGCGGTGGAAGGCCGTGTCGAAGCAGGCGATCTGGGCCAGGCCGGGATGGGCTTCGGCGAAGGCGCGGATGAAGGCGAGGCTGTGCGGCTGGTGCAGCGGGGCGAGCGGCACCAGCGCCTCCAGCCCCTCCAGCACGTCCGCATCGACCAGAACCGGCTCGCGGAAGCGGGTGCCGCCATGGACCACGCGATGGCCGACGGCCACGAGCGTCTGCCCTTGCAGCCGCTGCCGCAGCCAGTCCACCAGGAAGCGCGACAGCTCGGTGCGGGTCGGCTGGGCGGCATCGTCCCAGCGGCGCTCCTCGCGGCCGTCCGGCCCGCTGGCGGTGAAGGCGGCGTGGATGCCGATGCCGGAGATCTGCCCCTTGACGATGCGCCGGGGGCGGCCGTGCGCCCAGCCGTAGACGCAGAACTTCACGCTGGAGGAGCCGGCATTGAGGACGAGGATCGCGCCCATGGGATCAGCCCTTCTTGGTGGCGGCCAGCACCGCGACCGCGCAGGAGGCGAGGCGGGTGCGGACGCTGTCGGCGCGGCTGGTGAGGATGATCGGGCATTTGGCGCCCAGCACCACGCCGGCCGCGTCGGCGTTGGCGAGGAAGGTCAGCTGCTTGGCCAGCATGTTGCCGGACACGAGGTCGGGCACCAGCAGGATGTCCGGATCTCCCGCCACGGGGGACTGGATGCCCTTGGTCGCCGCGGCGTCGCGCGAGATGGCGTTGTCGAAGGCGAGCGGGCCGTCCACGATGCCGCCGCGGATCTGGCCGCGGCTCGCCATCAGCGTCAGGGCGGCGGCGTCCATAGTAGAGGGGATCTTCTCGTTGATCGTCTCCACCGCCGACAGCACGGCGACCTTCGGCGTCTCCACCCCCAGGGAGCGGGCGAGGTCGATGGCGTTCTGGCAGATGTCCAGCTTCTCGCTGAGGGTCGGCTGGATGTTGATCGCCGCGTCGGTGATGATCAGCGGCTTCCGGTAGCTCGGCACGAACATCAGGAAGGCGTGGCTGACGCGGCGCGCGGTGCGCAGGCCGCCTTCCTTGCGGACGACGGCGGCCAGCAGTTCGTCGGAATGCAGGCTGCCCTTCATCAGCGCCCCGGCCTCCCCCGCCCGTACCAGCGCCACGGCGCGCTCGGCCGACTCATGGCTGTGCGCGGCGTCGACGATGCGGAATTGGGCGATGCCGATGCCGTGCGCGTCGGCCACCGCGCGGATCTTCTCCTCCGGCCCGACCAGGACCGGGTCGATCAGCCCGGCAGCCGCAGCCTCGGCGGCGCCGCGCAGGGAGACCTCGTCGCAGGGATGCACGACGGCGACCGGCAGCGGGTCCATCCCGGCGCAGCGCGCCATCAGGGCGGCGTGGCCGTGATGGTCGATGAGCTGCACGCCCGGAAGCTCGTGGCTGGTCCAGCGGATCTTCTCCGACGGCGCGATCACCTCGGCGTCGCCCTCGATCACCGGCTTGCCGGCGGCGTTCACCACCGTGCAGGCGAGGATGACGCGGTTCTTCTCCAGCTTTTCCTTCACCGTGACGGTCGCGGTGACGACGTCGCCGGGGCGGACCGGCCGCAGGAAGCGGAACTGCTGCCCGACATAGATGGTCCCCGGCCCCGGCAGCCGCGTGCCGAGCACGCTGGACACGAAGGCGCCGCCCAGCATGCCGTGGGCGATGATGCCCTTGAACATGCTGGCCCCGGCGTAGGCCTCGTCGAGATGGGCGGGGTTGACGTCCCCGGAGACGGTCGCGAACAGCGCGATGTCGTTCTGCGTCACCGTGTGGACCAGCCCGGCCGACTGCCCGACGGCCAGTTCGGCGTAGGTGACGTTCTCAAGCGCCGAGGTGGCTTCCGCGATGTCGGGGGTAAGGCAGCTGTCCAAAATTCGTCCTCCGGGGGTGAGCATCGCCGGGGCGATATCCCTGGCGCGGCGTGGGTACCCCAAGGGGGCCTCGCCGATGGACGCGACCATGACGAAGGTGGAGGATGGCGGCATTGATCCAGGTCATTGGTCATGCTGCGACCGCGAAAAGCCTGAAAAGCGAAAAACCCGGATCCAGAGGATCCGGGCTTTCCTTTTTGCCGCGCTCTCTCGCGGAAAGTTGACGGTGCTTATTCGGCGGCCACTTCCAAAGTGGCCTTGGCCGGTTTGGCACCGCGCAGCGATGCCATGGCGGCGAGGACGCCCCCGGCGCGGTGCGGAACGCCCGCGTCGGCGAGGCCCATCTCGACGCCGGAGAGCGCGCCCATCAGGGTCAGCTCGTTGGTCTCGCCGAGATGGCCGATGCGGAAGACCTTGCCGGTCAGCTTGCTGAGGCCGGCGCCGAGCGACATGTCGTAATTCTCGAGCACAACCTTGCGGAGGGCGTCGGCGTCATGGCCGGTCGGCATCAGCACGGCGGTCAGCACCGGCGAATATTCCTCCGGATTCGCGCAGAGGATCTCCAGCCCCCAGGCCTCGACCGCCGCGCGGGTCGCCGCACCCAGCCGCTTGTGACGGGCGAAGACGTTGTCGAGACCTTCTTCCAGCAGCATCGCGATGGCCTCGCGCAGGCCGTAGAGCAGGTTGGTGGCGGGGGTGTAGGGGAAATAGCCGTTGGCGTTCGGCTTCAGCATCTCCTGCCAGTCCCAGTAGGACCGCGGCATCCTGTTGGTCTTGGAGGCTGCCAGCGCCTTTTCCGACATGGCGGTGAAGCCCAGGCCCGGCGGCAGCATCAGCCCCTTCTGCGAGCAGCTGACGGTGACGTCGACGCCCCATTCCTCATGCCGGTATTCCGCCGAGCCGAGCGAGGAAATGGTGTCCACCAGCAGCAGGGCCGGGTGGCTGGCGCGGTCGATGGCCTTGCGCACCTCGGCGATGCGGCTGGTCACGCCGGTGGAGGTCTCGTTGTGGACGACCATGACCGCCTTGATGGCGTGGCCGCGGTCCTCCGACAGCTTCGCCTCGATCACGGCGGGATCGACGCCGTGGCGCCAGTCGCCGGAGATGAAGTCCACCTCGATGTTCCATCGCGCGGCCATCTGGCGCCACAGCGTGGCGAAATGGCCGGTCTCCACCATCAGCACCCGGTCACCGGGCGACAGCGTGTTGACGATGGCCGACTCCCAGGCGCCGGTTCCGGAGGAGGGATAGACCACCACCGGGCCGGAGGTCTGGAACACGGTCTTGCAGCCCTCCAGCACCTCGCGGCCGAGCTTGCCGAATTCGGGGCCGCGGTGATCGATCACGGGCATGTCCATGGCCCGCAGGACCCGTTCGGGCACCGGGCTCGGGCCGGGGATCTGCAAGAAATGGCGACCTTGGCGGGTGGACATCGTTTCCTCCGGTTGGCTGGCCTCGTCTGGATCAGGCCGTATGAGGCGCCATTTTGCATTCATTTTTTATGGAGGCAAGACCAAAATGGAATTCGCAGCTGTCCCGCGCCTCGACAGAATGGCGTACTAGGGCTATAGTCAGAGGCATGAACAGCGCCCCTGCTCCGGCTTCGACCCCGGCCGATTCCCTCGACGACCTTCCCAGCCCGGCGCAGGACGCCGCAGCCACGCTCGCCGCCTTCGAGGCGTCGGGCAGCGGCGGACAGGCGAAAAACCTGCATGGCGAGGTGCTGGCGCGGCTGCGCACCTACATCGTGGAGGGCAACCTCGCCGATGGCGCCCGCGTGCCCGAACGCCAGCTGTGCGAGCTGTTCGGCGTGTCGCGCACGCCCCTGCGCGAGGCGCTGAAGGTGCTGGCCGCGGAAGGGATGATCGACCTGCTGCCCAACCGCGGCGCGCGCGTGCGCGCGCTGGGGCCCGACGAGATCCGCGAGGCCTTCGACGTCATGGGCGGGCTGGAGGCGCTGGCGGGGCGCCTTGCCTGCGAGCGGATCACCGAAGCCGGGTTCGAGGAGATCGAACGGCTGCATTACGCCATGTACGGCTTCTATCTGCGGCGCGACCTCAGCGGCTATTTCCGCTGCAACCAGGCCATCCACCAGAAGATCGTCGAGGCGGCGGGGAACGCCACGCTGAAGGCGACCTACGACAGCTTCGCCAACCGCTGCCGCCGCGTGCGTTACGCGGCGAACCTCGACCGCCAGCATGACCGCTGGGGCGAGGCGATGCGCGAGCACGAGGCGATCCTGGAGGCCCTGCGCCGGCGCGCGGGATCCGAACTGGGCGACATCCTGTTCCAGCACCTGCGCAACAAGAGCGTTGCCGCGCTGGAGCAAAAGACCCAGGACCCGGAGAGCGCGCCGGCCGCGGGCTGACACGCCGGGGCGGCCGCCCCCCCTTCCCGCACCCCATCCCATTTTCGCGATTCGCCGCCGGACTGCTCACAAGAGCGACCCGCTGCCAGCGCGTGCGCATGCAAAACTTGCCACTTCGTTGGGCCAATCAACAAAGCGTTTGAATTCAAAATTTCATCGGCGTATGGATAATAGGAATGCCACACGGAGCGCGCCGCACGAACGGGGCGCCCAACCGGAGGAAACGTCGATGACACCAAGACTCGGCATTGCCCTTACCGCCCTGCTGGCCAGCGCGTCCGCCGCCCATGCCTGGGAGCCGACCAAGGCGATCGAAATCGTCGTTCCGTTCTCGGCGGGCGGCGCGTCCGACCAGATGGCCCGCACCATCCAGGGCATCATCCAGAAGAACGGCCTCGTCTCCCAGCCCATCGTCATCGTCAACAAGCCGGCCGCCGCTGGCGGCGAGGCGATGCTTGACATCAAGGCCTCGCCTGGCGACGCGCACAAGCTCATCACCACCTCCAGCGGCATCTTCATGACGCCGATGACCTCCAAGCTGCCGGTCACCTGGAAGGACTTCACCCCGGTCGCCATGCTGGCCCAGGACGCCTTCGGGCTTTGGGTGAACGGGGCCTCGCCGCACAAGACGGCGGGCGACTTCGTCACCGCCGCGAAATCCGCGAACCCGCCGCTGAAGGTCGGCGGCACCGGCGCCAAGCGCGAGGACCAGCTGCTGTCCATCGCCATGGAGAAGACGGCCGGCATCAAGCTGTCCTACATCCCGCACCAGGGCGGCGGCGCCGCGTCGGTCCAGCTCGCCGGCAAGCATCTGGAGGCCACCACCAACAACCCGGCCGAGGAGTTCGCGAACTGGCGCAGCGGCTCGACCCGCCCGCTCTGCGTCTTCTCGGAGAAGCGCATGACCTACGGCGATCCGGTGGCCGGGGACCAGTCCTGGGCCGACATCCCGACCTGCCGCGAACAGGGGCTGGACGTCAGCTATCAGATGCTGCGCGGCATGTTCATGCCCGGCAAGGTCACGGCCGAGCAGCAAGCCTTCTACGTCAATCTCTTCAAGCGCGTCTCCGAGACGGCGGATTGGAAGGAATACCTTGCCCGCAACGCGCTGGTTGCCGACTTCCGCGCCGGCGAGCCCTTCGTCGAGTTCCTGAAGGCCGACGAGAAGAAGCACGAGGCTCTCCTGTCGGAGGCCGGCTTCCTCGTCGCCAAGTAAACCCGCGCTTCCGGGGGCGCCGGCCGAAAATGGCGCGGCGTCCCCCGTGAACGAAGCGGCGCGATCGCCGGAACCGAGGAGAAACCCATGTCATCCACCGTCGCCGGGCCGGAGCGCGGCCTGTCCCGCCGGGCCGTCGAGGCCACCGTCGCGGCCTTCCTGATCCTGCTCGCCCTTCTCGCCCTCTGGGATTCCTACGGCCGGGGCGCCGGCTGGGACAACGGACCCGAGAATGGCTTCTTCCCGGCCCGCGTGGCGTGGCTCTTCCTGGGCGCCTCGGTCCTGGTGCTCGTCAACAGCGTCCGCCAGCCCGACCAGCTGCTGGTCACCTGGAAGCAGCTGGGGCTGGTCGCCCGCGTGCTGGGGCCGCTGGTCGCGTTCGTCGCCATGATCGACCATCTGGGCATCTACGTGTCCTCGGCCGTCTTCATCGTCCTGTTCATGGTGGTGGTCGGGGCGTCGCGCTGGTGGTCGATCCTGCTGACGGCCGCGATCGTCCCGGTGGTCTGCTTCCTCATCTTCGAAACGCAGTTCGGCGTCCCGCTTCCCAAGGGGCCGGTCGAAGCCCTGCTCGGCTATTGAGGTGCGCCCGTGGAAGAACTTCAGTCACTGATGGGCGGCTTCCAGGTCGCGCTTTCCTGGCACAACGTCGCCTTCATGGTGATCGGCGTGCTGCTCGGCATCGTGGTGGGCGTGCTGCCCGGCCTCGGCGGACCGAACGGGGTGGCGATCCTGCTGCCGCTGACCTTCGGGATGGACCCGACCTCGGCCATCATCCTGCTCTCCTCGATCTATTGGGGAGCGCTGTTCGGCGGCGCCATCACGGCGGTGCTGTTCAACATTCCCGGCGAGGCCTGGTCGGTCGCGACCACCTTCGACGGCTATCCGATGGCGGTGAAGGGCCGCGCCGGAGAGGCGCTGACCGCCGCCTTCACGGCCTCCTTCATCGGCGCCGTCTCGGGCGTCGTCCTCATCACCTTCGTGGCGCCGCTGATCGCCGAATTCGCTCTGCGCTTCGGGCCGGCGGAGTTCTTCGCGGTCTTCCTCCTGACCTTCTGTTCCTTCATCGGGATGGGCAAGGACAACAAGGCGAAGATCGTCATCGCGCTCTGCCTGGGCTTCCTGCTCGCCGCCGTCGGGCTCGACACCATCTCCGGCGACCTGCGCATGACCTTCGACGTCACGGAGCTGATGCGCGGTTTCGATTTCCTGGTGGTGGTGATCGGGCTGTTCGGCGTCAGCGAGATCATGCTGTCGGTCGAGGAGGGGCTGCAGTTCAAGGGCAGCAAGGCGGCCATCGACCTGCGGGTCGTGCTGCGCACCTGGGCCAGCCTGCCGCGCTACTGGGCGACGCTGGTCCGCTCCGCCGTGGTGGGCATGTGGATGGGCGTCACGCCCGGCGGCGCCATCGCCGCCTCCTTCATGGGCTACGGCCTCGCCAAGCGCTTCTCGCGCAATTCGGCCAATCTCGGCCAGGGCGAGATCGAGGGCGTGCTGGCGCCGGAGACGGCCGCGCACGCCGCCGGCACCAGCGCGCTGCTGCCGATGCTGGCGCTCGGCATCCCCGGCTCGGCCACGGCCGCCGTGCTGCTCGGCGGGCTGATGATCTGGGGGCTCCAGCCCGGCCCGATGCTGTTCGTCGAGCAGAAGGACTTCGTCTGGGGGCTGATCGCCTCGATGTATCTCGGCAACTTCGCGGGGCTCGTCATCGTGCTGGCGACGGTGCCGCTCTTCGCCGCGATCATGCGCATCCCCTTCTCAATCGTCGCGCCGATCATCCTGATCGTCTGCGCGATCGGCGCCTACACCGTGTCAAACTCGACCTTCGACATCTGGCTGATGCTGGTCTTCGGCGTCGTGGGCTACGTGTTCAAGAAGCTGGACTATCCGCTGGCCCCGCTGGTGCTGGCGATCGTGCTCGGCGACCGCGCGGAGGACGCCATCCGCTCGGCCCTGATCGGGTCGGTGGGCGACCTCGGCGTCTTCTTCTCCAACGGGCTGGTCTCGACCCTCATGGTGCTGTCGCTGGTCCTGCTGCTCTGGGGTCCGCTGTCCAGCCTGCTGGCCAGCCTTCGGGACGGGCTGGGCGGGTCCAGGACGCCCCGCTCGGCTCCCTGATCATGGTTTGAACGATGGGGCGGCTGGAAGGGTCGCCCCTTGCCTGCCGGGGTGCCACCCCCGGTTTTTCAGTCAGAGGAATTCGAGGCATGCTGATGCACCGCACACCCACCCGGCCCAGGAGCGGCCCGCGCAACGTCTCGCTGGAGACGACGCTCGCCAAGGCGCTCGAGGGCGAGGTGCGGTTCGACGATTTCACCCGCGGTCGCTATGCGACGGACGCCTCCATCTACCAGATCATGCCCGAGGGCGTCGCCTACCCCAAGACCGAGACGGACATCGCGGCGGCGCTGCAGATCGCGCGCGAGCATGGTGTTCCGGTGATCGCGCGCGGCGGCGGCACCTCGCAGAACGGCCAGCCCATCGGCGCCGGCCTCATTCTCGACCTCAGCCGCCATTTCAACGGCATCCGCTCCTACGACCCGGCCTCGCGCACGGTGTCGGTGGCGCCGGGCATGGTGCTGGAGCATCTGAACGCGCGGGTGAAGGCCGACGGGCTGTTTTTCCCGGTTGAGCCATCCACCGCCAGCCGCTGCACCTTCGGCGGCATGACCGGCAACAATTCCAGCGGCGCGCGGTCGCTGCGCTACGGCAAGACCGTGGACAACGTCCTGGCGATGCGCGCCATGACCTATGACGGGGAGGGCTTCGGCCTGGGCCTCCGGGACGGCTCCTATGGCGGTGCCGGCGGCGGCGTAACGGGATCGGCGCGCATGCAGCGCCTGATGGACTCCATGCTGGCGCTGGCCGACCGGGAGCGCACGGAGATCGAGAGCGTCTTCCCGAAGGTGCAGCGGCGAGTCGGCGGCTACAACCTCGACGAACTGCTGCCCGCCGCCCCGAACCTCTCGCACCTGCTCGTCGGGTCGGAGGGAACGCTCGCCATCGCCACCGAGGTGACGCTGAAGCTCTCCCCCCTGCCCGTCCACCGCGTCATGGGCGTGTGCCATTTCCCGAGCTTCCGCTCCGCCATGGAGACGACGCGCCATCTGGTGGCGCTGGACCCGACGGCGGTCGAGCTGGTGGACAACAACGTCCTGGTGCTGGGCGCCGACATCCCGCTGTTCAAGCGCACGCTGGCCGACATTACCAAGGGGCAGCCCAACTGCCTGCTGCTGGTGGAGTTCGCCGGCGAGGATCTCGATGCGCTGCGCGGCGATCTGCGGCGGCTCGACCAGTGCATGGCCGATCACGGCTTCGCCGACGCGGTGGTCGAGGTGGTGGAGCCGCCGCGCCAGCGCCAGGTCTGGGACGTGCGCGAGGCCTGCCTGAACATCATGATGTCCATGAAGGGCGACGGGAAACCGATCTCCTTCATCGAGGACTGCGCGGTGCCGCTGGAGCATCTCGCCGACTACACCGACGCGGTGACCGAGCTGTTCGCCAGCCACGGCACGCGCGGCACCTGGTACGCCCACGCATCGGTCGGCTGCCTGCATGTCCGCCCGATCCTGAACCTGAAGGAGGAATCCGGCGTCCGCGCGATGCACGAGATCGCGGAAGCCGCCTGCGACCTCGTCCGCAAGTTCAAGGGCTCCCACTCCGGCGAGCATGGCGACGGCATCTCGCGCTCCGAATTTCACGAGAAGATGTTCGGCACGCGGTTGCTGAAGGCCTTCGAGGCGGTCAAGGACGGCTTCGACCCGGAGAACCATCTGAACCCCGGCAAGATCGTCCGCCCCTACCGGATGGACGACCGCAGCATCATGCGCTTCGCCCCCGGCTACGAGGTCAGCGAGCCGCGCCGGACGGTGCTGGACTGGTCGGAGTGGGGCGGCCTCGGCGGTGCCGTCGAGATGTGCAACAACAACGGCACCTGCCGCAAGATGAACGCCGGCACCATGTGCCCGTCCTACCGCGTGACCAAGGACGAGCAGCACGTCACGCGCGGCCGGGCGAACTCCCTGCGGCTCGCCATCTCCGGCCAGCTCGGGCCGGACGCCTTCACGTCGGAGGCGATGAAGGACACGCTGGCGCTCTGCGTGTCCTGCAAGGGGTGCAAGCGCGACTGCCCGACGGGCGTCGACATGGCGAAGATGAAGATCGAGTTCCTGCACCACTACCACAAGCGCCACGGGCTGCCCCTGCGCGAGCGGCTGATCGCCTATCTGCCGCGCTACGCGCCGGTGGCGGCGGCGCTGGCCCCGCTGCTGAACCTGCGCGACCGCATCCCGGCGCTGGCCCGGCTGACGGAACGCTGGCTCGGCTTCAGCGCGCGCCGCACCCTGCCGCAATGGCGCCGCCCCTGGAAACAGGAGGGGCGCTTTGCCACGGCGGCGGACGTGCTGGGCGACGGGCGGGATCTCGTCCTGTTCGGCGACACCTTTAACCTCTATTACGAGCGCGAGAACCTGGAGGCGGCCGAGCGCGTGCTGCGCGCCGCCGGCTACCGCATCCACAAGGCGGCACCGGTCCAGGGCAGCCGGCCGCTCTGCTGCGGGCGCACCTACCTGTCGGCCGGCCTCGTCGATGAGGCCCGCGCGGAGGCCCGGCGCACGGTGGACAGCCTCGCGCCCCTGGTCGCCAGGGGTGCCCGCATCGTCGGGCTGGAGCCCTCCTGCCTCTTCACCTTCCGGGACGAGTTCGGCTCCCTCCTACCGAAGGAGGAGGTGAAGCCGCTGGCCGATGCCGCCCTGCTGTTCGAGGAGTTGCTGGCGACCGACATAAAGGCCGGAAAGATCACGATCCCGCTGCGGAACCAGGGCGGGCGCACCGCCCATCTGCACGGCCACTGCCACCAGAAGGCCTTCGCCGCCATGGGAGCCGTGGAATCGGTGCTGCGCTCGGTGCCGGGGCTGGAGGTGAAGCCGATCGAATCCAGTTGCTGCGGCATGTCCGGCGCCTTCGGCTACAACAAGGAGACCATCGACGTCTCCTTCGCGATGGGCGAGCTGTCGCTCTTCCCCGCCCTGCGCAAGGCCGGCGTGGACGACCTCGTGGTGGCCGACGGCACGAGCTGCCGCCACCAGATCCACGACGGCGTCGGACGCGAGGCGGTCCATGTCGCGCGCGTGCTGGACCAGGCGCTGGCACCTGAACAGGATCGGCCGGCCTTATGACGGAGGATCCGGTCCGCGCGGCGGAGGAGCTGCTGGCGGAGGCGAGGGCGTCCGCCCCCGCCCATCCCCGCCGTTTCCTGAACCTCTATGCCGGCGCCAACCTGCCGAGCGCCGCCGTTTCCGGCGCCTACGCGCCGGAGCTGAGCGCCTATCCGGCCATGGGGCCGAGCTTCCGGAAGGAGCAGCCGGGAACGGAACTCGTCTCCCGGTTGGAGGTGGCGGTGCGCGGCCTCGCCCGCCGGCTCTTCGCGGCGGGATGGGCGGAGCCGCGGCTGCCGAGCTGCACCCTGGCGAATCTCGCCGTCTTTCACGCCTTCTCCCGGCCGGGCGACCTGCTGCTCGGCCCCGCGGCGGAGCATGGCGGGCATCTGAGCCAGCGGCAGGGGGGAACGCCCGACCTCGCGGGCCTGCGCTGCGAGACCCTGCCCTTCGACCGGGAATCCTGCACGCTGGACGGGCCGGCGGCGGCCCGCATGGTCCGGGAACGGCGGCCGCGCATCGTGCTCCTCGGCCGCAGCATCATGCTGAAGCCCGACGATATCCGGCCCGTCGTGGAAGCGGCGCGGGAGGCCGGCGCCCTGACGATGTTCGACGCCGCCCATGTCGCCGGGCTAATCGCCGGGGGAAGCTTCCCCAACCCGCTGGAGCAGGGCGTCGACGTCATGACGATGTCCACCTACAAGACCCTGCCCGGCCATCCGCAGGGACTGGCTGTCGGGCGCGACCCGGCCCAGGGCGAGCGGCTGGCGGAGCTGCTCGACCGGCGTTTTCTCGCCAACTACAACGCCGGGCGCCTGCCCGCCCTGCTCGCCATGCTGCTGGACGTGGCGAAGCACGGCGTTACATACGCTCGGCGCGTCTCGGACTGTTCATCGGCACTGGCGGCCTCGCTCCGCGCCCTCGGCCTGCCCGTCCTGGCGCCGGAGAGCGGGACCCTCACCCACCAGATCCTGCTGCCCATCACCGACGGCATTGAGCCGGGGGAGATTCTGGCGCATCTGGAGCGCTGCGGGATCGTCACGGGCTCCTGCGCCAACCCCGGCGCATCGACGCGGAACGCCCTGCGGATCGGAACCCAGCTCGTCGCCCATTTCGGGGCGGAGCCGGAGGACATGGACGGCATCGCCACCCTTCTGCGCGACGCCTTGGCCGCCCGGGACGGTGCGGACACGGCGCAGGCGGCGCTGCACGAGCGGGCCTGCGCGCTCGCGGAAATGCTCTTCGCCCGCCGTTCCCCATAGAAGAAGTGGCACGCTCTCCGCAGCGGGCACGCCCCTTTCCTGAGGGCAGCTTCGCCATGCACATGCGGGAGGCGGGCGACGCGCGGGACTGCGAGGAGTTCCCGCTGCCGGAGCCGGTGGAGATCGTGGCGGGTTAATCGGCGACGGCGGTTGCCCCCGCCATGGCCTTGGCGCGCACGCAGCGGGCCATGCGGCCGGGTTCCAGCCAGACCTCGGGCGGCGAGGCGGTCAGGGTGCTGCCGTCGCCGTAAGGGCAGCGCGGGGCGTAGGCGCAGCCGGGCGGCAGGGCCGTCAGGTCGGGGGGCGCGCCGGGGATGGTGTCCAGCGGGCGGCCGCGCATGTCGCCCTGCACGGTGGAGGCGAGGAGGCCGGCCGTGTAGGGGTGGCGCGGGTCCTTCAGCACCTGGCGGGCGCTGCCGAGTTCGACGAAGCGGCCGGCGTACATCACGGCGACGCGGTCGGCGGTTTCCGCCGCCACGCCGATGTCGTGGGTCACCAGGATCACCGCCATGTCCAGTTCGGCCTGGAGCTGGCGCAGCAGCAGCAGGATCTGCATCTGCACCGTGGCGTCGAGCGCCGTGGTCGGCTCGTCGGCCAGCAGGAGGCTGGGGTTGCAGCTCAGCGCCAGGGCGATCATGGCGCGCTGGCGCATGCCGCCGGACATCTCGTGCGGGTAGGCGTGGAGGCGCCGTTTCGCGGAGGGGATCTGCACCTTTTCCAGAAGCTCCAGCGCGCGGCGTTCCGCCTCGGCGGCGCTGGTGCCCTCGTGGCGGACGATGGTTTCCGCGATCTGCTGGCCGATGGTGTAGACGGGGTCGAGCGCCAGCATCGGTTCCTGGAAGACCATGGAGATGGCCTTGCCGCGCAGCCGCTCCATGCGGCGTTCGGGCAGCCTGTAGACGTCCTCCCCGTTCAGCAGCACGCTTCCGGCGACACGGCTGCGCCGTTCCGGCAGGAGGCGCATCAGGGCGCGGAGCGTGACGCTCTTGCCCGAGCCGGATTCGCCGAGCAGGCAGAGCAGCTCGCCGCGCTTCAGGGTGAAATCGACGCCGTTGATGGCGCTGGCCCGGCCGCGCGGCGTGTCGAAGGACACGGTCAGGCCGGAGACGGAGAGGAGCGGCGCGGCGGCGGCGGGAGCGGCGTCGGTGGCTGCGGCGGGGATGGATTCAGGCGGCATGGGCGGCCTCCGGGTGGCCGGATTGCGGGTCGTGCAGGTGGCAGGCGGCGGCTTGGCCCCCGCCGAGGTCGAGCAGCGCCGGCTCCACGGCGGCACAGACCGGGGCGGCGTGCGGGCAGCGGGTGCGGAAGCGGCAGCCCGAGGGCGGGTTGATGGGGTTCGGCGGGTCGCCCTGGAGCGGCACCGCCATGGTGCGCAGGTCCGGGTCCATGGACAGGCGGGCGGAGAAGAGCGCGCGGGTGTAGGGGTGGGCGGGCCGGCCGTAGATGGCCTCCACCGGCCCGACCTCCGCCACCTTGCCGAGATACATCACCAGCACGCGGTCGGCGATGTAGTGCACGACGTTCAGGTCGTGGGAGATGAAGATGTAGGTCAGGTCGAACTGGTTCTTCAGCTCCACCAGCAGGTTCAGCACCTGCGCCTCGACCGACTTGTCGAGCGCCGACACCGCCTCGTCCAGGATCACCAGCCGGGGGTGCAGGGCCAGCGCGCGGGCGATGTTGACGCGCTGGCGCTGGCCGCCGGACAGCTCGTGCGGGTAGCGGCGCAGGAAGCTCGCGGGGTCGAGCCCGACGCGGCCCAGCAGGTCGCCCGCCACCTCCGTCGCCTCGCGCCGCGACACGCCGTGCACCATCGGCGCGAAGGCGAGGCTGTCGGCGATGGTCAGGCGCGGGTTGAGCGAGGCGTAGCTGTCCTGGAAGACCATCTGCATGCGCCGGCGCAGGTCGCGCAGGGACAGGCCCGTGCGGGTGCCGACCGCCTCCCCGTCGAAGGTGACCGATCCGGAATCCGGCTCGATCAGCCGCATCAGCAGCCGGGCGGTGGTGGACTTGCCGCAGCCGGACTCGCCGACCACCCCCAGGGTCTCCCCCTTGGCGACGGAGAAGCTGATCCCGTCCACGGCGCGGGCGACGGGCTTCGGCCCGAGGAAGCCGCCGCGCAGGGGGAAGTGCTTGGTGAGGTTCTCGACGGACAGCAGGGGCTGGCGCGGGCCGCCGAGGTCGGGGACGGGGTCGAGCGGGTGGACCGGATGGAACGCGCTCACAGCTTCACCTCCATGGCGGTGCGCAAGCCGTCGCTGGCGAGGTTGCAGCAGATCGAGGTCACGAAGATCAGCAGGCCCGGCAGCACCGCCACCCAGGGCTGGACGTAGATGGCCTGGCGCAGCGTGTTCAGCATCAGCCCCCATTCGGCCTGCGGCGGCTCCACCCCCAGCCCGAGGAAGCTGAGGCCCGAGGCCAGGATGATGCAGACGCTGACGAGGCCCGAGGCGTAGACGAAGATCGGCCCCAGCACGTTCGGCAGCAGATGGACGCGGATGATGGTGAGGCTGCCCGCACCCGACGCGCGGGCGGCGTCCACGAAATCCATGCCGCGCACCTGGGTCGTCACCGTCTCCGCGATGCGGGCGAGCGGCGGGATGAAGACGATGGTCAGCGCGACGATGGCGTTGGTCAGGCCCGAGCCCAGCGCGCCGGAGATGGCGACCGCCAGCAGCACCGAGGGGAAGGCGTAGAGCACGTCGATGGTGCGCATGATCGCCATGTTCAGCCGGCCGCCGAAGAAGCCCGCGGCGATGCCCAGCAGCCCGCCGATGATCAGCGCGTTCAGCACCGGCAGGATGCCCATGACCAGCGACATGCGCCCGCCATGCAAGAGGCGGGACAGCATGTCGCGCCCCAGCTCGTCGCTGCCCAGCGGGTAGTTCGGAGTGCCGATGGGCCTCAAACGGCGGATCATGCTGGCCTTGTAGGGGTCGGCGGGCGCCAGCAGGTCGGCGAAGACCGCCGACAGCACGATCAGCAGCAGCACCGCCAGGCAGGCCATGGTGACGGGATCGCGCCGCAGGCGCCGCCCGACCATGGTCCAGTAGCCGGGGGAGCGGACCGGCCGGGGCCGGGCCGGCGCCGGGGATGAGGCGGCCGTTGCGTCCAAGGGAAGTCCTCCGTGGATGGGCCGGAATAGGGTACGGGGAGAATCTGGCTCAGGAGCGGCGCATGCGCGGGTCGAGTGCTGCCTGCGCGATGTCCACCAGAAGGTTCAGCAGCACGAAGAAGAGGCCGAGCATCAGGATCGTGCCCTGGAGCAGCGGGATGTCGCGCTTGAAGATCGCCTCGTTCAGCAGGAACCCGGTGCCGGGCCAGGAGAAGACCGTCTCGATCAGGATCGAGCCGCCCAGCAGGTAGCCGAACTGGAGGCCGAGCACCGAGACGATCGTCGGCGCCACGTTGCGCACGACGTGGCGCAGCACCGGCCCGCGCCCCAGCCCCTTGGCCCGCAGCGCCTGCACGAACTCCTGCTGGAGCACCTCGGCGACGGTGGCGCGGACGGAGCGGGCGACGATGCCCATGGGGATCACCGACATGGTGATCACCGGCAGCACGGCGTGCTTCAGGTGCGTCGTGGTGAAGCCCCAGCCCTCCCCGCCCGGCGCCATGCCCATGGCCGGCAGCAGGTTCAGCTCCACCGCCATGACGATGACCAGGACCATGCCGAGCCAGTAGTGCGGCACGCTGACTCCGATCACCGTCACCAGCGTCGCGAGCCGGTCGGTGAGGCCGCCCCGGTGCCAGCCGGCCAGCGCCCCCAGCAGGATGCCGGAGGTGAAGCCGACGATGGCGGCCCCGACCGAGAGGATCAGCGTGTTGCCGAGCGCGCGGCCGAGGTCGGCCACCACCGGCCGGCCCGTCGCCACCGACTGGCCGAGGTCGCCGGTCAGCACATTGCCGAGGTAGATGAGGTACTGCACCGGCAGCGGCCGGTCGAAGCCGTAGGCGCGGCGCAGGGATTCCACCACCTCCGCCGGGGCGTCGGGGCCAACCACCGCGTTCAGGGGATCGCCGGGGGCGATGTGCACCAGGGCGAAAACCAGCAGCGTCACCCCCAGCGCGATGGGCACGATGTAGAGGATGCGGCGCAGGATGTAGGCGAACATGGCGGGGCTCCCCACGGGCGGCCCCGCCCGCTGCCGGACGGGGCGTGGCCCGGCTTTACTGGACGCTTTACTGGACGGTGACGCCGGAGAGGTCGAGGAACCAGTTCCGGGCCTGGACGAAGCCCTTGACCTTCGGGGACATGGCGCGCGGGGCCACGTCGTGCACGACCCAGAGGAAGAGCGCGTCGTCCACCATCTTCGCGTGAAGCTGGCCGAGGATCTCCGCCTGGGCCTGCGGGTCGAAGGCGTTCTGCGCCTTGGACACCAGCGCGTCCATCGCCGGGTCGGCGTAGAAGCCCCAGTTCACGCCGTTGGGCGCGTGCAGGTCGCTCTTCACGAAGCGGACGAAGGCGTTGAAGGGATCGACCGTGGCGTAGCTGAAGTTGATGATGGAAGCGCCCGCGTTCTGCTCCGCCTTGGCGCCGGCGCGCCAGCGGTTGATGAGGGAGGTGATCTCCATCACCTCGAACTCCAGGTCGATGCCGATCTCCGCGAGGTTCTGCTGGATGAACTCGTTCATCGGCAGGGGCAGCATCTGGCCGGAGCCGCTGGGGGAGATGATCGCCTTGGTCTTGATGCGCTTGTCCGGGCCGTAGCCGGCCTCCGCCATCAGTTTCTTCGCGGCCTCCAGGTCATACTTGATGTCGAAGGAGGGCTTGCCGAACCAGGCGCTGTCCGCGACCACATGCCCCTTGGCCGGCACCGCGAAGCCGCCCAGCAGCTCGCCCAACCCCTCGCGGTCGATGGCGAGGTTGGCGGCCTTGCGCACGCGGACGTCGTTCCACGGGCTGTCCGGCAGGCGGCTCAGGTGATAGGGCCAGACATGCGGGTAGGGGTTGGAGGTGATCGTCATGCCCGAGGACTTCAGCCGGTCGATGGTGTCGGGCGGCGGCGCCTCGACCAGATCGACCTGGCCCGACAGGAGGGCGGCGGTGCGGGTGTTCGCCTCCGGCATCGGGATGAGGATCAGCTTGTCCAGCTTCGGCACGCGGGCGGCGTCCCAATAGGCCTTGTTCGGCGCCAGCTCGGCGCGCTCGCGCGGGACGAGGCTGGTGAGCTTGAAGGGGCCGGTGCCGGACGGCTGGGCCGCGAACTTCGACCAGTCCTTGCCGACCGCCTCGTATTGGGCCGGGCTCGCCATCAGGATGAAGGAGAGCTGGTAGGGCAGGAAGGAGTCCGGCGCCTTGGTCGTGAACTCGATGGTGAGGTCGTCCACCACCCGGTAGGAGGCGACCGAGGCCGCGCGGAAGCCGACCAGCGAGGCCTGGCGGGCGTCGAAATGCGGCGCGTCCTTGTTCAGCAGCTTGTCGAAGTTCCAGGCGACCGCCTTGGCGTCGAAGGCCGAGCCGTCATGGAATTTCACGCCGGGCCGCAGCTTGAAGGTCCATTTGGTGGTGTCCTGCGGGTTCGCCTCCCAGCTCAGCGCCAGGCCCGGCTTGATGACCGAGGGCTTGTCCGCCGCGGTCAGGTCCCAGTTCACCAGCCCGTCGTACATGGTGTAGCCGGAGAAGCGGAAACCCTCGAACCCGTTGTCGGGCGAGCCGTTGGTCAGCGGGATGTCTGCGGCGGTCATGCCGATGCGCAGCACGCCCTGCGCCCGCGCGTCGGCCGCCGGCAGAAGGGCCGAGGAAAGGGCGACCGCGGCGGCACCGGCGAGAACGAGGCGTCTGGTGAAGCGGAGCGTCATGAGGAGCGTCTTTCCTTGGCACGGATGGTGGAGGGAAATTCAGGCGCGGATGGCGGAGAGCGCATCGGCGAGGCGGCTCGCGGCCGACAGCAGCAGGCGGTCGGCGCCGGGGGCGGCGATCAGCCCCAGCCCGACCGGCGCGCCTCCGACCCGGACCGCCGGGATGTTGACCTGCGGCAGGCCGGCGAGGCCCGCTGGGCAGGTCAGCCGCTGCGCGCGGAAACGGTAGGCTTCCAGCACCGCGTCCGGGTCGTCGCGCCGGGGCGGCGGCGAGGGCACGGTCGGCAGCACGGCGATGACGCCGCCGGCCAGCGCCGCGCGCAGATGCTCGGTGACCCGGGCCCGGACGGCGGCGGCCGGGGGCACCAGCTCGTCCGGCAGGTCGAGGGCCGCCTGGAAACGGTCGGCGAGGCCGGGGCCGAAGGTCGGGCGGGTCTCGCGGATCCAGGGGCCGTTGCCGCGCTTCAGCTCCGCCATGGTCAGGGTGCGCGTCGCCGCGAAGGCATCGGCCAGCGGCAGGGGCGCCAGCCGGCCGGCCCGCCCCGCCATGCCGAAGACGGACTCCACGATCCTCAGCACCGGGGCGAAGGCCTCGCGCACCTCCGCGTCGGACTCCTCGAAGGCGTCCTCCGGGACCATCAGGCCGGTCACGGCCGCCGGCGCGCCGGGTTCGTCCGGCGGCAGCAGCGCCTCGCCGAGGGCGGCGAGATGGGCCGGGCTGCGCGCGAACCAGCCGACCGTGTCGAAGCTCAGGGCCAGCGGCACGACGCCCTCAAGGGAGATGCGGCCGTGCGTCGGGCGGATGCCGAACAGGCCGCAATGGCTGGCCGGCACGCGCACCGACCCGCCGGTGTCCGTGCCGAGCGCCACGTCCACCGCCGCGCCCGCCACGGCCGAGGCCGAGCCGTTGGAAGAGCCGCCGGGCACCCGGTCGGGTGCGGCGCTGTTCAGCGGCGTCCCGTAATGGTGGTTCCGGCCGTTCAGGCTGAAGGCCAGCTCGTCGGTGTGGGTGACGCCCCGCACCGTGGCCCCGGCGTCGAGCAGCGCCTGGACGGCCGGCGCGGTGCGCGGCTCCGGCGCGTGGGTGCGCTTCCAGTCGGGGTTGCCCGCCCCGGTCACCCGGCCGGCGATGGCGTAGAGGTCCTTCACCGCGACCGTCAGGCCGGCGAGCGGCCCGGAGGCGGCGCCGGGAATCGTCAGGTCCGGGTCGATGAAGGCGTTGAGGCTGTCGCTCACGGAGTTTTCCCCGGCTTCGGAAGAGTCTGGGCGTTGCCGCCCTGCCCTTACGAGACCAGCCCGGTTCGGCCCGCGTCAATGAAAAACTGAAACTTTGGTTTCATTGTTCTCAATGCAAGAACCGCATGTTTCATAAGCGGATTGCATCGCTGTTGGGCAGGCGGCCGACAGAAGCCCCTTTGCCGCCCGCACGGGAAAAAGGCTTTCCCGCAAAACGCTTCCCGTGCAAAAGGAAACTTCAGGCTCGGTCCGCACCGCCTTTGGAACAGAATATTGCCGGAAAGCCGGAGCATGGTGTTGCATTGCAACATCTTTGCGCAAGCAAGCAGGTCGAGTTTTTCTTCTTCGAGAGATCGACGTGAAGAACCGACATGCCCAAGAGGCGGGCAGATGGCATCTCCGCAACGGAAAAGGACGGACGGCCACCCCAGGGACCCTGCCGTTTCTCCGGTTGCAAAGCCCGAAACGCGCGTTTCATAGTGGATGCATGACCGCCACCGATTCCACGGACGGGCCGGCGCCGAACATCGAGCGGCGCATCCTGGACCTCTACGACCAGCTCACCATCAGCGAACGCAAGCTCGCCAAGGTGGTGCTTGAGTTTCAGGACAGCCTCGCCGCCTTTTCGGCGACGGAGCTGGCCGACCGCGCCGGCGTGTCGAAGGCGACCGCCGTGCGCTTCTTCCGCCGGCTCGGCTACGAGAGCTACAACGAGGCGCGCGTGCAGGCCCGCGACGCCGCCGACCTCGGCTCGCCGCTGATGGAGCTGCTGGAGACGGAAGGGCCGGCATCGGCACCGAACACGCTGAGCGCCCATCTCGGCCAGGATCTCCAGAACCTGACCCGCACCATCGAGGGGCTGCGCTCCGACACGCTGAACGAGGCGGTCACGGCGCTGGCCGAGGCGAAGCGGGTCTGGGTGGTGGGATTCCGCGAATCCCGCGCGCTGGCCGTCTACGCTCGCGCCCTGCTGGTGCAGCTGAAGCCGGACGTGCGTCTGGCGCCGGCCGGCGACCTGTCCTTGGTCGAGGATCTGGCCGACCTCGCCCCCGGCGACACGATGCTCGTCCTGGGGTTCCGCCGCCGCCAGCAGGGGCTGCTGGACGCCCTGAGGGCGGGACGGGACGCGGGCGCCCGGACCATCCTGCTGACCGACCCGACCGCCGCCCGCAGCGCCGGCCTCGCCGGGATCGTGCTGCGCTGCTACACCCGCAGCGTGTCGCTGTTCGATTCCTACGTGGCGCCGATGAGCCTGCTGAGCCACCTGATCAGCCGCCTCGCGACCGCGCTGGGCGACGAGGCGGTGGAGCGCATGGACCGGATGGAGCGCATGCACGGCCAGCTCTCCACCTTCGCCCTGCGGCCGGACGAGGATTGAGGGCGCCCCTCACAGGCTCCGCCGGAAGGCCGAAGGCGACATGCCGGTGACCTTCCGGAAGCTCGCAGAGAAGGAGGAGGGGGTCTGGTATCCCACGGCGAGCGCGATGCCGGTGATCGGCATCTCGGGGTTGGCGAGGAGCTGACGCGACCGGCCGATCCTCAACGCCGTCAGCCATTCATGCGGCGTCTGGCCCGTGGCTTGCCGGAAGGCCGTGCAGAAGTGGAACCGGCTCAGGTTCACCAGCCCGGCCAGCTCATCGAGCAGGATCTCCCGGTCGAGGAACTCCCGCATGAAGGCCGTCACCTTCCTGACCTGCCAGTCCGCCAGCCCCTTGCGTGGGACCTGCCGCTCCCGCGCTCCGAGGGAGGAATGCGCACGGACCAGCTGCATGCACAGCAGTTCGACCGCCTGCTCCACGAACAGGGAGGAGGCCGGATCGCCGGTCCCGGCCTCGTGACCCAGCAGTTCGAGGATCCGCGCCCCGGCCGCATCGTCGAAGCAGATGCGGCTGACCAGTTCGATGCGTTGCCCCTTCCCGGCCACCTCCGCCAGGGATTGCAGGCGCTCGTCCGGCAGGTACACGTGCGAGACCTCGATCGGCGCCTCGATGTCCCAGCGCCCGTCCTGCCCTTCCGGAATGACCGTGACCGCGCCGGGCCGCGTGCGGCCGGCCAAGCGCCTCGCTCCCTGCCGCCAGCTGGCCTCCTGCGAGGCGCCGTAGAAGGTCATGATGACGTGGCCCGACATGGCGGGCAGCGTGTCGTGCAGCTCGCCGTGCCGCCAGCGCCGCGTCAGCCGCGTGCCGCCGCGAAGGGCCGCCTCCATCAGGGCCGGGGGGCTGTCGAGATGCTCGGTCATCGCGTCGGGCGCGCTGGCCGGCGCCGCGTCCGCGGCGGAGACAGGCCTGTTCGCGATCCTCGACATGACCAGCAGCCCCGCCTTTCCGCCCGCAGCACTTCGGAAAGCATGCCTCCGGGCACGCGCCGCCGCAAGAATGGAAAAGTCGCCGCAACCGCCCGAAAGCGCGCGTCCGGGGTTCCCGCTACCGTCTCCCTCGATCCGGCCCGTCGGGGCCTCGCAATCCAGGGAACAGCACCATGTCCAGTTCGAAGAAGATCGTCGTCATCGGCGGAACCGGCCTGATCGGTTCGAAGACGGTGGCGCTGCTGCGCGCGGCCGGCCAGGAGGTCCTCGCGGCCTCCCCCAGCTCCGGGGTGAACGCCCTGACCGGCGAGGGGTTGGACCAAGCCCTCGCCGGGGCGCATGCCGTCATCGACGTCTCGAACCTCATGTCCTTCGATGCCGACGTCATCATCCCGTTCTTCGAAACGTCCAGCCGCAATCTGGCCGAGGCCGGCAGGAAGGCGGGCGTGGGCCACCACGTCGTCCTGTCGATCGTCGGCGTGGACAGGCTGGACGCCCAGCCCTACCTCCGGGCCAAGGCCGCGCAGGAGAAGGCCGTCATGGCGTCCGGCCTCCCCTACACCATCGTCCGCGCCACCCAGTTCTTCGAATTCATCGCGGGCATCGCCGACGGCCATACCGTCGACGGAACGGTGCAGGCGCCCGACGGCCTGTTCCAGCCGATCGCGGCCGACGACGTGTCCCGGATTCTCGCCGAGACCGCGCTGGGCGCGCCGCTCAACGCCGTACTGGACATCGCCGGCCCCGACCGGGCGCCGTTCGAAACCATGCTGCGCGAGTATCTGCGGCTGGCCGGCGACGCCCGGCCCGTCGTCACCGAACGCGGCACCGCCTATTTCGGCCAGCCCATCTCCGAAACCTCGCTGGTGCCGCTCTCCACGCCCCGCCTCGGCGCGACCGGCCTGAAGGGCTGGTTCGCCCGCACCTAGCGCATCCGCGATCACTCACACAGGGAGCATCCCCATGAAGACTCTTTTCCTTGCCCTCCTGCTCTCCGCCCTTCCCTTCCAGATGGCGTCGGCCCATGGGCCGGAAACCAGGGGGGCCAAGGTCACGCAGGTCTACCGGCATCCGCTGCCCGACCTGCCGCGCAAGAGCATCGTCGGCATCCTCGTCGAATACGAGCCGGGCGGGCGGAACGCCGCGCACACCCATGCCCGGTCCGCCATCATCTACGCGACCGTCCTGGAGGGGGCGGTGCGCAGCCAGGTCAATGGCGGGCCGGTGCAGGTGTTCAAGGCCGGCGAGAACTTCACCGAGCTTCCCGGCGACCGGCACGACGTCAGCGAGAACGCCAGCGACACGGCACCCGCCAAGCTGCTGGCCGTCTTCGTCGTCGACAGCGACGACACCGTCCTGACGGCGCCGCTGCCGCGCGAGTGAACCGGCCCGCGTGACTCAGGCGGGCCTCTTGCGGTCCAGATAGGCGGTCGTCAGCTCCACCAGACGGTCGCGGCCGAAGCTCGGGTCGTGGCCGGCGTGGACGACGGTCACGGGAAGGCGGCGCAGCCGCTCCATGGTGCGCAGATAGTCATCGACGTCGGCGCCGGGGATGTCGTCCAGAAGCGGCCCGTCGTAGATCGCGTCGCCGGAGAAGAGGGTTCCGGAGGAGGCCTCCCACAGCCCGATGCCGCCCGGCGAATGGCCGGGCAGGTGCAGGATCTCGAAGCGGCGGTCGCCGAGATCGACGCTGTCGCCCTCCTCCACCACGATCACCGGCTTGGCCGGCCGCACGCTGTAGCCGTCGAGGTCGTAGCCGGCGTGCGGCAGGGCGGTGATCAGCTCCTCCCCCACCTCGTAGCCGGCGTCGCGGAACTTCCGCACGTCGTCGGCGCTGAAGTCGCGGGTGTGCAGGGCGGCCCAGCCGTTCGGATCGCGCAGGCTGTCGGCCTCCAGCCGGTGGACCAGGCAGCAGTCGAACTCGTGATGGCCGCCGACATGGTCCAGGTGGGTGTGGGTCGCGGCGGCGATCACCGGCTTGTCGAACAGGGCGCGCGCGGCCTCGCGCAGGCTGGCGACGCCGAGGCCGGTGTCCACCAGCAGATCCCGGTCGCGGCCGCGCACGTGCCAGATGTTGCAGCGGAGCAGCGGCACGACGTGCGGCTCCCACAGAAGCGTGATGGCGTCGTCGATCCGGCGCATCTCGAACCAGCGTTCGGCGATCTGGACGGGCATGGGAGAGTTTTTCCTGTGTATGTCCGGACGGGGGTTTGGTTCGACGGGCGGTCAGGCGATGGCGGAGAGGAGCGCGCCGGCGGTCGTCACCGCGCCGAAGATGCCGCCTTCCATGGTGACGCTGCGCAGCGCGGCCTCGTGCAGGGCCGGCTCGACCGCGGCGCAGGCGTCGGCGAGCAGAAGGCACTCGTAGCCGAGTTCGACGGCGGCGCGCAGGGTGGAATGGACGCAGACGTCCGTCGTGACGCCGCACAGCACCAGCCGGCGGACGCCGCGCGCCCGCAGGATCTGGTCCAGGTCGGTGGCGTGGAAGGCGCTGTAGCCGGGCTTGTCGATCACCGGCTCCCCCGGTTCGGGCGCCAGCTCCGGGATGATGTCCCAGCCGGGCTCGCCGCGCACGAGCAGCCGGCCCATCGGCCCCTCCGCCCCGATCCCGATGCCGGCCCGCCGCGACCGCCACCGCTTCAGCGGCGACAGGTCGGACAGGTCCGGCCGGTGCCCTTCCCGCGTGTGGATGACGGTGCCTCCCCAGGACCGCACGGCGTGCCGCACGGCCTGGATGACTGGCACGATCCGCTGGACCGGCGCGATGTCGTAGCCCATGGAGGCGACATAGCCGCCGGGATGGCAGAAGTCGCGCTGCATGTCGATGACCAGCAGCGCGGTCGAGCCCGGATGCAGCGCGCCGTCATGCGGCCAGGAATAGGGATCGGCCTCGACGTGGCGGGCCGGGGGGGTGTTCTGGTGCATCGTGAGCGTCTTTTGAAAAGGGGAAACCATGCGGCGAGCGCCCTCTCCCGTCCCCGGGAGAGGGATGGACTCACCCCACGATCATCTCGGTCCACTTCTCGTTCAGCCAGTCCATCTTCGCCTGGTAGAGGTCGTAGCGCGGGACGATGGCCGGGATGTCGGAGGAGACGGCGGCGAACTCCGCGTCCGTCAGGTCGGTCGTGTGGCGCGGAACGATGGGGGCGGTGCCGACCTTGCGCGACAGCAGCGCCTGGGTGGCGGGGCGGCTCATGAAGTCGATGTAGGCGTGGGCGAGGTCGAGCTTCTTCGAGGCGCGGGTGACGGCCCAGCTTTCGCTGGCGTTGATGCCGCCCTCCTTCGGGAAGCTCGAGCGGACCGGGTAGCCCTCCGACGCGGCGATGCCCGCGACGTCGTGATAGTACTGTCCCATGGGCAGCTCGCCGGACTTCAGCGCGGCCTCGAACTGGGCTTCGTCGCGGTACCAGAGATTCACGTTGCCCTTCAGCTCGGCGAGCTTCTTGAAGCAGTCGAGCTGCCCGGCCTCGGTGTCCAGGTGCCCCGTGCCACCGAAGAAGGTGGCGGCGGTGACCTCCAGGAGGTTGGAGTTGGTGACCAGCGCCATCAGGCCGATCCGGCCCTTGTTGGCGGGATCCCACAACGCCGCCCAGCTCGCCGGGGCGTCCGGATAGGTCTTGCTGTTGGTGACCAGCGTCGTCCAGACGGACACGGCACCCATGCCGGCGACGCGGCCGTCCGGGTATTTGTTGACGAGGTGCGGCAGCACATGCCCCGCGTTGGGAAGCCGGCCCGGGTCGAGCGGCGCCCAGAGGTCCGTCGTCATGCCCTTCAGCATGGCGACCTGCGCCATCATCGACACGTCGGCGGGCGCCTGGCCCGCGCGGGCGGCCTGTTCGAGCTGGACCAGCCAGGCCTCGCCCGCGGGTGCGGCGACGGACTCCACCGCGATGCCCGTCGCCTTGGTGAATTCGGGGAAGACATGCTGGTCGAAGGCGTCCTTGAAGTAGCCGCCATAGACGGCGACCCGCAGCGATTTCTCCTGCGCGCGCAGGATGCTCGGAAAGCCGGTCACCGCCGCCGCAAGGGCACCGGCCCCCGCCAGCACCGAACGGCGCGTCACGCCGGCATCCATGGTCCGCTTACCCGTCGCCATGCTCATCGATCCTCTCCCTCGCCGGCCGGGCTGTCCCGGACGGAGCGTTGAAAAAGGGAGTTCGCAGGCGTTGGGGGAGTCCCACCGGAGCTGCAATCTCCGCGTTCGGACCTCCCGGGCTTTTGTCCCGCCGTGTGCCTGCCCGCTGTTCACCGGACAGGGTGCCGCTCTCGGACCAGACACCGGACCCGCGCGACAGCGCGGCCCGGCCGGAACCCTAGCGGCTCATGCCGTAGGAGTTGCAAGCGCAATGCCAGCGTGTGGCGGGGTGGCGGGAAGGGCGGTTTCGCTGGGGGATCGAGACGGCGGGGGTGCAAGGCGCGGCGTGCGGACGCCGGCGTCCTGCTTGATTTTTGCCCAGTGCGTGAGGGATGAGCAAAAGATTGGCGGACGCTTCAGCCTTTCACGACATGGAACAGGCGGCGGTCGAACGGCGCCAGCCGCGAGGAGACGATCCGCGCCTTGGCCGCGTCCGGGTGAAGAGGGTTCAGAAGGATGTTGTGGACGTCCGGCATGATCGCGCTCGGGACGCGCAGCAGCGCGGACGCGCCCTCGGCCAGCCATTGGTCACCGATGGCGCGCGTAAGGGCTTCCCGCTCCCTCCAGTCCTCGGGCAGGTCCGGGCAGTTGGCCGGAAGCACGCCGTCATCGACCTCCACCGTCAGCAGGCGGTAACCGTCGGGGAGGTCGGCGGGCGAGGAAATCTCCTGATGAACGAGGATCTCCAGCGAGGCGCCGGGGGCGGATTCGGCGAGATAGACGATGGGCCGGCCCCGGTTGTGCCAGCGTGCGCCGGCCCGCAGCCCGCCGATGCCCCGCAGGTCG
The DNA here is from genome assembly GCF_017356015.1 of Azospirillum sp. SYSU D00513. Lineage (GTDB taxonomy): Bacteria > Pseudomonadota > Alphaproteobacteria > Azospirillales > Azospirillaceae > Azospirillum. The sequence goes on from NZ_JAFIQV010000009.1 coordinate 83,360, forward strand.
GCGGGATTGCTGATCCTCCACAGCTTCAACCGAAATAGCCTTCGTCGATCTGGATCAGGGCTTCCTCGACCAGCCTAGCGCCGAGTTCCGTCTCGAGCACGTCCATCGGCCTTTCGCCCTCGAAGCGGCGCTTGGGCGTGGTCAGCCAAGCCAAGGCCTTGTCGCGGCTGTCGAAGACCACCTCCGCGAGGGCGAGAATGCTCGCCGTGCGATAGGCGCGCTCGCTTTCCTCCAGGGAGAGCGCTTCGCCCTTCTGCCGGCGGTGCTCCAGAGTGCGCCTTGGAATGATCCGGCTCAGCACGGCCTGATCGACGCCGGCGGCCTGAAGGGCGGCGATGGCCGGCGGTTGCAGCCGATTGCGGACAAGGCGCATGGCCTCGAAGTCGGAAGACGGTGCCCTGTCCAACCCCAGCATGCCAGCCGCGATGGAGCGTTGCCGGTCAGCGAGCGGTGCGGTGTTCATGGCGGCCCCCTCTGCGCAAGATGCCATGATTAACGTGGCATCTTGCGCAGGGAGCGTCAAGGCGTACGGCGCCTGGCGCACCGGAGAGCTGCATCGGAACCCGCTATGCCCCTTGCAAGTGGGGATGATAGGTTCCCCACCCGACCCCTCGCCTGGCAAAAAGCAGACAATCTTCATCATGACGTCCGAACAGAAATCCAGCGCCCAGGCTTCGTCCAGGACGTTCATCGTGGCCGCAATCGTCGTGATGGCCGTGTGCGTCGCGGCTGGCTTGTACATGACCCAACGCAGCGGCTCTCAACGCGCCTCGGCGGAGTTGGCCTATCTGTCGCACGAAGCGGCGACCAGCGCCGCCTTCAGCGAAAACCGGGCGGAAGGCGAGTGGCTGGGCAGCTGCCTGAAATCGACCATGAGCGGGAGACGCTCCTGCGATCCCGCGCAGTTGTCGGATCGGCTTGCCTTCTGGCAGGCACGCTTGCCGAACCTTCCGGCATCCGCCTTGCCGGCCGATTTCTGCGGTCGCGTCGCGAACGCAGCGGCACAGGCAAGCGCGGAAGTCCGGGAGAAACACGCCGTTCTTCAGAGCATCTGCGTCCGGTGACCGGCCGCGCCGCCACCGAAGCACCGCTTCTCGTCACGCGCCGGCCAGCGCCCGCGCCACCGCCGCCGAGGCAACCAGCACGCGCCGGTCGTCGCCCGGCCGGCCCACGGCCTGCACGCCGACCGGCTGGCCGGACGGGCCGGTCAGGCCCGGCACGTTGACGGACGGGGCGCCGAGCAGGGTCCAGACGCGGCTGAAGACCGGGTCGCCGGTGGCGTCCAGACCCTCCGGCGCCTCGCCGGGCGCGCTGGGGGTGAGGAGGACGTCGAGGTCGCCGAGGACGTCCGCGAAGCCGGAGCGAGCCTCCGCCGCCAACGACTTGGCGTCGTCGTAGGCCTCCGGCGCGACGGCCCAGCCGGTCTCGATGAGGTCGCGCAGGCGGGCGCCCAGCCGGTCGGGGTTGGCCTGGGTTTCCGGCGCGAAGGTCCGGGCGCATTCATAGGCCATGACGGTCTTCTGCGCCTCGAACAGGCCGCGCCACCCCTCCGGCAGGGCGACCTCCCGCAGGTCGAAACCGGCGGCGCGCAGGCGGCGGGCGGCTTCCTCGATCACGGTTTGGGCTGCGGGGGTGGCGGCGTGCCATTCGTGGGTGCGGCAGAGGCCGATGCGCGGGCGGACGGCCTCATCCGCGACGCGCAGGTTCGGGCGGCCGGTGAGGACGGAGGCGAAGAAAGCCGCGTCCTCGACCGTGGCGGCGAGGACGCCGACCGTGTCCAGGCTGTCGGCGAAGGGGCGCACGCCGGTGCGGTCGATCAGCCCGAAGCTGGGCTTGTAGCCGGCAACGCCGCAGAAGCTCGCCGGGCGGACGACCGATCCCGCCGTCTGGGTGGCGAAGGCCAGCGGCACCATGCCGTCGGCCACCGCCGCCGCCGAGCCGGAGGAGGAGCCGCCGGGCGTGCGGCCGGGGTCATGCGGGTTGCGGGTCTTGCCGGGCTGGAAATAGGCGAACTCGGTGGTCACCGTCTTGCCGAGGATCAGCGCGCCCGCCCGCCGCGCCAGCGCCACGCAGGCGGCGTCGCGCGCCGGGCGGTGGTTCGCGTAGATCGCCGAGCCGTAGGTCGTGGGCATGTCGCCGGTGTCGATCAGGTCCTTCACCCCGACCGGCAGCCCCTTCAAGGGTCCGCTCGCCGAACGGTCGTTGAGGCGCGCCGCCTCCAGCACCCGGTCGGGGTCCAGATGTTGCCAGGCCTGCACCGCCGGCTCGCGCTCCGCGATGCGGTCCAGGCAGGCGCGGGCCAGCGCCTCGCAGGTCAGGCTGCCGTCGGCGATGCGCCGGGCGGCGTCGAGTGCTGTCGGAATGCGGGTCATGGGGCGTCCTCGCTGTTCGTGTCCCTGGCCAGCACCTCGTCCGTGTGCTGGCCGAGGGACGGCGGCGCGCCCCAGGGGCCGAGGGGGGTGGCGGAGAAGCGCAGGGGGTTGCGCACCATGGGCACGGTCGTCCCGTCCTCCAGCGCCGCCTCCACCCGCAGGCCGCGGGCGAGCACCTGCGGGTCGGCGAAGAGCTGGTCAATGGTGTTGATCGGGCCGCAGGGCACCCCGGCCCGCTCCAGTTCGGCGATCCACCAGTCGCGCGGGCGCGCGGCGATCAGTTCCGCCAGCAGGGGCACCAGCACGGCGCGGGCGGCGACGCGCGCGGTGTTGGTGGCGTAGCGCGGGTCGTCGGCCAGCTCCTGCCGGCCGGCCACCGTTAGGAAGCGGCGGAACTGCTGGTCGTTGCCGACCGCAAGCATCAGGTGGCCGTCCGATGCAGCGAAGGCCTGGTAGGGGCAGATGTTGGGATGCGCGTTGCCGAGCCGGCCGGGCGCCGTGCCGGACACCAGGAAATTGGCGGCCTGGTTGGCGAGCATCGCCACCTGCACGTCGAGCAGCGCCACGTCGATGTGCTGCCCCTCGCCCGTGCGGTCGCGATGGGCGAGGGCCGCCAGCATGCCAGACGCGGCGTACATGCCGGTAAAGAGGTCCACCACCGCGACGCCCACCTTCATCGGCTCGGCCCCGGGCGCCCCGTCCGGCTGGCCGGTGACGCTCATCAGCCCGCCCATGGCCTGGATCATCGCGTCATAGCCGGCGCGGTCGGCGTAGGGGCCGTCCTGCCCGAAGCCGGTGATGGAGCAGTAGACGAGGTCCGGCTTCACCGCCCGCAGCGAGGCGTAGTCGAGCCCGTACTTCTCCAGCCCGCCGCGCTTGAAGTTCTCGACCACCAGGTCGGCCGACGCCGCGAGGCGCCGCACGGCCTCGGCCCCGTCCGGCGTGGTGAAATCGATGGCGACCGACTTCTTGCCCCGGTTGGCGCAGGTGAAATAGGCGGCCATGCCCGCCGTCCCGGATTCGGCGTCCGGCGGCGTCACGAAGGGCGGGCCCCAGGCGCGGGTGTCGTCGCCGGCACCCGGCCGCTCCACCTTGATGACCTCGGCGCCGAGGTCGGCGAGGAACTGCGTCGCCCAGGGCCCGGCCAGGACGCGCGACAGGTCGAGCACACGCAGGTGCGACAGCGGACCGGCCATCGGGTCAGCCCGTGAAGGCCTGGATGCCCGTCTGGGCGCGGCCGAGGATGAGGGCGTGGATGTCGTGCGTGCCCTCGTAGGTGTTGACCGTCTCCAGGTTCACCATGTGGCGCATGATGTGGAACTCGTCGGAGATCCCGTTGCCACCGTGCATGTCGCGCGACAGCCGGGCGATGTCCAGCGCCTTGCCGCAGTTGTTGCGCTTGATCAGCGAGATGATCTCCGGCGACCAGCTGCCGTCGTCGATCATGCGCCCCACCCGCAGGGCGGCCTGGAGGCCTAGCGCGATCTCCGTCTGCATGTCGGCGAGCTTTTTCTGGATCAGCTGGTTGGCGGCGAGCGGGCGGCCGAACTGCTTGCGGTCGAGCGTGTATTGCCGCGCCGCGTGCCAGCAGAACTCGGCCGAGCCCATGGCGCCCCAGGCGATGCCGTAGCGCGCCTTGTTCAGACAGCCGAAGGGGCCGCCGAGGCCGCTGGCGCCGGGCAGCAGGTTCTCCTCCGGCACGAAGGCGTCGTCGAGCACGATCTCGCCGGTGACGGACGCGCGCAGGCTGACCTTGCCCTCGATCTTCGGGGTGGAGAAGCCCTTGGTCCCGCGCTCCACCACGAAGCCCTTGATCTTGCCCTCATGCGCCTCCGACTTGGCCCAGACAACGGCGAGATCGGCGATGGGCGAGTTGGTGATCCACATCTTCTGGCCGGTCAAGCGGTAGCCGCCGTCCACAGCGACGGCGCGGGTGCGCATGCCGCCGGGGTCGGAGCCGAAGTCCGGCTCGGTCAGGCCGAAGCAGCCGACCATCTCGCCGGTGGCGAGCCGGGGCAGCCAGCGCGTCTTCTGCTCCTCCGAGCCGTAGGCGTGGATCGGGTGCATGACGAGTGAGGACTGCACGGACATGGCGGAGCGGTAGCCGCTGTCCACCCGCTCCACCTCGCGGGCGATGAGGCCGTAGGCGACGTGGCTGACGCCGGCCCCGCCATACTCCTCCCCGATGGTGGCGCCGAGCAGGCCGAGTTCGCCCATCTCCGTCAGGATCTCGCGGTCGAACCGCTCCTCCCGGAAGGCGGAGAGCACGCGGGTCTGGAGCTTCTCCTGGCAATAGGCGCGCGCGCTGTCGCGGATCAGCCGCTCCTCGTCGGAGAGCTGCGCGTCGAGAAGAAACGGATCGTCCCAAACCATGGCCTTCATCGCGCGGCTCCATCCCGGTCGTGTCGTTTCGCCCCTGCGGGGCGGCATGGGCGGAGTCTGGCCGCCTCTTGCCCAGAAGGCAAAGATATCTTAACGATCCCCACCATAACGATCCGGTATGGCTTCAGGAAAGGGCCGCCCCCATGGACCTGCGCCGGATGCGCTATTTCGCCGCCATCGTGGAGCATGGGTCCATCTCCCGCGCCGCCGAAGCCCTGCGCGTGGCGCAGCCGGCGCTGAGCCTGCACCTGAAGCGGCTGGAGGAGGAGCTGGGCACCCAGCTCGTGCTGCGCACGCCGCGCGGCATCGTCCCGACCGAGAACGGCCGGCGGCTGGCGCAGCGGAGCGCCGCCCTGATCGAGGAGATCGAGGCCCTGCGGGCGGAGGTGCGCGGGCTGGAGGCCGAGCCCGCCGGCCCGGCGGTGGTCGGAATCCCGACCTCGCTCGGCCCCCTGCTGACCGTGCCGATGGCGATGGAGGTGCGCCGCCGCCATCCGGCCGTCCAGCTGCGCATGGTGGAAGGGCTGTCCGGCCACATGCTGGAATGGCTGCGGCTGGGCCAGGTGGATTGGGCGCTGGTCTTCGGGGACGAGCCGGCCGGAGGGCTGGAGACCGAACCGGTGGTGCGGGAACGGCTGGGCCTCGTCGCTCCGCTCGGCGATCCCCTGCTGGCGGGCCGGGACAGCATCGGCGTGGCGGAACTGGCCCGCCTGCCCCTGATCCTGCCGGGCCGCCCGCATGGCGTGCGGGAGGAGACCGAGCGCGCCGCCCGGGCCGCCGGCGTGGCGCTGAACGTCGTGCTGGAGATCGACGCGCTGGAGCAGATCAAGTCGCTGGTCGCGGAAGGCGCCGGCTACACGGTGCTGTCCGCCCGCGTCGCCCGGCACGGCGCTGACGCCCCGCGCCTGACCAGCCTGCCCATCGCCGCCCCGGCCATCGAGCGCAGCATCCAGCTCGCCCACGCCGCCCACCGCCCCCTGCCCCTGGCCGCCCGCGCCGTGCGGGCCATCGCGCGGGAGCAGCTGGCCGCGCTGACGGTGGAGGGGCGCTGGCGGGAGGGGTAACTAGCCTTTGATTAAATTATATAAAATGCCTATTTAAAGCAGTGTTTGGCCCAGCTATATAGCGATCATTTGTCGTATGAATTTGAAAGAAATTGTTTCTGGTTGTTGCCCCCTTAACCTTCCATGAGGGACTTTTGCGATACCGCCTACCTATCTATTAAGAACATCATCACTATGACTGTCCTTATTGGCCTCAATATATGACCCTTTAACCCCGGACAATCTTGGATAAACGATGGCTATGTAATCTATTAACATTTGCGCAGACTGGACAGCATCAAGCACGCTTGTGTATGGAAGAGGGGAGTAATGTGGCGCTTCTCGAAATGCGGGTGGCACATTTTCTGGCACGAAAACAAAAAACTCCCCTGCCTCGCTCTTAATAACTTTTATTCCTGTCAAGCCCTCAACCCACACATTTGTATTCATTTTGCTTTTCCTGCCTGAGTATAAGGTCCTTCATAAAGCATATGTGTTTTGGCAAAAGAATGTTACACAAAACACAGGAAATTTCTACCCTCCTTTACCGCTCATACGATCCTCCCCTACCGCCGCTCGAACCGCGTCACCGGACCCGCCGGTTTCGCGTGGGCGTTCTCCTCCTTGACCAGCAGGTCCTCGGGGTTGTCGGCCTCCTCGTCGGTTTCGTTGTCGAGGTGGCGGCGCATGCGCTCGGTGTCGAGCGCGCCTTCCCATTTCGCCACCACGACGGTAGCGACGCCGTTGCCGATCAGGTTGGTCAGCGCGCGGGCCTCCGACATGAAGCGGTCCACGCCGAGGATGAGGGCGATGCTGGCGACGGGGATGGTGCCGACCGAGGCCAGCGTGGCCGCCAGCACAATGAAGCCGCTGCCTGTGACGCCGGCCGCGCCCTTGGAGGTCAGAAGCAGCACGCCGATGATGCCCAGCTCCTGCGCCAGCGTCAGGTCGGTGTTGGTGGCCTGGGCGAGGAAAATCGCGGCCATCGTCAGGTAGATGCAGGTGCCGTCCAGGTTGAAGGAATAGCCCGTCGGGATGACCAGGCCGACGACGGACTTCTCGCAGCCGAGATTCTCCATCTTCGCCATCATGCGCGGCAGCACGGATTCGGACGAGGAGGTGCCGAGCACGATCAGCAGCTCCTCCTTGATGTATTTGATGAACTTCAGGACGCTGAAGCCGGCCATGCGGGCGACGGCACCGAGCACGAGGAAGATGAAGATCAGGCAGGTGGCGTAAAAGGCCAGCATGAGCTGGCCGAGCGAGACCAGCGTGCCGACCCCGTATTTGCCGATGGTGAAGGCCATCGCCCCGAAGGCGCCGATGGGCGCCACGCGCATGACGATGCCGACGATCTTGAAGAAGACATGCGCCGTCTGGTCGATGATGCCCAGCAGCGGCCGGCCCCGCTCGCCCAGGCTGAACAGCGCGAAGCCGAACAGCAGGGCGAAGAACAGGACCTGGAGGATCTCCCCCTCGGCGAAGGCGCCGACCACCGTGGAGGGCACGATGTGCAGGATGTAATCGACGAAGCCCTGTTCGGACGCCTTGGCGGTGTAGCCGGCGATGGAACCGGCGTCGAGCGCGTTGACGTCCACGTTCATGCCGGCGCCGGGCTTCCACAGATTCACGACGAGCAGCCCGACCACCAAGGCCAGCGTCGTCATGACCTCGAAATAGATCAGCGCCTTGATGCCGACGCGCCCGACCTTCTTCATGTCCTCCATGCTGGCGATGCCGTGCACGACGGTGCAGAAGATGATCGGGGCGATCAGCATCTTGATGAGCTTGATGAACAGGTCGCCGAGCCATTTCAGGCTCTCGCCGAACTGCGGATAGAAATACCCGACCAGCACGCCCAGCACGATCGCGCACAGCACCTGGACATAGAGGTGATGATAGATCCTCGACGGCTTCCGGCCGTGCGGCGCGGTCGTGCTGGCGGGCTGCATGGCGTCCCCGGAATGCGTGCGGTTCTGGAGGGGGCGTGGACGGCAGCCCGGCAGGGCCGGGCAGCTTCTCACGTCACGCTCTCAACCGGGGGACGCCGCACCGGTTCCTCCGTCCCGACGCCGACCCGCGGCTACGGCTAAGGGCAGGCGTACAGCGCCAGGGGACGGCCGGGCGGGCCGGCCAGTTCGGCGAGCGGGCGGCAGGTTCCCCACGAACAGATGCGGTAATCGGCGGTGAAGCCCGAATTGGCGAGGGTCAGCCGGTCGAGCGGCGGCAGCTGGGGGCGGTAGACCCAGGCGCCCTCCACCAGACGCGCGCCGTCCGGCACCTCCATCCCCGCCCCGCTTCCGCGCACCCGCGCCTCCACGAGGCGGAGCTGCCCACCGGAAATGCGCCAGTCCTCCCGCCACTCGATCCGCTCGACCGAATGGGTCCAGGCCAGGGAAAAGGCGTCGCCGGGGAGGCGGGCCAGGGGCGGACCGCCGGCCGCCTCCCCCGGCCCGGCCGCCGCCAGGGCGATGCAGAGGGCCGCGGCCGCGCTCACGCGGCCCGGTCGGCGGGCGCACCCGCCGGGAGCCTGCGCGTGCGCCACCAGTGGAAAGCGATGAAGGCGGCCGACAGCGCGAGGCCGATCTCGTCGGTGATCGGCAGGGCGACCACCAGAAGGAAGGCCGCCGCCGTGGCCCAGAGCCGCTCGATCACCGTCAGCCGCCCGCGCAGATAGCCGATGGAGGCCGCACCCCACAGTCCGATGGAGATCAGCGCCTTCACCGTCACGTAGGCCGTGTCGGTAAGATCGCCGGCCTGAAGCATCAGGCTGGGCGCGTAGACCGCCATGAAGGGCACGACGAAGCCGGCGATGGCGATGCGCAGGCATTGCAGGCCGATCTTCAGCCCGCTCGCCCGGGCGATGGGCGCGGCGGCGAAGGCGGCGAGCGCCACCGGCGGGGTCAGGTCGGCCATGATGCCGAAGTAGAAGACGAACATGTGGCTGACGATCAGCGGCACGCCGAGATCGAGCAGCGCCGGCCCGACCAGCGAACTGGTGATGATGTAGTTGGGGATGGTCGGGATGCCCATGCCCAGCACGAGGCAGGTCAGCATGGTCAGCACGAGGCTGAGGAACAGGCTGCCTTCCCCGATCGACACGATGACGCGCACGAAGTTCGAGCCCAGCCCGGTCAGAGTCATGGTGCCGATGATCACGCCGACGAGCGCACAGGCGACGCCGACGCTCAGCGCGTGGCGGGCGCCGTCGGCCAGGCTTTGCAGCGCGAGGTCGAGCGTCGCGCGGCCGCCCCGGGTGAAGAGGTTGACGGCGATCAGCGCCGCGATCAGCGCGTAGACCGCCGTGATGCCGTATTCGAAGAAGGCCGAGGCGGCGAAGCCCAACGCAACCCAGAAGAGCATGCGCAACGCCATCGGGCCGAGCAGCGCCGTGACCGAGCTTCCCAGCACGATCAGCACCGTCAGGCCGAGGCCCACCGTGCCCGCGAACAGGGGCGTGTAGCCGGAGAAGAGGAGCCAGACCAGCACCGCCAGCGGCAGCACAAGGTACCATTTCTCGCGGATCGCCTTCAGCGGGCTGGGGCAGTCCTCCTTCGGCAGTCCCATCAGGCCCAGGCGCCCCGCCTCCAGATGAACCATCCAGAGGACGGTCGCGAAGTAGAGAATCGCCGGGATGATGGCCGCCTTCACGATCTCCGAATAGGGGACGTTGATGGTCTCGGCCATGATGAAGGCGACCGCCCCCATCACCGGCGGCATGATCTGGCCGCCCATGCTGGCGGTCGCCTCGACCCCGCCCGCGAAGGCCGGGCGGTAGCCGAAGCGCTTCATCAGGGGGATGGTGAACTGGCCGGTCGTCACGACGTTGGCGACGCCGGAGCCGTTGATCGTGCCCATCAGCGCCGAGGAGACCACGGCCACCTTCGCGGGACCGCCGCGCTGGTGGCCGACGGTGCCCATGGCGACGTCGGTGAAGAGACCGATCATCCCGGCACGTTCCAGGAAGCTCCCGAACAGGATGAACAGGAAGATGTAGGTGGAGGACACGAAGGTCGGCGTGCCGTAAATGCCCTCGGTGCCCAGGAACATCTGGTCGATCACCTGGTCGAAGCCGTAGCCCCGGTGGTCGAGCGGTGCGGGCAGATACTCGCCGAACAGGCCGTAGGCGAGGAACAGCGCGCAGATGATGGGAAGCGCCAGCCCCATCATGCGCCGCGCCGCCTCGAACACCAGGGCGAGGGCGGCCATACCGACCAGGATGTCGGCGGTGCTGGGATCGCCGGCCCGCATCAGCAGGTCGTGTTCGAAATACAGGTGGTAGAGACTGATGACGAACCCGGCGGCGCCGAGCGCCCAGTCGAGCCAGAAGGGGCCGCCGCGGCCGCCGCGGAGCGACGCGCACAGCCCGAAGGTCAGCAGCAGCAGGAAGCCGACATGGAGCGACCGCACCACCAGGCTCGACAGGGGCGTGTAGGAGGCCGTGTAGACCTGGAACAGCGAGAAGGCCACGGCGATGGCGAAGATCACCTTGCCGATGCCCGTCGCCCGGTCGGGAGGACCGGCGTGCAGCGGGTTGCCCGCGGCACCTTGGCCGCCCGGCTGGTGGACGGCGTGCTGAAGGGTTTCGGCGTCGGCCTCGGCGCCGCTTGGGGTGCCGGCTTGGGCGTCGGTCTGGGCCGCCATGCGGCATCACTCCGGAAACATGCGGGAAAGGGGCGCCGAGAAAGCGCGGGGTACTGCCATCACGGGCGCCGCCCCCGGACGGCTGGTCCGGGGGCGGGCCGCTCCGGGTCCGGTCAGCGCAGGACGCCGACTTCGCGGAAGTACTTCTCGGCGCCGGGATGCAGCGGGATCGGCATGCCCGTCGTGCCGTTCTCGCGCTTGATGTCCTTGGCGGCGGCGTGGGCCGACGCCAGCGTGCCGAGATTCTCGTACATGGTCTTGGCCATCTGGTAGGCCAGCTCGTCGCTGACGCCGGAGTGGGTCACCAGGAAATTGACCACGGCTGCGGTCGGAACGGGCTCCTTCTGGCCCTCGTAGGTGCCGGCGGGGATGGTTTCCGAGACATAGACCGGGTTGCCGACGCCGGCGACGACCTCCGGCGGGATCGGCACGATGGTGATCGGGTTGGTCGCGGCGAGATCGCGGATCGAGGCGACGCCGAGCCCCGCTGATTGCAGCGTGGCGTCGATCTGGCGGTTCTTGACCAGCTCGACCGATTCCGCGAAGGGCAGATACTCGACCTTGCCGAGATCCTCGTAGGTCAGCCCGGCGGCCTTGAGGATGGCCCGCGCGTTCAGCTCGGTGCCGGAGCGCGGAGCGCCGACCGACACCCGCTTGCCCTTGAGGTCCTGCAGGGTCTTGATGCCGCTGTCGCCGCGCGCGACGATCTGGATGTAGTTGGGATAGATGTTGGCGAGCCCGCGGATCTTCGTCAGCTTGCTCTTGAAGCCGGCCTCCTCGTCCCCCGCCCAGGCGGCGGCGACGGAATCGCCCAGCGAGAAGCCGATCTCGCCCCGCCCCTGCTGGAGCAGGTTCAGGTTCTCCACCGACGCCTTCGTCGCCTGGACCGAGGTGCGGGCGCCGGGGATCTTGTCGGCGTAGATCTTCGACAGCGCGACGCCCATCGGGTAGTAGACGCCGCTGGTGCCGCCGGTCAGCACGCCGACGAACTCGTCCGCCCTGGCGGACCCGGCGCCCGGAACCGCCGCGCCGACGGCCATGACGGCTGCCACCGCCGCAAGGAGCATCCTCCTCATCCTCAACCTCCCCATTCATGGTTCTTCTGCTTGACCATGAGGAGGGTAATTGTCGCTGACGCAAATTGCCAGACGGAACGGCAATCCGTGACACCGCGCAATCCTCGGTAGGCCCGGGGCCGCCCAGTCCGGCCAGGCCCGGCTCAGGCCCCCGCCCCGCCGTCAATGAGGTCGCTGCGGCCGATGCGCTGGATGGAGACGGCCAGCCGCGCCTCGTCCTGGCGGATGGCGCGGAGCGTGCGGACGGTGAAGTCCACATGGGTCTCGGCGGCCGCTCGCGCCGCCTCCGCCTCGCCGGAAAGGACGGCGCCGGCGATGGCGAGATGCTGGTCCAGCAGCGCCTCGCGCACGCCGGGGCGGGTGTAGAGCTGGGCGCGGTTGTAGAAGACGTCGTTGCGCAGCAGGGTCGAGAAAGCGCGCATGGTGTGGAGCATGACGCGGTTGTGCGCGGCCTCGTAGACGGCGAGGTGCAGGTCGGCGTCGGCGTCGGCCTCCTCGCTGTGGTCCTCCTGGGCGTGGGCGGCGCGCATGCGTTCCAGCACGGAGCGGATCGCGGCACGGTCCAGGTCGGTGGCGCGGCGGGCGGCCAGTGCCGCGGCCGTGCCCTCGATGGTGCCCCGGAATTCCAGATAGTCGAAGGTGGTCTCGGGATGCGACTGGAGCAGTGCGGCGAGCGGTTCCATCAGGGGGGTCAGGAACTGGGCGATGTGGGTGCCGGACCGGCCGCTCACCAGCAGGCCGCGCTGCTCCAGCTTGGTGATGGCGTCGCGCAGCGACGGGCGCGAGACGTCGAGCTTCAGGGCCAGCTCGCGTTCGGGCAGCAGCTTCTCGCCCGGGCGCAGCACGCCCTCCAGGATCAGCCGCTCCAGATGCTCGGCGATGGCGTCGGCCAGCTTCGCCGGCTTGATCGACTGGTTCATGCCCTCCGTCCCCGTTCCGCTGCCCGGTCCGCCCACGATGCGCAGGCGGCGGCCGATAGGCAAGCCGATTTGCCAAGGAAGCAGCTGGTAAAATCTTTTGTCCGTCACTAATCTGTTGGGGAGACGGACAGAGGAGCAGCAAGGGCATGTCCACCGCACCCGCCACCACCGGCACCGGCACCGGGACGATCCCGCGGCCGGACACGGTCTATTATTTCGGCACCTGCCTGGTGGACCTGTTCTACCCCGACGCCGGCATGGCCGGAATCGAGCTGCTGCAGGCGCAGGGCCTGCGCGTCGTCTTCCCGCAGGGGCAGAGCTGCTGCGGCCAGCCGGCCTACAATTGCGGGCACCGGGACGAGTCCCGCAAGGTCGCGCGCGCCCAGCTCGACCTCTTCCCCGAGGACTGGCCCATCGTCGTGCCGTCGGGCTCCTGTGCCGGCATGATGAAGACGCACTATCCCGACCTGTTCAAGGGCGACCCCGATAGGGCCAAGGCGGAAAAGGTCGCCGGCCGGGTGTGGGAGCTGACCCAGTTCCTGGTCCAGGTGCTGGACGTGAAGCTGGAGGACAAGGGGGAGCCGGTGCGGGTCACCTGGCACGCATCCTGCCATTCGCAGCGCGAGATGGGCGTGCGGGACGAGCCGAAGGCCCTGCTGCGCCAGCTCGGCAACGTGGAGCTGGTGGAGCTGACGCGGGAGCGGGAATGCTGCGGCTTCGGCGGCACCTTCGCGGTGCGCCACCCGGAGATCTCCGCCGCGATGGTCGGCGACAAGATGTCGGACATCGAGGGCACGGGCGCCTCGACCGTGGTGTCGGGCGACTGCGGCTGCCTGTTGAACATCACGGGTGCGCTGGAGGCCGCGGGCAAGCCGGTGCGCGGCACGCACATCGCCGAATTCCTGAAGGAGCGGACCAGTGGCCGTTGAGAACGTGAATTTCGCCGCGGCGTCCAGGAAGGCGCTCCAGGACCCGCAGCTGCGCGCCAACTTCCGCCGCGCCATGGACGGGCTGGTGACCAAGCGCGCCGCCCAGTTCGCCGACGCCAAGGAATGGAACGGCGTGCGCACGCTGGCGGCGTCGGTGCGCACGCGGGCGCTGGCGAAGCTGCCGGAACTGCTGGAGCAGCTGGAGGCCAACCTCACCCGCAACGGCATCCAGGTGCATTGGGCCTCCACGACCGACGAGGCGAACGCCATCGTCCTCGACATCATGCGGCGCAACGGGGCCACGCTCGCCGTGAAGGGCAAGTCGATGGTGTCGGAGGAGATGCACCTCAACGCCTTCCTCGAGGAGCACGACATCGAGGTGGTGGAGGCGGATCTGGGCGAGTACATCGTCCAGCTCGACCGCGAGATGCCGTCCCACATCATCATGCCGGCGATCCACAAGAACACCAAGCAGATCGCCCAGCTTTTCCGCGAGAAGATCAAGGACGCGAAGTACACCGAGGACGTGGGCGAGCTGACCGACCTCGCCCGCCGGGTGCTGCGCCGCAAGTTCGCCACCGCCGGCGTCGGCATGTCCGGCGTCAACGTCGCGGTGGCGGAGACCGGCACGCTCTGCCTCGTCGAGAACGAGGGCAACGGCCGCATGTGCACCACCGTGCCGCCGGTCCACATCGCCTTCATGGGCATCGAGAAGGTCGTGGAAAAGCTGGAGGACGTGGCGCCAATCCTCAGCATCCTGCCGCGCTCGGCCACGGCGCAGCCGATCACGACCTACTTCAACATGATCAGCTCCCCCCGCAAGCCGGGCGAGAAGGACGGGCCGCGCGAGATCCACGTGGTGATCCTCGACAACGGCCGCTCCTCCATCTACGAGGACGAGGAGCTGCGCAACACGCTCCGCTGCATCCGCTGCGGCGCCTGCATGAACCACTGCCCGGTCTACACCCAGGTCGGCGGCCATGCCTACCAGGCGCCCTACCCCGGCCCGATCGGCAAGATCCTGATCCCGCAGATCGAAGGGCTGGAACGGCGGGGCGAGATGCCGCACGCCTGCACCATGTGCAACGCCTGCGTCGAGATCTGCCCGGTGAAGATCCCCATCGTGGAGATCATGGGCCGGCTGCGCACGGAGGCGGTCAAGAAGGGCGGTCACGTGAAGGGCGCCGGCGCGCGGGCGAGCGCCAGGGAGGACGCGGCCTGGAAGGGCTGGGCCGCCATGTATTCCTCCCCCCTGGCCTACCGGATGGCGAGTGCTTTGATGGCGAAGCTCGGCAACGCGGCCCCGGCCAGCCTGCCGCTGCTTAAGGAATGGACCAGCGCCCGCGTGAAGCCGCGCTTCGCCGGCCGCACGCTGCACGAGATGGCCCGCAAGAAGGGGATCCCCGATGCCTGACGCCCGCAACAGCATCCTCTCCCGGCTCCGGGCCTCGCGCGACGCCAACGGCATCGCCCCCCAGGCGGCCCCGCCGTCGGACTTCACCCCGCTGGCGGAAAAGAAATGGGACCCGGCGGAGCGGCTGGACCGCATCCGCCGGCTGATGGAGGCGGTCCACACGGAGTTCCTGGAGACCACCGAAGCGGAGTGGCCCGCCGCCGTGCGCGGATTCCTGGAGAAGGAAGGCCTGAACAGCCTGCTCTACGCCCCGGCGACGGAGGCGGGCGCGCGGCTCGCCGCCGAATGGGGCGAGGGCGGGCCGGAGCTGGTGCCCTATGACCGTCCGGTGGAGGAGTTCAAGGAGCGGCTGTTCGACGGGGTGGACGCCGGCGTCACGACGACGCTCGGCGCCATCGCCGACACCGGCAGCCTGATGCTGTGGCCGAGCGCCGACGAGCCGCGGCTGATGTCGCTGGTCCCGCCGATGCATCTGGCGCTGCTGAAGGCCGACGCGCTGTACGACAGCTTCTGGCAGGTCCTGCGCGAAAAGCGCTGGGCCGACGGGCTGCCGACCAACGCGCTGCTAATCTCCGGCCCCAGCAAGACGGCGGACATCGAGCAGACGCTGGCCTACGGCGTGCACGGGCCGAAGCGGCTGGTCGTCGTGGTGGTCCGGTAGGACGGCCCGACGCAAGGCCGGCTTGACGCCTGGGGCCGCGGGGCGTAACGACTCCGCCCACGTCAACACCCCTGACAGGAAGGCAGCAGCATGCCGATTGCGACGCGGCGCTTCGGGCGCACGGACTGGACCGTTTCGGAGATCGGCTTCGGCGCCTGGGCCATCGGCGGCTCCTGGGGCGGCGTGTCCGAAGAGGATGCCAAGCAGGCGCTGCACGCCGCACTCGACGCCGGCACGAGCTTCATCGACACCGCCGACGTCTATGGCGACGGCCGGTCGGAGCGCATCATCCGCGACGTGCTGAAGGAGCGCGGCGGCGAGCGGCCCATCGTCGCCACCAAGGCCGGCCGGCGGCTCGACCCGCATGTGGCCGAGGGCTACAACCGCAAGAACCTTGAAGCCTTCATCGACCGCAGCCTATCCAACCTCGGCGTCGAGACGCTGGACCTCGTCCAGCTCCACTGCCCGCCGACCGAGGTCTATTACCGGCCGGAGGTGTTCGGGGCGATGGATGACCTCGTCGCCGCCGGCAAGATCCGCTTCTACGGCGTGTCGGTGGAAAAGGTAGAGGAGGCGTTGAAGGCCATCGCCTACCCGAACGTCGCCTCGGTGCAGATCATTTACAACATGTTCCGCCAGCGCCCGGCCGAGCTGTTCTTCGAGCAGGCCGCGAAGCGGGACGTCGGCGTCATCGTGCGCGTGCCGCTGGCGAGCGGCATGTTGACTGGCAAGCTGACCGCCCACTCCTCCTTCGAGGCCGACGACCACCGCAACTTCAACCGCCACGGCGAGGCCTTCGACGTCGGCGAGACCTTCAGCGGCGTGCCCTACGGCGTGGCGCTGGAGGCCGTGGAGGCGCTGCGTCCGCTGGTGCCGCAGGGTGCGACCATGGCGCAGGCGGCGCTGCGCTGGATCCTGATGGAGCGGGCCGTGTCCGTCGTGATCCCCGGCGCCAAGACCCGCGCCCAGGCCGAAGCCAACGCCGCGGCGAGCGGCCTCGCCCCGCTGCCGGCGGAGACCATGGCGAAGGTGCGGGACATCTACGACCGCCTCATCGCGCCGCACGTCCATCACCGCTGGTGAGGGGCCGGGGGCGAAGTGCGATTGGCGAAGCTCCTAAGCACCTGAAACAGGTGGCGCCGGCATACCCTTGCGGGTAAGCCGGCGCACTATCCATCCGACAGGAGCGGCCAAACCTCAGCGAATGTTCGTGTTGGAAGATTTCGTGAGAGCGTCACGGGAAGTGGAAGCGGGATCGACAACCATCTGGGCTGGATCGGTCGGCAACCCAAGTTCTGCCGGGGGCGTCATATCCTTTTCGAAGATGTCATTAGCAATTGCGATCCCCAGAGGAACGCCGCCGATGGGAAACTGACCCTCCTCCCCACTTCTTGTGCCGGTCGTTTTATAATTGACAGCCTTTGAGTCTCTGTAAACCGTTGATCCATCCGGATTGGTTGTTTCAATGACGTCCTCGGATGCAAAAGCATCAAAGCGCCAATGCACGCCCAGGAACACGCGGCTGGCGCCATTCTCAAGGATCGCATCCCAAAGACTTTCAAAATGGCGGACCACGCGCGTCCGCACATCACCGGGTTGATCCTGGATGGGCGTGTCCTGACTGTAGGGCTGATGCAGATCGCGACTGATGCCGTTGAGTTCGTCCGAGACGAACGCAAAAGCGATCTCGTCAGGCCCATTTGCGTCGAATTGCAAGTCGCGCTCTTTTTTGTAAAACAGGCGGGTTATTTGGAAAGCGGCTGCACCAAAGGTGGCGTGCCCCGACGGATAGGCCGGGAAAGGTGGCTTGAAGGAGATCTTGTTCGTGTTTGTTTCAGGCGCGCCGAGCGCCTCCCAGAACGGATCGGCATCCTTGTCCAGTTCCTTTTTTCTTCCGTTCTGTTGTTGTGCGCCCGGCCCCGACGCGGCATCGTGCTCTCGGACGCCAGTGAGCGGACGCCAGTACTCGAAATGGTATTTTTCTCGCCACGCGATACGCCCGGCATCCGCCATCGCCACGTTCACCAACGCCAGAAGACGCACGAACTCGGCGGTTGTCTTCCCAGGGGCGGCGTCTGCCTTAACTTGGCTCCATGCGATCTGCCGGACGATCTGATTGTACAGGCGAGGCGGAGTGCCGATCAGGTTTGCTCCGTCATAAGCCCAGAAGAGAGCTGCCACCGTCTGATCGGCACTGCGCACCGTCTTCGGACGCCCGGGGGCGCCGCCGAGCGCCACGACCTCGCGGACCGCCTCCTGGTATTCATCATCATCCTTCGGTGGATCGGCGAGTTTATGCTGTTGATGCGTCGCGAAGGGACGCGTCGTCGTGCCGTAGAAGGGACCGTGATACATTCTTACCGGTTTTTCCGGTCCGGAGGGATTGTTGGGATCGACGGGCAAGAGCCGGACAGGATTGAGAGGTTCGTCCCGGAAGAAGAAGCGCCCGCTCTTGGGTTCGTATCGGCCGGAGTCGGCCCCCGGCTCACCGGGCCGCACACCCAAGATTTCGAGAATTTTCCTGGCGACCCTTGCCCCGAACCGATAGCTCACCGAGAGTGTATCGATATGTTTCGGGTAGTTGTCGATTTGATTCTTGAGATGCGCAAGAAGGGTATGGTTCGCGAGAACCGAAATGCCCGCCCCTCCGCGAGAATAAAGATCATCCAGGACGGTGATGGCCGCCCCCGCCATGGCCTGTTCCGCGTCCTCCGCTGTCTCGCCCGCGTCCAGCACCGGTTCCAGGCCGGGCAAATAGGGTTTGTATCCTTTATCAATGGCGAAATAAGCGTCGTGGATTGCCAAATGCAACAGGCCTAGCGCCCGAGAACTCATTGTCGGTCCGGTTTGCGGTCCATTGAGCGAATGAGTCACCCTGTTCATTTCCAAGGCCACATGGTTCCAATAGAATATAGGGTGCTTATTGAGTTCAGAAGGCTCTTCAGAAGTGTAAAGCGGCAGCATGTTCACATCCTTTCATTTTGATCAGCAAAATGCTTCCAAAGGAGCGACACAGATTTGATTTATTTGCGCAGAAGATTCTCAGAGTCCATTTCCATTCTGGAAATGCATACAAATGAGCGCATTTCTTCCCGCGCCTTTTTTACGCTGCCACCGATCAAACTGAAGATCAAGCCTTCATCTTTCTACATGCTCCGGAAATGCTCGCTTGGATCTGTTCTTCAGCGGCCACATAAGGCAAAGAACCACTCATATCAATGGCACCCCTCACCAATGACGGATTTTTTGTTTCTGTATGTTGGTATTTTTATTTCCATGGCCGGAACAGCTGTGCCAACTGCGCTTCCGCAGTCTCTCGGATTAGAAGATGATGCTTTCGCGGCCGGATTGAACCGAGAGGCTAAAGGGAAAGACGCATCTGCAACGTCGAGAAACCACGAAAGGGCATATGAATGGTGCGGTGGCTGACATCGCATCCCTGGCGAGCAGAGACCGAAGCCGAAGCCGCGTATTTCAAGGAGCGAATCGCTTGCATCATGCCAATGCTTTGATTTCCGCACTTTCGGCGGAAATCTTGCCCGTCCCATTCATGTCAGCCCTGGGAGCAGGTACGTTCTTCGAAACCCTTACAGAGCCAAAAGGCCACATGACACGCTTGAATGGCCAAGGAGGGATTGTGCGCGCCAATTTCTGCACCGATCAACACAGCCGGGGCCGCTGACCATGGGCCGTATCCTTTTCGTGAGCGGCGCGCCGCCGGACGGGCTGGCCGGCGGGGTGAAGGTCGTCCACCGCCATGCCGAGCTGCTGGCCGGGATGGGGTTCGACGCCTGGGTCGTGGCGCCACTGGGGCGGCCGGTCTGGTTCCGCTCGCGCGCGCCGCTGCTGGACGGGAACCGGCTGCGCGTCGGGGCGGAGGATGTCCTGGTGTTCGGGGAGGAGATGGACCGCGTCTTCACCGCGGCACTCGCCCTGCCCGGCCGGCGCGAGCTTTACTGCCAGAACCACCATTACCTGCTGCATGACCGTCTGGGGGAGCGCGGTCTCGCCGAGGCCGGCTTCCACGGCGTCTACGCCGCGAGCCGGACCATCGAAGGCTTCCTGGAGGGGGTCATGCGCTGGCCCGGCGCCGACGTCGTCGTGCCGCCCATCGACCCGGCCCTGTTCCGGCCGGGGGCCAAGACGCTGCGCATCGCCTGTCTGCCGCGCAAGCTGCCGGAGCAGGCCGCCTTCATCCGCGCGGTGTTCCGGCGCATGAACCCGGATCTCGCCGGGATCGAGTGGGTGGAGATCGCCGGCCGGCACGAGGAGGAGGTGGCGGAGATCCTCGCCGGCTCCGCCGTCTTCCTGTCGCTCGCCCGCCGGGAAGGGCTGGGCATGGCGGCGCTGGAGGCGATGGCCGCCGGCTGCGCCGTGGTGGGCTTCCACGGCATGGGCGGGCTGGACTACGCCACGGCGGAGAACGGACGCTGGTTCATGAGCGACGAGGCGCTCTCCTGCGCCGCCGCCCTGGCCGAGACGGTGCGGGGGCTGGAACGCGGCGACCCGGCCGTATCCGCCATGGTGGAGGCCGGCCGGGTCACGGCGGCCCACTACGCGCCCGGCCGGGTAGAGGCCCAGCTCCGCGCCCATTTCGGGGCGCGCGGCTGAGGGTTCGCGGCTTTCCTTACGCCTTCCCTTCAGGGCTCACCGTGCCCAGGCGCGCCTGACGCCGCCAGACCATGGCGAGCAGGACCCCGACGATGCCCATGAACAGGGAGAAGGCGGCGATGACCGACCGCGTGCCGTCGAAGCTGGCGGAAAACACGCTCACGGCCAGTCCGGCCAGGGGCTGCGACAGGTTGTTCAGCGCGATGATGACGCCCGTCGTCTTTCCATAGTCCTGTGGAGGGATCACCTCCTGGCGGGCGCCGCGGATGTAGACGTTGAACATCTTGTCGAAACCGATGATCAGCAGGAAACCGGCGGCATAGAGCCATGGAGCCGTCGCCAGGGCCGTGAGCAGCCCGCCGCACAGGACCAGCGCATAGGACCACGCCCCCAGCCGGGACAGGGACGCGGCGCTGTTCGCGACGAAGACGAGGATGAGGACGGTGGCCACCGCCCCGGCGGTCTGCAACGCGGCGTAAGTGAACTCGGTCCCCCCGTGAAGGCCGGTCACCATGGCGGCCGAAGTCGCCAGAGTCACGCCGATGACCAAATTCAGCGCCGCCGCCAGCAGGACCAGCCCTTTCAGCCTTGGCCGGTGCAGGATGTGGAGGAAGGGCGTCTTGAACGCCTCGAACCAGGGCCCCGGCTGCGCTGGCAACGCGATGTTTGGCTGCGCCGCGCGTTGCCAGCCGGCCAGCGCGGCGTCCGCGGCCAGGAAGACCGCCGCCGTGCACAGCACCACCGTCTCCCAGGACAGCAGCACGAACAGCAGCGACGCGGCGAGGGGGCCGAGGATCGTGCCGAGCTGGTCGGCGATCTGCGTGTAGGACAGCACCTTCTTGAAGGGTTGGGCGGAGAAGACCTGCGGCAGCATGACCTCGCGCGCCATCACGCCCTGCGTGGTCATGACGCCGCAGACGGTGGACAGCGCGATCAGCCAGCCGATCCCGCCGGACAGGGCGTAGGCGCCGACCCCGCCGACGCAGACGGCGGCCCGCAGGATCTGGCTGACATGGAGCAGCCGCAGCGGGGACAGCCGGTCGCACAGGACGCCGCAGAAGGGGAAGGCCACGAAGCGCGGCAGGAAGGAGGAGAGGAAAAAGGAATGGTCGCTCGGGCGCATGGGCCATCTCCTGGGGGCGCCGTGCGGCGACGCCCTTCCCAGGCTGCAATAGCACGGAGCGTCCCATGCTCCACCCCCAAAGAGCGGCTGCGTTCGATCCCGTGCGCGTCCTACCGGTGGTGCCGGAGCCGTCCGGAGATCAGGACGGCCTGCAAGGGACGCGTTCCGCTCCGGCAGCCTGCCGCTTCAGGAAGAGATGACGCGCAATCGGTTCCAGCGTATCGAACACGTCCTCGTTGGTCAGGCCGTCGCGGCGCAGCAAGCTCTGCACCGCCGGGTCGTCGAGGAGGGAAACGACGCGGCGGCGCCAGGGCTGGTGGGGTCGCTGTGTGGTCATCGTGCTCTCCCTTGTGGATGCGCTCCGGACGGTGCCGGGCCGCTGTGGATGGTTCAGAAGGCGGGGACCCGGAAGCCCTGCGGGACAGGCAGGACCCGGCGGGCCGGCCCGCACCGCATCAGTGGGCTTCGGGGCGGAGCCCGGTCACGGTACCGGGGACTGTGGCGGCTGCGGCACCGGGAGCGGCGACCACGGCGGAAGCCTGGACGGGTGCGGCGACCGGCAGGCCCAGCTCGCCGCGGGCAAAGTTCAGGAACCGCTGCGCCTTGGCCTCGTCGCCCAGCCGGTAATAGCCCTCTGAGGTGTTGAGGCTGATCACCGCGGACTCGCGGTCGTCGCGGTCGGTGATCGCGGAGGCGTTGTTGACCACGGCGGCGCGGGTCTCGCGGAGCTGTGCTTGGAAGCCCTCGGCGGCTTGGCTCAGGCCGGAGGCCAGGAGGGCGGCGGAGAAGGCTGCAGTGGCGAGGAAGGTCTTCGTGTTCATGATGTCGTCTTTCCTGTTCGGGTGCCCGATGACGTATACGCCACGATCCTGTCGCGCGCGATATTCGCGTGCTGTCGAAAGGTGCGTGGCAGCCATGCAGGATCATCATGGGCGATCTTATCGTGAGCGATTTTAATGGCGGCTTTCCGGCCCGCACCCCTGCCCCAGCGCCTGTTCGTCGTCGGCGTCATAGAAGATTCCGCCTACCGGTAATATTCCTGGGACAAGACAAGAGAAATTTCCGCCATCACCCTCCGATAGAAAGTCATGGCGGCAACTACCCTGCGCAGGCTTACGCGGAAGGTCATATTTCTGCGCGCCATCTAGCTTGCCCCGGAAGGCTCGTGATAAAGCGGTAAGACTTGGATTTCGGCCGCGCAGGTCCGGGATTTTAGCCAAGGGAATCCTATGGTTTGCGGGTCTGCGCGTCTTTCTGATTTCGATTTGCCTGTAAAGGTTGCGTCGCCCCGGCGGGGCACGGTGCTGGATGTTGAAAACGGGCCGGATGGGGCCCGGTGTTTGGGAACCATCTTGGGAAACGTGGGCGCCTGCAGACGGCGCCCGGCTGCAAGCGGAATGGATGCACGATGACGGCGACGACGGTTGATGCCCTGGATCCGAAGACCCTGCTCCTGGCGTTGCGGCAGTTCCGCAAGGGCGATTTCTCCGTCCGGCTCCCGCTCGACCTGACCGGGCTGGACGGCGAGATCGCCGGCGTCTTCAACGACGTCGTCGAGATGAACGACAACCTGACCAAGGAGGTCAGCCGGCTCAGCGTCGCCATCGGCAAGGAAGGCAAGATCAGCCAGCGTGCCAAGCTCGGCAACGCGTCGGGCGGCTGGGACACCTGCGTGGACAGCATCAACACGCTGGTCACCGACATGATCCAGCCGACGACCGAGATCGCGCGCGTCATCGGCGCCGTCGCCAAGGGCGACCTGTCCAAGAACATGGCGCTGGAGATTGAGGGCCGGCCGCTCCAGGGCGAGTTCCTGCGCACCGCCAAGAACGTCAACACCATGGTGGAGCAGCTCGTCTCCGTCACGTCCGAGCTGACGCGCGTGGCGCGCGAGGTGGGCACCGACGGAAAGCTGGGCGGACAGGCACAGGTGAAGGGCGTTGCCGGCACCTGGAAGGACCTGACCGACAACGTCAACATGATGGCCGCCAACCTGACCGGACAGGTGCGAAACGTCGCGGAGGTGACGACGGCGGTCGCGAAGGGCGACCTGTCCAAGAAGATCACCGTGGACGTGAAGGGCGAGTTCCTGGAGCTGAAATCCACCATCAACACCATGGTGGATCAGCTCAACAGCTTCGCCTCGGAAGTGACGCGCGTCGCGCGCGAGGTGGGCTCGGAGGGCAAGCTGGGCGGCCAGGCGCGGGTGGAGGGCGTGGGCGGCACCTGGAAGGACCTGACCGACAACGTCAACATGATGGCGGCAAACCTGACCGGCCAGGTGCGAAACATCGCGGAGGTGACGACGGCGGTCGCGAAGGGCGACCTGTCCAAGAAGATCACCGTCGACGTGAAGGGCGAGATCCTGGAGCTGAAATCCACCATCAACACCATGGTGGACCAGCTCAACAGCTTCGCGTCCGAGGTGACGCGCGTCGCGCGCGAGGTGGGTTCGGAAGGAAAGCTTGGCGGTCAGGCGCGGGTCGAGGGTGTGGGCGGCACCTGGAAGGACCTGACCGACAGCGTGAACATGATGGCGGCCAACCTGACCGGTCAGGTCCGCAACATCGCCGACGTGACGACCGCCGTCGCCAACGGCGACCTTTCGAAGAAGATCACCGTCGACGTGAAGGGCGAGATCCTGGAGCTGAAATCCACCATCAACACCATGGTGGACCAGCTCAACAGCTTCGCGTCC
>NZ_JAFIQV010000009.1:107330-108145 GCF_017356015.1 Azospirillum sp. SYSU D00513
CCGAGGTGACGCGCGTCGCGCGCGAGGTGGGTTCGGAGGGCAAGCTTGGCGGTCAGGCGCGGGTCGAGGGTGTGGGCGGCACCTGGAAGGACCTGACCGACAGCGTGAACCTGATGGCCGCCAACCTGACCGGTCAGGTCCGCAACATCGCCGACGTGACCACCGCCGTCGCCAACGGCGACCTGTCCAAGAAGATCACGGTTCCGGTCAAGGGCGAGATCCTGGAGCTGAAGAACACCATCAACACCATGGTGGACCAGCTCAACAGCTTCGCATCCGAGGTGACGCGCGTCGCGCGCGAGGTGGGCTCCGAGGGCAAGCTGGGAGGTCAGGCACAGGTGCGCGGCGTCGCCGGCACCTGGAAGGACTTGACGGACAGCGTGAACCTGATGGCGGCCAACCTGACCGGCCAGGTGCGAAACATCGCGGAGGTCACCACGGCGGTCGCCAACGGCGACCTGTCCAAGAAGATCACCGTCGATGTGAAGGGCGAGATCCTGGAGCTGAAATCCACCATCAACACCATGGTGGACCAGCTCAACAGCTTCGCATCCGAGGTGACGCGCGTCGCCCGCGAGGTGGGTTCCGAGGGCAAGCTGGGCGGACAGGCGCAGGTGAAGGGCGTTGCCGGCACCTGGAAGGACCTGACCG
Source organism: Azospirillum sp. SYSU D00513 (assembly GCF_017356015.1). Taxonomy (GTDB): domain Bacteria; phylum Pseudomonadota; class Alphaproteobacteria; order Azospirillales; family Azospirillaceae; genus Azospirillum. The sequence goes on from NZ_JAFIQV010000009.1 coordinate 107,982, forward strand.
ACAACGTGAACGCGATGGCGACGAACCTGACCGGTCAGGTGCGAAACATCGCGGAGGTGACGACCGCCGTCGCGAACGGCGACCTGTCCAAGAAGATCACCGTCGATGTGAAGGGCGAGATCCTGGAGCTGAAATCCACCATCAACACCATGGTGGACCAGCTC
>NZ_JAFIQV010000009.1:108242-153703 GCF_017356015.1 Azospirillum sp. SYSU D00513
CTCAACAGCTTCGCATCGGAAGTCACGCGCGTCGCCCGCGAGGTCGGCATCGAGGGCAAGCTGGGCGGACAGGCGCAGGTGAAGGGGGTTGCCGGCACCTGGAAGGACCTGACCGACAACGTCAACATGATGGCCGCCAACCTGACCGGCCAGGTGCGTAACATCGCGGAAGTGACGACCGCCGTCGCGAAGGGCGACCTGTCCAAGAAGATCACGGTGGACGTCCGCGGCGAGATCCTGGAGCTGAAGGACACCATCAACACCATGGTGGACCAGCTGAACAGCTTCGCGTCCGAAGTCACCCGCGTCGCCCGCGAGGTGGGTTCGGAAGGAAAGCTGGGCGGACAGGCCGAGGTGAAGGGAGTCGCCGGCACCTGGAAGGACCTGACCGACAACGTCAACATGATGGCCGCCAACCTGACCGGCCAGGTGCGCGGCATCGCCAACGTCGTGACCGCGGTGGCCAACGGCGACCTGAAGCAGAAGCTGGCGGTGGACGCCAAGGGCGAGATCGCGGCACTCGCCAACACCATCAACGGCATGATCGAGACGCTCGCCACCTTCGCCGACCAGGTGACCAACGTGGCGCGCGAGGTGGGTTCGGAAGGAAAGCTGGGCGGTCAGGCCCGCGTGCCGGGTGCCGCCGGCCTCTGGAAGGACCTGACGGAGAACGTCAACCAGCTCGCCGCGAACCTGACCACCCAGGTCCGCGCCATCGCCGAGGTGGCGACCGCCGTGACGAAGGGCGACCTGACCCGCTCCATCACCGTCGAGGCGATGGGCGAGGTCGCGGCGCTGAAGGACAACATCAACGAGATGATCCGCAATCTTCGCGACACGACGCTGAAGAACGCGGAGCAGGACTGGCTGAAGACCAACCTCGCGAAGTTCACCCGCATGCTGCAGGGCGAGCGCGACCTGGTCACCGTCTCCAACATGATCCTGTCGGAGATCGCCCCGCTGGTGAACGCGCAGCACGGCGTCTTCTACGTCGCCCAGCGCGACCGGGACGAGACTCTGCTGGACCTCGTCGCCAGCTACGCGCTCAAGGAGCGCAAGAACCTCTCCAACCGCTTCGCGCTGAAGGAGGGCCTCGTCGGCCAGTGCGCCTACGAGAAGAAGCGCATCCTGCTGACCAACGTGCCCAAGGATTACGTCAGCATCAGCTCCGGCCTGGGCGAGGCGCCGCCGATGAACATCATCGTGCTGCCCGTCCTGTTCGAGGACGAGGTGAAGGCGGTGATCGAGCTGGCCTCCTTCAGCCGCTTCAGCGAGACCCACCAGTCCTTCCTCGAGCAGCTGACCGAGTCCATCGGCATCGTGCTGAACACGATCGCCGCCAACATGCGCACGGAAGGGCTGCTGAAGCAGTCGCAGCGCCTCACCACCGAGCTGCAGAGCCAGCAGGAGGAGCTCAAGACCACCAACGACCGGCTGGAGCAGCAGGCCGCCTCGCTCCGCCAGTCGGAGGAGCTGCTGAAGGCCCAGCAGGAGAAGCTGCGCCAGACCAACGAGGCGCTGGAGGAAAAGGCGCAGGAGCTGGAGCAGCAGAACGTCGAGGTCGAGCGCAAGAACCGCGAGGTCGTGCTGGCCAAGGCCGCGCTGGAGGAGAAGGCCGAACAGCTCTCCCTGACCTCCAAGTACAAGTCGCAGTTCCTCGCCAACATGAGCCACGAGCTGCGCACGCCGCTGAACAGCCTGCTGATCCTGTCGCGCCTGCTGGCCGACAACCCGAACAGCAACCTCAGCGACAAGCAGGTGGAGTTCGCCCGCACCATCTACGCCGCCGGCGCCGATTTGCTGGGCCTCATCAACGACATCCTCGACCTGTCGAAGATCGAATCCGGCACCGTGACGCTGGAGATCGGCAACGTCGTGCTGAACGACCTGCGCACCCATGTGGAGCGGACCTTCTCCCAGATCGCGCAGGAGAAGAAGCTGGCCTTCGCCATCGAGCTGGACAACCGCCTGCCCTCGTCCATCCAGACGGACGAGAAGCGGCTGGAGCAGGTTCTGAACAACCTGCTGTCCAACGCCTTCAAGTTCACGGAGACCGGCGGCATCACCTTCCGCGTGGAGGCCGCGGACGACCGGTGGAAGGGCAGCCACCCCGTCCTGAACGCCGCCGACCACATACTGGCCTTCTCGGTCACGGACACCGGCATCGGCATCCCGGACGAGAAGCAGCAGATCATCTTCGAGGCCTTCCAGCAGGCCGACGGCACCACCAGCCGCAAATACGGCGGCACGGGCCTCGGCCTGTCGATCAGCCGCGAGATCGCCCGCCTGCTCGGCGGTGAGATCCGGGTGGAGAGCACGCCCGGCAAGGGCAGCACCTTCACGCTCTACGTGCCGCTGAGCTTCGATCTCGCCGGCCAGGCGGTGCCCACGCTGCAGGCGCCGCGGCTGGAGGACGCCGGCACCCGGCCGATCGTCGCCTCGGGCTCGGAGGAGGGGCTGGCCCTGCTCCAGCTCCATTCCGCGACCGACGACCGCGAGAAGATCCGGCCCGGCGACCCGGTGGTGATGATCGTCGAGGACGACGCCAAGTTCGCCTCGATCCTGATCGACCTGGCGCGCGAGCGCGGCTTCAAGACGATCATCTCGCCGAGCGGCGGCGCGACCGTCGGGCTGGTGCGCAAGTACCGCCCGGACGCCGTGCTGCTCGACATCGGGCTGCCGGACATGGACGGCTGGACCCTGCTGGACATGCTCAAGCGCGACCCGCAGATCCGTCACATCCCCGTGCATGTCATCTCCGCCAAGGACGACCGCCGCCGCGGCCTCGCCATGGGGGCGCTGGCCTACAACGAGAAGCCGGTGGACCGCGACGCGGTGTTCTCCGCGCTCGACCGGCTGAAGGGCTTCGTCGAGCAGCCCTACCGCAAGCTGCTGGTCGTGGAGCGGGACGCGGGCGAGCCCGGCGGCATCGCGGCGCTGATCGGCAGCGGCGACGTGGAGGCGAAGACGGTGTCCACGCCGGAAGAGGCCATGGCGGCCATGAAGGAAGAGTCCTTCGACTGCCTCGTCCTCGACGCCTCGGCGTCCAACGCGGCGGACCTCGACCTCCTCGACTGGATCCGGACGCAGGACGGCACCGGCTGGACGCCCACCGTCGTCTACGCGCCCAACGGCATGGGGGCGGAGTTCGAGGAGCGGCTGACCCGGCTGTCGGAGACGGCGGTGGTGAAGGCGGCCTTCACGCCGGCGGCCCTGCTGGACGAGACGGCACTCTATCTGCACCGCCCGGTGGAGCGGCTGCCGGACGAGAAGCGCCGCGCGCTGCTCGACCTGCGCCAGCGGGAGCCGGCCCTGGCCGGCCGGACCGTGCTGGTGATCGACGACGACATCCGCAATATCTTCTCGCTCGCCAGCGTCATGGAGGCGCACGGGGTGCAGGTGCTGCACGCGGAGAGCGGCCGGGCCGGCATCGCCCTGCTGAAGGAACGGGCGGGGATCGACGTGGTGCTGGTGGACATCATGATGCCGGAGATGGACGGCTACCAGACCATGCGGGAGATCCGCGGTATGGAGGAGTTCCGCAGCCTTCCCATGATCGCCGTCACCGCCAAGGCGATGAAGGGCGACCGGGAGAAATGCATGGAGGCGGGTGCGACCGACTATCTCGCCAAGCCCGTGGACATCGACCATCTGCTGTCGCTGCTGCGCATCTGGGCCGCGGCCTGGACCGGGCGCCCGGCCGGCGGCGGGCGGCCGCTGCCGCTTCTGGAACGGGCGTAAGGGCGCACGGGTGCCGACGCGAGGCGGGAAGGATCAAGAGATGGGCATGTACTCACCCGCGCCGGCCGGTCCGCTCGGCGGCCTCTGGGACGGCGCGCCGCCACCCGACGTCAACATCCTGGTGGTTGACGACGACGCCCGGAACCTGATGGCCGTGCGGGAGACCCTGGCCGGGCTGGGAGCGAACCTCGTGCTCGCCTCCTCCGGCGACGAGGCGCTGAAGCATCTGCTGTCGCGGGACTTCGCGCTGATCCTGCTGGACGTGCACATGCCGGGGATGGACGGCTATGAGCTGGCGGAGATGATCCGCAAGCGCGAGAAGTGCCGGCACATCCCCATCATCTTCCTGACCGCCATCAACAAGGACCAGTTCCAGGTCTTCCGCGGCTATTCCGCCGGCGCGGTGGACTACATGTTCAAGCCGGTGGACCCGCAGGTGCTGACCTGCAAGGTCGCCGTCTTCGTCGAGCTGTACCGCAAGACCGAGGAGATCAAGCGCCAGGCCGAAGCCAAGCAGCAGCTCCTGGCCGAGAATTACCGGGTCAACCTGGAGAAGCTCCAGGCCGAGCGCGCGCTGCGCCAGGCGGAGGAGCGGCAGGCGCTGATCCTGCGCTCGTTGCCCATCGCGCTCTACACGGCCGACCTGACGCCGGGCCAGCCCTTCCGCTTCCTGTCGGGCAATGTCGAGGCGCTGTTCGGCTACCCGCCGGAGCGCTTCGTGGACGGCACCATGCTGTGGGAGGAAGGGTTGCACCCTGACGACCGCGCGCGCGTGCTGGCCCAGATGGCAGCGCTGCCCGAGGCGGGATCCTGCACCACCGAATACCGCTGGCGCTGCGCCGACGGCAGCTACCGCCACCTGCTGGACCAGGCCGTCGCCATCCCCGGCGAGGACGGGACGGCGCGCGAGCTGTTCGGCACCATCCTGGACGTCACCGAGACGCGGATGATGCAGGAACAGCTCCTCCAGGCGCAAAAGATGGAGGTGGTGGGTCAGCTCACCGGCGGCATCGCGCACGACTTCAACAACATGCTGATGGTGGTGATCGGCAGCCTGGAGCGGCTGCTCCAGTCCCTGCGCGACGGCAAGGCGCCCGACCCGAAGACGGCGTCGCGGCGCGCCGACATGGCCTTGCAGGCGGCGCTGCGCTGCTCCGACCTGACGCGGCGGCTGCTGACCTTCGCGCGGCGCCAGAACCTGCACCCGGAACCGGTAAACCTGAACGCGCTGGTGCTGGGCATGGGCGAGCTGTTCGAACGGACGCTCGGCGGGAACGTCGAGGTGCGCACGGACTGCGCCGCCGAGAGCTGGCCGGCGCTGGTGGACCGGTCGCAGGCCGAATCCGTCCTGCTCAACCTCGTCATCAACGCACGCGACGCCATGCCGCGCGGCGGGACGCTCGCCATCCGCACCGCCAACATCCGGCTGGAGGAGCCGCTGACCAGCCACGGCATGACCGCCGGGCCGGGCGATTACGTGGTGCTGAGCGTGGCCGACAACGGCTGCGGCATGGCGCCGGAGGTGCTGGAGCGCGCCTTCGAGCCCTTCTTCACCACCAAGGAGACGGGCAAGGGCACCGGCCTCGGCCTGTCCATGATCTACGGCTTCCTCAAGCAGACGGGCGGGCTGGTGCGGATCGACAGCGCGGTCGGCAGCGGGACCAGCTTCCATCTGTACCTTCCGCGCGCGGCCGAGGCGCCGGCCGCCCCGCCGCCGGCCGGAGAGGGCGATCCGCTGACGGCGCTGCGCGGCTCGGGCGAAACCGTGCTGGTGGTGGACGACGACCACGACGTGCGCCGCGTCACCGTTCAGACGCTCCACGAACTCGGCTACCGGACGCTGGAGGCGGCGACCGGGCCGGACGCGTTGACGGTGATCCGGACGGCCCCCCGCGTCGACCTGCTGTTCAGCGACATCGTCATGCCCGGCGGCATGGACGGACGCGACCTCGCGCGCGAGGCCGTGCGGCTCCAGCCGCACCTGCGCGTCCTCTTCGCGTCCGGCTACGCGAACGGGGGACCGGCAACGGGCGGAGCCGGCGACGGGGCGGACCTGTCCTCCATCGAGATGCTGCTGAAGCCCTACCGCGACCACGAGCTGGCGCGTGCGCTCCGCCGCACGCTGGACCTCGCCACCCCCCCGCCCGTCGAGGCCTGAGGCGCCGCGGCTCCAATCCCCCGGCGGAGCCGGGGCACCGTCGGCCGCGCGCCCGGCCGGACACGCCTTTCATCCTGCATGTTCATTGGAAACGGTTTTGGTAAGGTATGGTGATTTCGGAAGATGCACTCAATTTGCTTCGAAGTTCGATCAAGTCCATCTGGTCGCTTGAGCTTCTGCTGCTGATGAAGCGCGACCCGGGCCGGGCCTGGAGTTCTGACGACCTCATCCAGGAGATGCGCAGCAGCACGGTCGTGGTGCAGGAGGCGCTGGGCCATTTCCAGCAGGCCGGCCTCGTGGCCCAGGAGGCGGACGGCGCCTTCCGTTACCGCCCGGCCGCCGCCCTGCTCGACCAGTGGGCGGGCGAGATCGAGACGGCCTACGCCCAGAAGCCCTCGGCCGTCATGAAACTGATCTTCTCCTCGCCCGACAGCAAGGTGCAGATATTCGCGGACTCTTTTCTCTTCCGAGGAAAAGACTGACATGAGCCTATTGAAGTCTTCGGTCTATCTGCTCTGCTTCGCGTCGAGCTTCCTGTGCATGGCGCTGCTGGCCCGCAGCTATTTCCGGTCGCGGTCGCGGCTGCTGCTGTGGAGCATGCTCTGCTTCATCGGCCTGTCGATCAACAACCTGCTGCTCTTCGTCGATGTCGTGCTGCTGCCGACGACCGTCGACCTGCTTCCGCTACGCCACCTGTCGGCGCTGGGCGGGCTGGGCATCCTCCTCTACGGTTTCATCTGGGACGCGGACTGATGAGCGCTACGGCCTACACCTACATCGCCGGCCTGATCACGATGGCCTATGTCATCGCCGGGCTGTTCTTCTTCCGCTTCTGGCGCCGGACACGCGACGGGCTGTTCGTGAACTTCGCCTGCGCCTTCTGGCTGCTGGCGCTGACGCAGGGCATCCTGGCACTGGCCGGCATCATCCGCGAGGAGCAGAGCTGGATCTACCTGCTGCGCTTCCTCGCCTTCGTACTGATCATCGTCGGCATCCTGCGCAAGAACTACGGCCGGCCCCGGCGGGCCTGAGGGGGTATCAAGGAGGCACAGGCACCGGGATCAGGGAACGCTGTCCAGCGCGATGGCCGCGAAATGGCAGCCGGCGGCGGCCAGCACGAAGCCGTGCCACACCGCGTTGTGGTAGCGGACCCGGTCCATGAGGTGGACCGCCGTCCCCGCCGTGTAGAGAAGGCCGCCCGCGACCAGCAGCACGAGCGAGGCAGTGGGGATCGTCGGCCACAGGCCCGGTTCCAGGAACAGAACGCCCCAGCCGAGCCCGAGATAGAGCGCGGTCCCCGCCCGCTCGAACCGCCGCGGAAAGCAGAGCTTCAACACGATGCCGAGGAGCGCGATGGACCAGGCGGCACCCAGCGCCGTCCCGTCCCCGCCGCCGCGCTGCATGTGGCGGACGGCGAAGGGGGTGTAGCTGCCGGCGATCATCGCGTAGATCATCGCGTGGTCGAGGCGCCGCAGGATCTCCTTGAGCCGCCCGTCACGGGCCGTGTTGTAGGCGGCGGACGCCAGCAGCATCCCGCCGAGGCCCCCGAGATAGGCACCGAGCGCCAGCCATTCGGCGGCGGGCAGCCCGGCGCGGCTCGACAGGAGCCAGACGCCCCCGCCCAGCCCGGCGAACAGGCCCAGGGCATGGACGGCCGCGTCGGCGCGGCGTTCGCCGGGCGTGTAGACAGGGAAGGCGGCGCTGCCGGTGTTTTGCATGGGGCCGGCAGTGTAAGGCGCCGTGCCCCCGCTGTCCAACCCCTCCGCCTTCCCCGGCGGTGCTCCGTTACTGGCCCGTGCCGTTTGACTGCCCCTCGGTCGGGCGGTTCGCCGGCTCCCCACCGCCGCCGGCCGAGGAGCCGGAGGACTGGAGGTTGGTCCGCTCGCTCTGGAGGCGGGTGATCTCCTGGTTCAGCTGCTCGATCTGGGATTGCAGGTTGCCGCTCTGCTGGAGGACGCCCTGCTGGCGCGTGGTTTCCTCCCGCAGGGTCGCGAGCTGGCGCTGCAGCTCGTTCACCTGGTCCTGGAGCGTCGTCCGGGTCTGGGTCATCTGCTCGATCTGCTGGGCCGCGTTCGCCGAGTTGTCGCGCGTCTCGGTCAGCACCTTGGACTGCGCGGCGATGTCCGCCGTGATCTGGCTGAGATTCTGCGTCGCCTGGGTGGCCGCCGTCTGCAGCTCCGCCAGCCGGCGCTCGCCCGCCGCGACCTGGGCCGTCGTCTCCTGGGCCTTCTGCTGGGCCGTCGTCAGGGCCTCCTGCGCCGCGGCCTCTTGCTGGCGAAGCTCGCCCAGCCGGGCCTGGACCTGCTCCAGCTCGGTCGAGCGCTGGGCGAGAAGGTCAGTGACCTCCTTGGCCTGGCCGGCGAGGGTGGATTGCTGGTTGCGCAGGTCCTCGGTCTGGGACTGGGCCTCGGCCCGGCGCTGCTCCAGGTCGGTCAGCGCCGCCTGGAGCTGCTGCTGCCGTTCGTCGCCCTGCTGGATCTGGCTCTGGAGATCCGCCCACCTCTGCTGGGCCTGCTGGAGTTCCGCGTTGATCGTCTCGCGCTGACCCTGGAGGCCGGTCAGCTCGGCGCGGCCCTGGTCGAGTTCGCCCCGTAGCCGCTCGATGTCCGCCTGGACGGCCGAGCGCTCGCCGGCGCTGGCCTGGAGTTCGGCGAGGCCGCGCTTGGCCGTGTCGGCCTCCGCCCGCGTGCCGGTCAAGTCCGCCGTCAGGGTCTGGTTCGTCTGGTTGGCGGTGCCCAACTGCTGTTCCAAGGTCGCGGCCTGCTGCCGCGCCGCGTCCCGCTCCTGACCGCGGCTGCCCGCCGCCGACCAGCCCCAGACCGCCGCGATGATCGCGATGGCGGACACCGCCGCCAGGATCTGCGTCGGCCGGTTGGACTTCAGGGACTCCGAAAATGAGCGCTCGTCGGACCGGATCGGGTGTCCCGGATCGTTCGCTGACATGGGTGGCTATCTCCAGACATAGGGGATAGCAGGCAAACACGCAGGTGCCCCAACCGTCCACGGACCAATGGTGGGGCGCCCCGCACTCTTCCGGGCGGGGCGGGAGCATGCGGGCCATCCGCCAGCGCCCTGCCCACTCCTTCGGAACCTCGCCTGTCGGGCCGATGGAATTTTCCGCGCTTCCACGGACGGGACCATGGATTCCGGAAGTTCCATGATGCCGGCGGTCATGGACCGTGACCGCCGGCTTTCCTTCAGTTGGCTGTTCCCAGACGGGCCAGCAGGCCGGCCACAAGACGCGCGCGCTGGGCGAGGCTGGCGATCTCGATGTGCTCGTTCAGCGTGTGATAGCCGTCGCCGGTCAGTCCGAGCCCGTCGAGCGTCGGAATCCCCCGCGCACCGGTGAAGTTACCGTCGGAACCGCCCCCGGCGCTGCCATGCGTGAGGTCGAAGCCGAGTTCGGCGGCGACGGTCCTGGCCAGCCCATAGAGAGCCATGGTCCCCTCGTCCGGCTCCCAGACCGGGCGGACGACGCCCCGCTCGACCGTGAAGCCGGTTCCATCCGCGTCCCGCCGCGTCAGCTCCATGATGCGGGTCACGCCCTGGTCGAGGTCGGCCTGCCGCTTCGCCATGCTCAGCGCCTCGGCGCGGCACTCGGTCGAGACACAGTTCACCCACTGGCCGCCCTGGACGACGCCGACGCTGAAGGTGCAGTCGTCGTTCGTCATGTCCTCGATGACGAGGATCTGGCGGGCCATCTCCCGGATCGCCGAGCGTCCCGCCTTGAGCGCGGCACCAGCGTGGCTCGGGCGGCCATGGGCCGTCAGGTTGAAGCGGGCGATGGCGTAGCGGCCGGTCACCACGCCCGTTCCGTCGATGGCGGGCTCCGGCACCAGGATGTATTTGTGGCGCTGCGCCTCCGCGACGATCAGCTCCCGTGTCCCCGGGCTGCCGATCTCCTCGTCCGAGGTCAGGAGCACATGAACCGGCAGCGCGGTTTCGATTCCGGCCTCGCGCAGCAGGGTCACCGCGTGCAGCGCGGCGAAGGTGCCCCCCTTCATGTCGAGGATGCCCGGACCGTAGCAGCGCCCGCCGTCGATGCGGAAGGGCAGCTTTTCCAGCGTGCCGATGGGATGCACCGTGTCCAGATGCGCCATGACGAGGATGCCGGGCTCACCGGCGCGCGGGTGCGGAAAGGACGCCCTGATGCAGTCGCCGAGGCCGGCCGGTCCCTCCACCCTCTCCACCGAGGCGCCCATGGCCGCCAAGTCCTCGGAGGCGAGAGTCATCATCCGGTTCACCGCCGCCCGGTCGAAGGTCGGGCTCTCGCACTCGACCCAGCGCCGGAGTCCGGCGAGCATCGCATCCACATCGGGCGTCAGCGCGTTCACGGAAATGCTCATGTCCTGTCAACTCCCTTCGGGCTTCGGAGGCTCAGGCCGCCTGGAGACGGCGTTCGACGACGCGCGCCAGCAGGCTGGCGCCGACCGGCAGGATGCCGTCGTCGAGGACGAACGAGGGGTTGTGCAGGGCGACCGTTCCGGCATGGCCGACCCAGCAATAAGCACCCGGCACGGCGTGCAGCATGTCGGCAAAATCCTCGCTGCCCATGGTGGGGCGCGGGTCCGTGAGCACGTTCGCGTCGCCGACGATCTCGCGCGCCGCGTCGGCCATGGCCGCGGTTTCCGCGGGGTGATTCTCCAGGACCGAGAAGATGTCGCGGATGTCCACCTCGACGCGCACCTCGAAGCTTTCGGCGATGCCCGCGGCGATGGTGCGCAGGCGCGCGCGGACCAGCTCGCCGACCGCGTCGTCGAAGAAGCGGATCGTCCCGGCCAGCGTGGCTTCTTCCGGGATGACGTTGTAGGCCGAACCGGAATGGATCTGGGTGATCGACAGGACCGCCGCCTTCAGCGGGTCGGCGTTGCGGCTGACCACGCTTTGCAGAGCCTGGGCCAACGCCGTCGCGGCGACGATCGGATCGCGCGAGGCGTGCGGCATCGCGCCGTGGCTGCCCCGGCCGGTGATCCTGATGTCGAAGAAGCTGGCGCCGGCCATCGCCTTGCCGGGGAAGACGGCGATCTGCCCGGCGTCCAGATCGGGCGAATTGTGCAGGCCATAGACCTCGGCGCAGGGGAAACGCTCGAACAGCTTGTCGGCGAGCATCGCGCGCGCGCCGCCCAGCCCTTCCTCCGCCGGCTGGAAGATGAAGAGCGCGGTGCCCGCGAAGTCCCGCGTCTCGGCGAGATAGCGCGCCGCCCCCAGCAGCATGGTCGTGTGGCCGTCATGGCCGCAGCCGTGGAAGCGGCCGGGCTTGGTCGAGCGGTAGGGCAGATTGGTCAGCTCGTCCATGGGCAGGGCGTCCATGTCCGCCCGCAGGCCCACGGTCCTGGCGCCATCCCGCTTTCCCTTCAGCACCCCGACGACCCCGGTGCGCCCGATCCCGCGATGGACCTCGATGCCCCAGCCCGCCAGCTTTTCCGCGACGATGCCCGAGGTGCGCTCCTCCTCGAACCCGATCTCGGGATGGGCATGAAGGTCGTGCCTGATGTCCGCCAATTCGCCGGAGAAAGCCTCGATGCGTGAAATGACCGGCATGATGATGTCCTTTTCGATGATCGCGATTTTTCTGGGTTGGCTTAAGTAGGCAGATTTTGGTCAGGCGAAGACCGGCCCGTTCGGTGCCAGACGCAGGTTCGGGCGCAGGCGCTTGAAGGGCAGGTCCGCCGCGCTCACGGGCATCGGACCCGGCGCGGCGCAGACGAGGATGGCTTCCGCGATGGGCGTGAAGTCGGCCCGGAAATGGACCGAACTCTTGTTCACCAGGATGGCCTGGTCGCGCGGCTCGATGCCGACGAAGCGGTACATTTCCTGATCGGCGAGCTGGGCCTTGCTGGAGGCGACGACGACGCGCACGCCGCCGATGCGCAGGCAGGCCGAGGGTCCGAGCCGCAGGCGCGCCCCGCCGTAGTAGGGACCGGTGGCCGTCAGGTACCCGTCCGACACGGCCTCCACCACGAAGGTCCCGTCGAAGGGCGCGTCGCCCGCCACGCCGGACTTTCCGCCGAGCGCCAGACGGATCTCCGCGCCGACACCGGCCGCGCGGGCCTTCAGAGCGGCGGCCGGATCGACGATGACGCCGATGGCGGCCCGCTCCGCCCCCGCCGCGACGAGCGCGCGCAGCATGCCCGTGGTGTCGGAATCGCCGCCGGCGCCGGGATTGTCCTGCGTGTCCGCGATGACCACCGGGCGGGTGGCGCCGCGCGCGATCTCCATCGCCCGGCGCACCCCCTCCTCCGGCGAGAAGACCTGCCCGGCGAAGGCGCCTTCGGCCGCGATCACCTTTTCCATGAGGGCGTCTGCGGCGCGTTCCGCTTCCCCGGCGCTCCGGGCATAGGCGATGATCGACGGGCCGCAATCGGCGAAGTCCGCCGCCGGGAATCCCGTCAGGAAGGAGACCGACCCGACACCGCCGGTCTCCAGCTCCGCGACCGCTCGATAGAGGCTCCGGCACGGCTCCATGTCCGTGCATTGCCACACGATGGGAATCAGGAATGGGATCTGCCGGAAGGCCTTGGCGTCGGGGGGGCCGGCCAGCCGGCGCGCCATGTAGGCGGCACAGCGGCGGCCGGTCTCGGCCATGTCCACATGCGGATAGGTCCGGAAGGCGATCAGCGCGTCGGCTTCCGCGACCATCCGCGGCGTCACGTTGGCGTGCAGGTCCAGGCTGGCGACGACCGGCACCTCCGGCCCGACCACCGCCCGCACGCGGGCGAGGATCTCCCCTTCCCCATCGTCGAGATGCTCGGTCACCATGGCGCCGTGCAGGTCGAGATACACCCCGTCCAGCGGCCCGGCCTTCCCGATGCCCTCGATGAGCATGGCCGCGATCCGCTCGAAGGCGTCCTTCGTCACCTGGGCCGAGGGGCTCGCCGCGCACCAGAGGGTCGGGACCAGCTCCCACCCCTGCCGCCCAGCCGCTTCCATGAAGCCGCAGACGCCCATGTTGACGTCGCGCATCGCCTCCATCATCGCCGCTCCCCGCGACAGGGGCGGCCAGCCGCCGCCATCCAGGAAGGCGTCGTAATCGGCCCTGCTCGGCCCGAAGGTGTTGGTCTCGTGCATGAAACCGCCGATGGCGATCCGCGTCTTCGACATGCTCTTTCTCACTCGCTGAGAGGTGCGCCAGCACCCGGGAAAGCGCTCGGGGAAATCAGGCGACGGTGCCCGTGACGGCCGGGCCGGAAGCCAGCGGCCGGAAGTTCGGAAAGTCCCATTCCTTGCCGGGAGCCGCTTCCAGCAGTTCCCGCGTGTAGGGCTGCTCCGGGCGGCGCAGAACCTGCTCGGCGGGGCCATGCTCGACCACCCGCCCCTTGCGCATCACCGCGACCTCGTCGCAGATCTGCGCCGCGACCCGCAGGTCGTGGGTGATGAAGAGGATGGCGACGCCGAGCCGCGTCTGGATGTCGTCGAGCAGGCGCAGAACCTGCGCCTGGACCGACACGTCGAGCGCCGACACCGCCTCGTCCGCGACGAGCACGTCCGGCTCCATGGCGAGCGCCCGGGCGATGGCGATGCGCTGGCGCTGCCCGCCGGAGAACTGGTGGGGGTGGCGGTCGATGGCGTCGGGCGGAAGCCCGACCAGTTCGAGCAGTTCGCGCGCCTTCGCGAGCGCCTGGTTGCGGGGCGTTCCGTAGTTGACCGGTCCCTCGATGATGCTCTCGCCGACGGTCAGGCGCGGGTTGAGCGAGCGGTTCGGGTCCTGGAAGATCATCTGGATGCGCTTGCGGTGGGGGCGGAGCGCCGAGCGCGACAGGCCGGAGATGTCCTTGCCGCGCACACGCACGCTGCCCGAGGTCGGGTCGATGAGCCGCATGACGCAGCGCGCGACGGTGGACTTGCCGGACCCGCTCTCCCCGACGATGCCGAGCGTGCGCCCCCTCTTCAGGGACAGGTTCACGTCCTGCGCCGCCGCCGTTCCCGCCTTGCGGCGGAAGAAGGAGGAGCTGCGGCCGTACACCATTCCCAGCTCGACCGTCTCCAGCACCACCTCCCGGCTGGTCTCGCCGCGCGGCGGGCGGGGCTGGAGCGAGGGGACGGCGCGCAGCAGGTTGCGGGTGTATTCCTCGGCCGGCGCGCGCAGGATGGCGTCGATGCTCCCGGTCTCGACGACCCGGCCGCGGTGCATGACGCAGACGCGGTCCGCGATGTCGGCGACGACCCCCATGTCATGAGTGATGAAGAGGACGGCCGTGCCCTGCCTCTCCTGCAATTCGCGGATGAGCTTCAGGATCTGCCGCTGGGTGGTAACGTCGAGCGCGGTCGTCGGCTCGTCGGCGATCAGCAGCTTCGGCTTCAGGATCAGGGCCATGGCGATCATGATGCGCTGGCGCTGCCCGCCCGAGAGCTGGTGCGGGTAGGAGGCATGGACGCGCTGCACGTCCGGCAGATGGACCTGCTCCATCATCTCCAGGACCAGCCGCCGCTGCTCCCGCGCGGACAGCCGGGCATGGGCCTGCAGCACCTCCTCGATCTGCCGCCCGACCGTCAGGACGGGGTTGAGGGCGGTCATCGGCTCCTGGAAGACCATGGACATGCGGGTCGCGCGCAGTTGCCTCATCCGGGCGGCACCCGCCGCGAGGAGATCCTCCCCGTCCAGGGCGATGCCGCCGCCGCGGACCCGGAGCGCGTTTTTGGGAAGAAGGCCCATGGCCGCGAGCGAGGTCACGGACTTCCCCGACCCGCTTTCGCCGACGAGGCACAAGGTCTCGCCGGCCGCGATGTCCAGGGAAATGCCGTCGAGGATCGGCGCGGCCCCGCCGATGCCGATGTCCACCACGAGGTTCCGCACGGACAGGATGGTGTCCCGGCCCGCCGGCCGGTTCACCGGTGTCTCGTTCATCGGCGCCACGCTCATCGGTGTCTCGCTCATCTCGGGCCTCCACGTTGCTTGAGGCGGGGGTCGAGCATGTCCCGCGCGGCGTCGCCGAGCAGGTTGATCGACAGGATGCAGACCGACAGCAGCAGGCCCGGCCAGAAGATCAGGGAGGGCTTCAATTGGAAGTAGGCCCGCCCCTCCGACATGATGTTGCCCCAGGAGGGCGTCTCGGTGCCGATGCCGGCACCAAGGAAGGAGAGGATGGACTCGGTCAGTATGGCCGAGGCGCAGATATAGGTTCCCTGCACGATGAGCGGAGCCATCGTGTTCGGCATCAGGTGCCGCCACATGATCTTCGGCAGGCTGCTGCCGACGGCGATGGCGGCCTCGACGTAGGGCTCCTCCCGCGCCGACAGCACGACCGCGCGCACCAGCCGCACCACGCGCGGAATCTCCGGAATGGTGATGGCGACCAGCACGGTCCAGAGGCTGGCGCCGGTCAGCGAGACGACGGCGATGGCCAGCAGCACGCTCGGGATCGCCATCAGCCCATCCATCACCCGCATCAGGATTCCGTCGAGGACGCGGAAGAAGCCGGAGGCGAGCCCGAGGGGAAGGCCGATGGCGACGCTGACCACCGCGGCACCGATGCCGACGGTCAGCGAGATGCGGGCGCCGTAGAGGATGCGGGACAGCAGATCCCGCCCATAGGCGTCGGTGCCCAGGAGGAAGGCGTCGCTCGCCGGCTTCAGCCGGTTCGACGGGTTCATCTGGATCGGGTCGTGCGGGGCCAGCCAGGCCGCCAGGACCGCGACCAGCGTGATCGCCAGGAGGCAGAGGCCGGCCAGGATCGCGGCGGGGCCGAAGCGGCCGATCCGGAGCGCCGGGCGGCGGCCGCGCCGTTCCAGCGCCGGCTCCGCGTGCTTGTCCAGGTTGATCGCCATCAGTAGCGGATCCTCGGGTCCAGGAATGCGTAGGACAGGTCGATCAGCAGGTTGATCAGGACGTAGAGCCCGCTGGTGAAGAGGATCAGCCCCTGGATCACCGGATAGTCGCGGGCGAGGATCGCGTCCACGGTCAGCCGGCCGAGGCCGGGGATGTTGAAGACGCTTTCCGTGACGACGACGCCCGAGATCATGAGCGCGAATCCCGTTCCGATCACGGTCATGATCGGCACCGCCGCGTTCCGGAGCGCGTGGCGGAACAGGACGATGTTCTCGCCGAGCCCCTTCGCCCGCGCCGTCCGCACGTAATCCTCGCCGAGCACGTCGAGCATGCTGGCGCGCGTCATGCGCGCGATCAGCGCGATGTAGATCGAGGCGAGCGACAGGGAGGGCAGGATGGCCCGCTCCAGGAATCCGCCGAAGCCGTTGAAGATCGAACGGAAGCCCTGCACGGGCAGGAGCTTGAACTCGATGGCGAAGATCTGGATGAAGATGTAGCCGATCACGAAGACCGGGATGGAGAAGCCCAGGACCGAGGCGCTCATGACGATGTTGTCGATCCAGGTTCCGTGCCGCCAGGCCGCGACGACCCCCATCGGCACCGCGATGAGGACGGACAGGAGGATGGTCATCAGAGCGAGGCTGACCGTCGGTTCCAGCCGCTGCCCGATGAGGGTGGTCACCGGCGTCTGCGAAATCAGGGAGGTGCCGAAGTCGCCGGTCAGGAGCTGCATGCTCCAGGTCACGAACTGGACGTAGATCGGCTCGTTGAGGCCGAGCTGGCCGCGGATGCGCTCGAGCTGTTCCGGGGTCGCCATGTCGCCGGCGATGATGGCCGCCGGGTCCCCCGGCGTCAGGCGCAGGAGAAGGAAAACGAACAGCGCGACCACGACCATCACCGGGACGGCGGCGAGGACGCGGCGGATGAGATAGCCTGTCATGATGCACCTCGGCCCTGCGGGGAAGGAGGGGCGCCGATGACGGCGCCCCCGGCTGCTCCGGACACCGCGGTCACTCGGCCTTGGCGATGTTCCAGAAGGTGGTGATCGGCGACTTCATGAGGCCGGACAGCGACTTGCTCCAGGCGGCCGGCGGCACGTACTGGCCGAGCGGGATGTAGTTGACCGTCTCGTAGGCGTGCTTCTGGATGTCCGCGGCGATGGCCTTGCGCTCCCCGTCCGTCTTGACCGTGACGAAGGCCTTGCGCAGCTCCTCCAGCTTCGGGTCGTCCGGCCAGCCGAACCAGGCCGCCTTCCGCCCGCCGCCGTTCAGCATCGGGTTGACGATGGGGTTCCAGACCTCGGGGATGACCCAGTTGGTGAAGAACATGTTCCAGCCGCCCTCCGAGGGCTTGGCCTGGCTGGCGCGGCGCGTCACCAGCGTCTGCCAGTCCATCGGCTGGAGGTCGACGGTGAAGCCGGCGTTGCGCAGGAGCTGCGCCGCCACGACCGGCTGCGGAGAGACCGTGGTGACGTCGGTCGGCTGCATCAGCACCACCGGGGTGCCGTCGTAGCCCGCCTCCTTCAGCAGCGCCTTGGCTCCCGCCGGGTCGCCGCCGGTCAGCAGGGTGCCGGCGCCGGCGTCCGTTCCGAGCGGCGTGCCACAGCCGTACATGGCGCCGCAGACCGAATAGTAGTCGGGGTTGCCGACCAGCGCGCCGAGCACGTCCTCCTGCTTCATGGCCATCAGCGCCGCCCGGCGGATCTTCGGATTGTCGAAGGGCGGGTACAGGAAGTTCACGCGCCCCATGGTCTGGTAGCCCAGCGTGTTGAGGACGCCGACCTCCAGCTCGTCGTTCGAGGTGAGCAGCGGCAGCAGGTCGATCTGCGGCTGTTCGATGAAGTCGATCTCGCCGGAGTTCAGCGCGTTGATGGCGGTCTGGGCGTCGGGCATGGTGACCCATTCGACCGTGTCGACCTTCACCACCTTGCCGCCCGCCGTCCAGCTCGCCGGCTCGGAACGGGGCATGTAGTCCTTGTTCTTCTCGTAGACGATGCGGACGCCGGGCTGGAAGGCGCTCTCCACGAAGCGGAAGGGACCCGACCCGACATGCTCCTTGATCGCCTCCGTCGAGGGCGTTCCGGCCATGCGCTTGGGCATCATGAAGGCGGGCACGGCCGACGGCTTGGCGATCAGCTCGATCACGTAGGCGAAGGGCTCGGACAGGGTCAGGACGATGGTCTTGGCGTCCTTCGCCTCGATGCTCCTGGTCGAGCGCATCAGCATCTGGCCGCCGCCGTCGCGATCCGCCCAACGCTTGAGCGAGGCGACGCAATCCTCGGCGGTGACCGGCTGGCCGTCGTGCCACTTCAGCCCGTCGCGCAGGGTGAAGCTGTAGACGAGCCCGTCGTCGGACACCGTCCAGGAGGCCATCTGCGGCTGCGGCTTCATGTTCTCGTCCACGCCCAGCAGCGTGTCGTAGATCATGTAGCCGTGGTTGCGGGTGATGTGGGCGGTGGTGATGATCGGATCGAGCACCCGGATGCCGGAATGCATGACCGCCTTGAGGTCCTGCGCGCCCGCCGGAACGGCGACCGCGGCCGTCAGCGCGACAAGGGATGCCAGAAGACTCTTCCGCACGGCTCGGTTCAGGAACGAGGCCTGGAGGGGTTCGGGTCGCATGCTCGGCTTCTCCTCATGTAGGACGGTCTGAAGGCGAAAGATTGTGTTCGGGTGCGCGTCTCCAGGCCCGGTGTCCGGGCCTCTTGTTCAGGGTCGCTCCTCTTCCGGGCTCCGGGTCCCGGCGCGCTCGGCGACGGCGTCGGCCCAGGGCGACATGACCTCGGTCGCAGCAAGATTGATGCCGTCCCGGCGCATCACCCCGACCGGGCAGGCGAAGGCGAGCGGGTAGACCGAACGCCTGGCCGTCGTGGCGCCATGGCTGGCGGCCAGGGCTGTGAGGGTGTCCGCCGGCAGGCTGTCGTCGGCCACGGGGGCGGGTCCTCCGCTGACGTCGATCCGCGGCTGGTGGAAGGCCTCCTCCAGGCTCATGCCATGGTCCATCAGGAAGGACGCGATCTGGGCGATGGCCGGCAGGATCCGGCGTCCGCCCGAGGCGCCGATCGCGAAACGCCCGTCGCCAACCTCCCCGATCATCGGGCAGACGTTCATCAGGCATCGCTTGCCCGGCGCCAGCGAGTTGGGATGGCCGGGTTCCGGGTCGAACCACATGATGCCGTTGTTCAGCAGCAGCCCGGTGGTTGGCGAGACGACCCGCGCGCCGAAGACCGACAGCAGCGTCTGGGTCATCGCGACCATGTTCCCCCGCCGGTCCACGACCGAGAAATGCGTCGTGCAGCTGGGGCTGTGCGGCGCATCCCGGTCGCCCATGGTCGCCAGCCGCTCCAGGTAGGCGTCGCCGATGGCGTCGGCGTAGGCGGCGTAGCCCTCCGGGCCGAGCCCGGCGCGGGGAAAGCCCGTCCGTCCGGCGAGCGACCTGAACACAGCGGCGAGGGTCGGCCCGGCGGTCAGGCCCGGCGCCGGGTAGAAGCCGCCGTTACGGTAGGGGACGCGCGCGACCGGGGAGAGCGTGGCCCGGTAGGCCCGCAGATCATCGAAGGACAGGGAACCGCCCTTGGACCGCACGTCGGAGGCCAGAGCCTCGGCAAGCTCGCCCTCGTGGAACTCGCGGTGCCCCTTCTCGGCCAGCCGGTCGATGGTGGCGGCCATCGCGGCGTTCCGGATCCGCTTCGGCGGACCGTCGCTCGCGGCCGCGACGGGAGGCCAGCGGCCGTCCTCCAGGAAGAGGGCGGCCGCGTCGGGATCACGGGCGAGCGACCGCGTGGCCGAGGCGATCATGAGGGCGGCGTACCAGTCGAGTTCGAAACCCTCGCGGGCGAGCCCGGCGGCCGGTTGAAGGAGCTCGCGCCACGGCATGCGGCCGAAGCGTTCATGGGCGAGCCCGACGCCATCGACCGTGCCGGGAACGGCGACGGCGGTCGCGCCCTCCACGTTGCGGTCCCCGACCACCGCCTTCCAGGGGAACAGGTCGGAGGCACGCCCCGCCGGGGCCAGCGGATAATCGGCGGGATCAAGGGCCGCCGGGGAGCGCATCCCATACTCCACGGCGTAGGCTTTTTCCTCCTCCGCCCGCCAGATCATCATGAGGCCGCCGCCGGCAGGCCCGCTCATCCAGGGTTCCAGCACGCCGAGGGCGAAGGAAGTGGCGACGGCGGCGTCCACGGCATCGCCGCCCGCCTCAAGAACATGGGCACCGATTTCGGCGGCGCCGCGGTGCTGGGCCGCGACGATGCCCGTGCGCGAGACGACCGCCGGCTTGCGGACCGTCTGCGAAAGCGAAGCCGCCCTCACCGGCGCACCCCGGCCCGGCACGCTGCTTGGCAGGATCGTTTGTCAGAGAAGCAGTTCAACGGTGAACGGTGTATCATATTATGATATCCTGAACCGTGATACACGATGCTAGATTGATGATTAACCTTTGGTCAATGAATATTATTGCTCAATTCATGAGCATCCCTGGGGAGGTCCGGCAT
Source organism: Azospirillum sp. SYSU D00513 (assembly GCF_017356015.1). Taxonomy (GTDB): domain Bacteria; phylum Pseudomonadota; class Alphaproteobacteria; order Azospirillales; family Azospirillaceae; genus Azospirillum. The sequence goes on from NZ_JAFIQV010000009.1 coordinate 128,400, forward strand.
GGCGGGTGAGGACAGGCAGGACACGCTCTTCGTCGCCTCCGTCGAGAAGGGCATGCGCGTCCTCGCGGCCTTCGGGGAGGAGCGGACGGAGCTGGGCCTGCGGGAGCTGGCCGAGGCGGCGGGGCTCGACAAAAGCGCGACCCAGCGGCTGGCGAACACCTTCCACAGGCTGGGTTACCTGGACAAGGACGCGGTCACGCGGCGCTACCGGCCGGCCGTGAAGTTCCTCGAACTCGCCAACGCTTACCTGTGGTCCGACGGGCTGGTGCGCGCCGCCATGCCGAAGCTGATCGACCTGCGTCAGAAAATCGGGGAGACGGTCAACTTGGCGCTGCTGGACCAGGACAGCATCGTCTACGCCGCGCGCCTTCCGAGCGCGCGGACCGCCTACGCCGCGACGATCATCGGCCGGCGCGCGCCCGCCCTCAACACATCGTCCGGGCGGGCGATCCTGTCGCTTCGTGACGAGGAGGAGCGGCGCCGTTGCGTCGAGGAATGGCCGATGCGCCGCTACACGCCCGGCACGCTCATGGACCGTCCCAAGATTCTGGAACTGATCAACGAAGCGGCGGAGAACGGCTATTCCGTCGCCAGCAACGAACTGCTGATGAACGAGGTCGGGATCTCGGCACCGATCCGCCGCGAGGGCACCGCGCGGGCGGCCATCCAATGCTCCGTCTCGGGCCTGACCTGGGACCGCGCGCGGCTGGTGAAGGAGATCGTTCCGTACCTCATCGACACCGCGCACTCCTTCTGACCGCCACCGGGTTTCATCCCCCCTCCCCCCCGCCCGTGCGGCGTCTCTCCTGGGGCAGGTCGGTGCGTGTGAACAGCGGTTCCGTCCGGCCATCGCGCCAAGGCTGGAGGTGGGAAGCTTTTCCGGACGATAGGTAATGTTTTCCGGCGCTCTGATTATTCCTCGTCTCCAGCCGCAAGTCCTACTCTGGTCGCGTCGGTTCACCCGAGGAGATCCACATGAAAACCGTGCTCATCACTGGCAGCTCATCCGGCTACGGGCTGGAGACCGCCATCCACTTCCATGACCAGGGCTGGAACGTGATCGCCACCATGCGCAAGCCGCGCGAGGGCATCCTGCCGCCATCGGACCGCATCCGCCTGCTCCCGCTCGACGTGACGGACCCGGACAGTGTCGCGGCGGCCATCAAGGCGAGCGGTCCCATCGACGTTCTGGTCAACAACGCGGGCATCGGCGTCGTCGGTGCCTTCGAGGCGACGCCGATGGCGCACATCAGGCGGGTGTTCGACACCAACACCTTCGGCGTCATGGCGGTGACCCAGGCCGTCATTCCCCAGTTCCGCGAAAGGCGGTCGGGCGTGCTTGTGAACGTCACCTCCAGCGTGACGCTCGCGCCCATGCCGCTCGCGGCGGCCTACACGGCCAGCAAGACGGCAATCCAGGGATTCACGGGCTCCCTGGCGCACGAACTCGCCGCGTTCGGCGTGCGGGTCAAGCTCGTGGAGCCCGGCTATGCGCCCACCACGCGCTTCGCGCAGAACGCCGGCATCCGGGTGGAGGAACTGATCCCGGCGGCCTACGCGGAGTTCGCGGCTCCGATCTTCGCCGGATACGCCAGGCCTGCCCTGGTCACGAAGGAAAGCGACGTCGCCGAGGCGGTCTACGCGGCGGCGACCGATGGGACCGATCGTCTGCGCTATCCCGCCGGGGCCGACGCCGTAGCGCTCGCGCAGGCACGCTGAAACGCCGTGCGGGCCAGGGAGGCGGGCATCGTCCGCGGCAACCCGCCGGTGCAATCCGCTGGAACGGCTGGCCGAACGCGGCGCATGATGTCCGGAGCGAATGTCTTCATGCATCGTCCGGAATGGAACCGCTCTCGGCCATCATCTCGCTCCTGCGCCCGCGGGTCGTCCATCCCAAGCTCATCACGGAATCGGGCCGGTGGGAAGTCCGCTATCCCAAGGTCGAGGTCGCCGGCTACGGGCTGGTGCTGTCCGGCCGTTGCCACCTGATCCGCGACGGCATGGCCCCTGCGACCCTGGCCGCGGGGGACTTCGTCCTGATGCCACCCGCCCCAGGGTTCGTGATGGCAAGCGATCCCGATGTCGAACCCGTCACGGCCGAACCCGTCATGGTCGATGCCGGGACGGCGGACGGGCTCACGGAAGTCCGCCATGGCGACCAGGAGGGCACCGCGGAGTTCGAAATGCTCGGCGGCTACTTCCTCTTCGATCCCGCGAACATCTCCCTTCTGGCGGAGCTGCTTCCGGATCTCGTCCATGTTCGGGGCGCGGACGTCACGGCGAAGCGCCTGGCGGCCATGATCGACCTTGCCACGGAGGAGGCCCTCGCGCGCCGGCCGGGCCGGGACCTCATCCTGGAAAGGCTGGTCGAGGTCATGCTGGTCGAGGCGCTCCGCCACTCGGGAGAAAGCGCCCACCCGGTCGGAAGGCCAAACCTTCTCCGCGGCTTGGCCGACCCGAACCTGTCCAGGGCTCTGCGATGCTTCCACGCCGACCTCCAACGGCACTGGACCGTCGGCGAGCTGGCGCGCGAGGCGGGCCTGTCCCGGTCCGCGTTCAGCGAGCGTTTCGCGACCGCCGTGGGGTTGCCGCCGATGGCTTACCTGATCCAGTGGCGAATGGCCGTGGCCAAGGACCTCCTGCGGCGCGGCGGCATGGCTCTCGAAGAACTCGCCTTCGCGATCGGCTACGAATCCGCCAGCGCTTTCAGCACGGCTTTCAGAAAGAACGTTGGCCGCCCGCCGAGCCACTTCGCGAAGGAGATGCGCGCCGACGCACGTCCAACGGCAGAGGGCCGCATCACCGCTTCCGCCTGAGTTCCCTCATCTTATTTTCACCCCTCCCCCGCCCGCGCCGCCCAGCCACGCCGCAGCGCGTTGACGAAGGCCGCCAGCGCCGGGGGCTGCTGGCGGCGGCTGGGGTAGTAGAGGAAGAAGCCGGGGAAGGGCGCGCACCAGTCCTCCAACAGGCGAACCAGGCGGCCGGACGCCACGTGTTCGGTCACCTGATCCTCGAACAGATAGGCGACGCCCATGCCGTCCAGCGCGGCCTTCAGCATCAGGTCGGGTTCGTTGAAGGTCAGCGGGCCGTCCACCCGGACCTGCAACTCCTCACCGTCCTTCTCGAACTCCCAGGCATAGAGGCCACCGGACGAGATCAGGCGGTAGTTGATGCAGCGGTGGGCGCCGAGGTCGCGGGGCGTCACGGGCGCGGGGCGGCCGGCGAGATAGGCGGGGGATGCCACCACCGCCATGCGCAGGTCGGGGCCGACGCGCAGCGCGATCATGTCCTTTTCCACCATTTCGCCGAACCGGATGCCGGCGTCGAAGCGTTCCGCGACGATGTTGCGCAGCCCGTAATCGACGACCAGCTCGACCGTCACGTCCGGATGCTCCGCCACGAAGCCGGGCAGGACGGGCCAGATCACCGAGGTCACGGCGTGCATGACGGAGGTGATGCGGATCGTGCCCGAGGGCTTGTCGCGGCGGCGCGCCAGCGCGGTGACGGCGCCGTCGATGCTCTCCAGCGCCGGCCGGAGGGTGCGGAGCAGCTCCTCCCCCGCTTCCGTGACGGAGACGCTGCGGCTCGTGCGCGCCAGCAGCCGGACGCCGAGCCGCTCCTCCAGCGCCCGCATGGCGTGGCTGAGGGCGGAGGTCGAAACGCCGAGCTTCGCCGCGGCGCGCGTGAAGCTGCCCTCCTCCGCGATGACGAGGAAGGAGGCCAGGTCGGGAAGGTCACCACGCGGCATCGTTGAGCCCCATTCAACGGCACATTGGGATCTTAGCGTCTAATCGATTCCGGCCCGCTCGGCTATCCCTCCCATGGTTGCCGGATTGGGCCGGACGACGAAGGACGATCAAACACCGGATCATGGGATGAAGGCAGGAGCGCCGAGACATATTGACACCGTCCGCGCCGTCACTCCTCCGACGCCTGGGCCTCGAAGCGGGAAATCAGGTAGGAGGCCGCCGGACCCGGCGGCGTGTCGGTGCGGTGAACGGCCTGGAGCCGGTAAGGGCCGCCCTTGCAGTCCGGCATGTCGAGCCGGACGAGGCGGCCGGCGTCGAGGTCGTCCTGGATCATGGGCAGCGGCATGTTGCCCCAGCCGATCCCCTCCTTCAGCAGCATGTGCTTGGAGCCGAGATCGGCCAAGCGCCATGTCCGCGTGCCGATGACCGCGAACTCCCAGCCCTGGGTCAGGGTGGAGCGGTCCGTCAGCACCAGCTGCACATGGTCGCGCCCGGCTCCGGGGGCGTTGCGGCCGGCGGCCAGCGGGTGGCCGGGGGCCGCGACCGGGACCAGATCGACGAAGCCGACGCCGATGCGCTCGATTCCGTCGATCTCCACGTCCAGCGGCCCGCTGACGCCCACGGTCGCCGTGCGGTTGAGGACCATCTGCGTGACGGCGCCCAGCGCGTCCACGTAGAGCCGCAGCGTCACCGTGGGGAAGGCCTCGCGGAAGGCTTTCAGGGCATCGACCACCCTCCAGGCCGGCAGCATCACGTCGAGGGCCAGATGAACCTCCGCCTCCAGCCCGCGCGCCAACCCCCGGACCTTCGCCCGCAGGCTGCCCATGCCGTTGGCGATGGAGCGCGCCTCCGACAGCACGGCGCGTCCGGCCTCGGTCAGCCGGGGTTTCTTGGTCGTGCCCCGGTCGAACAGCGACACGCCGAGCTGCGCCTCCAGATTGGTGATCGAATAGCTGATCACCGAGGTCGCCCGGCCCAGCCGGCGGGCCGCACCCGCGAAGCTGCCGACATCGACCACGGTCAGGAAGACGCGCAGCTGGTCGAAGGTGGGGGTGCCGGGATTGCCGGCGCCGGAGCCCGTCATGTCGATGTCCCCCATTTCGATTTTCTCGAACAGTTCGGTTCATCTTATGCCGGTTTCGCCGAAAAGCCAGCGAGGATAGGAATCAGGCACCGGCAGCGACGAGCGCCGCCCCACCCGATATCGGAGACACGCCATGACCATCCGGCCCGCCGCCGCCATCGAACAGATCCTCCTGCCGTCCGTGCGCGATCTCGGCGACGGGTTCCAGGTCCGCCGCGCCCTGCCCTCCGCGCAGCGGCGCATGGTGGGACCGTTCATCTTCCTGGACAGCTTCGGCCCCGTCGCCTTCCGTGCCGGGGAGGGGCTGGACAGCCGCCCCCACCCGCACATCGGCCTGTCCACCCTGACCTACCTGATCGAGGGGGACATCCTCCACCGCGACAGCGAGGGCCATGTCCAGGCGATCCGCCCGGGCGAGGTCAACCTGATGACCGCCGGGCGCGGCATCGTCCATTCCGAACGCAGCACGGACGCCACGCGGGCCAGCGGGGCGACGGTCTTCGGCTTCCAGAGCTGGATCGCCCTGCCGGCCGCGCATGAGGAAACCGATCCGGGCTTCCAGCACGTGACAGCCGAATCCCTGCCCCGGATCGAGGGCGAGGGGATCGACCTGCGGCTGCTCGCCGGCTCGCTGCACGGGCGGCGCGCGCCCACCCGCGCCTTCTCCGACCTGTTCAACGCGGATCTCCTGCTGGCCGACGGCGCGCGCTACCGCATTGACGCCGAACACGCCGAGCGCGCCGCCTATGTCGTGGAGGGCGCGGTGGAGGTGGTTCCGGAAGCCGGCGTCTTCCCCAAGGACCGGCTGATCGTCTTCAAGCCGGGCGCGGAGATCGTGCTGCGCGCCGTGGGCGCCGCCCGCCTGATGCTGCTCGGCGGCGAACCCCTGGACGGGAAGCGGCACATCCACTGGAACTTCGTCTCCAGCCGCCGCGACCGCATCGAGCAGGCCGCCCGCGACTGGCAGGAGCGCCGCTTCCCCGGCGTGCCCGGCGAAACCGAGTTCATCCCACTGCCTGGGGCATCGCCCGCGCGCGCCGCGTAGGACAGCATTCTTCCGCGAACGTTCGATTTTCTCGAACGCAAAGGCGGACTTTATTCGGCTGGTCCGGACCGGGCCGCTCCGTCAGACTTCCTCCGCGGCCCAAGCGCGCTTGGGCCGCCCCTCTCTCGCCCTTCCACCCGCCATTCACAGGGAGACCCCCCATGGCAAAGGTTCTCGTTCTTTATTATTCCTCCTACGGCCACATCGAGACGATGGCCCACGCCGTCGCCGAAGGCGCCCGCGCCGCCGGTGCCACCGTGGACGTCAAGCGCGTGCCCGAGACGGTTCCCGAGGCGGTCACCAAGAGCGCCCACTTCAAGCTGGACCAGACCGCCCCGGTGGCGGCCGTCGCCGACCTGGAGCAGTACGACGCGATCATCGTCGGCACCGGCACCCGCTTCGGCCGGATGTCCTCGCAGATGGCGGCCTTCTTCGACCAGGCCGGCGGGCTGTGGGCGCGCGGCGCCCTGAACGGCAAGGTCGGCGGCGCCTTCACCTCCACCGGCACGCAGCATGGCGGCCAGGAGACGACGCTCTTCTCCATCATCACCAACCTCATGCATTTCGGCATGATCATCGTGGGCCTGCCCTACAGCTACCAGGGCCAGATGAGCACGGCCGAGATCGTCGGCGGCGCGCCCTACGGCGCCAGCACCATCGCCGGCGGCGACGGCAGCCGCCAGCCCTCGCAGATCGACCTCGACGGCGCCCGCTTCCAGGGCGAACTGATCGCCCGCACGGCCGCCAAGCTGTTCGGCTGATCCCAGCCATCCGGTCCCGGCCCGCGCCTCCATTGGGCAGCGCCGTCCGGGGCCGCCCCACCCGAATCCACAAAGGAACTTTCAGAATGTCCGACAACCCGATCAGCCGGGCGGCGATGGCCGTCGTGCGCCGCAACACCGAGGAGGTCCAGGGAAAGGGCGACTACGCGCTCTTCGAAGAGCTGTTCGCCCCGGATTTCATCGACCACACGCCCCAGCCCGGCGGCACCCCCGACCGCGAGGGCGCCCTGCGCCTCTACAAGACCCTGCGCGGCGCCTTCCCGGACTTCCACGCCGACATTCACTGGCAGGCCGCCGATGGCGATCTGGTCACGACCTACAAGACCTATCACGGCACCCATGAGGGTCCCTTCCTGGGCGTGGCGCCCACCGGCCGCAAGATCTCCTTCGAGACGGTCGACGCCATGCGCGTGCGCGACGGCCGGATCATCGAGCATTGGGGCGTCGCCAACCTCTACAAGCTTCTGGAACAGCTCGGCGCCCTGCCCCCCGCCAAGGCCTGAAGGCCCGGACGCCGCCGGATCGCACCGGACGCGATCCCGCCCCGTCCCGCCCCATCGTTGAATCCCGTTCAACGCCCCATCCCGATCTTACCGTCTGATCGTCTCCGGCCCCTTCGGCTATCTCTTCCTTCGTCGCCGGGACGCACCGGTGACCAGGAACGGGCAAGCCTCGCCCCGCCATGGGCGGCGACGAAGGCCGCCGCCGGACCGCGCGCCGGGGAACCGCTTTTTAAAATTTTCAAAACGGAGGAGAAAATCATGGCCGTTCTGACCAACGCCGCGTTCTTCACCGCCAAGCCCGGCCGGGGCGAGGAACTCGGCGCGCGACTGCTCGACCTCGTGGCGCCGACCCGGCGGGAGCCCGGCTGCCTGCGCTACGACATCTATCGCTCGACGGACTTGGCCGACGCCTGGTTCGTCCTTGAGGAGTGGCGGTCCCGCGCCGACTTCGACGCCCACATGCAGACCCCCTACGTCGCCGCCTTCATGATGCTCGTCCCCGAACTGTGCGAGGGCGAGGTGGAGATCTGCGGCTACGAAATGCGCTCCCAGCCCGCGGACCGCGGCAACGAGGCCTGACCGGCAGCGCGCATCACACAAGGAGACATCACGGAAGGAGACATTCCCATGACCAACAATGCCCAACTCGTCTGGTTCGTGACCGGCTGCTCCACCGGGTTCGGCCGGAGCATCGCCGAACATCTCCTCGACAAGGGCCAGAAGGTCGTCGTCACGGCCCGCAGAACCGGGTCGGTCGAGGATCTCGCCCGGCGCGGGGACGCGCTGGTTCTGCCGCTCGACGTGACCGATCCCGCGCAGTGCGCGGTGGCCGTCGAGCAGGCCGAACGCAATTTCGGCCGCATCGACGTGCTGGTGAACAACGCCGGAACCGGCCATTTCGCGGCCGTGGAGGAAACCGGGCCGCACGAGGCCCGCGCGCTCTTCGAGGTCAATTTCTTCGGGGCCGCGAACGCGATCCACGCCGTGCTGCCGGGCATGCGCGCCCGCCGCGCGGGCACCATCGTGAACCTCACCTCCATCGGCGGTCTGAGCGGCTTCCCCGCCGTCGGCTATTACTGCGCGAGCAAGTTCGCGCTGGAGGGGCTTTCGGACAGCCTGCGGCTGGAAACCGAACCGCTGGGCATCCGGGTGATGACGGTGGAGCCCAGCGGCTTCCGCACGGAATGGGCGGGGTCGGCGGCGGAAACCGGGGATCCGATCCCGGATTATGACGCGACCGCCGGCGCCGCGCGGCGCGCCTACCATGCGTCCGTCGGCCGGCAGGCCGGCGACCCGAAGCGCGCCGCCGCCGCCATCCTGCGGGCGGTCACCGCCGACGCCCCGCCCCGCCGCCTCCTGCTCGGCAACGAGGCCTTCGAGGTCGCGCTCGCCAAGCTGGAGGAAATGCGCGCGGACTTCACCGCCTGGGAGGCCGTGACGCGCGGCGCCGACTTCCCGCCGGAAGAGCGTTGCGTGGCCTGAGCCGCGCCCTCTTCCCCATTCCCATCAACGACACCCCATTCCCGAAACATGATCATCGGAGGATTTTCATGAACCGGTTCGAAGGAAAGGTCGCCATTGTCACCGGCGGCGGCTCCGGCATCGGCGAGGCCATCGCCCGCCGCCTGTCGGCGGAAGGCGCTTGCGTCGTCATCTCCGGCCGCACGGAAAAGCGTCTGGAGGACACCGCCCGGACGCTGCCGGCGGAACGCGTGCTGCCCGTGACGGCGGACGTCGCCAGGCGGGCCGACTGCGACGCCCTGGTCGCCGCCGCCGTCGAGCGGTTCGGCCGGCTCGACACGCTGGTCAACGCCGCGGGCATGAACCTGGTCGGGCGGATCCAGGACACGTCCGACGAGGACTGGGAGGCCTGCCTGGGCTCCGACCTCGGCGGCGTCTTCTACATGATGCGCGCATCAATTCCCCACCTCGTCCGCACGAAGGGCTCGATCGTCAACATCGGCTCCGTCTCCTCGCTGGGCGGGGGCTGGAGCCACGCGGCCTACAACGCCGCGAAGGCCGGCGTCGCGAACCTCACGCGCTCGGCGGCCTGCGACCTGGGCCGGTTCGGCGTGCGCGCCAACACGGTGGCCCCTGGCCTGACCGTGACCGGCATGGTGGACAAGATCATGGACGACGAGGCCCTGCTGGAAAAAGCCTGGGAGCGCATCCCCCTGCGCCGGGCCGGCCAGCCGGAGGAGATCGCGTCGGCCGTCGCCTTCCTCGCCAGCGACGAGGCGCAGTGGATCACGGGGGCGGTGCTCCCGGTCGATGGCGGCCAGACCTGCACCGACGGCGGTCCCGAATGGGGCAGGTAGGCCTCCCGCACCAGCCCCGACAGCCAACAGACTTCGCGAAAGGATAGGAGCAATGACGAACAACGCATCGAAGATCGCCCCGGCCATGAATGGGTTCGCCGTGAACGAGGTCGAGGGCAAGGTCGCCCTGGTGACCGGTGCGGCCAGCGGCATCGGCCGGGCCATCGCCGAGCTGCTGCACGCCCGCGGCGCGAAGGTGGTCGCGGAGGACATCGACCCGGCGGTCCGGGAGCTGGCGCGCGACGGGCTCGTGCCCTTTGTCGCCGACATCACCAGGGACGGCAGCGCCGAGCAGGCGGTCGAAACCGCGGTCGAGACGTTCGGCCGGCTCGACCTGCTGGTCAACAACGCCGGGCGCATCCTCTACAAGCCGCTGGTGGAGATGACGCGGGAGGATTGGAACTGGCAGATGGAAACAAACGTCACCGGCGCCTTCCTCCACTCGCGCGAGGCGATGAAGGCGATGATCCCGAACCGGTCTGGCGCCATCGTGAACATCGCCTCCTACGCCTCCTACTTCGCCTTCCCCGGCATTTCGGCCTACACCGCGTCCAAGGGCGCCCTGGCGCAGCTCACCCGCACGCTGGCTCTGGAGGCGATCGAGCATGGCATCCGGGTCAACGCCATCGGCGTCGGCGACGTGGTCACCAACCTGCTGAACCACTTCATGGAGGACGGGCGCGGTTTCCTGGCCGAGCATGGCCGCAACGCTCCCATCGGCCGCGCCGCCGATCCGAAGGAGATCGCGGAGATCGTCGCCTTCCTGGCGTCGGACCGCGCCAGCTTCATGGTCGGCTCGGTCGTCATGGCCGATGGCGGCATGAGCGTGGCGGTGGGCTGAGACCGGAACCCTCCGGCCCGGGCAATGTTGCCAGCGCACGGGCCGCTTCGGCACGGATCGCTGGGAGGACGGGATGATCGACGAGCACAGCCGCCTGGACCATGGGAACACCGTCCGGCCCCGGCGGGAGCGGCGTTCTGAGGGCTCCGGCCATCCGCGCGCGGGCGGCGCCGTGCCGGGCGTGGGGGAGGTCCTGGTCCGGGGCCTCCTGGCCGGCGCCGCCGGGGTCGCGGCGATGACCGTGGCGGAGAAGGTCGAGCAGGCCCTCACCGGACGGCCGAACTCCTACGTCCCCGCCCACACGCTGGAACGGCTGCTCGGCCTGCCCACCCGGCCGGACAGCGAACGGCTTGGCATGAACTGGGCGATGCATTGGGGCCAGGGCATCGCGCTGGGTGCCGTCCGCGCGATGATGGCGCGGCACGGATTCCGGGGGCCGGTTGGGTCCTTCCTGTTCCTCAACCTGCGGCTGGCCAACGACCAGTCGCTGGAGAACGCCACGGGCGTCGGTGCGCCGCCCTGGACCTGGCCGGTGGACGAGCAGGTGGTCGATCTCCTGCACAAGGCCGTCTACGCCTTGGCCACCGGGGCCGTCGCCGACCGTCTGGTGCCCGGTCCGGAGCGCAGGCCCCGCAGCGGCGACCCGGAAGGCCATGGCCGCCGGGAGGGCGATCAGGAAGCCCATCAGGACGACTGAGCCCGTTCTCCCGGAGCGGCTTCCTTCGTTTCCACGACGACGTTGGGCGGCACGGGCTCGCCGCCTTTCTCCAGCGCGTCGCGCAAGGCGCCCGCGGCGATGGCCGTGGCGGTGCCGGACGCGGCGGGCCGCGCGATGCGCCGCGTGCCGGCGGGGGCCTTCTCCCCGCCTTCCTCCCGCATGGCCTGTTCGACCGTGGTCCGGGTGCCGGGCGGCACGAGCCCCAGCCGTTCCGCCTGTTCGGCCATGGCGGCGCTGTCGGCGGCGACCATCATGCTGCTGCCCGCGCGGGCGACCGCCAGGGCAAGCTCTTCGATCTCGCGCATCCGGCCCTCCCCGCGCGAGACGTTGCGGATCAGCACTGCCAGGACGCGGCCGGGATTTTCATCGACGATCTGCCGGTAGACCTCGGGGTCGTGCTGGCCGCTGTCGCCGATCAGGACGAAGGGAAGGTCGCGGTACAGGTCCAGCATGTTGCGGATCAGCGCCTGCTTGTGGTCCTCCGCCCGGCGCGGCAGCGGGCTCTTCCAGGTGAGGCCCCATTCCCGCAGGAACAGCACCGGCCCGACGGGAACGTCATGGTTCCGGAAGAAGGCCTCCAGCACCTCGTAGATGCCCCAGGGCGCGCGCGACACGTAGAGCATCGGGTTGCCCTCCGCTCCCGAGGCGCCGCCATGAAGCGCGCGGTACAGGGCCGCCACGCCGGGGAAGGCCGTGCGGCTTTCGGCGTCCTCGACGAACAGGCGCCAAAGCATGGCCAGCTTGTTGGCGACGCCCGTGTGCATGACCGTGTCGTCGATGTCGCTGATCACGACGAAACGGCAGCCCTCTGGCGGGATGAAGACCTGCCCCTCGCCCTCGACGGGCTCCTCCCCTTCCAGGCGGAGATGCATGGCGTGCCAGAACCGGCCGGGCGGCGGCGGATCACGGAAGGCCAGATGGACCCGGAAATAGCCGTCACGGTCGGTCTCCACGCGCTGCTCCGCGCCGAAGAGGCGGGCCGTCACGACGGCACCCGGCACGGTCCGGCGGGCGACGCGGCGGCCGATGTCCCGCAACTGCCCGGCGAGGCTTCCCTGCCCACCGCTGCCGGACGGGACGGACGGGGCGGATTGCCGGAACACCCGGCCGATCAGGAAGGCCTCGCCGCGCGATCCGTAGCCCCGGTAGGGCTGGAGGACGATGCCCTTGCGGCCCTGTGCGGTCCGCACCGGACGCGTGGCCAGAGACAGGATTCGCCGTGCCGCCCGCCCCCACGCCGCCAGCCTGCCGCTTTCCATGCTCCCCGCCCCCGGCCATTGATCCTCCGCGCATCCCTATCAATGGCCCATGGGGCAAAACATCCTCCCCCGGCCTGAACAAAGAGCGCGGTGAGGAGCGCCCGTCAGGCGGGAACGGCGCCGGCGGCTGGGTTCGGCAGCCGGGCGAGCAGGTCCGGGATGGCGGAGGCCGGCACGGGCCTGGAGAAGAAGTAGCCCTGGGCCTCGTCGCAGCCCTGGGCGCGCACCGCCTCCAGTTGGGCGTGGGTCTCCACCCCCTCCGCCGTCGTGGTGATGGCGAGATCGCGGCCGAGCCCGGCGACGGCGCCGAGGATCGCCTTGGATCCTCCGCACTGCGGCAGGTCGCTGACGAAGGAGCGGTCGATCTTGATCTTGTCGAAGGGGAAGCTGCGCAGGTAACCCAGCGCCGAATAGCCGGTGCCGAAATCGTCCATGGCAATGCGCAGGCCGAGTTGCCGCAGTTGGCTCAGCACCGCGAGGTTGGCGTCGTTGTCCTGGAGCAGCACCGATTCCGTGATCTCCAGCTCCAGCCGTCCCGGTTCCAGGCCGCTTTCGGCCAGCGCCCCCGCCACCGCCTCCACCAGCCCGCGGCTGCGGAACTGGACGGAGGAGAGGTTGACGCTGACGCCGGCCGTGCCGGGCCAGCCTGCCGCCTCGCGGCAGGCCTCCTGCAGAACCCACTCGCCGATGGCCACGATCAGCCCGGTCTCTTCCGCCACCGGGATGAACTCCGCCGGCGATACCAGCCCGCGTTCCGGATGGCGCCAGCGCAGCAGCGCCTCGAAGCCGCTGATCCCGCCGGAGCGGAGATCGACCAGCGGCTGGTAGTGCAGCTCGAACTGGCCCTTCGCCAGCGCCTCGCGCAGGCCGAGCTTCAGCGCGTGGTAGGCGTGGAGCTGCTCGGCCATCCAGGGGGCGAAGAAGCGGTGGGTGCCGCGCCCGGCGGCCTTGGCGCGGTAGAGCGCGATGTCCGCCGCCTTCATCAGCGCGTCGGCGCCCGCCCCATCGCTGCGGCCGAGCGCCACGCCGACGCTCGTGCCGATCATGATCTGGGCACCGTCCACCTCGTAGGGCTCACCCAGGGACTCGACGATGCGGCGCGCCAGCGAGGCGGCGTCGTCCGGCTGGCGCAGGCCGGTTTGCACGACGGCGAACTCGTCCCCGCCGAAGCGCGACACGAGGTCGGCGTCGCGGACGCAGTGGCGCAGCCGGGCCGCCACCTGCTTCAGCAGGGCGTCCCCGGCCGGGTGGCCAAGCGTGTCGTTGACGGTCTTGAACTGGTCGAGGTCCAGGTAATGCACCGCCAGCCCGGCACGGCCGGCGGCATCCGCCAGTTCCCGCTCCAGCCGCTCCTGGAAGGACAGCCGGTTCGGCAGGCCGGTGAGCGCGTCGTAGCGGGCGATCCGGGCGATCTTCTCCTGGGCGAGCCGCCGCTCCTCCTTCGCGCGCCGGCGCTCCGTCACGTCGCGGAAGAAGACGGACAGGCCCTCGGGCGTCGGGAAGGCGTGGATCTCGACCCAGACGTTGCGCGCGTTCAGGTGCCCCTCGAAGGCGACGGGCGCCTCCTCCTCCATCGCCTGGCGGAACCGCCGCCCGAAGGCACAGGCGCAGCCGCTGTCCAGAACCGGGACGGATTCCATGCCTGGGGCGTCCGGGAACAGGTCGAACAGGCTGCCGCCGAAGTCGATCCGCTCGGCCCCGTGCAGCTCCGCCGCGCGCCGGTTCGCGTAGGTGACGCGCCAGTCGCGCCCGACGAACAGGACGCCGTCCGTGGTGCTCTCCAGCACCGCCGACAGGCGCTTGGCCGAATCCTCCAGCGCGCGGCGGGTCATGTGCGCGTCGGTGATGTCGCGGGAGATCGCCAGCAGCCGGGCCGCCCGCCCGTCCGGCCCCGGAATGGGACGGATCAGGTTGTCCCACCATTTCGGCGTACCGGCGAGAGTCGGGCAGAAATCGATGAAATGCCCGATCCCGCCGGCACGCGCCTCGTCGATGGCGGCGCTCGCACGCGCACGGCTTTCCTCCGGCCAGATGTCCGGCCAGAAGATGCCCTCGATGCGCGAGAAGTCCTCCACCTCCAGAAGCCGCTGTCCGGGCGGGCTCATGAAGAGAAGGCGACCATCCAGGTCCAGCACCTTCATGCATTCGGGGTTGGTGTCGAGGATCTGGCGCGCGAAGGCCTCGCTGTCGCGCAGCGCCGCCTCGGTCAGCTTGCGGTCGTGAATGTCCTCGGTGGAGCCGTACCAGCGGATGATGCGCCCGTCGGCCCCGAGCCGAGCCGTGGCCCGGCCGCGGAACCAGCGGTAGCTGCCGTCGGCCATGCGCAGCCGCTTCTCATGGTCCATGCGCCGGCCGGTCCGCAGGGCCTCCTCCCAGTTCCGCCGCGTGCTCTCGGCATCTTCCGGATGCACCGCCCGCATCCAGCCATGGCCGAGCGTCTCTTCCCGGGTGAGCCCGACGAGATCCTGCCAGCGCGGCGAGATGTCCAGCAGCGCGCCGTCCGGGTCCATGATGAAGGGGTATTGGGGGTTCAGCTCCACCGAATGGCGGTAATGGTCCTCGCTCTCGCGGAGCGCCGCCTCGGCCACTTTCCAGTCGTGGATGTCCGCGTCGCTCCCATACCAGCCGACGATCCGCCCCTCGGCGTCGTGGCGCGGCATGGCCCGGCAGCGGAACCAGCGGTAGCCGCCCTCGGCCACTTTGAAGCGGGCCTGATGGTCGAAGCGCGCGCCGGTGCGCAGCGTGTTGTCCCAGGCCCGCGCGATGCGCTCGCGGTCATCCGGATGCACCGCGCGGAGCCAGCCGTTGCCGACCGCCTCTTCGTAGCTCAGCCCCATGCGCTCGCGCCAGCGCGGGCTGAACTCCAGCGACAGGCCGTCGGCGTCGCAGTTCCAGAACAGGAAGGGGCTCAGCTCGACCGTGTGGCGGTAGTGGTCCTCGCTCGCGCGCAGGGAGGCCTCGTCGGCGGTGCGCGCATCCCAATCGGTCTCGGCCACAGTGCAGAGCAGGCCGCCCGCACCTTCCCCCTCGCCCGCCAGGGACCGGAGACAGACCTTCAGGAGGCCGCGCCCGTCCGGGCGGCGCAGCTCGACGCCCCCCACTTCCTCGCCGTCCGCCGCGCGCCGCAACGCCATGGCGAGCCCGTCCCCGGCGCCGGGCAGCAGCTCCGCCGGGGTCCGGCCGAAATGCGCCGCGCGCGGAAGCCCGGTCAGCTCGGTCATCCGTCCGTTCAGGTGAGTGCAGCGCAGGTCCCGATCGAGGAACAGCAGCCCCACCGGCGCGCCGTCACGCACCGGCCGCGCGGCGGCGGCTACCCGGTCATGAGGATCTGCGGGGGTCTGGGACGGTGCTTCACGCATTTTTCGTTTCGCCGGTGTCGGGGCTGGCTGGCGAGCCATCGGGCCTACGCCCCAACCTTTTGCATAGGACGGCGAACAAATCCTTAACGTGGACCCGCATAGGCGGCAGGCGGGGCGGCGGAGCCCGGCTCTTCGCCTTTACCGCCCTCCGGCGGCAAGCTTCGCGTTGACGTAGCGGTTCAGGCTGACCCTCGCCTCCGCCGCCTCCAGCACGAGGCGCCGGTGCATGTCCGACGTGGTGCGGATGACGAACTGGCCGGAGTAGTTTCTCTCCATGATCGGTTCGGGCACGTCCTCACCGTTCGCGATCATGTCCTGTACGGTCTCGGCCACAAGATCCCTGATGCCCCGCATCGCCTCGACCTCGTCCTCGTCAAGCCAGGAAAGGCTTGGAAACTCCAGACAGCTGGCGATGTACTGGCCGTCATCGGAGGACCAAGCGATCTTGTAGGCATGGTGCCTATTCAGCATCGCCCTTTTCGTTTCCTGAAGATTGCATCTGATCGAGCTTTCAAACGGCTTGGAGCATTTGCTTGACCTGATGGGACCTTCGCCCGGCCGTTCTTGCCTTTTTGGATGTTTATGCGCGGGTCACCGGCTCAAGCTGTCCTGAACACCATGTGGCTCGTCACTTCCTGGCGAGGCTCCCGGAAATACGCTCCGCACGGCTTGGAGATATCATCGAACGGAACATCATGAGGAGCGGTCCTCATGCGGGCCAGAATCTCGCCGAGTGTCGCCATGCCAACCTCAGCATAGCATCACTATCGATATCGAAAGGCCGGAACCGAGGGCAAGCCGCGAGCAGCGGCATCCTTTTCCCGAAGGCCCAACGCAAAAGGGCCGCCCCAGCGGAGCGGCCCCTTCCCGTTCGGCGGCGGCGCGGACGGTCAGTCCACGGTCGCGCCGGAGTCCCGCACCACGGGCCCCCATTTCGCGAGTTCGGCCTTCACGTGCTCGGCGAGCTTTTCCGGGGTCGAGCCGACGACCTGGGCGCTGAGTTCGTTCAGGCGCTTCTGCACGGTCGGGTCGGCGACGGCCTTGTTGCCGGCCTCGTTCAGCTTGTCGATGGCCTCCTTGGGCGTGCCGGCGGGGGCGAACAGCGCGTTCCAGGTGTAGGTCTCGTAGCCCGGCAGGCCGGCCTCGGCCATGGTCGGCAGGTCGATGGCGGGCGAGCGCTCGGCGGTGGTCACGGCGATGCCGCGCAGGGTGCCGCCCTTGATGTGGCCGATGGAGGACGGCAGGTTGTCGAACATGATCGGCACCTGGCCGGCCGTCACGTCGTTCAGCGCCGGGCCGGCGCCGCGGTAGGGCACGTGGGTGACCTCGACCCCGGCCATCGACTTGAACAGCTCGCCCGAGAGGTGGAGCGGCGTGCCGTTGCCCGAAGAGGCGTAGTTGAAGGTGCCAGGGCTGGCCTTGAGCAGGGCAATCAGCTCCTTCAGGTTCTGCGCCTTCACCGAGGGGTGAACGACCAGGACGTTCGGGACCGTCACCAGCCAGGAGACCGGGGCGAAGTCCTTCACCGGGTCGTAGGGCATCTTCTTGAAGAGCGCGGGGTTGATCGCGTGGGTCGCGACCGTGCCCATCAGGATGGTGTAGCCGTCGGGCTCCGCCTTGGCGACCGCGTCGGAGCCGAGGTTGCCACCGGCGCCGCCGCGGTTCTCGATGACCACCTGCTGGCCCAGGATCTCGCTCATCTTCGCGCCGATCAGGCGGGCGATGATGTCGGTCGAGCCGCCGGCCGCGAAGGGCACGACCAGCTTGACCGGGCGGTCCGGATAGGCGGCCTGCGCGCCGCCGGCGCCGCTCACGATGGGCAGCACGACGGCCGCCATGGCAAGAATCTTCATCCCAAACGTCATCGGTGTTCCCCAGCCTTCTTCTTGGTCCGCATCGGCGCGGTTCGATCCGCGTTGGCTTGGACGGCCGCTGACGCCGCCCTTTGCCTGGTGCCGCTGATTGTAGCCCAGGCGGATCGCTCCGCCACGAAAATCACTGGAGTCCGGCCGACCGCGCGGCGAAAACCTGCTCCGCGAGCGCGAGGCTGAGGCGGGCGTCGGTTTCGGTGATGCTCTCGCCGAGCGCGCGCTGCCCGCGCAGGCTGGCCAGCCACAGCGTGTTCCAGTGCCGCCGGGCCAGCCGCAGGAAGGGCGGCGCCTCGTCCATGCCGCCGGCGAACAGCGCCTCGCGCACGGCCCGGTCGTTGCCGGCGAAGGTCGCGGGGTCCAGCCCGAACCAGCCGGCGACGCTGAGGAACAGCGAATCATAGGCAAAACGCACGGCCGCCCGCCGCTGGGCCTCGCCCGCCGCCGGGGC
The DNA here is from genome assembly GCF_017356015.1 of Azospirillum sp. SYSU D00513. Taxonomy (GTDB): domain Bacteria; phylum Pseudomonadota; class Alphaproteobacteria; order Azospirillales; family Azospirillaceae; genus Azospirillum. The sequence goes on from NZ_JAFIQV010000009.1 coordinate 146,377, forward strand.
GTTCAGCGCGTCGCGCGCCAGGGTCAGGTAATCCTCAGGCGTCATGGGCCGCCACCGCTTGACCGGAATGGATGAACCGCAGGGCCAGGGTCCCGCAAAGCAGCGGGATCGCGTTCTCGACCCGATCGTGAACGGCGTTGGCAAGCCCCGCCAGCCGCCCGGCGTCCCCGGCGAGATCCGGCCCGACGGGCACGTCCAGCTCGTAGACGATCATGTCCCCGGCGATGCGCGGGCGGAGTTCGGCCGCCTCGGCCAGCCCTGGGAGATCCTGTTCCCCGGCGATCTCCGCCAATGCCGCGACATGCAGTTCCCAGGCGGTCACGAGGTTGACGGCGCCCGTGCGGCGGCGGGAGACGGCGAGCGCCCGGTGCCGCATCTGCCGTACCACGGTGAGCCATTCGTCCTGGAAGGCCTCCGCATCCTCGATCAGCCCGCGCAGCAGCGCCGAGACGCGCTGCGGCATCTGGAGCTTGCGGGCGAGCGCCTTGTATTCGCGGATGACGTCGTTGCCCAGCCGCTTGATCTCCGCCTCGTGCGCGGCGGCGATCTCGATGAGCTGGTCGTGCACGGCGAAGCCGTCGGCCGCGGCGCGCTCGGCGAGATACATCAGCCGCTCCGCGTCGAAGCGGACCTCGGCGACGGTGCCGTTCGCCACCGTCTCCAGCGCGTGCTGGAGCCGCTGGACCTGCTCCAGGTTCAGGTCGTTGCGCCCTTCCAGCACGCCGTGGATCAGCGAGACATACTGCTGCGCGATCTTCAGCGGCCGTTCGGGGGTGAATGGGTCGAGGGCGAGGGCGATCATCGGCCGCACCCTGCCGCCCCGGGCCGGCGCCTGTCAATCCGACCCTCGTCATAGGGAGGCGGTCGCTTTCCGCCGTTCACGCCCGGTCATCGCCGCCGGCGGGCGGGGACCCCCAGCTGCTCGGCCATCCGGACGAGATCGGGCAAGGACCGTGCGCCCATCTTTTCCATGACGTGGCGCTTGTGCACCTTCGCCGTGATCTCCGATAGGCCGAGTTCCCCGGCGATCTGCTTGTTCATCAGACCGCCGATGGCGCAGGCCATGACATCCCGCTCGCGGTCCGTGAGGGTCGCGTAGCGGTCGCAAAGCTCGTGACGGGCGCGGTCCATGTCCAAGGCCTCGGCATCGGCCCTGATCGCCCGGCCGATCGCCTCCAGAAGCACCTCCTCCTCGACCGGCTTGGTCAGGAACTCGATCGCCCCGCCGCGCATGGCGCGCACGGTCATCGGGATCGTGCCATAGCCGGTGAGGAAAATGATCGGCACGGTGCTGCCGGCACCCCGCAACGCCTCCTGCACGGCAAGCCCGTTCTGATCCGCCAGCCGTACGTCGAGCAGGACGCAGGTCGGACGGCGGGCGAGCGTCCTTTCGGCGAGACCGTCGGCGTTTGTGTGTTCGACCACGGCCAAGCCCGCGGCCTTGCAGAGCCTCACCAGCGCGGTGCGCAGCGCCGCGTCGTCGTCGACGATGTGGACGGTCGGTTCCATGGCGGGCATCACATCATGATTTGCGCTGCGAACTGAAGTTGGAAAGACAATCCTCCAGCAAGGCGGCGTCGAAGGGTTTCGTGAGATAGGCGGCCGCTCCCGCTTCCAACGCCCGCTGCCGGATCGCGTCGCTCGGATAGGCGGTCATGGCGACGACGGGAAGCGAGGGATGGCGCCTGGTGAGGAGCTGAATCAATTCGACGCCATTGACGCCGGGCATCTGCAGATCGGCAAGGACGCAGAAGAGAGCCTCCACCGCTCCGTAGGACAACAGGGCCCCGGCTTCCCCGAACAGCAGAGGGTCGTACCCGATCGATCGCACGAGCCTTCCCAGCCCGGCCCGAATGAAGGCATCGTCATCCACGATCGCCACGACGCGACGCAACTGTCCGTTCTCAGCCATGAGCGACCGGCAGTTTGAAATGAAAGGCCGCTCCTCCTCCCGGAGCCTCGTCCACCCAGATGTCGCCGCCATGCGCGTCGAGACAGTTGCGGCATATGGCCAGCCCCATGCCCATGCCGCCCGGCTTGGTCGAATGAAACGGCTCGAAAATCTGGGCGCGCCGTTCGGCCGCCACTCCCGGCCCGGTATCGGTCACATTGGCCGCGATCCACGATCGGTCGAGGCGGAGGGTCACGGTGATGTCCCGCCGGCCCGGCCTTTCCGCCATGGCTTGCGCCGCGTTCAGCATGAGATTCACGAACACCTGCTGGATCTGCACCAAGTCGGCCATGGCCGGCGGAAGGTCGTCCGGCGCCGCGAGGTGGACGACCGCGCCATGGCGCCGCAGATCCGTTTCCACAAGCAGATTGGCGTTGCGGGCCGCCTGGACGACATCGACCGGAGCGAAGGCGCCCGAGGATTTGCTGAAATGGGACGTGATGCGCGCCACGACGTCGCGCGCGCGCGAGGCCTGGGAGACGACGTCCTGCAGGGCCGCCGTTGCCTCCGCGATGTCCGGCTGGGCCTGTCGAAGCAGGCGCTGGGCCGCCTGGGCGTTCGCCAGGATGGCCGCGAGCGGCGAATTGACCTCGTGCGCGACCGACGCGCTGAAGGCATTGGCGGTCGATATCCGGGAGGTCCTGGCGACATCGGCCTGGACGGCGGCGAGCCGCGCCTGCGCTTTCCTGTAGGCGGTGATGTCGACGGAGGTCACGACGATGTCCGAAAAGCCGGCGAGATCGCGCGGCAGCATGGCGGTGAAAAGCGCATCGAGTTCGGCGCCGTCCGCGGCCCTCAAATGCGCTTCGGAGCGAAAGAAGCGGTCGCCACGGCCGAAGGCCACCAGCCATTGCACGAAGGTCTGGTCGGTTTCGGGAAGCAGCCGGTCGAGCGGGCCGATAAAGGCCTCCTTTCCCGGCGCGCCGGTTTCCTCCAGCGTGAAGGCGTTCACGTCGCGGATCATCACGCGCGCCTTCAGCGCCCGGAGTTCGTCGGGCCTGTTGGCGAAGTAGCTCTCCAGATCGCTGACGCCGGCCCGGCGCAACGCCATGACGGCCTCCCCGACGGCCGTCCAGTCCTCGCGCCACATCGAGATGCCGGCGCGCTCGAAGAAGGCTCCGCATTGCCGCCGGCTGTCTGCCAGGTCGCGTCTCAGCCTCATCACGAGAAGGACGGCCAGGATGCCGGACAGGAGCGCGCCCGCCCCCATCAGGAGCGCCGCCTCGCGCCGTTCGGCCGGTTGCATCACGGAAAGCGCCGCCAGGGCCGCCGGCGCGAAGACCAGCAGGGCGGAGACGGCCAGGTCGCGGGCGACGACGGGCCATCGCCGTGCCGGAACGGCCGTCATCCAGGCCGGCAGAACGTCGGGCTTCGGCGGGGCCTCCGCCGAGGTCTCCGCAAGGCTTGGCCATCTGGAAAAGACTTGCCGCATCGTTCTCGTCCTTGGAAGAGAAGCAGTAACAGCGCCGCCCAGCCGTGTCTGCGATACGCCTGTATAATGGCCGAGCGCCGCCGGTGAATTCAAACTTCCGCCATGACTCTGCACGGGCACGGCGCATACAAATTCCCGAATGCGGGCTTGGCCGCAACATCGCTCGGCCGTGGCTGGAACGGTGTCGCCGCCGAACTGCGTTCGCATCCGGCCGGCGATCTGCCCGCGATCCTTCCGACCCAGATGGAGGTCACGCTGGCGACGCGGCGCAGCCCGGGTGCCTTCGTCCGGCGGAAGGGAGCCGGCCTCCGCCAACGCTCGGCCGTCGAGCAGGGCGCCATATGGCTGTGCCCGGTCGGCGTCGGCGAGGACGAGATCGGCATTTCCGCACCGCTCGATGAAATCCTGCACATCTACCTGCCGGCCGATCGCTTCGACGCGCTGGCCGATCTCTATGGCGACGGGCGCATTCGCGCGGATGCGATCCGGTATCTCGCGGATCTGCGCGATCCACTCATCTGGCAGATCGGCCTGTCGATCCGCTCGGAGCTTCTGCGGGAAACCTCCGCCGGCCGGATGATGGTCGAATCCGCGGCGCTGGCCCTTGCCGCGCGGCTTGCTCATGCTTACGGCGAGGATTGTCCGAATAACCCGGACGCGGCACCCGAAGCCGACTGCCCCAAGCGGATCGCACGGGCGATCGACTTCATCCGCGACAACCTGGAACGCGACATCTCGGTTTCCGAACTCGCCGAGGTCGCCTGCCTGAGTCCCTTCCACTTCGCGCGCATGTTCAAGCGCGTGATGGGCAAGACGCCCCATGGCTTCGTCAGCGCGGAACGCTTCGAACTCGCCCGAAGGCTTCTCGGCGATCCGGACATGCCGCTCGTCACCGTGGCCCATCGGTCGGGTTTTTCCAACCAGGCGGCGTTCAGCACGGCCTTCAAGCGGGCGATGGGGTGCACGCCCGGAGACTATCGCCGACGCATTCCCTGAAAGACGGATTCGGCAGAATCGCGAAAGACTTCCGCAGCTTCGCGAAAGACCCCGGACGGCGAACTCCGCGAGACTGCCCCGTATCTTCCGGTGAGGAGAGTGGCATGGAAGAGGAGCTTGAATTCGGCGCTTTCACGGTGGCGCCCGCGCGGCGCGCGTTGCTGCGCGATGGGGAGGTCGTGCCGCTCGGCAGCCGCGCGATCGACATCCTGATCCATCTCCTCGCCCACGCGGGCGAAATCCGGTCCAACAGAGACATCGTGAAGCATGTCTGGCCCGACACGTTCGTCGACGAGGCGAACCTCCGGGTGCATGTTTCGGCCATCCGGCGGGCGCTGGGCGATACGCGGTTCATCGCCAACATTCCAGGCCGGGGCTACACCTTCACCGCTCCGGTCACCAGACGGCAAGCGCCCGGCGACGCCGGTGGATCCGCCCTCCGCTGTCCCGGAACCGACCTCGGCGCGGTCCGGATCTTCGGGCGGGAGAGCGTGGTGGAAACCATTTCCGCGCAGCTTTGCCGCTCCCGGCTCATCACGATCGTCGGGCCGGGCGGGATCGGGAAGACGACCGTCGCGCGGGCGGTCATCGCCCGCGACCGGTCCGAGGACCCTATCTTTTGGATAGACCTTTCTCCCGTGAATGGCGGGCATCTCGTGCCGACCGTGGTGGCGTCGGCGCTCGGCATCCTTTCGCGAACAGACAACATCACGCGCGAAATCATCGTGCATCTGCGCACGCGCGCCGCCCTCATGGTTCTCGACAGCTGCGAGCATCTGGTGGGCAGCGTGGCGTCGTTCGCCGAGAGCCTCCTCGCGGAGGTTCCGGGCCTTCGCATCGTCGCGACGAGCCGCGAACCCTTGAGAGCCGATGGGGAGCGTGTGCACCGCATCCCGCCGCTGGAGCTTCCGCCGGCGGCACTGTCGGCGAATGCGGCTTTGAGGTCGCCCGCCGTCCAGCTCTTCGTGGAGCGCGCCGAAGCCTGTATCGGGCAGTATGAATTGACCGACAAGGACGCGCCCCACGTTGCCGACATCTGCAGCAAGCTCGACGGCATCGCGCTTGCGATCGAGCTGGCGGCCGGACGGCTGGAGACGATCGGAGTGCAGGCGCTGGCCCAGTCGCTTTCGGACTGCTTCCGCGTGCTGACCCGTGGCCGCCGCACGGCGCTTCCCCGCCATCAGACGCTGAGGGCGACGCTCGACTGGAGCTACATGATCCTGCCGAAGCCGGAACAGGTCGCCCTGGCGGAACTGTCGGTCTTCCGCGGCTGGTTCAGCGACGAGGCCGCAGCCGCCGTTCTAACGGGCTGCGACGGGGAGGACATCCTTGCGTCGCTCGTCGCGAAATCGCTCGTCGCCGCCGATGCCTGCTCCGGGCTGACGCGGTACCGGCTTCTCGATACGACCAGGCTCTACGCATCCGAAAAGCTCGTCGACACAGGCGATGCGGGCCCTGCGATGGCGCGGCTCGCCGAGCATCTGCGCGCCTTTCTCGAAAGTGCGGAGCACGAACTCCATTCAATGCCGGTGTCGGAATGGTCGCGCGATTACGCGCAACACACGGACGACCTGCGCGCCGCGCTTGAGTGGACATTCGCCGAACGAGGTGATCCGTTGCTCGGCGTGCGGCTCACCATCGCCGCTTTGCCGTTCTTCCACCGGCTTTCGCTGCTCGACGAGTGCCTGGCCTGGGTGACCCGGGCGATCAACTACCTGGAGGCACACCCCAGTCTGGACGAGCGCAGCCGCATGAAGCTCTACGCGGCACTCGGCTGGCCGCAGATCTGCCCGACCGATGCGCCGGAACACGGCGCCGTGGCATGGTCGATAGCCTTGCGGATCGCCGAGGACATCGGCGATATCGATCATCAGCTCCGGGCCATCTGGGCGCTCTGGGTCGATGCCATCAACCGTGCGGAACCGCGGCTCGGCTTGACCTTCACGGAACGGTTCCGCGCACTGGCGCCCTCCTCGGCCGATCCCGCCGATGCGATCATCGGCAAGAGGCTGCATGGCGCAACGCTGCACTGGCTCGGCCGCCACGCCGAAGCGCGCGAGCAACTTCAACAGATGCTCGGTGAATACACCGCATTGCCGGCGAGCCGTCACTCCGTGCGTTTCCAATTCGATCAGACCGTCACGGCCCGCATCGTGCTGGCTCGATCCAGCTGGATTCTGGGAGACGAGGACCAAGCCTTGCGCGAGGTGGAAGACACATTGGCCTATGCCCGGGTGATCCAGCACAACCTGTCGCTCAGCAATGCCCTGGCGGAAGCCGCCTGCCCGCTTTCGCTGCTCGCGGGGCGTGACGATCTCGCCGGCCATTATGTGTCGCTTCTCAGGGAACACACGAAGGCTCTGTCGCTTGACGTATGGAATTGCTACGCGAACTGCTTCGAGGCTGAAATCGCGCTTCGGAATGGGCGCCCCGACGACTGCCTGCGGCTTCTGAACACGAGCCTGCCGGTTCTTCGCAAGAGCGGCTTCACCCTGTTCCGGACGATCTTCCAGTCCGTCGCCGCGCGGGCGCTCCGCGACATGGGCAAACATGCCGACGCGCTGGCGGCGGTCGACTCCGCGATCGCACGTTGCGCGTCCTCCGGCGAGCGATGGTGCCTTGCCGAACTCCATCGCGTGAAGGGCACGATCCTTTCCGTCGACGGATTGCCCGGCGCCAGCGACCGAGCGGGCGACAGCTTTCGCCAGGCGATCGCGGAGGCGCGCCGCGATGGCGCCGTCGCCTGGGAACGTCGCGCGAACGCCGATCTGCTTGCGCTGCCCACACCGCACCGGGTACCAGAGAGGGATCGGATCGCGGCCGTTTCACCGGTGGGAAGCGCTTGCCTGCCGGCGCCTTCTTGTATCACGGGCACAGACGTTCAGGCTCGGTGTTGAAAGAGCTTGAACGGACACGGGAGAGGGGCGCCGCGTCCGCCTTGAGGTTTG